>NZ_QPJQ01000003.1 GCF_003337275.1 Marinomonas foliarum | reverse complement strand
CATTGAATAGTCACGCTGTGTGCGCTTAATACACTTGATACCTGATGTCGCCATAAAGAAGTCCTCTTTATGTCAACGTATTTTAGGATGGGACACAAGAAACAAAAAAGCCCCCTAAATATAGGAGGCTTTTTAAGAAAAGAAAAACTTATAGACCGTAAGACATCAAACGGCTGTAACGACGAGCCAATAGCTCATCTGTCGTCAATGCTTCCATACGATCCAATGCCGCAAGCACATTTTGCTTCAAACTTTGCGCAATTTGTTCATGAGAAATATGTGCGCCACCAAGAGGCTCTTGAATAATCGTATCCACAAAGCCAAGTTCTTGTAGGCGAGGAGCCGTAATGCCCATTGCCTTAGCAGCATCAGAAGCTCGATCAGCACTCTTCCACAAAATAGAAGCACAACCTTCCGGAGAGATAACTGAATAAGTTCCGTATTGCAGCATCATTAGCTCATCACATACGCCAATCGCCAATGCACCACCAGAACCACCTTCACCAATAACGGTAGAAATAATCGGTGTTTTCAAACGAGACATAACCGCCAAGTTAAACGCAATCGCTTCACTTTGACCACGCTCTTCAGCGCCGATACCAGGGTAAGCCCCAGGTGTGTCAATAAGAGTAATAATTGGCATATTAAAGCGCTCAGCCGTTTCCATAAGACGCAGTGCTTTACGGTAACCTTCTGGACGAGGCATACCAAAGTTACGTAATACTTTTTCTTTGACTTCACGGCCTTTCTGATGACCAATAACCATCACAGGACGGCCATCTAAACGAGCAATACCACCAACAATGGCACGGTCGTCAGCGTAATGACGGTCACCATGCATTTCTTCAAAGTCGGTAAAAGCGTGCTTAATATAATCAAGTGTATATGGGCGCTTTGGGTGACGCGCAAGCTGAGAAACTTCCCATGCCCCTAAATTACTAAACAGGCTTTTTGTAAGCGCTACTTTCTTATCTTCTAAACGACTAATTTCATCGCTTATATTGAGTTCATTGTCATTACCGACTAAACGTAACTCTTCGATTTTTTGTTCGAGCTCAGCAATCGGCTGCTCAAAAGGGAGATAATTTAAATTCATGTTTAATTACACTACTGTTTGGTTGCCATCAAATTCAAAGAAAAAAGATAAAAATCCTTTGTCCTATAGCTCTATTAGCGTGTCGCGACGCTACATTCCATTACAAAACTATTAAATGAGTCTAAGTATACACTAACTGAACATTTTGTTTACCGTATTGTTTCTGAAGTTGGTGAATTAATTCGTCATCTGGACGAACTTTCCAACCAGAGCCCAAGCGAATATCGCCACATGCTTGTGGCGTGTCGAACCCAATAACTACATCACAGCCATCGCCACGATAGGACTCCATATAATTCGCTAACGCTTGTATTTCTGTTGGTGTCACCGTCTCAGACGTCCAAGTAATACGCAATGCTTCAACATAACGAACCCGAGCCTGAGCAATATCGAGGATGTTACGCGCAATAACCTTTTGCCCTCCTCTGAACTCATCAACAGTAATTTCACCTTCAACCACGACAACTTCATCTTTTACAATGACATCTCTAAACGATTCGTAATTATCAGGAAAAACAGTCACTTCAATACGGGCAGAACGGTCATCTAACGTGACAAAGGCGATGTTACCACCTTTTTTACTCTTGGTAATCCGCAAGTCTACGATCAGACCCGCCATCACTTGAGTATCGCCACGCTTAGGTTGCAGGTCGACTATCTTAGAGCGAACAAAGCGACGTATCTCTTTTTCATACTCATCAATGGGGTGACCTGTAACATATAACCCTAACGTATCTTTCTCACCATCAAGTCGCTGACGCGGTGGCCATTCATGTTGAATACCTATTTCCTTATAAGCGTCCTCCGTATTTTCTTCTACCGCAATACCAAACAAATCCATCATGCCGGCGTCTTGGTTCTTAGCATCTTGTACCGCTCTCTTAAGCGCTTCATCAATACAGGCAAACAAGGTTGCACGATTCGGCCCGATAGTGTCAAACGCACCGGAACGCACCAAGGCTTCCATAACACGCTTATTCACTCTCTTCCCAACACGCTGGCAGAAATCAAAAATATGCTCAAACGGTCCTTCTTTGCGTGCTTCTACAATCGCCTCAATCGGACCTTCACCTACACCTTTAATGGCCCCAAGACCATATACAATGGCGCCTTTCGGATTAACGGTAAATTTATAAACCGACTCATTCACGTTCGGCAGCTCTAAAGCCAATGACATAGATCGGCATTCTTCGATGAAGATAACTATCTTGTCTGTGTTCTGCATATCTGCAGACAATACTGCCGCCATAAATGGGGCCGGATAATGATTCTTCAACCAAGCGGTTTGATACGAAACCAATGCATATGCCGCTGAGTGAGATTTGTTAAAACCATACCCTGCGAACTTTTCCATCAGGTCAAAGATGTTACCTGACAAGTCTTTATCAACGTTGTTTTTAAGAGCGCCTTCCATAAAGATCAAACGCTGCTCAGCCATAACTTCGGCTTTTTTCTTACCCATGGCACGACGTAACAAATCGGCACCACCAAGTGAGAATTTAGCCAACACCTGAGCAATCTGCATTACCTGCTCTTGATACAAGATAATGCCGTAGGTTGGCTCCAATACCGGAATCAAATCTTGATGCTGATAATCAGGGTGAGGGAAAGCCAATTCAGCACGACCATGCTTACGGTTGATAAAATCATCCACCATGCCAGACCCCAAAGGTCCCGGACGGTACAAGGCCACCAAGGCGATAATATCTTCAAAGCGCGATGGCAAAAGCTTTTTAATCAACTCTTTCATACCACGAGATTCCAGCTGAAATACCGCGGTGGTTTCAGCTCGTTTCAGTAAGTCATATGTTGATTTATCTTCTAGGTCGATTAAAGATATATCGAGCGGTGGCTTGCCCTCTAGCGCATTGATGGTATCAATGTTTTTAACAGCCCAATCGACAACGGTTAAGGTTTTAAGACCCAAGAAGTCGAATTTTACTAAGCCAGCTTCTTCAACGTCATTTTTATCGTACTGGGTAACCAGACCTGAGCCATCTTCTTCACAATAGAGCGGAGCAAAATCGATCAGTTTAGTTGGTGCGATTACCACGCCACCAGCGTGCTTACCAAAGTTACGCACCACACCTTCTAGAGAGATTGCCATTTCCATGACTTCAGCTGCGTCTTCATCACCCGAGATAAACTCAGGCAATGCAGGCTCTTCTTCCAAAGCCTTTTTAAGGGTCATGCCGATTTCAAAAGGAATCAGCTTAGATAATTTATCCCCCAAGCTATAAGGTTTGCCTTGCACCCTTGCGACATCTCGAACCACGGCTTTCGCTGCCATGGCACCAAAAGTAATGATTTGAGACACCGCATCACGCCCATAAGTACGTGATACGTAATCAATCACTCGGTCACGGTTATCCATGCAGAAGTCAATATCAAAGTCAGGCATGGATACCCGCTCTGGGTTCAGGAATCGTTCGAAAAGTAGATCGTATTCAAGTGGATCAAGGTCAGTAATCTTCAACGCATAAGCCACTAAAGAGCCCGCACCAGAACCTCGCCCAGGGCCAACTGGAATATCGTTATCTTTGGCCCACTGGATAAAGTCCATTACGATCAGGAAATACCCAGGAAAGCCCATTTGGTTGATAATAGTTAACTCGAAATCCAAACGATCCCAATATTCTTGGCGACGTTTTTCAATACGTTCACCGTATTTTTTAGTGAGGAAATTAAAACGCTCTATCAAACCATCATAAGAAAGCTTGCTAAAGAACGCCTCCATCGTCATGCCTTCAGGCACAGGATAATCCGGCAAAAAATACTCACCAAGTAATACATCTACGCTACAACGTTTTGCAATCTCGACGGTATTTTCCAATGCCTCTGGAATATCTTGAAACAACTCCGCCATTTCTTCAGGCGTTTTAAAATACTGCTCTTCAGAGTAACGACGCCTACGACGTGGGTCATCAATCGTAACGCCATCATGAATACAAACTCGAGCTTCATGAGCATCAAAGTTCTCTCGCTTTAAAAAGCGAACATCATTCGTCGCCACAACAGGGCAACCTAGCTCACTAGCAAGAGGAACGACGGTATGTATGTAGGTCTCTTCACCAGGACGACTAGTTCTCTGTAACTCAACATAAAAACGATCAGGAAATACTGACATCCAATGTGCTAGGCGTTTTTTGGCTTGTTCATTTCGCCCCTTTTGCAACAAGTAGCCGATATCGCCAAAACCTGCACCAGATAGAGCAATAACATCTTCGCTATGTTCTTCTATCCATTCTCGCTGAACAATAGGACGACCTTCTACTTGCCCTAATTGATAGCCTTTCGAAATAATGGCTATGATATTTTTGTAGCCTTTATTTGACGTGGCCAATAGGGTAAATCGATAGCGAGAATCTACATACTCATCTTCATCAACCACGACGTCGGCACCACAAATTGGTTTGATGCCTTTTTCCATTGCGCCTTTGTAGAAACGAACGAAGCCACACAGATTATTCTCATCCGTAATGGCGACAGCAGGCATGGACATGAATTCAGTTGTACCAAGCAGCCCTTTGATTTTCACCAGTCCATCGACTAATGAAAACTCTGTATGCACTCGAAGATGTATAAACGATGTGGACAAAATATTATCCTTCTAAAATCTTTTTAACTGGACCAAAGCTGCGTCTATGTATTGGCGTAATACCATACAAACGGATTGCTTCAAGGTGTTGAGCTGTTGGGTAACCTTTGTGCTTCTCAAAGCCATATGCAGGATATGTATCTGCAGCTTTTATAATATCTCGATCTCGGGTCACCTTCGCCAATATTGAGGCGGCTGAAATAGCCGCTTGACGAGCATCACCTTTAACAACGGCTTCAGCAGAGCACGGTAAATTAGGCGGAATACGATTACCATCTACTAATACATGCTCGGGCTTAACAGAAAGAAGCGACACCGCTCTAGACATTGCCAACATACTGGCATGTAAAATATTTATCTCATCTATTTCTTCTATTGATGCGCTGGCAATACCGTAAGCTAAAGCTTTGTCTATTATTTCGGCATACAGAGCTTCACGCTTTTTCTCTGTCAACTTTTTAGAGTCCGCAAGACCAAGGATAGGACAAGTAGGGTCTAGAATCACTGCTGCCGCAACAACCTCTCCAGCTAACGGACCTCGCCCAGCCTCATCAGTACCAGCTAACAAATCACCAAAATATACCTGACTAACAAAAGGTTCCATTACTTTCCTTTACTCTCAAGCATCGCAACAATAGCTTCTGCCGCTTTTTCACCTGCATTTTTACGCAACATTTTATGTAACTGAAGGTATTTATCTTGAATAGACTGATCCGTGATAAAAGACTTCCAAGTTTGCACCAAACGAACTGCCAAGTTATCTGGTGTTGCTTCGTCTTGTAACAATTCAGGCACTAAGGTTTCATTGGCCAATAAATTAGGCAAGGAAACATATGGCACCTTTATCATTCTAGACATAATAGCAAAGGTCAATTTATTCACTCGATATGAAACAACCATAGGGCGCTTGACTAACATAGCTTCCAGAGCCGCAGTACCAGATGCCAATAAAATAGCGTCTGACGCAGCCATCACGACACGAGATTTGCCATCAACAAGAATCGCCTCTGCGTTTGCCTCATGAAGAATTTTTTCAATTTGTAAGCGCCGCTCTTGGTTGGCGGCGGGTATTAAAAAAGTTGCTTCAGGCTGGTGCTGTTTAATTTGCTTCATTGTTTCTATAAAAAGCGGCGCTAATCTTGAAACCTCACCCTCTCGCGATCCTGGCAAAATGCCAAACACAGGGCCAGAAACTTCCGCTAAATTAAGCGTTCGCCTTGCATCTAAAGCATCACTTTCTAATGGAATATCATCGGCTAGTGTATGACCAACACAGACCACTGGAATATTGTGCTCATGATAAATTGGCAATTCGAACGGAAAAAGTGCCAACATAAGGTCGACAGATTTTTTGATATTAAAAATTCGTTTTTGACGCCACGCCCAGACTGATGGACTAACATAATGAACGGTTGAAATCCCCGCATGCTTAAGCTTTTTAGCCAACGGCATATTAAAATCAGGAGAGTCTATACCAATAAAGGCTGTTGGTGGATTCGCTAAGCAATCTTCATACAAACGCTTACGAATTCCTAACAGCTCTCTTAAGCGCCCTAATACCTCAACCAACCCCATTACGGATAATCGGTCCATAGGTACCATACTTTTAAAACCTTCCGCCTCCATTAAGGGGCCACCAATTCCCTCAAAAGTAGCGTTGGGCTGTAATAGTTTTAAATGAGCAATTAAATTTGCCCCTAAGATATCACCAGACGCTTCACCAGCGACCAACACATAACGCGTTGCAGACGTTACTTGCATTTTCACAACCTCTAACAATAAAAAAACCCCGAAACTGTCCGGGGTTTTCTTTTAATACATGGCGTCTATCGGACTATTCCACGTTTTGAATTCCGAATTGACAATATGAACTCGGTGACTTCAGGAATCAGAGACAACTCCCCTTTCTCAAGCTCTAATAATGCAACTTCAAGGGTTAAGCCTTTCAAATACACCATTTTATAGGCAGCACGCAATGCTCGAATAGTTTCTGGGGCTACGCCACGACGACGCATGCCTTCAAAGTTCATTCCATGAGCTTTCGCCGGACTACCTGATACCATGACATACCTTGGTATATCTTTGGACACCATAGAACCCATGCCACACATACTGTAGGAATTCACTTGGCAAAACTGGTGAATGCCAGTGTAACCGCCAAGAATGACATTATCTCCTACCGTGACATGCCCTGCTAAGGCAGCAAAATTCGCTAAAATGTTGTTATCGCCCACAACACAATCATGACCGACATGTGTACTTGCCATGAACAAGTTATGGCTTCCAATGACTGTGATACCGTTATCTTGGACCGTTCCACGGTGGATGGTGGCATTTTCACGAATCACATTGTTATCGCCCACGATAAGTTGTGTCGGCTCACCCTTATACTTTTTATCTTGGTTTGCTTCTCCAACAGAAGCAAACTGGTAAATTTCATTATTAGAACCAATCGTTGTATGACCATTAATCACAACGTGCGATTTAATAACACTACCAGCTCCAATTTTTACATTCGGTCCGATCACACAAAAAGGACCGATATCCACACTGGAGTCAATCTCTGCTTTCGAATCGATTAAAGTAGTTGGATGTATTGCCACTATATCTTCCTGTCTGCACACAGAATAGAAGCAGAACACGCTAACTCACCGTCAACTGTTGCTCTGCATTCAAATTTCCAAATTCCACGCTTTTCGGTCACGATTTTAGCTTCAAGTTGTAAACGATCGCCAGGCACAACTGGACGTTTAAAACGTGCTTTGTCAGAACCAACAAAGTAATAAATAGATCCATCTTCTGGCTTTTTATCCATGGTTTTAAAACCAAGAATACCTGCCGCTTGAGCCATTGCTTCAATAATCAACACACCAGGCATAACTGGGTGATTTGGAAAGTGCCCATTAAAAAACGGCTCATTAATGGTGACATTTTTATAAGCAATAATGGACTCATTTAAATTCAGTTCTACAACACGATCCACCAATAAAAACGGATACCTATGTGGTAGGTATTGGCGGATTTCATTTACGTCCATCATTTATTATCAACCTTCTCTAAAAACTTATTAACCTGTTTTTTCAACTGTGAAAACTGCTTTGCCATGTCATCAATTCTTCTGACTCTAGCAACAGTTCGACGCCATTTATTTGTTGGTTCCATGCCCATTCCAGATGAGTAAGAGCCACTCTCAGAAATAGAATTACTAATCATAGTCATACCAGTAATATGCACATGATCAATAATGGTCAAATGACCAGCTATACCAACGCCACCTGAAATCGTACAGCAGGAGCCAATTTTTGTACTACCTGCAATCGCTGTATTAGCTGCAATCGCTGTATTATCGCCAATTATGACGTTATGAGCAATTTGAACTTGATTATCAATTTTAACGCCATTGCCTATTCGAGTATTTTCTATCGCGCCACGATCAATTGTTGTACTGGCACCTATCTCAACAGCGTCGCCAAGCACCACAGATCCGAGTTGATGTATTTTTTCCCAGCGTCCCTCATGCGGTGCAAAACCAAAGCCATCAGCGCCTATAACTGCCGCACTATGGATAATACAAGAAGCCCCCAGCACCACATCATGATAAAGAGTAACATTCGGATACAGCTTACTATTCTCACCTAAGCGAACACCACGACCAAGAACACACCCAGCACCAATAATGCATCCTTGGGCAATAATAACGTCATCATCTATGACTGCGTTAGGACCCACAACGACATTGCTAGCTAATTTCGCTGTCGATGACACAACCGCGCTAGGGTGAACTCCAGACCATGTTTGAGTTACTGGAACAAATAAATTAGATAATTGAGCAAACGCTAGGTATGGATTAGAAACCACTATGGCATTTTCAACCAGCTGAGCAAGCTCCTCAGTTTTAACAAGAACCGCTCCAGCACAAGTCGTTTCAAGCTGACTTTGGTACCTGGGGTTTGCCAAAAAGCTTAATTCTTCTGGTGAAGCGTTTTGCAGCGTCCCTAACTTTTTAATAATAAGATTAGGATCACCCTTCACTACACCTTGCACATTGGCAGCCAATTGCCCTAGCGTATGGCTCATATATTAATTATCCTTATTAATTCTCTCTACAAGTTCATCAGTGATATCCGATGCACCACTTGCATACAAACTTAACTGTCTATTTAACACCAAATCTAATTTACGCTCTTCAATTAACAACTTCAGTGCAGCCTCACCTTTTGGAGTCAAAGATTGAATAAGCTGTTGCTCTAACTCTTTCGCTTGACGCTGCATATTCGCAGCCATATTGCGAATTTTATTCTGATTCTCTGCTAACTGAGCTCGACGCTTTTTAAATTCTTCCTCAGACAAGGTCAATTCATCACGTTTTAGATTATTTGCATCAGCCTCAAGACTTTCTTGTTCGCTCTTCAGGCGCGCATCCATAGCGGCAACTTTTTGCTTAGGCTCTTTTGCCGCCTCTTGCCCGATATTACTTTGTAAAAGTGCCGCCCTAAAGTCTAACACAGCCACTTCTGTCGCCTGTACACTAGTCATAAAGCATAGAGTAAAAATTACAGTTATGAGCTTTTTCATTTTAAATCCTATTAAATAATACGTTCTAAATTAAAAAGTGGTTCCCAATTGGAATTGGAAAAAATCTGTTTTGTCGCCACTCTTTGAATTCAAAGGTCGCGCAAAGTTAAATGATAGAGGCGCTATTGGTGTAATCCACGTCCAGCTAAATCCAACACTGTAACGTAATTCTGCAGGATCAATACCTTCATTACATTCAGCATTACCAGCAAGGCACGTATCAGTAAATACGTTACCACCATCCAAAAATAAAGCCGTCCTTACAGATTTGTGATCCTCAACCATTGGTAATGGGAAAATCAGCTCCGCTGTCCCTGTCATTAAGATGTTACCACCTAGTGCGGAACTACTATTAGTGGACCCAGCATCATAAGAGTTTTTAGGCCCTAACGATGAAGATCCATACCCTCTTACAGAGTATGACCCACCAGCAAAATAGTTTTCAAAGAAAGGAAGCGTGTCTGTATCGCCATATCCTTTGCCATATCCGAGACGGCCTTTTAGACGGAACAACCACAAACTAGAGTCTGTTAGGTTCCAGTAACGCTGCGAAGTTAATCCTAACTTAGTATATTGTTGGTCACCTACAGGAAGCGATACCTCTAATGTGGCTCTCGTTGAATAACCATCCGTGGGCAATACCCCACCCACTAAATCACTGTCACTCCAAGTTAAGCTTGCAATAACATCATCGTAGTTATCACCGTGAGTATCGACATAGTCTTTTGTTTCATTGGATGGGTCATAACCCAATTTCACCGTACTTTCTTTTACCGTCATACCAAAGGATAAACGCTGGGTATCCGAAATAGGGTAGCCATAGTTAACACCTACACCAATTTCGTCTAAGTCGTAATCTTCCACATCATCATCGGCATGATCACTGGTTTTATAGAAAACTTGGAAACCACGACTCACGCCATCTACAGTAAAGTACGGGTTATCATAACTAATCGAATAATCTTGTGTTTGATTGGTACGTTGCGCGTTAAAAGATAGCTTATTACCTGTACCTAAAAAGTTACGTTTAGAAATACCAAAACCAAGTACCGTACCATCTTCTTGAGAGTAGCCGATGCTTGCTTGAATACTTCCTGAAGCCTGCTCTTGTACAACCACATCCAGATCAACTTGATCCGAAGTACCCGCAACAGGGCGAGTCCTTAAATCAACACTACTAAAAAAACCTAGACGTTCAATACGGCGTTTAGAGGATTGTATTTTTGAATGAGTAGCAAGCGCACCTTCAAATTGTGTCATTTCACGACGCAATACTTCATCTTGTGTTTCACTGTTGCCACTAAAGGTAATTCGACGAACGTACACTTTTGGCCCTGGTGCAATTTGGTAACTCAAATTTACCGTATGATCATCAAATTTTTCAGGAATAACATTCACATTGGTAAATAAATAACCATGATCCCCAAGCTCTGTGGAAATTCCTTCAATTATCGAAGTAACCTCGCTACGTGAAAACACGTCGCCTGTTTTTTGAGTGATTTTTGACCAAACTCGATCTTCTGAAATAGGTAAGCTGCCACTTAACGAAACCTTGTTTATAGTGTACGGTTCACCCTCATCAACATTAATAACGATATAAACATCGCGCTTATCAGCAGATAGACTGACTTGGCTAGAAACAACATTAAAATCCAAATAACCTTTATCTAAGTAAAAGCTTTTAAGAGTATTAATATCACCTTCAATTTTCGCTTTTGCGTATTCATCAGCGGAACTGAAAGGATTCCAAGACCCCGTTTCACTAGATTCAAAGTCGTTTGTTAGTGTTTCCTGATCAAACGCTTTATTCCCGACGATATTAATATGGACAATCTTGGCTGTATCACCTTCATCAATATTGATCACAATTCCCGTACGGTTACGAGGCATTTCATCAACCTTGATATCCACTTTGGCGCTATAGCGGCCCAGTGCGTAATACTGACGTTGCAGTTCTTGAACAATTTGATTAAGTGTTTCTGGTTTATAAATTTCACCGATTTCTAAACCGGATAACTTAAGACCTCTTTCCAAGTCTTCTGTCTTGACTAGCTCGTTTCCTTCAATGGTTAAATTACCTATTGAAGGACGCTCTTCAACATCAAACACCAACACATTACTGTCTTCATAAACATCAATATCACTAAAGTAACCCGTGTTAAAAAGAGCAGTAATTGCTTGATAAACTTTAGCAGAGTCATAGGACTCTGTTTCACTAAATCCAATAACATCAAAGGCTCTTGCTGAGGGCATTTGAACCAACCCATCAATACGAACATCTTCTACCGTTTTTGCAAAACTCTGCACGCTTATTAAAGCCAACAATACAGCTGAAACGACTTTCACATATACCTCTCTACAAGCGGGCAATATCATTAAAAATGGCAACAGCCATTAAAGCAAATAAAAGCGAAGCGCCAACGCGATAAGCCAATCCCTGAACTCGTTCAGATACAGGCTTACGTCGAATCGCTTCAATGCCAAAAAAGACCAAATGCCCACCATCTAACATCGGAATAGGCAATAAATTAAGCACCCCCAAACTCACACTGAGGTACGCCATAAATTTCAAAAAAGATTGCACTCCGGAATCCGCCGACGCGCTTGCTACTTTAGCAATCGTTATCGGCCCGGATAAATTATCCACTGAAATCAACCCTTGTAACATTTTCCCAATAGAGGAAACGGTCAAAGATACCATTTTATGGGTTTGTTCAACACCATAAGATAAAGCCTCAAATACACCATACCGTCGCTCCCTAATAAGGCTTTCATCCCATACAGGCGGAACAACGGCCAGTCCAGCATAGCCTATCACTTTGCCGTCCCTTTCCATGTACTTTGGCAACAATGTCAAATTGATGACATCTTGTTTACGCTGAACTTTCATACTCAGCGCTTGATTAGGGCTACTTTGTACCGATGCAACAACCTGCTGCCAACTCACAACTGACTGGCCATCAATCGATAAAATTTCATCACCAGGCTCAAATCCCGCTGTAAAGCCAGCACCATCATCAACGACCTGAGCAATAATAGGAATGACAGTGGGTTGCCATGGTTGAAACCCAAACGCTCTGATCAAATTATTTGGCTCATCACCAACCAACCAGCGATTTAAATCTATCGTTTCTTCATGTAAAGAACCGCCACCCTCTGATTGATAACGAACGATAATGGTTCCTGTTTTACCGATCAAGCCTGCTAACACTAAATTTACATCATCCCATGAGGTAACAGAGTCACCGGCAAGAGAAATAAGCTCGTCACCAGACTGAATTTGAGTTTGAGAAGCGGGAGATTGCTGATCAACATCACCTACTTTCGGAGCAATAGACTGCACACCAAGCAAAGCAACAAGGGCGTAAATAGCAATCGCTAATATAAAATTAGCAACTGGACCTGCAGCAACAATCGCAATGCGCTGCCACACAGTCTTACAATTGAATGTTTGATTCTTCAACGACTCAGGAACATCCCCTTCACGCTCATCAAGCATGCGAACATAACCACCAAGCGGAATCATCGCCAAAGTAAACTCGGTACCAGTCTTACCAACATAACGGTAAATAGGCTTACCAAAACCGACTGAAAAACGCAGTACCTTCACACCGCAACGGCGCGCAACAAAGTAATGCCCAAACTCATGAAATGTTATGAGAAGGCCAAGGGAAACAACAATAGAAAGAATATTCAATATCATGAAAAACTACCGCCAGAAATTAGGTCCAATGCCAGACGACGAGAGTAAAGATCCGCCTCAAAAACATCATCTATCGTATTAACAGCATGGATATCAGCAGACATTAGCACCCTTTCATTCAAACGAGCGATATCAAGAAAGCTAATTTTACGGTTTAAAAAAGCCGAAACAGCCACTTCGTTCGCCGCATTCAATACCGCCATCGCCGTGCCTTCCATAAACCAAGCATCTGCAGCCAATTTTAGATTAGGAAAACGCTCTAAATCTGGAGACTCAAAATTTAAACGACCCACGCCCACCAAGCTCAAAGGAGACACATTCGTTTCAATACGTTGTGGCCAACTCATGCCATAAGCGATAGGAATTTTCATATCAGGGTTTCCCATCTGTGCGATAACAGACCCATCAATATAAGACACCATAGAATGCACAATACTTTCTGGGTGAACAACGACCTCCACCTCGTTTGGTGTCACATCAAATAACCAACACGCTTCTATGAGCTCTAACCCTTTATTCATTAGCGTTGCAGAGTCGATGGATATTTTCTGCCCCATTGACCAGTTCGGATGTTTACAGGCTTGCTCTGGTGTAACGCTCGCCATATCTTCAATAGACCAAGATCTGAATGGTCCACCAGAGGCCGTTAAAATAATATTTGCGACATCTATTTTATGTGCACCATTGGCCGTCTGAGGCAAACTCTGATAAATAGCATTATGCTCACTGTCTATTGGCAACAAAACAACGTTATTACGAGCCACCTCATCCATAAAAAGCTTTCCGGCTGTCACCAAGGACTCTTTGTTAGCAAGCAAAGTTCGCTTACCAGCGCGAATACCAGCCAATGTAGGCCTCAATCCAGCAAACCCCATAATGGCAGCCATTACCTGATCGACAGAAGAATCAGCAGCAATACTATCCAAAGCTTCTTCTCCCCACTCAAAAGACACAGTCAAATCTTGGCACTTTCTCGCCAATTCATCCCGCGCCTTTTGCGACCCCATAACAACACGCTGCGGATTAAAACGACGACATATATCCGCCATTTTATCCACACTTTCATTAGCGGACGCACTTACCAAAGAAAATTTCTCTGGGTGTTGAGCAATAATATCTAAGGTACTTTGACCAATAGATCCTGTCGCCCCCAAAAGACAAATGCCTTGCATCAAAGCCATCCCACCAAACTAAGCAACAACACATAAATAGGAGCGGCGGCTGTTAGACTATCCACACGATCCATAACGCCACCATGGCCGGGGATTAAATGACTTGAATCTTTCAGTTCCTCATGACGCTTAAATAGACTTTCAGTCAAATCTCCCAACACAGAGACAAACGACGTAACAAAGCCAATTACAGCCAATACCAACCAATAATTAAACGAGAAATCACTTAATCCGGCAAAAACAGCCAAACCAACTTGAGTGAGCAGCAAACCACCAATTACACCTTCCCATGATTTACCTGGACTAACAAAGCGTGCCAGCTTCCTTTTACCAAAAGCACGTCCGGCAAAATAGGCCCCCGTATCAGCCCCCCAAATCAATCCCATAAGAAGCAACACCCAAACAACAAACTCAGCAGACTGTCTCAATACAGCCAAAGCAGACCAAGTCGTCACTAACACAAAAGCACCAAATACTAAGCGGCTTAGTTTAAACTTCCACACTAAAAGGGACGGGTACCGAATCACCCAAAACAAAGCAAGGCCCCATAAAATTGGGCTCACAGAAAGTGCGGCATCCTGCCAATCTCTATTAAAAACAACGACACATATCGCGGCTATCATCACTGCGAAGGCAAAACGCCCTAATTGACTTCGTACACCTGACAGTCTAGCCCACTCCCAACCAGCCAACACAACAACTACCGCCATTGCGAAAACAAAGCTAGAAACATCCAAAACAAAAACGGCGCAGATAAATAGAACAGCCATAACAATGGCACTAAGAATTCGGGGGAGTAACATGGTTATCGACCACCATAACGACGTTGACGGTTTTGATAAGTTTGAATTGCCTCATCAAAATGTTGTTGATCAAAATCCGGCCACAATACCGGAAGGAAGACAAACTCAGAATACGCTGTTTGCCAAAGCATGAAGTTACTAATCCGCTCTTCTCCTGAAGTACGAATCAACAAATCCGGAGAGGGTAAATCAGCCAATTGCATGTGCTCCGCCAGAGAAGATTCATTAACTTCTTCTGCCAACAATTCACCAGCAGCAACTCGCTCAGCAACTTTTTTAGCCGCTTCAGCAATATCCCAACGACCACCATAATTAGCAGCAATAACCAACGTCATCTGATTATTGTCTTTTGTAGCGTCTTCCGTACTTTCAATCTGCTCTCGAAGACCTTTGCTAAAGCCAGACAAGTCCCCAATTACTCGAAGCCGGATTTTATGTTCATTAAGTCGCTTCAGCTCTTTTTTCAAAGAACGCATAAACAACTTCATCAAACCATCCACTTCCATCTTTGGACGCTTCCAATTCTCACTTGAAAATGCAAACAGCGTTAGCACTTTAACACCCGATCTAGCTGAGGCTTCGACTACACGGCGAACCGCGGAAGCGCCTGCAGTATGACCTGCAATGCTCGGAAGATGTTTTTTCTTTGCCCAGCGATTATTGCCATCCATAATAATCGCAATATGATGAGGCACGACTACTGAATCACTATCAGCGCCATCTATTTCAGACATAGCATTACCTTAGTCAACAAAAAAAGCGAGCTCAAAAGCTCGCTTCTTCCGTTAGATTTCCATCAAGTCTTTTTCTTTTGCAGCAAGACGCTCTTCAACCAGAGCAACATACTTGTCAGTAATTTTTTGAACTTGATCTTGTCCACGACGATCATCGTCTTCGGAAATCTCTTTTTCTTTCACTAGGTCTTTCAAATTGCTGTTAGCATCACGGCGAATATTACGAATGGAAATACGACCATTTTCTGCTTCATTTTTCGCTTGTTTAAAATAATTCTTACGCGTTTCTTCAGTCAAAGCAGGCATAGGAATTCGAATAAGGTTGCCGTTTGTCGCTGGATTTAAGCCAAGGTCAGATTTCATAATGGCTTTTTCAATCTCTGGTACTAGGTTATTTTCCCAAGGAGATATACCCAATGTACGCGCATCTTCAACCGTAATGTTGGCCACTTGGCTTAATGGTGTTTCAGAGCCGTAATAATTTACTTTAACTGAATCTAATATACTTGGATGCGCACGACCTGTACGGATTTTTTTAAACGCAGATTCAACAGAAGCTACTGCTTTACCCATACGGTCTTCTGCGTCTTTAAGAATTTCGTTAATCATAATTTCCTCACTTAATCAGTGTACCTTCACTGCCACCAACCATGATATTAACCAAGGCTCCGGGCTTATTCATATTAAATACGCGTATTGGCATAGCATGGTCACGAGTCAAGCAAATGGCAGTTAAGTCCATAACACCTAGTTGCTTTTCAAGCACTTCATCGTAACCCAATGTATCATATTTCACAGCAGCAGGATCTTTCATTGGATCAGCAGAATAAACACCATCCACTTTCGTTGCTTTCAATACAACATCAGCATCAATCTCAATGCCACGCAAACAAGCAGCAGAGTCTGTTGTAAAGAAAGGATTCCCTGTACCAGCAGAGAAAATAAGCACATCCCCCTCTTTCATTAGTCGCATAGCACGACGTCTGTCATAAGGTTCAACTATTCCTGTCATAGTAATAGCCGACATTACACGTGTTGCAATATTGGCACGCTCTAATGCATCTCGCATTGCCAATGCATTCATAACCGTCGCCAGCATCCCCATATGGTCGCCAGTCACACGATCCATGCCAGCTTGGCTCAAGGCTTGACCACGGAATAAATTACCGCCACCAATAACGATACCTACTTCAACGCCAATGCCACGCAATTGCCCTATTTCTAACGCAATGCGATTTAACACTTTAGGGTCAATACCAAAGGACTCATCGCCCATTAAGGCTTCGCCACTCAACTTAAGCAAAATTCTTTTGTATTTTGGACTCTTTTCTTTTGGCATATCAACCTCCGGCAATGATTTCATATCTTGAGTAATTGAGGCTAATGTAGCCGACACTCATGCAGTTGTCTTTCATAAAAAGGGGCAGTCAAGCTGCCCCTTTTTTTTGCAAGACATTACAACTAGGAATTAACCTTTAAGTTGTGCTGCTACTTCTGCTGCAAAATCTACTTCAGCAACCTCAATACCCTCACCCACTTCAAGGCGAATGAAAGAAGTCACTGTTGCGCCAGCATCTTTAACAAGCTGACCAACTTTTATTTCTGGATTCTTAACAAAAGGCTGTTCAGTCAAGCTGTTTTCAGCCAAGAATTTCTTCATACGACCAACAATCATTTTATCAACGATTTCTGCTGGTTTACCAGCCATGTCTGGCTGTGCACGAACAATTTCTTCTTCTTTTTCAAGAGCTTCAGCAGGCATATCTTCACCACGAACAACGCGAGGAGCTACAGCAGCAACGTGCATAGACACATCTTTAGCTAATTCCGCATCACCGCCTTCTAACTGAGTCAAGACAGCGATTTGACCATTACCGTGAAGGTAACCACCTACCAAACCACCTTCAATGATAACAGCACGACGAGGTGTAATGTTTTCACCAATTTTTTGAACCAAAGCTTCACGAGCTTCAAGCATTTCGCCTGAAATCACTTTTGCCATGTCAGTTTCTTTTGTTGCAAAAACAACATCAGCCACTTTATTAGCGAAAGAAATGAAACCTTCGTCACGAGAAGCAAAGTCAGTTTCAGAATTGATTTCAACCAAGACGCCATAAGATGAATCATCAGCTACACGTATAATGATTGTACCTTCAGCTGCAGTACGACCTGCTTTTTTAGCTGCCTTCATACCACTTGATTTACGTAGCTCTTCGATAGCCACTTCGATGTCAGCGTTAGCAGCGACAAGTGCTTTTTTACACTCCATCATGCCTAGGCCAGTACGATCACGTAGCTCTTTTACCAATGCTGCAGATACTGCGGCCATGTTAAATCCTCTTTATACCAATTCAAATTTAAAAAAGGAGGCAAGAAACCTCCCTTTAGAAACCAGAACAAACTAGAAAGTTTGCTTACGCTTCAGTAGCTTCGCTTACTTCAACGAATTCATCAGCAGTTCCTGCAGTCGCATTACGACCTTCTAGAACAGCATCAGCAAATGCACCAACGTACAACTGAACAGCGCGAATCGCGTCATCGTTAGCTGGGATGATGTAATCAACACCATCTGGATTACTGTTAGTATCAACGATACCGATAACAGGAATACCTAATTTGTTAGCTTCTTTGATTGCGATACGTTCATGATCAACGTCAACTACGAACATTACATCAGGAAGGCCGCCCATATCCTTGATACCACCCATAGAAAGCTCTAATTTATCAAGCTCACGAGTACGCATCAAAGCTTCTTTTTTGGTCAGCTTATCGAAAGTACCATCGGACATTTGTGTTTCAAGCTCACGTAGACGCTTGATAGATGCACGAATAGTTTTGTAGTTAGTCAACATACCACCTAACCAACGGTGGTTAACGTATGGCATACCAGAGCGAGCAGCTTGCTCTTTAATCGTTTTAGATGCAGCACGCTTAGTACCAACAAACAAAACCTTATTCTTGTTTTCAGCCATTTTTTTAACAAGCTCAAGAGCATTATTAAGAGCTGGAACAGTGTGCTCAAGGTTAATGATGTGAATCTTGTTACGAGCACCGAAAATGAAAGGCTTCATTTTTGGGTTCCAGTAACGAGTTTGGTGACCGAAGTGTGAACCAACCAATAATAGGTCGCGCATAGAAACTGTAGGCATTTTACTATCCTTTAAATTTGGGTTGTTTATGCTTACCAGCTAAAAGCGTCAGTCAAATAAGGTTTAAAGCAACCTAAGACACCCAAGACACTTTCTTTAGTAGCGGCAAGATCGTTGATTTAAGTAATTATCACTTATTTTGAGCACAAGCCCTATAAGCCGGCGTTTTATACCACATTTAACCAAAAACCAAAAGACCCAAACATATTTTTTACGTTTCACCATCTACACGTTTTTTTCATTTAGAGAGGCGATTCTACTGCTTAAGTCATGTAGAATATCTCGCAAACCAGTTTCTATGTAGACATAAACCAAATTAAGACACGTGAATTATGAGCAACGAAATCTTACAAAAAGTTGAAGCATTAACCAAAGATGGTCGCATTGACGCGCCTAGTTGGACTCCGCGCCCAGCGTCAACACGTTTCACAGACGTTAGTGATCTAGAGGGCATGCGTACAGCAGGAAAATTAGCCGCTGACGTTTTAGTTATGCTGGAAGAATTTGTGGTTCCTGGTGTGACAACTGAGCAGATAGATATTATTGCTCACAATTACATCATTAAAGAACAAGGCGCCATTCCAGCACCTTTAAACTACCATGGCTTCCCTAAGTCTTGCTGCACCTCTGTTAATGATGTCATCTGTCACGGAATCCCAAACGATAAAGCGCTAAAGAAAGGCGATGTAGTCAATATTGATATCACCATTATTAAAGATGGCTATTATGGTGATACCAGCAGAATGTTTTTTGCAGGCCCAGCTCTTCCTCACGCAGAACGACTTGCTAAAGTCACGCAAGAGGCGCTTTATATCGCCATTGATATGGTCAAACCAGGCGCTCGCTTAGGCGACATTGGCGCAGCCATTTCAGCCTATGCGCACAAACACCACTACTCTGTAGTTGAAGAGTATTGCGGGCACGGCGTTGGAACGACTTTTCACGGCGAACCTCAAGTTGCCCATTACGGTACGCCAGGCACAGGCGTCATGCTGGAAGAAGGTATGACTCTGACTATCGAACCCATGATCAACGCTGGCAAGAAACAAGTTAAACATTCAGGCCCAGACAATTGGATTGCAAAAACCAAAGACGGACGACTATCTGCACAATACGAACACACTTTGCTCGTTACAGCTGATGGCGTTGAAGTGCTAACACGTCGACCAGAAGAGACTCGCTTCTCATAAGAGAAGCGAGTTAACACACGCTTACTTAATTAACAGTTTACTTCACAAACACCAACAACAACGATTCATTCTTCGAGGCTTTTGTATGGACTTCCCTGCTTTTCCAGACGCTCCGCCACTACTGACAACGGAAGAAAAAAACGAACTTTCCAAAACGGGTTGTTCGATTCCCCGCTACAAAGCCATTATTGAAGAAAAAACCAACAGCTATAATGATCTTTTTCATTCTCTATACCCCATTGAAAAACTCGTTAAAGGTCTATCTTGTTTCTATGACGAAATCATGCAGGCCGCATGGATATCGAAGGGGTTAAACAACGAAATTCATGTCAGTCTTGTTGCAGTTGGCGGATACGGTCGCGGAGAACTGCATCCAAAATCAGACATAGATTTGCTGATCTTAATCGAAAATGAAACATTAGCTCCAAAAGATAAAATAGAGGCATTCATCACCTTCCTCTGGGATATCAATTTAGATGTCGGCCATAGCGTCCGAACCATTGATGAATCTACAGAAATGGCCGCGAAAGACATCACAGTTATCACAAATCTAATCGAATCGCGCACACTGATTGGCCCAGATGATCTATTAGCGACACTTAAATTGCATGTTGATATCTCACAAATGTGGGATGGCCACTCTTTCTATCAGGCCAAACTAGCTGAGCAAAAACAGCGCCACGCAAAATACCAAAATACCGCATACAACCTAGAACCCAACCTAAAAGAATGCCCTGGCGGACTAAGAGACATGCAAGTAATCGACTGGGTTGCTAAACGCCACTTACATACTCATAGACTTAGCGCCCTTATCGAAAAAGAGTTTTTATCAGAAGATGAATATATACAAATAAAAGGCGCTGTTAGCCATCTCTGGCGAGTCCGCTGGGCTCTTCACATGGTCGCAGGACGCAAAGAAGACCGCTTACTTTTTGATCACCAACGCACCCTAACCAAATTATTTGGTTTTGATGATGATGACTTGAAGCGCAACGTTGAACGTTTCATGCAAGGCTATTATCAGAGTGTTGCCGCTATCCAACAACTAAATGATTTACTACTTCAGCACTTCGAAGAATCTTTCTTAGCAAACGATGCAGTCAATACGGTAGAAATCATCAATGATCACTTTCAAATTGCCAATGGACAACTTGAAGCACGCTCAGCGTCACTATTCAACGACACGCCCTCCAGCATGCTCGAACTGTACGTTTTATATGGAGAGTATGAGAACATAAAAGGCATTCGAGCCAACACCATGCGACAACTTCGCGACAGTTTAGACTTGATTGACGACGACTTTAGAAACGACAAAATTAATACAGACCTGTTCCTCGACATCATTGCCAGTCGATACAGACTAACAAGCATATTAAGATCAATGAAACACCTCGGACTACTGGGCCGCTACTTACCCGAGTTCGGAGCCATCATAGGCCAGATGCAACACGATTTGTTTCATATTTATACGGTTGATGCGCACACACTACAACTTGTTGAAAACTTACGCCGCCTTTGGCTACCCGAATTTAAACAAAAGTTCCCGATTTCGGCCCAGGCGATTCGACATATAGCAAAAGTCGAGTTACTGTACATAGCGGGTTTATATCACGATATAGCAAAAGGTCGCGGTGGTGATCATTCAGAACTAGGTTGTGTCGATGCTCAAGCTTTCTGCGAACGCCATGGTCTATCCAAAAGAGATACTGAATTGGTTGTCTGGTTGGTGCGAAACCACCTATTTATGTCTGTGACAGCTCAACGCAAAGACATATCCGATCCAGAAGTTATCTGGGAATTTGCTAGCTACGTCAAAGACCAAGAACATCTAGATTATTTATTTATCCTCACCGTTGCCGACATCAACGCGACCAACCCAACGATGTGGAACAGCTGGCGCGCGTCATTGATGCGCCAACTTTATTTGGAAACCAAACGCGCTCTCCGTCGCGGCCTAGATTTCCCAATCGACGCAGACATGATCAGCGATGAGCACAAACAACGCGCTTTAGAGATCATCATTGAACGCAACGTTGATATCGTGGAAGCAGAAAACATATGGGAAACCATTGAAGAGGAATATTTCATTCGCTCAAACGGTGACGAAATTGCCTGGAACACAGAAGCCATTATACGTCATCGCCCTAGCGACAAACCTCTCATTGCCATCACACCTCTGGGTGGACGCAATTTCTCTGGCGCCAGTAAAATATTTATCTACACCCCAATCAGTAAACACCTCTTTGCCGTAACCGCCGCTACCTTTGAGCAATTAGGCCTAACCATTTTAGATGCAAAAATAAGCCATACTAGCGACAACTACAGTTTAGATAGCTTCGTCGTGATGGACAGTAATGACAACGACGCTAACCTGCATTTAGACAAAGAACGCATCACACTAATTCGCAAAACTTTGATGGAGCAATTAGAAACCCCATCTATGTTTGAAAGCGTAGTACAACGCCATACACCAAGAATTTTGAAAATATTTAACTCTCCTTCAACCGCTCATTTTGTTAGCCAACCAGAAGAAGTATGGTCGGCACTCGAAATAACCGCTCCAGACAGACCGGGGCTATTGGCGTTAGTTGGACAGTTTTTTATGAACCACAACATCATGTTACACAAGGCTAAAATCGCCACTTTAGGCGAACGAGTAGAAGACACCTTTTACATCACGGATGAAAATGGTGATCTAATTACAGCCCCTGATGACATGAATACTATCTGCGACCTTTTAAAAGAGAAAATAGATCGTTTCTCTCAAGCAATGGACTAAAGACAAATGAACCCTCTTATACATTCTTTGCACCCATACCCATTTCAGAAGCTCGCAGAGCTAATAGAAGGGTTAACACCAAATCCAGAAAAGCCATTGATTAAATTAACCATTGGCGAGCCTCAACACGAAGCACCTGCGATTGTTTTAGACACCCTAGCTAAAAGCTTAGCTGGCGTAAGCAAGTACCCAAGTACAAAGGGGGAACTCCCTCTTAGACAGGCAATTAGCAATTGGGCGACTAAACGCTTTAACCTCAAAGCGCTTAACCCGGACACTGAAATCCTGCCAGTAACAGGAACCCGTGAAGCACTGTTTGCTATCACACAAACACTGGTTGGTGAAAAACAGAACGCTCTTGTCGTCAGCCCAAACCCGTTTTATCAAATTTATGAAGGTGCAGGGATACTTGCTGGAGCAAACCTACACTTCCTACCCTGTGGAGCAGAAACAAACTACAGAGTAAATTACCAAGAAGTTAGTGATCAGGTGTGGCAACAGTGTGAAGTACTGTTTGTCTGCTCGCCCAACAACCCAAGTGGCAGCATTACGACACTAGAGGAATACGCTTACCTAATAGAAAAAGCCAAAACCTTTAATTTCACCATTGTGGCAGATGAATGCTATTCAGAGATCTACTTTGGTGACCAACCACCTCTGGGCTTACTAGAAGCCTGCGATAAACTGGGTCACACAGATTATAAGCACTGCCTAATATTCCAGTCTCTGTCGAAGCGCTCTAATTTGCCCGGCCTTCGATCAGGTTTTGTCGCTGGTGATGCCTCTATTCTTAAGCCATTTTTGTTGTATCGCACCTATCAAGGGTGTGCCATGCCGATCCATCATCAAGACGCCTCCATTGCCGCTTGGAATGATGAAGAGCATGTGATCAAAAATCGCCAAATATACACTCGCAAATTTGACTCCGTTTTAGAAATATTATCGCCAGTAATGCCGATATCTAAACCCGAGGCCGGCTTTTACCTTTGGCCTGAATTAAACATGACAGATGAAGAGTTTTGCACCTCGCTATATCAAGAAGAGTCCGTTTTAGTCTTGCCCGGCAGCTATTTAGGCAGAGAAGACAATGGTCATAATCCTGGCAGTCGCCATGTACGCATGGCCTTAGTTGCTGAAGAATCTGAGTGCGTTGAGGCAGCAAAAAGAATCAGAAGCTTCCTCAGTCGCCGATAACCCTTACCCCCCCCTTTAGTTAAACAACTCAGTTGGAGAATAGACATGAGTAACACAATTTTCGCATTCGGACTTGGTATCGGAGCACAAAATAAAGAAGGCAACTGGCTAGAAGTTTTCTACCCAACACCAAGCGTAAATGTAGAAAAAAGTACGCTTGACGCCATTTTAGAAAGCACAAATTACGAAGGCGGTAACTGCACGCTGGCATTAGATGAAAGCGATCTAAACCGCTTACACATGAGCCTTCTAAAAGCCGGCAATATCGAGCAAGCAGAATTAGCTTCTCGCCTAAAAGCCTCTACTAAGCCTGTGATTCTTTGTGTTCTAGCCAGTGACGAAGCACCAACAAGCCCTGCTGAAGTTTACCTAAAGCTTCAACTAATCTCGCATCGCTTAGTTACACCTCACAACACTGTGCTAGACGGTATGTTTGGTCTATTAATCAATACCGCATGGACAAGCGAAGGTCCTATCGACGTTCGCGAATTAGCTGATCGCCAGCTAAGCGCTCGCATGGAAGGACGCACCATCGAAGTATTCAGTGTTGATAAGTTCCCTAAAATGTTGAATTTCATCGTTCCTACAGGGATTCGAGTTGGTGATGCTGCTCGCGTTCGCTTAGGCGCTCATTTAGCAGAAGGCACAACAGTCATGCATGAAGGCTTTGTAAACTTCAATGCAGGCACACTAGGCAACAGCATGGTTGAAGGGCGTATTTCTGCTGGCGTTGTTGTAGGAAACGGCTCTGACCTTGGTGGCGGCTGTTCTACTATGGGCACATTGTCTGGTGGCGGTAATATCGTCATCGCTGTTGGCGAGAAATGCTTGATCGGTGCGAATGCAGGAATTGGTATTGGTCTTGGCGATCGCTGTATCGTTGAATCCGGTCTTTATATCACTGCTGGATCAAAAGTCGCTGTTTTGGATGAAAACAACCAAGTTGTATCAACCGTGAAGGCTCGCGATCTTTCTGGCCAATCAGACCTTTTATTCCGTCGCAACTCTGCTTCTGGCGCAATTGAATGCAAAACGAACAAGACCGCTATAGAGCTAAACGAAGCGCTGCACGCACATAACTAACAACCAAACCCAAAAGGCCATTTTGATTGCATCAAAATGGCCTTTAACGGAACATACAATGATTACTATATTTGGCATTAAAAACTGCGACACCATGAAGAAAGCCTTTCGCTGGCTTGATGAAAATAATATTGAATACCACTTCCATGACTACAAAAAAGCCGGCGTAGATGAAACAATGGCCAAAGCATGGATAGATTTATTAGGCTGGGAAAACGTCATTAACAAACGCGGCACTACATGGCGAAAGCTAGACGATGAAGTAAAAAACACAATAGACAATGAAAAAGCAGTTAACATAATGCTTGCTCAGCCATCTATTATTAAGCGACCTTTATTGAGGCTAAAAGAGTCAGAATATTTGCTCGGTTTTAAAAGCGAAGAATACGCAGAAAAACTACTTTAGTTAAAAGCAGGCGTATAAATTCTAGGTCTTTCTTTTCTCTGTACTGCTGGGGCTACGGTTGGTACATAACCAGAGGTTGAAGTATCAGAACGTATCACAGGAACAAAGTACGACTCTTGATGAACAGGCGGCGCAAAAAGACTACAACCAGCAGAAATCAACCCTAAAAAAACAACAACACCTAACTTCATAAGACCACCTTTATCTGAATCTCCTGTTATAGTAACAGTATCTTCTATAAGGTAGCGAAAACCAACACAAAGGTAAAGAATGTCAGACTTGTCCCCTACACTAAAACTTGCCATAGACCTCATTTCTCGTCCTTCAGTGACACCAGAAGACGCTGGCTGTCAGGATCTAATGATAGAGCGATTAAAAAAAATCGGTTTCGAAATTGAATACATGCCCTTCGGAGAAGTAAAAAACTTCTACGCTAAACGCGGAACCTCTGGACCAAACCTTTGCTTCGCAGGTCACACTGATGTTGTTCCAACAGGCCCAGAAAGCGAATGGAAAGTACCGCCGTTTTCTCCGTGTATTGTAGATGGTATGCTGTTTGGACGTGGCGCCGCTGACATGAAAGGTAGCCTTGCAGCTATGGTTACTGCGGTAGAAGATTTTGTAGCCAAACATCCTGATCATCAGGGGCAAATTTCTTTTTTGATCACTAGCGATGAAGAAGGACCATTTGTCGATGGCACCACCCGTGTTGTTGATGCGCTCATCGCACGAGAGGAAAAGGTCGATTGGTGTATTGTTGGCGAACCTTCCAGCACCAAAACACTTGGCGATATCATAAAAAATGGTCGCCGCGGCTCATTCAGCGGTGACTTAACTGTATACGGAAAGCAAGGCCACGTTGCTTACCCTCATTTGGCAGAAAATCCTATTCACCTAGCTGCACCAGCACTTGATGAAATGGCAAATGCTCATTGGGACAATGGTAATGATTTTTTCCCACCAACCAGCTTTCAAATATCCAACATTCAATCTGGCACAGGCGCTACCAATGTTGTCCCAGGCAAACTGAATGCGCAGTTTAACTTCCGTTTTTCTTCTGAGCTGGACTTCGGTGCACTTAAACTTCGTGTACTTGAGATCCTAGATAAGCATAACTTACGCTACGACATCGAGTGGACCTATAATGGCTTACCATTCTTAACTCGTCCCGGCGAATTGGTTGATGCCATTGTTGAAGCAGTGCAAACTACCGTCAACATTACCCCTGAACTATCTACTTCGGGCGGCACTTCTGATGGCCGTTTTATCGCAAAAATGGGAACACAAGTTGTAGAGCTTGGCCCTATTAACGCTACAATCCATCAAATTAATGAGTGTATAGACGCTGAAAGCTTAAACCACCTTTCAACCATTTACGCTCGTATACTTGAAAACCTCTTTACTAAAGGTGAGTCGGACAATAAGTAGCCTACAGCAGAGCACTCATTCAACCCAATATGAAAAACGCCATACATAAATTAGCCATGAAACTGGGAAATAACCCAAGGCAAGCACTTATCAAAATGATCCAAGGTGGACTTGTGTTTGTTTTTGGTGTGCTAATGCTTATGGTTGCTGACCGTGTCATTGTAGAATCTCTTGCCCAAGAGATTATGGCGCTATTTGGCTTAATTCTAGCTGGCTGTGGCGTGCTATGGACATTATTTGGCTATTTGTCCATGAGCGTTCTCAGGATTTATCACATGATCAATAAGAAGGATTAGAACGATGCAAGAAGATATTGAAATATATGTATTGTCCTGCCCGACAGAGAAAATCATAACTTGGCTAGAAAGCACTTTTACCCTCATAGATAAAAGCAGTCCATCGCCACTCTGCACCAAAGCAACGATTGCCGTAGACAACAATGAAATAGAAGTCACCATTTTAGAACAAGCGGCAGGAAAACGTTTTACCTCTATCTGGTTTGACTCAGATAAAACCCCTTGGGAAGATGATATCGCTTGCGCCAAGCAAGCATTTGAAGCCCTCAACTGTGAAGTACGTTGCAACTTTCAAGGATGGGAAGAGGAAGGCAACCAAGATCCAGACCAATGGTGGCGCATTAATAGCCACGAAGAAGGCCCTTTCATTTGGAATTAACGAGCCACTCAAAAACAGAAATATATCATTAGAGACTTTTACACATGCAAATAACACTTCTAAAAGGCAAACTTCACATGGCCAGCGTTACGCAAGCTGAGCTGTGGTATGACGGCTCTTGTGCAATAGACAAAGACTTAGTGGAGCTAGCAGGATTCAGAGAGTTCGAACAAATAGACATCTATAACGTTGATAATGGCGAGCGCTTCCACACCTACGTAATTTTAGCTGAATCAGGGTCTGGTACGATCTCAATGAACGGTGCTGCAGCAAGAAAAGTACAAGTAGGTGATCGAGTTATCATTGCCGCTTACGGCCAAATGAACGAAGCACAAGCCGATGAATTCAAACCAAAACTAGTCTATCTAAACAAAGACAATAGTGTAGAAAGAACAACCAATACTATTGCTATGCAAAAAGACTAATACCAAACTTTCTGGGTTTAAGAGCCAAAACTCTTTTACAAAGACAAAAAAAGGCCGCTTCTGATCAACCCAGAAACGGCCTTTTTTATCATTATCAATTACGACAATACAGCCAAAGCCGCTTCATAATCAGGCTCATCAGCCGTTTCAGCAACTTGCTCTGTATAAATCACAGAACCCTTTTCATCCAACACCACAACTGCACGAGACAACAAACCAGTTAACGGACCAGTTGCAAAAGCAAGACCGTAATCTTTGCCGAACGTTGAACGGAAAGTAGAACCAGTATCGACATTATCAATACCTTCTGCACCACAAAAGCGCGCTGCCGCAAAAGGCAGATCAGCAGAAACGCAAATAACATTCACGCCTTTTAATGCTGCCGCAGATTCATTAAATTTACGAATAGACATGGCACAAGTCGGTGTATCAACAGATGGAAAAATGTTTAGTACCAATTTAGCGCCTTGGTAGTCTGCCAATGTAGCGACAGACAAATCCGTTTTAACAAGCTCAAACGCTGGAGCGACAGAACCCAAAACAGGAAGAGAGCCTACAGTTTCAAAAGGATTACCTTTTAATGTTACCGTTGCCATAAATACCTCTTAAATCGAATGAAAAATTAACCGCGGATTATAGATACATTTTCAGCTTGTTTGCCTTTCTCACCTTCAGTGACATAAAAGCGAACTAGTTGACCTTCAACCAAGAAACGGCGACCACGACCACGAATAGCACGGTAATGAACAAAAACATCATCACCATTTTCCATTGTTAAGAAGCCAAAGCCTTTTGAAGAGTTGAACCACTTAACCGTCCCCTGTTCACGATCATCATCTTCGTCTTCATCAGACTCAGAATCTAAACCGGCAGAACTGGCCTGGCTGACCATAGCACCAACATAAACAGACACCAAAATAAAGGCGAAATACACTAAGAAGTTTGTACCCATTTCTTCTTTCAAGACGCCCGCAATAAGCAGAGGTACAATTAAAGCAATAACAAGGCTAACGATAAACGTGCGCAAGGAAAACAAACCTGAACCAACAGAAGACCCTTTGTTATGCGAAACATTATCCTGATGATCATTCATAAAAATATATCTCTTATTAAATTGAATATTATTGTGAAGCAGAGTCTACTTACAAAAATAGACTCCGTATTAGTACATATAGTGAATAAATAAATATTATTACTAAACTCTTTTTAAATCACTGTGTGAAGCGAAAGAAGATAGTAGTAAAATACTTACCTTCATTTTAGAGCAATTTTCACGCCACCCTACACATAAAATGATCAGTAGCTACATCATATATTTGTATAGAATAGCTTATAAAATACGAATTTAGTTTCGTAAGGTTAACACACAGAAGGTATCTATGAACACCTCACAAATCAATCAACGCATCGACGAACTAGAATTCAAACTACAATTTCAAGAAGACACAATTGATAGTTTAAACCAAGCTTTGGTCAGCCAACAAAAAGACATGTTGCGGATGCAAGAAAAGCTCGTTTTATTAGGAAATCAATTAGAATCCTACCGACAGCAACAGCCCATTCAGGATGGAGATAGACCGCCGCACTATTAATATTGCGACTGCTATTCTGAGCTATCAAGAGATTTTGAAACATAAATGTCGAATCGGCCCGACTTCCCTTCCAATTGGTAAGTTGGTTCGACGTCATTTAAATAAGGTGCACCTTTAGGGCGCTTAACCACTACTCGATAATCAGCTAATGCTATTGCATAAGGCAATAAACGATCAGCATCCTCATCTTTACCAATCAAATCTCTAAAGAATGCCATTTCTTTTTTCGCCGCTGCAGAAGATTTTTCAGTATGAGGATACATAGGATCCAAATACACAACATCAAACTTCGTACTGCTATCTATAGCAGTGATATCTGTCTCCAGCAGCTGCATTTTCTCTGTAATCTCGGCCACTTCAAAATGGAATGAAGCTCGATATAAACCATCTTTTAACATAGCTCTGACAAAACCAACACGCTCACACAATGAAACAGAGCAACCAAGACACGCTAAAACGAACGCATCACGCCCTAACCCAGCAGTCGCATCAAGCACAGATAAGTTAGCACGTTTATTCAAGCCAACCGCTTTGGCTATGTCCTGCCCTTTACCACCGCCAAAGCGTCGACGATGGTCAACTGCACCAGAGGTAAAATCAACATAAACAGGTTTTGGCGCCCCTTTTCCTGTTTTAGCAACAGCAAGCCCTTCCTGTGTATTAAGCAGAAGATAATCATATTGAGAAACAAACTTAATGGGTTCACGCAAAGGCAGAAAGTCAAGATCCAGTGACTTTGACAATAAACGAGACTCAGCCTCTAACAGCTTATCAATCGTTGCTACAGCAATAGAATTAAGCAAAAGGCACTTCTCCGAAAAAGACCATAAAACAGGCTCAAAATAGGCTCAGCCTACTTTTAAAACAGCAGTAGGCTATCTAAACCGCCAGCAATGTATTTAGCCACTTTTACAACAGAATAAAGGAAAACGCTTATAAAACATAAACGATAAATAGAAGAATAAACCCTAGAACAAGGCGATATATGAAAAAGGGGAAAAAACCAATCGTGTTTAGCCATTTTAGGAACAGATAAATACAACAATAAGCACTTATCGCCGACAAAATAACGCCAGCAAGAATACTTCCCCAATCAACGGCTAAATTAGATGACGCCAGCTCAACCGCCTTTAAACCACCAGCCGCTAAAATCAAAGGAATAGACAGAAGAAAAGAAAACTTTGCCGCTGACTCACGACCAAATCCCAAAAAGCGTGCAGCAGTCATGGTAATACCGGAACGTGATGTTCCAGGAATTAATGCAAGAGCTTGAGCAAAACCAATACAAAGAACACTCTTTATACCGAAATCACGCTCTGTTTTATTCGATGTACCGTATTTATCAGAAAACCAAAGCAAAACACCAAAGCCGATAGTGGTATACGCAATAACCTCTAAAGAACGTAAGTGTGTACTGATAAAGCCATCAAACAGCAAACCTGCTGCGCAAGCCGGTAAGGTAGCTAACACGATCCACCAAGCTAGACGACTTTCAGGTGTAGACTGTCTAGTCTTTAGGGACACAAACCAAGCAACAACAATGGCAAAAATATCTTTCCTAAAATAGCCAAGGATGGCCATTAAAGTGCCAACATGAACCGCGACATCAAAGGCCAAACCTTGGTCTGGCCAATGAAGCAACTGAGCTGGGAGAATTAAATGAGCAGAACTTGAAATTGGCAGAAACTCAGTAAGACCCTGTATTACTGCCAAAAAAACAATGTGATACCACAACATAATTTGTTATCGCTTTCCTATCCGTGGAGCTTGCTTTTCCCAGCTTATTTCATCTCTCAAATAGGTCGGTATTGCTTCGTAAGAAGATACCGTCGCACCCTGTTGAAATTGAAGCATAGCTAGATCAGCAATACACGCTGCTCGAGGAGCAGCGTCCGTTAATATGTACTCTGGAGCAGCAGGCATTAATGAACTAAGAATGTCTTCATAACACCAGCCAGAACCTACGCCGTTATAGTGTTCAGTAAAACCTTTTAGGGATTCAGGCTTCACAACACACTCATCAATCAATGACTCTATTACATAGCGGCCTTCCACTTTATTAACAGTGTAACCACCCATGTAAATTTCGCCCATACGGGCATCAAGTGCAGCCAGCCAACGATTTTTTCCCGTTTTCTGAAAACCTTCCAGAGATAGTGCCGCCAATGTCGATACAGGAATAACAGGCAAATCAGCACCAAAGGCAAGCCCCTGCACAACACCCGCACTTATTCTCAGACCAGTAAAAGAGCCAGGCCCTCTTCCAAATGCGATAGCATCTAGATCTGACAGGGTAATACCAGCTTGGTCTAGAATTTGATCGACCATAGGAAGAATCAAATCATTATGAAGACGTGGCGCCATGCGAAAATCTTCTAACACAGCGCCATTTATGTTCAACGCCACAGAACAAGCTGGCGTTGACGTATCAAGAGCTAAAATCACCGACATGAAGTAATTAAGCCTTTAGTGATTCTAAAAGACTTTGCTTAATGTCATTCAAATCACCAATACCATTAACCTTGACGAACTTAGGAGCCGTTGAGCTATCTGATTTTAACCAATCTTGGTAATAACCAATCAGTGGCGCTGTTTGATCATGGTAAACACCTAAACGAAGACGAACAGTCTCTTCTGTATCATCGGCACGCTGCACAAGGTCATCGCCCGTTACATCGTCCTTACCTTCTACTTTCGGCGGGTTGTACACAATGTGGTATGTACGACCTGACGCTTCATGGACACGACGTCCACTCATGCGCTTAACAATCTCTTCATCTGGAACATCGATTTCAACAACATAATCGATCTTAACACCAGCGTCTTTTAAAGCATCCGCTTGAGGAATCGTACGAGGAAAGCCATCAAAAAGCGCGCCATTCACACAATCATCTTGTGTTAGGCGTTCTTTTACTAAGCCAATAATAATGTCATCTGAAACAAGCTGACCTGCGTCCATAACCGCTTTGGCTTTTAAACCCATTTCGCTTCCTGCTTTCACGGCGGCACGCAGCATGTCTCCAGTAGAGATTTGTGGAATACCAAACTCTTCTGTAATAAATTGAGCTTGAGTGCCTTTACCAGCGCCTGGCGCACCTAATAATATTACTCGCATAAACGTCTCCAAAAGACAGCGTTAACTGATAAGCAAGGCTAACTGACACAGCGCACCATCAACGTGCAAAAAGCACGGCAGCACTATGAAAAATTACACCATTTGCATACTAATAAATTGAATGGCCGCCAAGCATACCCAAGCAGCCATCCTTTATGCAAATTTACGTGCCTTTTTTTATGTTTTTCTTACTCATACTGAGCATTTATTAACCATATTTACTATTAGCCCGTATTTTGCATACCACTAGCAATCCCAGCCATGGTAATCATTAGAGCTTTATTAACCTCGGCGTTATCTTCGTCTTTGCGACTACGATACAAAAGCTCTGCCTGTAAATAATGCAGTGGATCAATATAAGGGTTACGAACATCAATAGATTGACGAATCGTTTTATTATCTTCAATTAAGCGCTCTTGTTTTTTCAGCATTTTCACAAGCTCACTTACTTGCTTTAGCTTGCCTCGTAACAAGCGTCCTAACCCCTGAAGCTCTTCACCAACCAACCGCTTTTCATAATATTCAGCAATTTCAGGCTCAGCCTTCGCCAACACCATGTCGAGCATGTCTAAGTAAGCACCAAAGAAAGGCCATTTCTTATGCATTTCACGCAACTTTTCTAAATTACCGGACTCAACTCCTTGCTGTAATGCACTCTCGGCACCCAACCAAGCAGGCAGCATGAGACGAATTTGCATCCAAGCAAAAATCCAAGGAATGGCCCGCAAACTTTCAACTCCGCCATCAGAACGGCGACGAGCAGGACGCGATCCCAACGGCAACTTAGCCAACTCTTGTTCAGGTGTAGTTGCTCTAAAGTAAGGAACAAAGTCCTCGTGACCACGAACAATAGACCGATACTGATTCATCCCCACTTCTGCCATCTCATCCATAATGGCACGCCATTCCTCTTTCGGTAGCTCGGCAGGAATCAAAGACGCCTCCATAACAGCAGAGCAGTACAATTCTAAGGAGCGTACAGCAATATCAGGGATACCAAACTTGAAGCGAATCATCTCGCCTTGTTCGGTCACTCGAATAGCCCCATTAACAGAGCCAGGCGGCTGCGACAAAATCGCCACATGGGCAGGGCCACCGCCGCGACCAACTGTGCCACCGCGCCCATGAAATAATGTCAGATGAATTCCGTGCTTTTTACACAAGCGAGTCAAGGCTTCTTGCGCTCTGTACTGCCCCCATGTTGCCGCAATTTGCCCTGCATCTTTGGCCGAGTCAGAATAACCAATCATCACTTCCTGTTGACCGTTGATATAGGATTTATACCAAGGCAATGAAAATAATTGCTCGATAATAGGCTCTGCATTATCCAAATCCGCTAAGGTTTCAAACAATGGAACAATTCGCATGGGAAAAGTTACACCCGATTCTTTCAGCATTAAAGCAACAGCCAATACATCAGAAGGCGCGCTAGCCATTGAAATGACATAAGAGCCAAATGAATTCTGCTGACCATTTGAAATCATCTTAAAGGTATCAAGGACTTCTTTAACTTCTGCCGTTGGCGTCCACTCCATAGGTAAAAGTGGACGCTTGGAGTTTAACTCTGTCAATAGAAAGGCTTGTCGAGAAGCTTCATCCCACTCGGCATAATCTCCTAACCCATAAAAGCGGGTAATCGCTGATAAAGCGTCGATATGGCGAGAAGCATCCTGACGAACATCCAAACGCACTAGCGTTGCCCCAAAGGTGGCCGCACAACGAATAAGGTCAAGTAATGACCCATTGGCAATCACCTTCATCCCGCAATCTAACAACGACTGATAACAAAGAATCAGATCATCGGTGAGTTCTTGTATATCAAGAAAAATATCATCATCTGTCGTCGGCTTACCTTCCAAACTGGCTTTCGCCCAATTTTTGGTAGCAAGCATCTTATTTTCTAGGTGACGTAACACTTCACGATAAGGTTGAGCGCTATCCCCCACTCGTTCACGCAGAGCTGCATTGCACTGAGTCATCGAGAATTCGGAACGTAATATATTCAAGTCTTTAATATAAAGGTCTGCCGCCATCCAGCGAGCCAATAATGTAACTTCTTTGGTTACCGTATGGGTCACATTTGGATTACCATCTCGGTCGCCGCCCATCCAAGTTGCAAAGCGAATCGGAGCCAGATCTAATGGCAGGCGGTCTTCTTTTGAAAACTCACTAAACTGCTCATCGAGTTGGCGAAAAAAGCGTGGTACCGCTTGCCATAAAGACTGCTCTATAACCGCAAACCCCCACTTAGCCTCATCAACAGGAGTTGGTCGTTCTTCACGAATTTCATCGGTATGCCACGCTTGAGTAATAATTTCTTTCAGTCGTCTTACGTGTTTTGTTTCCTCTAGTGGCAAGATATTATCTTTATCCAGAGCCTCTAGTTCAGTGGAAATATTGTCATATTTACGAATCAAAGAACGGCGTACTACTTCAGTAGGATGCGCAGTTAGCACCAGCTCAATAGATTGTGATTGCAAAGAATCGATCATTTGCTCGGCAGTAAAATTTTGCTTATCAAGACGAGCCAACAAATCCCCTACAGGATTATGATAAACACCTAAACTCTCGTTTGTGCGTCTACGATGAACTCGGTGATACTGCTCTGCAATATTGGACAGGTTTAAGAACTGGTTAAAAGCCCTAGCTACTGGAACAATTTCTTTGTCGTCTAACTCTTCTAAGGCTTGAATAAGAGCGGCAGAGTCACCTGATTGACGTCCATCCTTTGAAAGCAGTCGAATATTTTCTACTTTTTCAAGAAAACCTTCTCCTAAATGATTACTCATACTTTCGCCAAGACAATCTCCTAGCAACCTAACATTTTCACGTAATGACGCCTGACGATCACTCACTTCACCCTCCTAATCTTGCTAATCACACCTATTTATTCAAAGGTATTTTTATTATCCGATCAAAAATCAAACTCACAAACCTTCACGTTTAGCTTGATCCCAATAATTATCCAGTTCCCTTAAAGAACAATCTATTAGCCTTTTATTTTGCTCCGATACAAGTGCTTCAATTCTAGCAAACCGTCTGCGGAATTTAACATTAGTTTTATTTAGAGCGACATCAGGGGACACATCAAGATGACGAGACAAATTCGTCATCGCAAACAAGACATCCCCCATTTCTTCTTCTATATGGAGCTGATTTTGCTCTTTGATCGCCTCTTCAAGCTCATCCAACTCTTCTCGAATCTTGTCAAAAACAGGCTCAATATTTGGCCAATCAAAGCCCACTTTCGACACTTTTTTCTGAATTTTAACGGCTTGCATTAAGGCAGGCATGGACACTGGCACATCCGCTAACATACTCTCTTTTTTATCGCCCTTTTCTTGCGCCTTAATTTGCTGCCATTGCTCTGCAATTTCTTGATCCGTTAAAGCTGTCGGTTCGCCAAAACGCGTGATATCAGCGTCTGGAAAGACATGAGGATGACGTCGCAGCATTTTCTTAACAATACCAGCAGCAATATCTTCAAAGGAAAAATACTGTTCCTCTTCGGCCATTTGCGCATAAAAAATCACTTGAAACAGTAAATCCCCAAGCTCTTCTTTTAAGTGCTCAAAATCTTCTCGCTCAATAGCATCTAACACTTCATAAGCTTCTTCGAGAGTGTAAGGAGCAATACTTTTGTAGGTTTGCTTTTTATCCCAGGCACAGCCAAATTGCTCATCTCTCAAGCATTTCATTAGATATTGCAATTGGGTAATGGCGTTACTCAAAAGTCTCTCTCTCTAAATACATTTAAAACGTTTGGAAGCTGGTTAATACGATGAAGCAGCTTACTTAACACACTCAACTCGCCCACCTCGATAGTAAAACGTATGCTCGCCGTATGATTTTCCTTTGCAGACAAAGTATTCATTGACAATAAATTGACCTTCTCGTTGGCAAGTAAGCTCGTAATATCATTAAGCAAACCTGTACGATCATAAGCTTCGACCTGAATGTTCACAGGATACTGATTGTCTAGCTCTTCACCCCAGCTTACATCAATGATTCGTTCAGGCTCGTCCAGCCCTAACTGAACGATATTAATACAATCCTGCCTATGTACCGACACACCACGTCCTTGGGTAATAAAACCAACGATATCGTCCCCAGGAATTGGCGTGCAGCATTTGGCCATTTGGGTGAGTAATTTACCAACACCCAATATATGAACATCGTTATCAGATGATTTATGGCGGCTCTTCTTAAGGCGAATTGGACGTGTAGGGGCCGTTTCACCGTTAAGATTGTAGAAGTCATCAATCACTCTTAGAACGCGCGCTAACTGTATATCGCCAGCACCTAATGCGACGTACACTTCTTCAGCATAAGAAAAGTTAAAGCGTGATGATATCGCTTGTAAATCAATACGATTATCTTCAAGCCCTAGACGCTTTAGCTGTTTATCTAATAGATGCTTACCCGCTTCGAGGTTTTTCTCTCGATCTTCTTTTCTAAACCAATTCTGAATTTTGGCTCTGGCACGGTTAGTTTGAACATAACCCAATGTAGGGTGAAGCCAATCGCGACTTGGCCCCCCTTCTTTAGTGGTTAATATTTCGACTTTATCGCCCGTTTTGAGGTGCGTCACCAAAGAGATAATCTTGCCGTTTACTTTCGCACCTCGGCAGCGATGACCAATTTCCGTGTGAACACGGTAAGCAAAATCAACGGGAGTAGCGTTAATCGGCAAATCAACCACATGACCATCAGGCGTAAAGACGTAAATACGGTCCTGCTCTATGTCACTACGAACTTGTTCAGACAAAGACTCCAAATCACCTTGAACTTCATGGAAATCTAAAATAGTACGCAGCCACTGCAACTTCTCTTCATAGCTAGTGCTGTTAGAGCTTAAGTCTGTACCTTTGTATTTCCAATGCGCACACACACCAAGCTCCGCATCTTCATGCATCTTATGTGTACGAATTTGGATCTCAAGGGCTCGCCCTTGAGGACCGACCACCGCAGTATGCAATGACTGATAGCCGTTAGATTTAGGGTTACTGATGTAATCATCAAATTCTTGGGGAATGGGACGCCATAAATTATGAACAACACCAAGAACACCGTAACACTCCATTGGTTCATCCACCAAGATACGCACGGCACGCACATCATAGACTTCATCGAAGCCTATATTTTTACGCTTCATTTTTCGCCAAATACTGTAGATGTGCTTGGCACGTCCCATTAGATCGGCGTGAATATTAATGGCTTTTAGTCGTTCATCTAGCAAAGAGATAACATCGTCAATGAATTGCTGACGATCTAAGCGCTTTTCATCCAACCAGGTAGCAATACGTTTGTAGTCAGAAGGGTATAGGTAACGAAATGACAGATCTTCCAGCTCCCATTTGATATGGCCAATGCCTAAACGATGAGCCAATGGGGCATAAACACTTTGTACCTCTAAAGCAACGGCAACACGTCGCTCTTCACTTTGGTGCTTCGCTTCTTTGATTGCACAGGCGCGCTCAGCCAGCTTAATCAATACAACACGAACATCATCAATAATAGAGACTAACATTTTACGTAAGGATTCTAATTGATTCTCACTACTTCCAAGCACTTCTGCTGCCGTATCCGCCGTGAGGTTCTTAGAAACCTCACCCATTTTTATGACACCTTCGACAATCAGAGCAACCTTACGGCCAAACATATCCGTGACTCGGGAAATAGGAAGCTGGTCTTCTCTTACTGCGCGATATACAGCTGCAGCCACTAAAGAGTCTTGATCCGCTCGAAAGCCGGACAAAATTTCGACCATTTCTAGTCCGGCTCGAAAAGTACTCGCCTGCGCTCCCCAATAGGATGGTCTTGCGCTTTGCAATTCTGCCTGTCTGGCTAATTCACAAGCCATTCGCAATGGCACTCTAGCACTGTCATCGATTAAATGAGAAAAGTGCCCCATCCAACCATCAATGTCCACGCTACCATCATCTAATACAGGGTGATCTTTTCTTACCGTTACCATTTATCCGCCCTTCAAGTTACTTCTTTTTTTGCAACAACATCATCGTCTCAACATGGGAAGTTTGCGGAAACATATCCATCAAACTAACTCGCAAAACACGATATCCTTTTGCAACTAGATATTCGGCATCCCTTGCTAAAGTAGAAGCATTGCAAGAAACATACAATATTTGTATTGGTGCAATTTTTATTATGCTGTCTAAGAATTCAAATGCTCCCGCACGAGGAGGATCAAGCAGCACTTTTGTTATTTGTTTGTTAATAAGCCCATTTTCAACTGGCTGAGTCAAGTCTGCAGCAACAAATGCGACATTATCCAGTCCATTACGTTGCGCATTTTGACGCGCAGCTTCTACCATAGAAGCTTGTACTTCAACGCCAATGACTTTTTGCGCATGCTGAGCCAATGGCAACGAAAAGTTCCCCACTCCACAAAATAAATCCAACACAATATCTTGATTATTTAACATCAGCCAATCAATTGCTTGCGTCACCATTTTCTGATTCATCGCGGCATTTACCTGGATAAAATCTTGAGGGTGATAATTCAATTTCAACCCGCCAAGCTCATAATGACGCATTTTTTCTAATGACACCTCAGCCTTGCTCGCTTTTGGTGCTTGCCAATATAGAGTAACTTGATCTTTTTGCGCCCAGCTTTCCCATGCTTCTTTGAGCACATCAGTCACGTCAAAGTTCAATCGAAACAAAACTGATATACCTTTTGTATCTTCTAATAACTCAATATGCCCAAGCAAACCTGCTAGTTCATTTTGCAACAAGGCATTTTTTAGCGACTGAAAGGTTTTTTGCAAAGGGGGGGTAAGAACAACACATTGATCGATCGAAACGATATCGCTTGAAGACTTTCCACGAAAGCCCATCGCCACCACACCTTTTTTTTGATCAATGGCTATGCGGGCTCGGCGGCGATATTGTGTAGAGACATCCGAAAGAGGTTCAAAGTTTTGAGTCGTAACGACTTTACGCAACTGCCCTTGCAACCAATCAGTTTTTGCAGCTAATTGCCTCTCATCAGTTAAATGCTGAAAGCTACAACCGCCACAAATAGAAAAGTGTGGGCAGACAGGATCAACTCGGTAGTCGCTTGGCTCGATAATGGAATGTAAAACGGCTTCATCAAAACGACGCCCCGCTTTAATCACTTGTGCAGTCACTGATTCACCAGGCAAAGCCCCTTCAATAAAGGTAACTTTGCCATCTAGACGGGCAACACCTTTGGCTTCATGAGTGATACCTTCTACATGATAGGTCTGCACAGGCCCCATCACATGGGGTTTGGTTATTCGACGAGGGGATGTTCTTCTTCTCAAAGGAGGCTCTCTTGTTCCTGAGTATAGGATAAACGCCCCCCCATTCTATCTCATCTATTAGTAGAACTGTACGCGAAAGCGAGCCTTAATAGCCATTGATCACTCAGCCATCAAACACGCCCGTTGAAAGGTAGCGATCTCCACGGTCACATACAATCGCGACGATAACGGCATCACTCAACTGTTTAGACAATTCTATCGCCATTGCCACAGAGCCACCTGAAGAAACACCACAAAAAATACCTTCTTCTTTCGCTAAACGGCGCATTGTTGTTTCCGCAGCGTCTTGCGACACATCCATCACAGTATCCACTCTGCTGTCGTCAAATATCGAAGGCAAATACTCTTTTGGCCAACGACGAATCCCTGGGATACTCGAACCGTCTTGGGGCTGAAGACCAACAATTTGAATTTCTTTATTCTGCTCTTTCAAATAATGCGATACCCCCATAATGGTACCAGTAGTCCCCATCGAGCTAACAAAGTGCGTTATCGTTCCTTGTGTTTGCTGCCAAATTTCAGGCCCTGTGGTTAGGTAGTGCGCATTAGGGTTGTCTTGATTAGCAAACTGGTTCAAGACGACACCAACACCTTGTTCTTGCATCTCTTGGGCAAGGTCGCGGGCCCTTTCCATGCCCTCCTCTTTTGTCACCAAATGCAATATGGCACCATAAGCCGTCATTGCAGACTTTCGTTCTTGGCTCATGTTATCCGGCATGATCAGGTGCATTTTATAGCCCTTGATTGCCGCAGCCATGGCCAAAGCAATCCCTGTATTACCACTTGTCGCCTCGATTAAACTGTCACCGGGCTTGATGTCACCGCGAAGTTCAGCTTGAAGTATCATATTTAATGCAGGGCGATCTTTTACTGACCCTGCCGGGTTTTGGCCTTCAAGCTTTAATAAAATGGTATTACTCGGGTTTGGGTTGATACGCTGTAAGCGAACCAGAGGAGTTTGTCCAATTAAGGACTCGATGCTAGGGTATTGGATCATAAAAAACTTCATTGACATTGATGACTTAGGGAATGAAACTTAACGCATTAGGCCTATTTAAGACCACTTACGCCCAACAGTACAATAAGAAAGCGTTATAAACTTAGTGTCAGTTTCTCATTTTGAAAAATAAAACAGGTTACTCTACCTTTTTAGGTAGGTAAAATCTGGTGCTTACACTCCGTCTGGACTAACCATATGCGCTCTACACGCTTTTTCACAATGCTTTTTTTATCGCTAATAATAAGCAGTTGTGACAAGCCAGCAGAAGATTTTTCAGAGCTAAGCAACGCAGAACTGCGTAAAGCTTGGCGAGCATGTGCTTACCTCGACTCCGCGTCCAGTGATGATATAAAGACATGTGAAAACTATGAAAAAGAATGTGGCACACGTAAAAAACAAGGCAGCTTAGCATGCTACTAATCTTCTATAGCGATGGCTCTCACAATGAAAACCCCTTTTGTTAACGTCTCCTCACTGAGCCTAAATAGTAAGTTATTTTGGGTATTATTCACTCCCGCATTCATTGTCTCTTTGCTGGTTGCCATCTTCTTACTATCGACACGCTTTAGTGATTTAAATCGGAACCTACACGAGCAATCGCGTCACATTACAGAACAAGTCTCAATAACCAGCGCCTACGCGATTGTGTTTTCCGACCAAAATATGATGTATCGGATCTTACAAAACGCGCTAAACAATCCAAACATAAGCAGCGTACAACTCTTCAACAGCGAACAAAAAATCATTGCAGAATTAGGCAATGCATCAACTCAGGACAGACCTTTTTTTCCAGAAAAGAATGAAATAACAGAATATGATGACCGTCTCGAATCTATTACCGCCATCCACTATACAAGTAACTCTCTCGACGGTATTTTTAACAGTCAAACAGACCCTTTCAATACGCAAGATCAGCGAAGCTTAATTGGGTGGGTCAAAATTGAATCGAATAAAGCTTCTCTGCGATTAGAAAAGTATCAATACTCTAGCTTGGTCATTTTCACTTTTCTGCTTTTTAACATCGCCATGATCTTATGCGCGTTTCATACTTCAAAAACACTGACCCAACCAATTAACAAACTGGCTTCTGTATTAGGCAAACTGGTTAAAGGCCAATTCTCCACCGCTAAGTTGATGAAACTGCCAGCAGAATATACCTCGATCCAAAGAGACTTGCTCGATTTAACAGAAAGGCTGGAATACCATAATGAAGAGTTGGTTTCAGGTATAGAGCAGTCAACAGAAGACATTCGTCGTAGCCTGGATAGCATGGAAGAAAAAAGTGCACAGCTGCACATAGCAAACCGCGAAGCTATGGAATCAAATCGTTTAAAGTCGCAATTTTTAGCCAACATAAGTCATGAGGTAAGAACCCCTCTAAACGCTATTCTAGGGTATACAAAAACACTGCAAAAAGACATTACGGATCCCCAACACCGCCTCTACGTTGACACGATTGAGCAATCCACCAACAGTCTACTGGCCATTATTGGTGATATTTTAGACTTTTCTAAAATTGAAGCAGGGAAATTAAGCTTAGAAAGTAATCACTTTAACCTTAAAACCTTGATAGACGATGTTTACCAGACATTAAGTATCAACTTGCTCAGCAAGGAAAAACAAATTGATCTAGTCCCTGAGTTTGGGCTGGATGTACCGGAATGGTTTATTGGCGACAGCACTCGAGTACGTCAAATTATAACCAACTTGATCGGCAACGCAATTAAGTTCACGCATCAAGGTTCCGTAAGAACCCGCGTTGCTATCGCTACTGAGAATGATCAAGATATCAGTCTGTCATTTCAAATTATCGATACAGGTATTGGCATCGCAGAAAACAAGATTCATCGTTTGTTTAAACCTTTTTCCCAAGTCGACACCAGCACTACAAGGCAGTTTGGCGGAACAGGGTTGGGATTAGTGATAACCAAAAAACTTGTTGAACAAATGAACGGCAAAATTGAAATAAGCAGTGACCCAAGTATTGGCTCGACCTTCCGCTTCACGATCACACTTAAGAAATCAACCAAAATCAAAAGCGACCCCACCCCTCTCGAACTTCATACCCTTATACTCGAACCTAGCTCCACCTATAAAAGTTATTTGAACAACTACCTAAACAGTATCGGGGTGACTTGCAGTACATGTTCAGATGTTGAACAAACCGTTGCCTTATTAAACAAACAACATGACAAAATCGATGCTATTTTATTAAGCGTTATACCAAACGAGCAAAGTATTTGCGAAATTCGAGAGCTCATCATGTATTCAACACAACAATTCTCCATACCTTGCATACTAATGATCCAGCCACCGGGACAGATTACACATTACCCAGACCTGAAGGACATTTGCAGTGATGTTCTGCTAAAGCCAATCAGCCATGATCGTCTTTATCATGCTCTTCAGCACTTAGGAATGAGTCCGGTCACGACTCCTCAGCCCCAGAAAATCGGCGCACAGCGAGAAAAAATTAAAGGCCTTAGTGTGCTCGCCGTTGATGACTCGCCGATCAATCTACAATTACTTAACCATTGGCTGATACCAATAGGCCTAGAGGTCACTTTGGCCTACAGCGGACAACAGGCTATAGATCTGGCGATGAATAAACACTTCGACCTAATTTTTATGGACATTCAAATGCCAGAAATGGATGGTATGGAAGCAACCCAGCACCTAAGGCAACTAAATGCCTATAAAAATACACCTATTATTGCTCTAACAGCACATGCGCTGGGGTCAGAGCAGCAACAGATGCTCAGCAGTGGCATGAATGCCTACCTAACCAAACCTATTGACGAAGACGTGCTGATTAGTACGATCGAAAAATGGTGCGCCAACACAGACTCTTTTCAAGATCAGGTTAATGCTAAGCTGATTGGCATTTTTGACTTAGAAAAAGCCCTGTCCATTGTGGACGGCAAAGAAGAGATCGCAAAAGAGATGTTTGATATGTTGGCGGACTCACTCAGCGCGGAGAAGAAGCTGATTAAGCATCACTTAGAAAACAAAGACACCAAAAAACTGATTGAAGTGGTTCACAGAATACACGGCGCCTCAAAATACACTGGCACAGTTAATATTGCACGCAATGCAAATTTTCTAGAAACTCATTTGAAAGAACTTGGAATGGAAGACGCCGAGGGCGTCACCGAAGACTTTGTAGAAGCCATCGATGAACTACTAGCTCATCGTCAGCTTATCCCTTGGACTCAATCCTTAGATTCAAGCACCACAAAGGCCTGAGCATAAGCCTTTTCATCCGTTAAGCTCAAATGCCACGAAACAGAAAAATCATAACGGGAAGAAATGACATCATCAACGATGAGAATTGGCTGTCCTGTAGGCAAATTCATTACACTAAAGTGCTGGAAGCTCACCCCTGAACCAATCCCCGTCCCTAACGCTTTCACTGCAGCTTCTTTCGCAGCAAAACGTTTCGCAACATATGCGATAGCCTTATCTTCATTGGCAATGCCTTGCCAGCATTTTTTCTCGTCTTCGGTCAGGATACGATCAATAAAACGCTCTCCCAAACGCGCGATAGACTTCGCAATACGAGCAATTTCTACCAGGTCAGTTCCAACACCAATAATCAAGTGACAACCTCTCAAATCAACTCAAACTTTCAACGCACGAAAAATTGGCACACCTAAATGCCGCTCCCCTTGGAAGGGCTGTTTTGGCAATAAACGCCTCGCAACGACAGGTTTACCATTTAACAAACTATCCAACCAACCACGGTGCAATTCCTTAGCGAGACTTAATACCTGCTTATCCATCCACTTACCCGCTTGATAATTAAGCGCGACTTGCCCTTCGACAAACAGCATTGGCATGAGTTTTGGTATCTCACCATGGTATGGGCGCAAGCCAAACTTATAATGAAACTGATACAACTGATTTGCGTCTATCAATTCTCCACGGCTTGTAGAAAGCATATTGATAGCAACCCCCAATTCAGAGAACAACCCTACCTCAAAACGTCGTAACAAAGGTGCTATAGGAGCCCCTGTGTACAAACTTTCAATAAGCCATTTATAAAGCTCATACACATCAGGCAAAGGAAGATTAATTGGTAGTAGTTTTTCTAACAATTCATGAATATATAGAGCTGCGTACAAAGGCAAACCTTCAAGAGAAGAAGCAGACGTAAGAGACTCTAAACTTTTCACTGTTTTTAAATCGCTGCGACCAGAAAACTCCATTTCATAACACAAAAAAGGCCCAGGTATGACCCGAGCCTCTTTTTTAGGTAATCGCCAAACCCCTCTCACCAAACCTTGCTCAAGCGTTAATACATCGAGCAATATTTTATTGTCTTGAAAAGGACGGGTGTGGATAACATACGCTGATGCGCGCATCGGAATTACTCTTCCTGATAGCCTAAACTGGCTAACGCACGCTCATCATCAGACCAGCCTGAACGAATCTTGATCCAGAGATTCAACATTACTTTATGTTGAAACAGGTTCTCCATATCAATACGCGCTTCTTTGCCAATTAACTTAATTTTTTCACCACGGTCACCGATAATAATGCGTTTTTGACCATTTCTCTCAACCAAAATTAGCGCACTAATATGAATAGCGGACTCTTCAAAAACAAACTCTTCAATTTGCACAGCAACTTCGTATGGCACTTCTTGACCGAGCTGACGAGTAATTTTCTCTCGCACTATTTCTGCCGCTAAAAAGCGTGAGCTACGATTGGTAATCTGATCTTCTGGGTAAAATTGTGTACCTTCTGGAATATAGCTCTCAACCAAACGCTCTAAACGGTCAAGGTTATTATTACGAAGCGCCGATATAGGCACTATTTGCGCAAAATTCATTCGATCAGATAAATTCGCCAAACGCGGCAATAGGCTTTCTTTTTGATCTAATTGATCAACCTTATTTACCACTAAAATAACCGGGCAACGTGCATGCTTCACCTTCTGAAGAACAGATTCATCTTCTTCGGTCCAACGGTCAGCATCAATAACAAACAACACAACATCGACGTCTTTCAAAGCGGCCGCAGCAGTTTTATTCATAATTCGGTTTATGGCTTTAGCTTCACCGATATGTAATCCAGGCGTATCAACATAGATAGCTTGAACATGCCCTTCTGTTTTTACACCAAGAATTTGGTCACGTGTCGTTTGCGGCTTACGAGACGTAATCGACAATTTTTGACCCAAGATATGGTTAAGTAACGTTGATTTACCCACATTAGGGCGACCAACAATAGCAATATAACCACAGTGTGTAATTTCAACCTCAGACATCTTTCTTTTCCAATTGTTTCAGTGCTTTTGAAGCGGCATTTTGCTCCGCTATACGGCGACTATTGCCTTTCCCTTCAATAGCGTCTTCACAGAGTTCTATATAACAGTGAACATGAAACGTCTGGTCATGTGGTTCACCGACAATGTCTACCACATCATACTGAGGCAAAGCGTGCTTACGAGCTTGTAAATACTCTTGTAGGCGCGTTTTTGCATCTTTAGTAACGATCTTCAAAGATGTCGCGTCTAAACGCTCCTTGTACCATGACAAAATATGTTCTCGACAAACATCCATGCCCGCATCTAAATACATGGCGCCAATAATACCTTCTACCGTATCCGCCAAAATAGAGTCACGTCTAAAGCCGCCACTTTTTAATTCGCCAGCCCCCAGCTTTAAATAATCACCTAGTTGAAATTCGCGAGCGAGTTCAGCTAGCGTGTCGCCTTTCACTAAAGAAGCACGTAAGCGGCTCAACTCACCTTCCTTGGCTTTTGGAAAACGATGAAATAGGTCTTCAGCGATCACATAGTTAAGAATCGAGTCACCTAAAAATTCAAGGCGCTCATTATTTTTCCCACCAAAACTACGATGCGTTAGCGCCAGCTCAAGCAGTCCAAGGTCGGCAAAAAAGTAACCTATTCGCCGACTCAGCTTCTGATACAATGAACTCAAAATTTCTCCAAAAAATACTTATTCAATCAAACCGTTATTTTTAAAGCTTGGAATACTGAAAAACTCATCCCAATGCAGCCACACGTAAAAAGCGCGGCCTTTCATGTTTTCATCAGGAACAAAGCCCCAGAATCGGCTGTCTGCACTATTATCTCGATTATCTCCCATTACAAAGTAATGACCTTCAGGAACCGTCCACTCCCCTTCATGAGGTGTAAATCGATAGCTGTTATAAACCTCATGCTCCACACCGCCCAAGTTCTCAGAGAACAGCTCCACTGGCTCTTGATTTGGGTTTAACGATATTGACAGTTTTGCCAAAAGGTCTTTGCTTACTTGTTGGCCATTTACCGTTAATATTTTATTACGGTAACTCACCTGATCCCCAGGAAGACCGACCAAACGTTTAATATAGTTTAAATCAGGTTTTAGCGGATACTTAAAAACCACTACATCACCACGCTTTGGCTCTGTTGTTGGAATAATAGTGGTATTCAAAACCGGTAAACGCAAACCATAGTCAAATTTATTCACTAGAATAAAGTCGCCAATTTTCAAAGTTGGCAACATAGAACCAGATGGAATTTGAAAAGGTTCGACAACAAAAGAGCGCAGACCAAAAATAATCGCAATAATGACAAAGTAAGACTTAACCTCTACAACAAACTTAGGCGTTTCAGCCAAGCGCTGCTGTGCTTCTTTGCCTAAAGCACTTCGCGCCTCTGTCGCCATGTTCGCCAGTACGCGTTTGCGCTTTGGAAAGTATACAATGCGGTCGTAAACCCAAAAAACACCGGTTACTAAAAACGCAATCGCCAGTATCAATTCGAAATCAAAACTCATACTTCATGTCTCCACCTAGATGCGCTCTCGCACACCTGTTGATTTTCTGGCTAGCTATCAAGCTGCAAAACTGCAAGGAAAGCAGACTGTGGTACTTCAACGTTACCCACCTGCTTCATACGTTTTTTACCTTCTTTCTGTTTCTGTAGCAGCTTCTTCTTACGACTCACGTCACCACCATAACATTTGGCTATTACGTTTTTACGTAACGCTTTGACCGTAGTACGCGAAATAATTTTCGCACCAACCGCACCTTGAATGGCAACATCAAACATCTGACGAGGAATCAGATCTTTCATTTTTTCACACAAAGCACGTCCTCTAAATTGAACGTTATCTTTGTGCATAATTAACGCTAACGCATCAACACGCTCGCCATTGATTAGGATATCCAAACGACACAAAGGAGCAGGACTAAAGTGAGAAAAATTGTAATCCAAAGAGGCAAAACCGCGACTACAAGACTTCAGTTTATCGAAGAAATCCATTACCACTTCGTTCATTGGTAATTCATAACGCAGTTGCACCTGACGACCAACATATAACATGTCTTTTTGGATGCCGCGTTTTTCAACACACAAAGTAATCACGTTCCCCAGGTATTCTTGTGGTACCAAAATATTGGCTTCCACGATAGGCTCACGCATCTCTTTAATGGTGCCGGGATCTGGCATTTTTGATGGGCTATCAACATTGATAACGTCACCATTATTTAACTCAACTTCAAATACTACGGTTGGCGCGGTCGTAATTAGGTCTAAATCGTATTCACGTTCAAGACGTTCCTGAATAATTTCCATATGGAGCATACCCAAGAAACCACAACGGAAACCAAAACCCAATGCATCGGAGCTTTCAGGTTCGAAGAACAAGGAGGCATCATTTAGGGTTAATTTATCCAAAGCAACACGAAAATCTTCATATTGATCAGAGCTTACAGGGAAGACACCAGCGTATACTTGCGGCTTTACTTTCTGGAAACCAGCCAACTGAGGTACATCAGGAGTCGACGAATGTGTAATAGTGTCACCTACTGGCGCACCATGGATGTCTTTGATACCTGCAACTACATAGCCAACTTCACCAGCACGAAGAACACCTGTTTCTTTACGTTTAGGCGTAAAAATACCAGCCATATCTACAGGGTGAGTGTGTTTAGTCGATTTGATATAAATCTTGTCTTTCTTGCGCAATGTTCCTTGCTTGATACGAACAAGGGAAACAACGCCTAGATAATTATCAAACCAAGAATCAATGATAAGCGCTTGAAGCGGTGCATCTACGTCGCCCACTGGTGGCGGAATCGTCGCAACCAACCGTTCTAAAACATCATCAACGCCCATGCCGGTTTTTGCAGAACAAGTCACGGCATTCATTGCATCGATACCAATGATCTCTTCAATTTCTGCACATACACGTTCAGGCTCAGCTTGAGGCAAGTCAATTTTATTAAGAACGGGCATTACTTCGAGGCCTTGCTCGATAGCGGTATAGCAGTTAGCAACAGATTGAGCTTCAACACCTTGTGCTGCATCAACCACCAGCAATGCACCTTCACAGGCAGCAAGAGAACGTGATACTTCATAAGAGAAATCCACGTGTCCTGGTGTATCGATAAAGTTCAATTGATAAACCTGACCATCTTTCGCATGGTAGTCCAACGTGACACTTTGTGCCTTGATGGTAATGCCTCGTTCACGCTCAATATCCATTGAGTCGAGAACCTGAGCCGACATCTCACGCTCGCTCAAGCCTTCACAAGTCTGGATGAAGCGATCGGCTAAGGTCGATTTTCCGTGGTCGATATGTGCGATGATACTAAAATTGCGTATGTGCTTAAGATTATTGGAAGACACTATTTACTCACACTTTAAAAGCGATATTTGAATGATTACCTGTTGATAAATAAGCCACATATGCACACATTTTCATCAAAACGGCACTCAAATTGAGCCCCATTACCATGCTTGTACTATGAAAAAGCTTATCAACACATTTTCAGGATAGAAATTGGCGAGCATTCTACCGAAAATCGAGCGTGGACTCCATTTATTTCAGAAGGCAACCAGATAGAACCCAGCAAGTTAGAACAATGCGCACAGCTAAGGCAGCACAATCCCCTTTTCTTTTAAGACTCGCTCGACGGTGTCTACTGTCGCCTGAGTATGAGAATCGATTTCAAGATTGACTCTGTCACCCACACTTAACATGCCAAAAGTAGTCAATCTCAACGTTTCAGGGATCAAAGAAACCTCAAGCCAATCATTTCCGATATTACTGATCGTCAAGCTAGCGCCATTCAAACCGACATAACCTTTATCAAACAAATAACGTCGGGCATCGACGTCATACTGGCGATCTGTCGTAAAGCGGATATGGACACTTTCTTCAATTTTTTCAATACGCGTGACACAAACAGACGTCATGATATGACCAGACATAACGTGCCCGCCAATTTCATCACCCATGCGTGCTGCACGTTCAAAGTTTACCGTGTCACCCGCTTGCAATAAGCCAATATTGGTTAGTGCTAACGTAGTATCAATCACATCAAAAGTTAAAATGTCATGCCCTATCTCGGCAACGGTCAGACACACACCGTTAATCGCGACACTTGCTCCTAGCTGCTGACCTAACATAACTCCCGCCGGGAAAACAATTTCTAATCGCTTATTTCGCCCAACCTGGCTCGCAAGCTGGACCGTTGCAGTACCTTGAACAATACCTGTAAACATAAATAATCCTCATTTATAGGTGAAAAAACGTGCTGTATGATGGACTTAACGCAGGCCACCCGAGTGACTGAAGAAGAAATGAACACTTTTATTCAAAGCAGCATCAGAGCTGGTTTTGCGCAAGTTATCACAGTGTCACCAATAGGGTTATCCACAGGTTACGGGGATAACAGTCTCATCATAAAAAGATAAAAACCAAACCCTACTAATGCGCCCATTTTATCCATTTTCAAGTTAGCATTAAGTATTACTCGGTAAAATTACAAAAAAGCCGCTTCGCAAGCGGCTTTTTTCAGTCTTTACATAAAATCTATTCAATTAACATTACTGCTCAGATAAGGCGTCAATCATGCCCTGAGTCACCAAGACAATCCCATCAGAACTACGATAAAAACGCTCAGCATCCGCAACAGCATCTTCACCAATTACTGTTCCTTCAGGAATATGACAATCAGAATCCACAACCACTTTGTTCAAGCGACAATTACGTCCTATATCACAACGAGGCAAAATGACGCATTTATTTACCTGTGAGTAAGAATTGACTCGGACATTATTGAACAGTATAGACTGCTCGACCGTGGAGCCTGAAACAATGCAGCCTGCGGACACAACTGAGTTTAATGCCGTGCCAATACGCTCTTCGTAATTATAATTAAATTTAGCAGCAGGACGCTGATATTGGGTAGTACGAATAGGCCAATCTTCATCATATAGATCCAGCTCAGGAACTAAACGCGTTAAATCCATATTGGCTTCCCAATACGCCGTCAAGGTACCTACATCACGCCAATAAGGTTTATCTGGATAGCTTTTATTATCAATCACACTGTTAGCAAAATGATGGGCTTTTATTTTACTTCTACCAACAAAAAGAGGAATTAGGTCTTTACCAAAGTCATGGCTCGACGCATCATCGCTGGCATCCGAACGTAGGTTCTCAGACAAAAATTTGGTGTTGAAAATATATATTCCCATACTTGCTAGTGATACATCGGGCTTGCCTGGCATAGTAGGTGGATTGGAAGGTTTTTCTTCAAACGCGATGATATTGTCATTTTCATCAACGTGCATAATGCCAAACTGGTCAGCTTCAGCCAGTGGAACTTGAATACACGCCACAGTGACATCTGCACCGCTATCAATGTGCTCTTGCAACATAACACTATAATCTTGTTTATAAACATGGTCACCCGCGAGAATTAAAATAAACTCGCTATCTAGGCCATTAATCATGCTTAAATTTTGATAGACGGCGTCAGCCGTTCCACGATACCAGTCCCCCCCAGTCTGCTGCTGAGCAGGCCAGAGTTCAATAAATTCATTAAAATCGGAACGCAAGAAGTTCCAGCCACGTTGCACATGTTGATTTAAAGTATGTGACCGATATTGAGTTAAAACGGCGATTCGCCTCATTCCCGAATTCATACAATTAGAAAGCGGAAAATCAATTATCTTGTATTTACCTGCAATAGGAACGGCAGGCTTAGAGCGGTTATCCGTTAATTGTTTTAATCTTGAGCCTCGCCCACCGGCTAAAATAATGGACAAAGTTTTCATACGCGCCGTATTTAAATCCATGTAATGCCCTTAAAATTTTTGTCAACACACTCAATTTGAAGTTTCATTTAGGTATACTCGTATCATTATTCCAAATCAATAAGACGCCTAACAATGAAAATACTCTTTGCCGCTTCCGAAATTTACCCTCTCATTAAAACTGGTGGATTGGCCGATGTCGCAGGCGCTCTTCCAGTTGCCCTCCGAAAAAAAGGCCTTGATGTCAAACTTATCATGCCTGCATACCAAGGCATACTTGAAAAGGTAGCGCCAATTCAACAGAGTATCAACCTAGGAAATCCATTTGGAGCCGGGGATTTACTTTTACTAGAGACCCATATTCCCGAAAACGGCACTCCAATTTACTTGCTTCAATGCCAAGCTCTATACGAGCGTGCAGATGGCCCTTACGTTGACAAAAATGGAATAGATTTCAAAGACAACCATATCCGCTTTGCCGCCTTATCATGGGCCACAGCGACACTCGCCTTACATGGAAGCCTGATTGACTGGCAGGCAGATATCCTACATTTGAATGACTGGCAGACTGGGTTTGCAGCAGCCTATCTTGAAAGCTGGAAAGTAAAACATCTTCCGGTTGTGACGACAGTACATAATTTACGCTACAACGGGAGTTTTGATATGAATCAATTCTCTGAGACGCTTCTATCGACAGAATTGCTCAGCATGCATGGCATGGAGTTTTATGGGCGCTTCTCTGGATTAAAAGCAGGCCTTGTTTATGCAGACGCTATCACCACGGTTAGCCCAACCTATGCACAAGAAATCCTTACTCCTGAATACGGTGATGGACTCGATGGCACACTAAGAGCAATACCCGAAAAGCTAGTCGGTATATTGAATGGCGTAGACTATGAGCAATGGTCACCAGAAATCGACTCTCTCATTTCTAAACAATACAACACAGATAACTTAGAACAAAAGCAGACAAACAAGCTCGCCTTGCTGCAAGAGAACAATCTATCAGAAGACCTCAACCAGCCTATTTTCGGTGTGATTAGCCGATTAACGGAGCAAAAAGGGCTAGACCTTATTTTAGAAATCATGCCGAAACTATTAGATAAAGGTGCACGACTTGTTGTGTTAGGTTCTGGGGATAAGTACCTAGAAGCAGGCTATTTAGCACTACAAGATACTTACCCAGAACAAGTGTCAGTTCGTATTGGATATTTTGAAGACTACTCTCATCGCATCCAGGCAGGGATTGATGCTTTACTCATACCTTCTCGATTTGAACCATGTGGTTTAACACAACTTTACGCCTTAAAATACGGAACATTGCCAATCGTAAGGCAGACAGGTGGATTAGCTGACAGCGTGTTTGAGCAAGGAGAGAAGCCAAATGGGTTTGTCTTTGAGGAAGCAAGCACTAAGGCTTTAGAGGCAGCTATGGAACGCTGCATGGAGTGTTTTCATCACGATAAAGAACACTGGCAAGCATTACAAACGAATGCGATGGGCTATGACTACAGCTGGGAGGCAGTTACGCACCAATGGGAAGCGCTATATAAAGTACTATTGACCGAATAATAAGTCGAAACTCACAAAGCGGGTTAGCTTTTATTCAAGAGATAACCCAGCATGAAGACTTTCCTTCCATATTTTTTCGCCATCAATTAATGCCTGCTCAGTAAAACCTTCTTGCCTCATTTCTTGCAAGGCAACAGCAATACGATACTTCAGGCTATCTTCATTACATGGCGACTTTTTAGACATAGTAAGGTACAAACCTTCACTACTTATAAAAGGCTGTTGAGGAAAAATAGTGTCAGACAACCCCAAAACCACAGAGTAAGCAAGAGCTGGACTCCTCTCATACAAAACATAATCCACACGATCGGCAGCAAGCATTCGCAAAGCTTGAGATAAACTAGCAACAGACAAAATATTTAGCTTGCGCTGAGCAAATTGATCAAACTCTTGACCAAAACTATTATTTATAACTGTCACCCCCCATTTACCAATCAAATCTTCTTTCTTATTAAAAGCAAAGCGCTTGTCTTTACGTTGCCATACAACGCTCGTTGTATGGAGCATTACAGGGGTAAAATAGTCCATATAATCCGCTCGCTCAGTGGTATAAAACGCGCCCGCCATTAAATCGACACGACCATTTTTCACTTCGGTTTGTGCTCGCGACCAAGGGCCGACATGGACTAACTTAATGGGAATATTTATACGTCGACTTAACTCATCAATAATAAGGCGGTTAACACCTTCTAGAGTTTTTGCGTTTGGTTTTTCTTGCCACAAGAAAGGAGGGTATTCTGAGTTACCTGATGCAGTAAGCTGAGTACATGATGATAAAGGAAGAGTTTCTTCACCTAAAACGATAGCACTCTTAAAAAAAGTCGCTATTAATAAACAGCAAACTAGGTGTGTAAGTAGTCGCATATCACGCCACTCCCTTTAACAAATAAAATTCAAACTACAAGTGACGAATTCAAACTACAAGTGACGCTTTGTATCCTACAACTATGGTAACCACGTTACAGTGAAAAAACACATAAGTACATGCCACTTAACTGAACTCTTTCGCTAAAAAATAGTATCGTCGGTAAATATAATCACGATTCGATGAAAAAAAACAGCAATCTGTTTAATTTCAACAACCTAAGGGACAATATAAAACCTAACTATTTAAAAGGCGCTTACTTTTACTAATCGTAATTGACTTAAAAAGGCCAAAAACATGAGCTACTGTCTTTGGGTTCAGTTCCCAAAATAAAAGCCAGTGAGGTTTTATCGCTACAACGGCTGGCTGCCATTTCAAACTCCTCATTCAGCACATCATAACGAGCTGCACCATTGGGCAAACTAGTAGGTAATGATCTAGGATTGACGTTTTTAGTAAAGTCTATCCAAACTTTCTGAGCACCGCTGCTTCCAGTTATACTGAGCGGCACGTTATTATCGTCACCTAACCATACAGTTGAAGAATAATCTCCAGTAATCCCAACAAACCAACTGTCTTTTTGTTGATTTGTTGTTCCGGTTTTAGCAGCAAAATTCAAGTCTGGAAACGCAGCTTGCGCAGCTCGTGCAGTACCTATCTTAGGTGTTTTTGTCATTCCATCCAAAGTCACAGCAAGCAGAGCATCAGTAAAAGGCACATCATTTTGCTGATCAAAACGCTTCATTAATCGATCATTCTGATCCATAACAGCTAGCACAACCCCAAGCTCACTACTTTTTCCCTGAGACGCAATCGGCTGATACAAACGCGACACTTCAAACGGAGACAACTCTAATGCACCCAACGCCATGGCGGGGTGCATGGTAAATGAGCGCTTAACCCCTAATTGTCTTAACGTATCCCCTACTCTATCGAAGCCTATTTGCTCTGCCAAAGAGACTGTCGCCAAATTATAGGATTTCGCCATCGCCTCATAAAGATGCATCACACCATGAGTCTTTCGATCATAGTTTTCAGGCTCCCAGATCTGACCACCTACTTTGAACCGAAGTCGCTTATCTTCAATTTTTGACCACCATGTATAGCGCCCTGTCGCCAAAGCAGACATATAAAGCGGTGGTTTTACTAATGACCCAATAGGTCTTACGGCTCCTAACGCTCGGTTAAATCCTGTGTAATATTGGTCACTCGAACCAACGATAGCTCGCACCTGCCCCGTTATTCGGTCGGTAACCACCATCGCACCTTGTAGGCCCTTTAATTTCGCATCACGTCTTCCCAGTGCGGCTACTTGACGCTGCATAGCCGCACTTGCAGCACGCTGAGCTCTAATATCAACCCCAGTATAAATGCGTAGATTTTTTGTTGCTAAAGTCGCTTCATCAAAATCTCGCGAAAGCTGCATAGCAACAAGATCTAGGTAGTCACCATATACCGAGCGCTCTTTCTGCTTACTTGCAAGCCGAATGGGCTGTTTTATTAGACTATTGTAATCTTTATCAGATAAGCGCCCTTGTTCTTTCAACACTGCCAATACAGTATTCCGTCGAGCTTTTGCTCTATTTGGCGAGCGTTCAGGGTTGTATAAAGATGGACCTTTTACCATGCCAACTAAGAGTGCGAACTCATCTATATTAAGCTCGTTCAAAGGGCGGCCGAAGAAGTGCTGGCTAGCAGCGGCAAAGCCATGTAATGCGCTACTACCAAGCTGTGCGAGATAGACTTCATTCATATACGCCGTGATGATAGCTTCTTTTGAATAATGATATTCAAGCAACAAACTCATCACAACTTCGGTTAATTTGCGTGTGTAAGTTCGCTCAGAACTCAAATACATGTTTTTAACCAACTGCTGAGTCAGTGTAGAGCCACCCTGACGCCTAGAGCCTTGGGTAAAATTAACAACAACAGCTCGCGCAATCCCTGTTAAAGAAATCCCCCAGTGATGATAAAACTCCTGATCCTCAACGGCCACGAGGATATCAATAAGGGGTTTAGGTATTTCGTTGTAAGTTAATATTTGACGGCTTTCAGTATTACCACCATATAAATAGCCGATTCGTTGAGGCTCTATTCTTGCCTCACTGATTTCATCACCATTCAATGCTTGGATAACCAAACGACCATTTTCAAATGAAAAGATGCGCCTTTCACTTTCATGGAAACCAAGATGATCGACATAAGAGCGAAGATGCGCGCTTACTTTCGTTTGGCTACGAGCTGCCCAGCCTACCTTTTGACTGTTTCGGCCAAAACGATAACCCGTTTCCTCCAGCAAGCTCTCGAGATCTTGCTTTTTCCAAGGCGCGCCACTCGATAAAATAATAGGAGCACTATACACCTCAGAAGGCACCTGCCATTTTTGGCCTTCAAAGCGTTCAACAACTTGTCCATTTAACCACCATACCCAAGCGAAAAATGGGATACTAGCTACTAATGAAAGGATGAAGCCCCACTTAAAAAGAAAACGAAACATCCTCTTCAAAAAAGAAGATCGAGGGATTTTTTTCGTTTGAGACGAAGACTTACGAGAGGGTTTTGCCGGAGTTTTTTTAGCCATAGCGGCAAGTATAAGGAGCTTACCAAACGCAAGCAACGATCAAAATACAACTAGCTAAATTATTGCATATTGACTCACTTGCCATAGCACTTTAGAGTCGTTCCTCACGGAATGTTTAATTTACTGACATTTCCTTGATATTTAATCACTTAAACGGCCGTAGAATTGAAAGAAAACAGCACTAGATTGAAATGGATAACTCTATCATTCTAGTTCGCATAAACATGAAATGCGCCAATTCTCTTAAATAAGCAATCCATTATAAAAAGTGCGGTAATCACGTGTTTAATAAGCATCTTATTCCTGACGCGCAAAACCTTCCTGAAGGCAAAGCGCTGAACATAAAAGTAGCAGAGTACAACTTTTTGGTGACTAAGCAAAAAGGTCAAATTTTAGCCTATGAGAACCTTTGCCCTCACCAGAAAAAACAGTTAAGTTGGTCTTCTAATCCAACCTTAGATGACGATGGAGATTATTTGAAGTGCCACCACCACGGTGCTCTTTTCTCTCCTATCGATGGGGTATGCATAACTGGACCCTGCCAAGGCAGCCACTTAAAAAAAGCCACGGTAGGCATTGAGCAAGGCAACTGCTATCTACTCTTTGCATAAAGCTTCTTTTATTAAATTACAGAATGGAAAAACATGGCTCATAAGGCATTTTTAGTTAACAAAACGCTATTTTTACTAAGCAAATTTAGCGTCTTGTTAACTATGGCTTTCTACTCTCGGCCAAATTATTCGCTACAGACGGACTTCACCTTGCTGTAGCCACTAATTTTATTTCGCCAATACAGCAGTTAGCGAAAGACTATGAGAATGCCACTAGTATTACCTCCGACAGTACTTGGTTTCTATTTACTGCTTCTGTTAAGCCCTCAAGGGGCTGTGGGCTCTGTAATCAATAACATAGGGCTATCGCCGTTACCTTTTAGCTTTGCAGGCTTAGTCATTGCTTCCATGCTTTACTCACTTCCTTTTGTTGTATAACCTATTCAAAATGCTTTTTTAACCATTGGAAAAGGGCCTTTAGAAGCAGCGGCCACCTTACGATCTTCGCCCTTAAACCGTTTCTTCCATGTGGCTATTCCATTAGCAAGACCTGGTTATATCAGTGCCGCTATTCTTGGATTTGCCCATACGGTGGGCGAATTAGGTGTGGTTCTTATGATAGGCGGAAACATCTCAAATGAAACAAGAGTTATTTCTATACAGATATATGACCATGTTGAAGCTCTAGAATACGGACAAGCTCATACTTTGCCTCTGCTGATGGTAGCTTTTGCATTTGTTGTGCTCGCCTTTTTATACGGTGTGCAGAAACATCCAAAAAGCAAAGCGGTTTCTGGGGTGGTATTTTGACTCTTTTAGACGATGACAAATCATTGCACATACAAATTGTTAAGCCATCAATCAGGCACTCAAACTTCTCTTTAGATATTAACCTCCATCTCCCAAGTACTGGTGTTACGGCATTATTTGGATCATCAGGTTCAGGAAAAACCACGGTATTGCGTCATATAGCAGGTTTGGAGGCAAGTAATAACAGCCATATTCGCCTAGAAAATACTGTGTGGCAAACTCCTCAAACATCTCTCCCCCCCATAAACGACCCATAGGCTTTGTCTTCCAAGATGCAAACCTATTTGAGCATTTAACAGCTGAAGGTAACCTGCGCTTTGCAATGAAACGTGCTGATAAAGATCAATCAGTTATTTCTTATAATGAAATCACTCAGCTAATGAATATCGAATCTATTTTGCCCCAATATCCGGCACAATTATCGGGTGGCGAGCGTCAGCGAGTCGCCATTGCCAGAGCACTGCTTATTCAGCCAAAATTATTACTTATGGATGAACCCCTAGCCGCTCTAGATGAAGTGATCAGGTTAGCCGACCATATGGTGGTATTAGATAAAGGGCGAGTCTTAGAGGAAGGGGAAATTCATACCTTGCTTGGTAAACTTGGCACCTCATTTTCACGATACCAAGATGCCAGCGTAGTTATTTCCGGCACAGTAGCAAAACAAGAAGCGAAATGGGGACTTTCATGGCTCAGCTTCGATAACCAGACCATTGCTTTTAAGCAAGGCAATGAAAAGCTCAATGATACCGTGCGATTAAGAATTCAATCGAAAGATGTCAGCTTGTCCCTAAGCAAAGAAAATGACTCAAGCATCTTAAACCGCCTGAACGCTATTATTGACGACATGGAAAATGATCCTAAAGACCCAAATACAGTGATCGTCCGATTATTGGTAGGCGACAAAACCCCAATATTAGCCAAATTAACGGCCTTATCGGTCCATCGCCTTTCACTAGTACAAGGAAAATCCGTCATTGCTCAAATCAAATCCACAGCGGTTCTCTCCTAATTTTTTAGTAAGCCACCAGCCACCGCTTGCTAGATTTCATAGGCCAATTGCTCTAAGAAAGTCCGCATAACACGCTCTCGTCTTCGTCCTTCCAGTTGAGCTGAAGGCGTATTCAAACGATCTACAATATGAAACAGTTTGTTATAAAAATGATCAATGGAATATAACGCATCATTTGGCTCACGCTGTTCGCAAAACGGATCATAAAAAGAATAGAGAGTTCGATTTAGCGCCCCACTAACCTGCATACAGCGAGCAATACCAACCGCCCCTAACGCATCCAAGCGGTCCGCATCTTGTACTATTTTGGCTTCCAATGTGTCAGTCGAAATATTGGCACTAAAACTATGGGAACAAATCGCGTGATGAATCGCTTTGTAGTACTCGCTTGGATAATTAATTGAAACAAGAAACTCTATCGCCTTGTCGGCAGCCATCCTCGAAGCCAAGTGTCTGTTAGGGTGGTTTTTAGGTAACGACACACAGTCATGAAGCCAAGCCGCAGGCACAACCACCGCTAAGTCAGCCTTCTCTGCTTCAGCAAGCTGCTTCGCCGTTTTTACAACTCGCAGAATATGGCTTATATCATGAGCAACATCCGTTTCTTCTTGCGTTTGCAAAAAAACACGGCTCTTCTGTTCAAACTCAATTAGAAAAGTTAACAACACTATATTTTCCTAGAAATGTTTCTTCATAAAGACCCGTAAGCCTATACCAAACGCATAAATCAAAACAAATGACATTTCAAAACTAGGAGCCAGTTCCTTGGGCGCAATAACAAAAAAGGGTCTTAATTTCGAATTAAGGCCCTTTTTTAAACTGCTAAAGAATTAGAAGGTGTAGCCAACACTTGCCATAAAGGTAATAGGGTCAATGTCCGCATTGAAAGTGCCGACTGATGTATGAACATCGGTGTTAATATCCATGTACCAAAGAGACGCATTGGCGAACCAACGTTCAGATAGTTTCACGTCTACACCCACTTGAGCAGCCAAACCCAATGAGCTATCAAGGTCAACATCCGTATTGGCCAAATCGCCCTTACCTTCTTCATCAAAGAAAATAGTGTAATTCAAACCGGCACCAACATAAGGGCGAATTTGGCTGTTGGCTTGGCCAAAATAATATTGTGCCATGATAGAAGGCGGTAAATGTGAAACCTCAGCAACCTCTCCTAAACCGCCAGTAGATACTTTATGAGTAAATGGGGTGGCTGCCAAAAGTTCAACTCCAAACTGCTCAGTCAGCATATAGGTAAGCGTTACCCCGATTTGAGTATCATTATCCAGTTCCAATTCACCAGAACTAGCAACGTCATCACTGCTTTCGTTTGGCATGACAACCGCTAGACCGCCACGCACAAAGATATCACCAGCATCATGAGCCAATGCAGCAGATGAACAAAGTACAGAAAATAGAGCAACAGGGAGTAAAGCTTTCATAATCGATTCCTTTTTTGGTCAAACAACATGTCTGTGACAAAAAAGTAACAGGATCTAAAATCGACTTTTTAATCTAGATCAAGGTTTTGCTCGCCCGAAAGATACAACCAGGGGAACACACCCATTAGGTCAACAAAAAGCGAACTGCCAAAATAGAATCACTTTTTACTAAAATATGCAGAAAAAGAGGCCAACTTCAAAAAGTTGATATTGAAACACTAGTAAACCAGCAAAAATATAAAAGTAAACTGATTTACCACAGTGCAATTAATCGGTAAGATTTGCAAAAAATTTAACCTGGATAAAGAATAATATGCCTATACTTATTGCCGTCACGCTGCTCTGGGCGTTTTCCTTTAGCTTAATTGGGGTCTACCTTGCTGGTCAGGTTGATGCTTGGTTCTCTGTATTAATGCGAGTCGCACTAGCGACAGTTGTGTTTCTACCTTTTCTAAAACTACGCCAGATAGAAGCAAAAATAGCTTTAAAATTAATGGTCTGTGGTGCACTTCAGCTCGGCATCATGTATGGCTTTTACTATCAGTCATTTTTGTACCTGTCTGTTCCAGAAGTATTACTTTTTACCGTTATGACCCCTCTTTATGTCACGCTCATTAATGACATGTTAGATCGCCGTATCAATATCGGTTTTGCTATCAGTGCATTGCTTGCCATTCTGGGTGCTGTTGCTATTCGCTACCAAGGCATAGATGAAGGCTTCGTGAAAGGGCTCTTGATTGTTCAATGTGCGAATCTTTGTTTTGCAGCTGGGCAAGTAGGTTACAAGCGAGTCATTGCAAAAGAGCGCCCAGACTTACCTCAACGTACTGTATTTGGCTGGTTCTTCCTAGGAGCTCTTGCTGTCGTCATCCCTTGTTATCTTGCGCTTGGCAACCCAGATAAGCTGCCTACTACAACACTTCAGTGGTCTATTTTGACTTACTTGGGAATTGTTGCTTCGGGCCTTGGCTACTTTGCTTGGAACAAGGGTGCGACCTTAGTCAATATAGGCACATTGGCGGTAGCGAATAACCTACTGATTCCTGCAGGCATACTGGTCAATGTGCTTTTCTGGAACCGTGATGCTGATATTCTACGTTTAAGCATTGGTGGCGGGATTATATTACTGGCACTTTGGGTAAATGATAAATTCAACCAAAAACAGAACAAGACGCAAACCGCCTTTTAAAATAATACAATTTTCAGACAAAAAACGGCCAACGCGGTAATCAACCACGCTGGCCGTTTTTTTGTTCGTTAATAGAGCGCTACTCTTTAATCAACCACTGCTGAAAAGCTTGCTGTGATTGCTTGTCAGCTTTATTAAACCAAAATGTTGACATCTCAAACTGAATGCTAGAGACCTCTGGTTTGTACAAATCATCCGCAATCCAAACTCGAATATTCTTACGAGTCACCTTGTCTGATTGGTTATACCAAAACTGCATCATTTGCAGCTCGACATCATCAGACATTCTAACAGGCGCAACATCAGGACCAGCTGATGATGCATTCACCTTCATTGAATTTTTTGCTGTCAAACGCTCAACTTCCGTCACAAAATCACGGGTGTTTTGTAACCCAGACTTCTTAGTGAGCATTTGCTGCTTGTAGTCGATTTCTTGGCCACTTACCTCATCAACAATTGAGAACTGAGGCTCTTTTACATTGTCTTCAGCTTGCCTAACCGTAGATATATAAGGTGCTTTCAGGCTAAGGTATGTATCACTTTGAAACTGTAAATCCAACACAATTGGCTCAGACTGGAAAGTTTGAGAATCCCCGCCACTACGTAGTATTTTATTAAATCGAACAACAATTTGATGCGGCCCTTCATCTACATTGACTTTGAAGTCGTTGCCAAATTGCCGAGAACTTTCTAAGTCAACATACATAATTTCAAAAGATCTGGGCACTTCAAAAGTCGCTGCCATGGCTGGGAGTGCCGTGAAGCAGCTAACAAACATCACCACTGCACTAAATCCGTGTTTTACCTTCATCCTACATCCTTAAACATCATAATATTTCAAACAAATCTAACATAGAATTCTGTTTTAATTACGTGTGTAAGCCTAATTCAACAGCACTTGCGCGATTTTATCTTTTTTCTTCTACAATAAATAAAGTCGAACAATAGTACACAGAAAATATATCGTAAAAAGCCTTTAAGCTAAGTACTATGTCAGAACTCAAGAGATCGTTAGAGCACCGCTTAATACAACCCAGAGTCTCTCATTCTCAGATAAAATTAAAAAGGCACTTCTCGTAGCGGCATGCAAAATAGCAACAATACCCCAAACGCACTCACTCATAACTTAACGCTCAAAGTTATCAAACTAACCATTGCAGCCATAATTGCATCTGTGTTTTTTCGACCCTTTTTTGTGACATTGCCAGTCATATTTACTGTGCTGGATTTAATCAACCTAACTCTGGTTACTATTTTTTATATTATCGTTCGCCTGAACATTGCGACAAAGCAGGAAATAACACTTTCTCTATTGCTAGCCATAGTGCTAATTACACCAACCTTTTATCTATCAGGTGGTGTTAACAGCCATGTTGCTGTCGCTTTACCCCTGTATCCCATATTTGCAGCCCTGATTGGTGGTTTCCGAGAATCATTACTTGTCACCGCTTTTTTATCCATAAGCGTGATTATTACCACTATTTTCAATGGCCTAATTCCAGACTTAACAGGAGAAATACACTCAAACGAAAAATCCATCGCTCGCGGTTTTTGGCTAACAATATCCATTGTATTCAGCGGTGTGTTCGGCCTATTTTTCTTAAAAAAACACACTGAATTTACTGATCAGCTAAAAGACGAGAATATCCATGATCCTCTAACTGGCTTACTTAATCGACGAGGCTTAAACCGTAACTTTAGCCTTGCACTAGAAACTGCAGAAATGTCTTCTACACCGCTAAGCTTAATACTGATTGATATTGATTTATTCAAAAAAGTAAATGATATGTATGGGCATGACATTGGTGATATCTGTTTAATAGAAGTCGGAACAGTATTATCAAATAATATAAGAAAAACAGACACAATCGCCCGATTTGGCGGTGAGGAATTTATTATCCTTTTACCGAATACCTCACAAAATGAGGCCGCCAAAATAGCGGACAATTTGAGAAAAATCATAGCTCAAGACAAGTTCAGCGACTTTAGTCTTCCATTAACCATTACGCTTGGCCTTGCAGAACGACACAAACAAAATGATAACGCACTTAATATGATTAAACGTGCCGATAAGGCACTTTACAGAGGGAAAGACAGAGGAAGAAACTGTGTCGAGCTGTCTGAGTAAACTACCCTTTGTAGACATCAGGCTGCCATTTTTGCATAAAAGTCTCAGGTGAACCCAATGCGGTATAACCAAACTGCTGATATAAACTATGCGCGTCTCGAGTAGCCAATAAAATCCTTCGCAATCCCTGTAGTGATGGATGCTCATGAACACGCTGCATCAACCACTTTGACAGCCCCTGTCCTCGGTGCTCTTCATCAATAAAAACATCCGCCAAATACGCAAAAGTGGCTTGGTCCGTAATCATTCTAGCAAAGCCAACTTGCTTCCCATCAGACGAAAACACCCCAAAGCACAGCGAGTTTTCTAGCGCTTTTTTAAGCGTTTCTTTAGGTATGCCCGCTGCCCAATAAGAGCTCGATATGTAACTATAAATGACGTCAACATCCATTTCATTACTATCACTACTCACTCGATAACCTGAAACCATCTAGTCCTCTCTATTCACGTCTCGTTTACGCCAGCGACTGTATTTAGAATGTACTCCGCGAGTAAAATTCGACGAATAGCCTTCAAGAATATCTACACCATATAAAATAGCGACAACAACAAAAGACAATTTAATCGCCACATAAGAGCCAATAATCGCAATGCATACCCCAATGGCAGCAAGTGTCCAAATCGTTGCAGCAGAGGTCACACCAATAACGGCACCATCTTTAGACAACATAACACCAGCCCCAAGAAAACCAATTCCAGTAATCACCTGCCCAATAATTCGAGAAGGATCTGTCGTCTCAGCAGCAATAAACATCGACGAGGCAATAAACACATAAGTGCCCAATACAATTAGCGCCGAGGTTCTAATTCCTACAGGCTTTCCCCTTAACTGACGCTCTAAACCAACAATGACACCGCAAAAAATAGCGGTAGCTATCGAGCTCCAACGATAAGGATCAATAGAAAATAACGACTCTAAATTCATACAATGTTTCTTAGGGTTAATGTCATGTTTTTAAAACACAATGGAACCATTAAATTATCATATCTTCCACAGCATCAGCTTAATATTTTTTACACTAACAAGGAACAAGCACCCAAGAAACTATACTATTCTCATACCCATCCTGACGTTTGTATTCTCGATAACCTTCTGACTTTGCAGCACCAACAAGATAAGCCTTATCAGCTAATTTAATAATAGAAGCTGTCGAGCCATTTTGTTGCAGTTCCGTACGATCAATATCAACCCAAAATACAGAGCCAACCGGATGATCATCCGATGAACTGGATACAACAAAACCTGTATCCGTGGTGAACACTGCCTTAGCCCCCGCTTTCACTTTACCATTTTCACGAGGCAAAATATCTTGAAGAATGGCCCTAAACTCATGCTTGGAATCGAAAACAATCCCAATTCCACCAATGGTCTGACGACTATCTTGTGAGTCTCGTATTGCTGCATTATAAATATAAGTGTGCTCTCCGCCATAACAGTCAAATGTTGTAAAAGCGGATACGCTATAGGCATAGATATCTTGCAACTTAAACACAGCCTGCCCACAAGAGCTTTTCTCTATAGGCAGACCAACTTTGTCCTGGTAGCTATCATCAGAAAAAGCCACATAATGCCCATTCTGATCATAGACATATAAAGTGTGGTAAACCGTATAAAGAGAATGAATCTTGGCAAGCGTTTCACGAATACTCGCAGTATCAATTTTTGTACTCGACAAAGCTAACTGCAATTGGCTACCTAGGCTCCACCAGCGACAATCATTCGCACGCTCATACAAATTACGGTCCATGATATCGACAGCCAAACTTGCCTGTAAGCGTATCGAATTTAATTGACCAGAGACTATTGTAGAAAATAAAGATTTAATCGAATCGGCAAATACATTATCAATATCCCGCCCTATTTTTTTTATCGCTTCTAACACAGGCATAAATTCAACCGCTTCCTTACGCGCAGCCGTGATGATGCCATTTAATACAATCAGCTCTAGGTCATCATTGATTGATATGGATTGATGCCGAATATCAAATAAGTCAGCTGAAATAATACCCGTTAAGTGCGTAAAAGAAGCGAAGCTATGTTCATCAATAGTCTCTTGCCCTATTGTTTCAAGTGCTAATAAAGACCCTACATTCCAATCTTTAGGTCCAGAATAGCCTTGGTAAGCTTGTCCTTTGGCAGTTACTTGCACCATTTTTTTGTTATTTAAAGACACCATTTTAGGTGACAAGCTGATTGTTAGATTCTCTGGAAAAGTTTGCTTATAATATTGTGGGGCGAACAGAACATCCCCTGCGCCATTTAAGAGCAAGAAATGGTTTTCTTCCTGTTCAAATAAAAGGCGATTAGTAATTTCCTCTAGCTCATTATCAAAGCGAAAACATAATACAATAACACCAACCACTTTCCCTTCATCTACAACTGCATTGGCATACAAGAGGTTCGGCTGTGTTCCCTCTAACAAGCTAGTACAGCCAAAATACTCGACGTATTGATCTGGCTTAGCCAGCGCTTGTTGAATGAAGGCATCTTGCACGTTTTCATTGCGAGCAGGCTGACTAAGCTGAAAAACCAGATCCCCATCGGGTGCAATCAATAACACGTCCTGATAGACAGAATATATATCGACATAGGCTTGTAGTCTGAGCCTCAAAAAATCTTTATCTTCTTCTTTTATATCATTATTTTTTAGAAATTGGACAACATCATAATCGGCTGATAAGAATCCGATATCAGCTGTTCGTTCAAACAAATTACGTATTAATACATCGATAGCCATCTGACAACGGGCTAGGTCCTGAGTCACCACCTTTCGAGCCTGTTCATTCGTTAGACTTTCAATTAAGCGTTTCTGAAGGTGGTGGAACTGATCCAACGTATGGTCCATATCTTCCAAAATGGTCGATGCAACTTCTAAACTATTAATCTTCCCTATTAGAGATATTTTCCCCCACCACGAACTTAATGAATGCAATGTCTGATCGTACTTATCAATGCCTCTAATAAAACGTTTTATCAAAGACTGGTTCTTTGAAAGAAACACTTCCATTTTAATGTCCTGTAAAATCTTAAGACCGCTATCAAAGCAATTTCTTTGCCAATATGTATAGTCACTAATAAAAACCCAAAAATAGTGGGCCTAAATGATTTAAAAACGGAATTCATCGCTTATAAAAAATGTTATTTTAAAGGTCAATCAACTTAACTCTCTCGGTAGGAGCATGGCCTGCAGGAATAGGTTTGCTTTTCAATTTAAAGAAGCCCTTACAAGAATAATCATTTCATAAAATAAAAAAAGAAATGCACTGCGGCATTTCTTTTTTAAAAATCATTCTTTGGAGGAATTAATTCCCCATCAAATCAGCTTTAATAATATAAAGTTTATTAGAATCCACTGTCGTATTATCCAATAATTTTTGCTCTAATTTTCCTTTAGTCGACCAGGTAGCAAAATCATCATCGTTTAATACACCAAGATGATGATCATCAATCACCCACAAGCCTTCCATTTTATCGTGTGGATAAGAAGTTGCTTTCACCATATCAACCACCAAAGCTTTATTCACAGGCTTGACCCCTCTATCTGACAAAGCATCCCAGCCATTTTTCATCGCGAACTGCTCTAGCGTTAAACCTTCGATCATTAAACCGTGACTATCATCACGCTTAACAGAGTCTGACAGACTAATCGATGAAAGCGGCGTGCCTGTTGTTAAATCAATACGGTAAACATGCTTTTGGGCATTCGGCTTGGCTTTAGAGTCACCACCAGGGCCGCCTAGTAAAAAGGCGCCATCTCGCTCAATAACCAAGAACTTATTCGTCGTTAAAGCCGATATTTCAGAATTCGAGTTTTCATTTTTCTCTTGGCGATACAAATACTGCTCAGTTTTACCCGTGGTTAAATTCACTGTGACAATACGCGTTAAATCACTTTTTTGTGCCGCTTTATCTGGGTTCTGCAAAGTCGATTGCATGATGCCAACTAAGGTCGTTTCGTCTGGCGTAATGGCTAGCCCTTCCATGCCTCGGTTGGCTCGACGATGCGCAAAAACAGCAGGCAGATGATAGACGTTACGACTGTCGTCTTTAAACGCATTAATGCGGCCAATCTCCACACCGTTGCTATCGAAGTGAACAATGTGCGGACCATACTCATCGCTCACCCAAAACGTACCATCTTTAAGTGCGACTAAACCCTCCCCATCTAAACCGTAATCATCCAGCTTAATAGGATTGGTTGTCTTATCATGCGGCTTACTATCATCCATCAACACAGGGCTACCATCGGCATGATAGGGAGTTTCACCTGTTCCACCTAACGCAGAGGTATTTGGCAAACCAGAAATCAAACTGCCATTTGGACGTTTAAGCAAAATACTTTTAACCATAGTGACTTTGCCACCTGCATCGACTTCGAAAAGACCAATACGAGGCGTGTAAGAAGCGACAGGAAAGCTTTTCCCCTTACCGTAACCGCCATTATAATTTGCATTTGGACCACGATCTGTCAACGCATAAAACTGGTTAGCTTGATTTGGGTTCGCTACCATAGCCGACCCAAAACCACCATTACGAATTTCGAATGGTCGATTAGTTTTTCCATCGATCAAATCATTACGCAATACAGAGTAAGGCAGTTCACTACCTTCTGATGGAAAACTATCAACAAAACCGGTTGTCGATGTCGTAGCGGAGTTCGTCGTACAACCCGATAAAACACCAACTGAGACCAAACTTGCTAACCAAATTTTACTTGTCATTTTTTCGCCCTTTTATGTGAGAGTACTTGTCGTACTTCTATGATTCTCACAAAGATTAGCGTTTCGCTGTGACGATTTAATGAACAGACATAAAAAAGCCCAAGCATTGAGTTTCAATGGCTTAGGCTTAACTTGAAATGCTTGACCTCACGGATTAACCGATGCAAAGAAATCAGCCAATGAAAAGTAACCTAACTCTTTTTGCTAACCTCTTTTAATGTAATCTCATTGCGCATACCAGCTCGAACTTTGTTTACTATGGACTCCAGGTCTTCAAACAAGAAAGGTTTACTGATAAAAGCATTCATACCAGAATCAAGGCATTGTCGCTTAATATCTTCTTCCACATGGGCAGTCAGAGCGATAATCGGAGTTTGATTTAGACCTTTGCTTTTTTCAATCTGCCTAATAGCAACAGTGGTTGAAAAGCCGTCCATTTCCGGCATGTTACAGTCCATGAAAATAACATCATAATGTTGAGAGCCATTAAACCTCTCCAACGCCATAACGCCCGTTTCTACTAAATCCACCGAACATCCCAATTTAAAGAAGAACTGCTCGCAGATCATTTGATTTACTTTATTATCTTCAGCCAACAGAACATGCAAGTTAGTTGGGAGATCAGGTTTTGTTAATGTACTCCCAGACTCTAGTGACTCCTTAAAAACCGACGGGACAGTCAGAGCAAAAGGAATCTCGATAGTAAAAGTACTGCCCACACCCACTTCACTTTCAACAGAAATAGTCCCCCCCATAAGCTCGACTAAACGCTGTGTAATACTTAGCCCCAACCCCGTGCCTCGGATATTAGGATTAAAATGGTTAACCTGATAAAACTGCTCAAAAATTTGCTGTTGCTCTTCAGACGATATACCAATGCCCGTGTCTCTAATAGCAAAAGACAAAATTACAGTCTTGTCGTCATCACTTTGCTTACTAGAAACCTCAATCGAAATTGTCCCTTCATCGGTAAATTTAAAGGCATTACCAACAAGGTTATAAAGGATTTGATGAAGCCGGAAAGAGTCTCCTTGGACTAGCTCTGGTATATCATCTATTGCACACGTTAGCGTTATTGGCTTTTTTTCAAACTGAGGTGAAAGCAGCAACATTACTTCATCAACAACCTTACGCGGGCTAAATGCAACTTTTTCCAATTCTAATTGCTCGGCATTAATTTTCGAGTAATCTAATATATTATTAATAATGTGCATCAGTGTTCTACCAGCGTTGTTGATCACCGTAACCTGCTGCTGTTGCTTTTCGTTAAGGTCTCCCATCGCAAGTAATTGCGCCATACCAAGTACGCCATTCATGGGCGTCCGTAATTCATGGGTCATCGAAGATAAAAAATCGGCTTTGGCCTGCCCCGCTAACTCGGCCGCTATTTTCGCTTTCTCAAGCTCTTCAGCCTGCTCTGACAGCTTTAAATTGTCATTCAGCGCCTGCCAATAAGCACGGTTTTGTTGCTTTCCCGTCATCAAAATAAACAGGCCATAACCCAGAATTAAGCCAACAACAATCAAGTTACCAGGCTCATTCAAAAACACACCCGCCGACAAAGCAAAAGGCAAACAGATTAACAGCCAATAGCTGCGCATTATTTTATAGGAAGGAGCTAATACAGTGATGCCACCAATGCTGATACCTGCCGCCGCCATCATATTAATGGTTACTGCCAAGTCGACAATCGGATTAATATAAAAAAGCCAAGCAGAGCCACTAACCCACACAATAGCGGAGGAATTATAAATAAAAGCATAACGAGAGAAGTACGAAGGGTAATCTATATCGTGTGAAGAAAATACTTTGAAAAACAAAACCAAGCGATAGATTTGGAGAAGCATAAAACAGCCGGAAAAAACGCCAATAGTATCTAGATGCTCACGCGCCGTTGCGGAACTAAAAACAGCAGCCCAAAACGCAAGTAAGTAAAAGATCCCGCCATATCGAGAACGTTTAGCTAAATCTTTTAAGCTAATCTCACTAACTTGCTTATCACCCAGCGCATAACGTGAATTATTCAATAAAACCCTCGAATTCAGTGGCCAAAAAAGTTTGAGAAAACCAGTTTCCAAAAAACTGACTTACACCATAATAATCCATTTACAAAATATTAAAAACTAAGCAAAAAACCAGCAGGGGGAAGACTGCTGGTCTTTGTTATCAATACACTCTGACGCTTATTTCATTTCATCAGACTGCAAATTGATTCATGGTGTTATCTTTGCCAGATGCTTTAAGCGCTTGCTCACCAGAAAAGTACTCTTTGTGATCATCACCTATGTTAGAACCCGACATGTCTTGGTGTTTCACACAGGCCAAGCCTTGGCGAATTTCCTTGCGCTGTACTTCTCTCACATAACCCAACATGCCTAGCTCACCGAAGTAATCTTTCGCCAAATTATCCGTAGACAAGGCGGCCGTATGGTACGTCGGCAAGGTAATCAAATGATGGAAGATACCTGCTTGCGCAGCGGCATCTTTCTGGAAGCGTCGAATACGCTCATCCGCTTCCTCGGCTAACATGCTGCCATCAAAATCTTGTGACATCAGTTTCTCACGTTGGTATTGGCTAACATCTTTGCCTTCTTCCAACCACGCATCAAACACTTGCTGACGGAAGTTCAATGTCCAGTTGAAAGAAGGACTATTGTTATACACAAGCTTGGCATTTGGCATAACGTCACGAATACGATTCACAATCGCGGCGATTTGCCCAATATGTGGTTTTTCCGTTTCGATCCACAATAGATCCGCGCCATTTTGCAAAGAGGTAATGCAATCCAACACCACGCGGTCTTCACCCGTATTCGGTTTAAAGCGCACCAAACCATTCGGCAAACGAGTGGGCTTAATTAATCGCTCGCCCAGTTTGATTGCCATATCGCCAGATTGCATCTGCGCAAGTGAGGTCACTTCTTCGCCATCGATAAAGGCATTGTATTGGTCGGCTAAATCTCCAGGCGTTTGCGATACAGGAATTTTTTGCGTTAAACCCGCGCCTAACGAATCCGTACGCGCTACGATCACACCATCGTCTACACCCAGTTCTAAAAAGGCATAACGTACCGCGTTAATTTTCGCTAAGAAATCTTCATGAGGAACTGTCACCTTGCCATCTTGGTGACCACATTGCTTTGCATCAGACACTTGGTTTTCGATCTGGATACAACAAGCGCCCGCTTCAATCATTTTTTTCGCTAGCAAATAGGTCGCTTCTTCGTTACCAAAGCCTGCATCAATATCCGCGATAATTGGCACTACATGGGTTTCGAAGTTATCAATTTTTTGCTGAGCGGCTTGTTCACGGACTTGATCACCCGCTTCTCTGGCGTCATCCATTTCTTTAAATATGTGCTGTAATTCACGGGCATCCGCTTGCTTCAAAAAGGTGTACAACTCTTCAATCAACGCTGGCACAGACGTTTTTTCATGCATAGATTGATCTGGCAATGGGCCAAACTCAGAACGCATGGCAGCGACCATCCAACCAGACAGGTACAAGTAACGGCTACGTGTGGTGCCAAAATGCTTCTTGATAGAAATCATTTTTTGTTGGCCAACAAAACCATGCCAGCACCCCAAAGACTGGGTGTAATTCGCTGGATCTTTGTCGTAGCTCGCCATGTCTTCACGCATGATTTTAGCTGTGTATTTGGCGATATCTAACCCCGTATTAAAACGGTTTTGCAATTGCATTCTCGCTACGAATTCAGGGTTCATCGCCGCCCAAGTTGGGCCTTGTTGATTGATCGTATTGCTCGCTTGCTGTGTTTTATTATTATAAGTTTGCATGGCTCTTCTCACTCTTTAGGTTGTTTAAATGGGTACAAATTCTTAACAATTAATTCGTTTTCAGTGCGTGTCCTTTACCTGTATTCGGTAGGCATGTAGCAAGGGCTCTGTATAACCGTTAGGTTGAATAGCACCTTTGAAGATCAAATCCTGCGCGGCTTTAAAAGCGACACTATTGGCATTTTTCGCCATTGGACGATATCCCTCGGTGGCTTTATTTTGTTCATCTACCACCAATGCCATGCGTTGCATCACCTCATCAATTTGCTCTTTGCTACAGATTCCATGCAGTAACCAGTTCGCCAGGTGCTGACTGGAAATTCGCAAGGTGGCACGGTCTTCCATCAAACCCACATTGTTAATGTCAGGCACTTTCGAACACCCCACGCCCGCTTCAATCCAGCGCACCACATAGCCCAATAAACCTTGAACGTTGTTTTCGATTTCTCGTTCAATCACTTGCTGCGACAAGGTCAAATTGCTTGGAATCGTCGGGATGGTTAGTAAATCTGTTAGGCTCGCTTTCGGACGATTTTTTAGTCGCTCCTGCACTTCAAACACATCCACTTGGTGATAATGCAATGCATGTAAAGTCGCCGCGGTTGGTGATGGCACCCAAGCCGTATTCGCGCCCGCTTTCGGATGGGCTACTTTCGCCGCCATCATCGCTGCCATTTCATCTGGCATGGCCCACATTCCTTTGCCAATTTGTGCTTTGCCAGGCAAACCACACTGCAAGCCTATGTCGACGTTGCGATTTTCATAAGCCTGAATCCAAGGCTGAGTTTTAATCTGATCTTTTGGCAAGAAAGCGCCCGCTTGCATACTGGTGTGAATCTCGTCACCAGTTCGATCCAGAAACCCCGTATTGATGAAAAACACCCGAGATTTCGCCTGACGAATACACTCTTTCAAATTCAAGGTCGTACGGCGTTCTTCGTCCATAATGCCGATCTTGATGGTGTTTTCTGGTAAGCCAAGCATCTGCTCTACTCGAGCAAATAACTCACAGCTAAACGCTACCTCTTCTGGGCCGTGCATCTTGGGCTTAACGATATAAATGCTGCCAGTTCGGCTATTGCTCATTTTTTTCTGCTGTTCGCCTGCTGTAGGCAGCAAATCTAATGCGGCAATCAAGCTTGTTACGACCGCATCAATAATGCCTTCAGGCACAAAGTTACCCAGTTCGTCTTGCATCAAGTCACATTCCATCAAGTGACCGACATTGCGAATCAACAACAAAGAACGGCCATGTAAGCGGTATTCTTGATTGTCTAAGTCCGTAAAAATACGGTCTGGGTTCATGCGGCGCGTTTGCGTCTGCCCATCTTTTTCGAAGCGAGCTTCTAGCGTGCCTTGCATTAGGCCAAGCCAATTGCGGTACACGTCAATTTTGTCTTCGGCATCAACGGCCGCCACGGAATCTTCACAGTCCATAATGGTGCTTAGAGCTGACTCAATAAGAATGTCATTGATATTAGCTGGGTCTTTCACACCGTTTTTACCGTTACGATCAAACTGGATTTCTACGTGTAAGCCGTTATTTTTCAGTAATACGGCTTCAGGCTCACTACGCTGACCATTTACCGCCACCAGCTGGCAAGGTTGCTGTAAACCGGTTTGGCTTCCATCTTGGAAAAATGCCAATAAATGATGGTAATAAACCACGTAGCTGATCACGTCTTTGTGAGAACCAGACTCGAGCGGAAACACCTCATCTAAAAAGTCTTTGGCTTTGGCAATCACCGCTTCGCCACGAACTGGGTTATAGGCTTTGCCTGTCGCTAGCTCGTCTGTTTTGGTGATCACATCCGTGCCGTAAAAAGCATCATACAAACTGCCCCAACGAGCATTGGCGGCATTCAGCGCAAAACGTGCGTTCTTGACTGGCACCACCAATTGAGGCCCTGCCAAGTGAGCAATTTCGTCGTCCACGTTCGCTGTGGTAATGGTGAAATCGTCGCCCTCTTTAACCAAGTAACCAATCTCACGTAAGAAGGCTTCATAAGCCTTTGTGTCCATGACTTGGTCTTTATGATCAAGGTGCCATTGATCAATTTGTTGTTGCATCTGGTCACGAGTGGCCAATAGTTGACGATTAATTGGTGATAGATCAGCAATCAGCTGCTCAAGGTCGCGCCAAAATTTGGTTGGTTCGATAGCGTGAAGTGGCAGCACTTCTTCATTGATGAAGTGGCAAAACCCTGGATGAATCACACTGTTATTTTTCGCTTGGGGCATATTCATCTCGCTTTCCTTCTTTCTCTTATCACTCTGATTCTTAGGGTTAGCAATTCGCTTGATCTCTCTTTCGATTGCTTGATTTATAGTCTATGCCCGACTAAGATAAAATTTCACAATAAGAATTACACAGTGTAAATTTTACAAAAATGAAAAATAAAAATAGCCTCAATCGCAAAGCCCATTTTTTGGGAACAAAAATCCGCAACCTGCGTAAACGCAACCGTTTGACGATGGAAGACCTGTCGGCACGGTGCATTAAAATAGACGCAGAATCGGCCCCATCAGTGTCTTATTTATCCATGATAGAAAGGGGGAAACGTATCCCCAGTGAAGACGTATTGGAAGTCATCGCCAGCGTTTTTCAGAAAGAAGTCGAATGGTTCCTAGATGATATTCCGGAAGAAGAGGCCATTACGCCTTCCAAAGGTTCCGGTGGTGGCATCGATGGGATGGCCCTAGAGCCGAACTTTTTGTTTTCCAAAGAAATACTGCAAATCGCCATTCCAGAGATGCTTTCCCAAACGGGCACCAGCGGTCGACAATTTGCGCATTTATTGATTCGCGCCCACCAAGAACACCATCAAAACCATTTCCCTGATCTAGAACGCGCGGCGGAAGAAGTGGGACTCAAACGTTTGCCATTGAGCCTTGATGAGATTGTTGCCATCACCAAGCAAATGGGCTTGCAGATTAAATGGTTTCGCAAGACGCCGTTAGCGGTATTACAAGAGATGGGCATCAGTGAAAGCCATGTGGTGACGTCTTTTTTTGATCCGCCGAGCACTATTTACATCAACCAAATCATGAAAGCCCAACCACAACGATTAAAATACAATCTCGCAGTGCATATTGGTCACACGGTATTGCACGACAAAGACGGCATGAAAAACGTCTTGGTCACAGGGCGAAATGAAATATCCCCATTGCAGGCTAAGTCATCCAAAATACAATCATCTGGTATGGATGCTCAGGATATTTTGTACGCTTGGCGAGACTTCGAATGCAGCTTCTTTGCGGGTGCTCTGCTTTGCCCAAAAGTGCCCTTTCGACAAATGCTGGATCGCAACGGCTACGAAATTAATACCGCGCAACTGGCGGGTGTTTCAGAATCGGTCACCATGCGTCGTATGACAGCAGCGTCGCCTTATCCCCATTGGCATTATTTTGATGCTTACGCACCGGGTAAACTCAAAGCCGTGTATCGAGGTAATGGTATTCCCTTACCTTGGGGCAACATGAGCATGGTGGAAGATCCTTGTCAGCACTGGTCTGTATTTCGCAAAATCAGCGAACCTAGCACTGGCACATCCGCACAAATATCGATTCTTAATGTCGGCGACGAACCGCGAATTTACGCTTGTGAATCGATCAAAGTACAAGATCTTGCAGGCAACAATCACGTACTTTGCTCCGGCATCGATTTAAACCCAGCTATTGATGCCCAAGGCAAAGACGCCCTTTCAATTGCGGCAGATTTACGGGAAGCCTGCGTAACCAGAGGCGGTTCCTCACAGATTCCGAGAAGCATCAAAAAAGACCTGATGAGTGTGGCGAAGATTTTAAACATCAACTGGGTCGAACGAGGCATAGACAACGACGCGAGATTGATTTGCTCTCGTGGCGCCGTTTGCCCGAGGAAACCGAGTTGTTATCAACAATGTGAGGCGCGGTAGTCAGCTTGTTTGGAAAAAATATGGTGTTTACTCGTCCCTCTAACAACTTCATAAACACCATACTTTTAACTTTAAAAAGGTAACAACTTCACTATTAGCTAGGCTAACGATTTTTTCACCAAGAACTCTTCCTTAGCGTTTCTTTGTTTCCGGCTTGGGGCAATAAAACCTTCACCCAATTCTTTTGCAAACAACAACCCCTGCTTTCGATTGGGAACGTTAATTTCACCTTCTACATCATAAATTAAATGGCTCTCAACATCCGTTACGCCACTATACGAAAAAATTCCAAGGTCAATTTGAACCTTCATGGCTTCTTCATAATTATATTTTTCATACGTCGCTTTTTTTGAACCTCCCACTCCTAACAATAGCGTAGGGAGATTCGTAAGAAGGCCATTAAGATTTTCTTTGCCGCGGTCTTCAACGCTTTTACCATATTGGTATGCCCAACCAACGGTAAAAACTCGCTCAATCCATCCCTTCATCAATGCTGGCATGCTCCACCAATAAACAGGAAAAACAAACACAAGTTGATCTGCTTTTGCCACTCTGTGCTGCATCTCTGCGATCTCGGCTGGAAGCTCTCCTCCCCAGAAACAAGCATGATCCTCTTCAGTAAATCGGGGATCAAATCCTTCACGATGTAAGTCTAATATATCAATTGAATGGCCCGCGTTGATGATTGGCCCATGAAACGCATCCATGACAGCCGCTGGATATTTATCTCTAAATGGATGTGAAAAAATCGTCAATATGTTCATAAAGTCACCTCAAAAATAATGATAGAAAGTATCGAATTAGCGTCTTGTACTAGCACTAACTAAACGTTACTAAGAAAATTTTCGTTGTTATTAAGCAAAAGTAAAACTATCGTTCTACTTGAAATAGTAGAGAGATCGTTTTACATTGTCAAATATGAACAAAACACATGAGAAAATAGCAGCAGGGCTCGAACAAGCTTTTGCTAAAAATGGTTTTACCGAACTGGGTGTCGATGGGTTACGGGATGCTGCACAAGTTAGCTTGCGCACACTCTATAAATACTGCCCTTCAAAAGAAGCTATGATCATAATGGCACTAGAGTATCGTCATGCTCGTTATCTCAATCATCTCTTTACTGATTTATCGGCTAAAAGAGATGAAGTCCCATTCGAGATATTTTATAGAGTTAGTCAATGGATGCATGAGAATTCGTCAGAAGGATGTCTCTTCCATAACGCAGTTGTCTCATATCCAAATAGTGAGCCAATTCGGTCTATGTTAGAGCGTCATAAGAAGGAAGTAGCAGAACGGATGACAGAAGCAGCAGGCATTCCCACAATAAAAGCTCAGTTATTATTGTTACATGAAGGCATAGTGCAAAGCTGGCCAGTCCTAGGCGAGCAGGCAGCAACTAGCGCGAACATACTACTGGTTGCTATGTTGGAAAATCAAAAATACAGTATCGCCAAATAATTTTTTCTAAATAGTTATTAGAAGTCTGAGGCTCGATGGTCGATATTTTTAGAGGAAAATTAATATATTGAAGCCAAGCCTTGTGGTGTTTTGTTAGGCTTGGCTTTTATTTCTGTATCTTCATCACTCTTAAAATTTGACGGTGAATAAGAAAAAATAATAACTACTTTTCTTCTAGCTCCGAATACGCTTCTACAACAACAGCCCCAGCGTCAATACGTTTTAACAAACCCGCTTTTTCTAGATAAATCATGTCGTTGTAAATGATGTTATCCGACACATTAAATCGCTGCTTTAACGTCTCAGAGAATACTTTTCCATCCAATGCTAACAACAGCAGTATGGTTTGTTGTCGCTGAATGCTTTTCCTATTCTCGAAGCTCATCATTACGTCGCTCTTAGTTATTAACGTAAAGAAGTATTGCTGTAACGTCGTAATCGCTCAGTTGTCACTAATATAACGACAGAAAGAAAGACTAATATCGCCGGCAATGACGCGAAAGTGAAGGCTGTTGCGGCACCACCTAGCACTGGCGGAACTATCATAATTCCTATATAAGCGGAGGCCATAGATAAGCCTATAATGGTTTGTGATGCAGCCGAGCCAAAACGTTTTGGGGTCATTTGAAGGGTATTAGGAAAGATAGGTGCGCAACCGAGTCCAATCAATATCAAGCCCATTTTTGCTAGTCCATCAAAGAACGGCAGAGCCAGTAATATACAACCCAATAAGATAATGAACACGCCAGCTCGTATTAGAGCTTCTTCGGTAATTTTTTCAGCAATGACGCCACAGGCAAACCGCCCAGCCGTAATCCCCAAATAATACATAGCGACCCAGAACGCGGCATCGGCAGCCAAGACATCTCTTTGTGTCGTGAGATAACTTGCTGCCCACAATCCAGTACTCATTTCTATCGAGCAATAGCAAAAGAACACCGCCATTTGCAATGGAACGCCTGTAATTTTCAAGGCGGTCGTATTCGAGACTAACGCCCCACTAGTGTCATTGCTTTCTAAAGATTTAACAGCAAACTTCTTCCACAGTGGCAGGGAGGAAAAGAGTAAAATAACGAGCAAAAATTGCACTACAGCGATTGTTACATAGCCATCACGCCAGCCTTCACTGAGGGTCAGGTAATTCGCCATTAATAGTGGACCTGCCGTCGCCCCCACACCCCAGAATGAATGCAAGTAATTCATGTGTTTAGCTTTGTAATGCAAAGCCACGAAGTTGTTTAATGCAGCATCCACTGCACCCGCCCCAAGACCCAAAGGAATAGCCAAAAATACAAGCGCTAGAGCCACATTGGACATACTAAAACCAAGTAATGCGATGGCTGTCAGCAAAACACTGATTGCGACGACTTTTCCAATCCCAAAACAGTTAATTGCTTTTGTCACATAAAGACTAGAAAGAACGGTACCAGCACTAATAATGAGAGAAATGACACCCGCAAATTCCATCGAGGCATTTAAGTCGCTCCTCATTACTGGCCACGATGACCCAAGTACAGCATCAGGTAATCCTAAACTGATAAAAGCGATGTAAATAATAAAAAGCAATAGCATGACAATCTTGACCTATATATGATTTTTTAAAACAATACTGCCTAATTGATTTTGAATATAGATATATACTTCCTTAAAATATAACGATTCTATCGAAACAACGTCACCAAACAACTTTACTAAGTGATGCCATGCAAATTTATAAAATTGAAACAGAAAAAAATGGCAAAGAACTGACTACTCATGGTAGCCATGACTTTCCCTGTGGATCTTATGACGAACGTTTTTCCCATTTTTTTGGTGGCGAAGTTCCATGGCATTGGCACGATGAAATTGAAGTCGTATTGGTTATCGAAGGGGCTACTAAAGTCGAATGTCTCAATACCAGTGACATTGTAAAAACTGGTGAAATGATCTTTATCAACGCGAACACCCTACACAAGCTGACGAACCATGGAACTGAAGATTGCCGTATACTCAATGTGGTATTCAGCCCGAAAATACTCGGGGGTGGCGATTTTGGGCTCATTTATAAAAAGCATGTACTTCCGGTTATTAATAACAAAGAACTCATGTTCTATAAATTTTCTACAGAAAAAGCCTGGCACCAACAAGTCATTCATGAGTTAGCGAGTGCTTTCAAGGTATGGGATGAGAAGCGCTCTGATCGCGAATTCTATATGAATATAGCCTTAATGAAATTTTGGCATATTTTCTGTACGAACCATCAAGACATCACCTCTTCAAAGAATGCTTCGAGAACGAATGAAAGAAGAGTACAAACGTTACTCAATTTTATTCATGGCCATTATGATGAACGCATTTCCATTGCCGATATCAGCCAAGCAGCAAGCATTAGTGAAAGTGAGTGCTATCGTATATTTCGTAATGCGTTGGGCAGCTCTCCTAACAGCTACTTATTGAATTATCGGCTAAGACAATCAGCACTATTGTTAACCGAAACTAGCCGACAAATCGCCGATATTGCCTACGCAAGTGGATTCAACTGCTCCACCTATTTTTCTAAAAAATTTAAACAAAGCTTTGATGTCGCCCCCATGCAGTTTCGTAAAAAATACAGCGTTACTTTGGACCACCCAATAGCTCACCACTTACCCGAAATGCAAATGGAATAATGTTTCTAGTAAAAAGGCACTTATTAGAGAGCGGACACAACTGAGAATCCCTATCATTACTGACGATAGAGTTAATTTTTCCCTTCGTTTTTGGCTAAAGAAAAAGTAAGGCTTCATTAGATCGACATAAAAATGCCTTTTTCCTCAATCAGCCCTATCGAAATACGCCCACAAGTATTAAAATCAGCGCAAATTCCCATACCCTTAGTTAAGGAAACCTCATGACTTTGTCGACCAGCCAGTCAACTAATGTCGTAGTTGTTAGTAACTCTTCTGATAATCCCTTTGCTATTGATGTTGCCTATGCAATGGGCCAGCACGAAGACATCGCTGATCTGATCAGTATGAAGCAATTCATGAACTCTGAATTTTGCCCTCGTTTTATTTCTGACGAAGCAGATTTCGAAAACATTGGCCGCAAACTTAAGGGTAAAGCTGTCATCATCGTCAGTACTGGCAGTCATGTAAAAAGCCGCCAAGAATTAGCCATGTCCAACCTAATTATCGCTCGCGCCGCAAAAGAAAATGGTGCTGATCGCGTTATCTTGGTTGAACCAGATTTATTCTACAGCGCACAAGACCGTGGCCCTCATCAAAGCCTAGGTGAAACCAGCTTCGAGCGTGACATCAACGATGTTAAGAAGTTTGACGGACAGCCCTTCACTGCGAAGCTTTATGCACAACTATTGAAGCTGTCTGGTGTGGATACGGTAATGACCATCCATAACCATTCTGATTCTGTGCAAAAGATCTTTAATGACGTCTTTGAAGGCGATTTCCATAACTTAATCCCTTATGAGATTTACGCTCATTACTTATTGAATTCAAACATTTTGAACTATGGCGAAGACGGTGAAGGTTTGGTGCTATGCGCACCAGACAAAGGCGCCCGCGACTTCGTTAAAGAAATGTTCAGAACACTGGGTCTTAGCAAAGCAAAATTCATCATGCTTGATAAAGATCGCACAGCTGAACGCAAAGTAGAAATCACGCTTCATAAAGAAAGCGAACATACTTTCGACGGTCTGGATGGTGCGAGCATTGTATTGTTCGACGACATGGTTCGCACAGGCTCTACTGTTGTGAAGTCATGCCAATTTTTACAGCAGATCAATCCTGAGCGTATGGTGTTTGCGGTATCGCATTTTTATGCCAGCGATGAAGGACGTGAGCGTATGGCGCATCCTGCGATCGGTGAAATTTTAACGCTAAACACCCTACCTACGATTTTGAACCGTGATGAGCAAGGCCGTCTACGTAAGAAAATGGTCGTACTAAAGGTAGAGAAATGGCTTGCTCAAGAGCTTTGCAACATTCTTGATTTGCCACAAACTCACGAGCCGAATCCTTACAAGATCGATATGTCTTCTAAAAACCCACGATTTAAACGCAAAATTTGGTTCAGTGAAGAGCTGTCTGAATTAAAAAGCTAACATTCAATATAGCCCAACATGACAACATGTTGGGCTATATACTCCCCGCGTAAGACCTTCCATTGCTTCAAGCTAAGCTTTTTCTCTGGCTAATCCACATAACCTAGCAAACCAGTAACAAGTTGATCAAAGACAGCTTTGCAAGCTGGGCTTTTTCTTAGATCCTCATGCATGGTCACCCAAGTATCCATTTCAAAACAAAAATCATCTGCTAATAAACGAACCAGGTTATCATCTTGCTTGGCTAAACCTTGCTGACAAATACCTATCCCCACACCAGCCCGAATTAGAGCGAGTTGCGCCACATTACTGTCGGTGCGAAAACAGAAACTATCCTTCTCAACAGAAAAAGGTAATGTTTTGACTACTGCTCGGATGTAGTCAGTCAGCCGATCAAAACCAATTAAACGATGCTTTTCAAGATCCTCCAGTGTCATAGGCACGCCATGCTTGTTTAAATAATTTTGATGGGCAAAAAAGCCAACTTCTATATTGCCAATACGTCGTGCGACTAATTGAGTTTGTGTCGGACGAAATAAGCGTATTGCAATATCGGCTTCTCGGTTGAGTAAATTTTGCACCTTATCAGACAAAACCAACTCGATCTCAACCTGCGGTAGTCGTTCCGCAATGTCAGCGAAAATTATTGGTAACACTTCGATGGCAATCACGTCACTGGTTGTGACTCGCACCGTGCCTTGAATACCGTCAAACTGCGAACTCGCTACACGCTCAATAGCTTCAGCTATACTTGCCATTTCACTCGCTGGCGCCAATAAAGCGTTTGCAGCTTCAGTCGGTGTTAATCCCCCCTGAGTACGGACAAATAGCGTCATTTTCAATACTCGTTCTAACTCAGATATATGCCGCCCAATAGTAGGCTGAGTGGAGCCAAGCGCACGTGCCGCAGCCGATAAAGACCCTTCCTGCATGACACTAAGAAATGACCTGTATAACTCCCATCCAATATTTTCATTCATACAAAAATGTATAGCCGCCCTATTGTTTTCATCAATTTCATTCAACTAAAAGAATATCTAAGCTTGCTTCATCAATCTACTTAATTTTGGAGAAGTAAAATGAAGCAGTCATTAAAGCAAAACAAAGCCTTAATATTAGGCGCCACAGGAGGCATTGGCAGCGAAGTAGCAAATCAACTTAGCAATGCAGGCTGGTACATTAATGCACTCAAACGTCGTGCTCATACCATGTCGGAAAAGAAGAATATTACTTGGTTCGAAGGCGATGCACTCAATCAAGCCGATGTGGAAGCCGCGGCTGAAGACTGTCAAATCATCCTCCATGGTGTTAATCCCGCAGGCTATAAAAACTGGGGGACCTTGGTTTTACCTATGTTAGATAACACTATTGCGGTTGCCAAAAAAACGGGGGCTTGTATTGTTCTGCCTGGCACTATCTATAACTATGGGCCCGATGCTTTTCCTGTAATTCATGAAACATCTCCACAAAACCCTACCACAAAAAAAGGTCGTATCAGGGTTGAAATGGAACGCCGTTTACAAGGTTTTGCAAACTCAGGAGGGAAAGTTATCATAGTTCGAGCAGGGGATTTTTTTGGACCAAGCGCTGCGAACAGCTGGTTTTCTCAAGGATTAATCAAGCCAAATCAAGCCATAAAAAACATCAACAATCCATCTGAAATTAATATTGGCCACCAATGGGCTTACTTACCAGATGTCGCTAAAGTCATGGTTAAATTAATTGAAACTCGTGACACATTAGACAGCTTTTCAACATTTCATATGAATGGTTTTTGGGATGAAGATGGAGTGCAAATGGCAAAATCCATTCGTCGAGTAGTAGAAAGAAGCACGGGTAGAACGCCAAATATTTGCGCATTTCCTTGGTGGCAAATACGTTTTCTCACGCCATTCAATCAAACACTAAAAGAACTGATGGAAATGAAATATCTTTGGCAAAACACGATACGCATGGACAACAGTAAACTTATTCAACAATTAGGGTACGAGCCATTTACCCCAATAGACAAAGCACTAGAAAATACCTTAAAAGAACTCAATTGTCTGAATTAAAAAGCTAATACTATTATTCTTTAAGAGTAGCTATAAAAATGCCGCGATCACGCGGCATTTTTGTTTCTTGTGTTCAAGAATATTTCTTAGGCACGAAACGCCAGCAAGAGGATATCTTTGATTTTACGATCTATTTCTACTTGTGCCGTTTCAAAATCGGCTCTTTCTACCTTGTACAAGAAAGGTTGAACACCACGCAGTTTCTTGATCGCTTGCGGATCTTCGGCCAGCAAGACGGCAACATAAGAAAAAGCATCATAGTAAGAAAAAGCCTGTTCTTTAAGCGCATTCAAGTAAGAGTCGACAGACTCTTCTCCAAACACTTGCTTAATCGCCGTAACAGCACCAAACACAGCAACACCTTCACATAAAGCAGGTGTTGTCGCGCCGTCATAACCAATCGGATATTGGCCACGCACCATCTCTTGAATGACATCCGCCAACAGCATGACATCATTACTGAATACTCTGGCTGGCATGTGGATCTTGTAACGATATGGCTCATCAGGGTGCGCAAATACTGCGCTTGGCTTGGCTATGTCATCCCACACTTCAAAGCCATCAAATTTGGCTTCTTCAACGGCTTCGCCAAAAAGAAACTCCACTGCTGGCAACCAAGCCGCACGTAATTTTTCTAATTTATTTACTTCTGTTGAGTAAGTGTCAGCCACAACCTCATCCTTATTTATTCTGAAAGAAACAGAGCATTCAAACCATGGTTAAAGCGCCCTTTTAGATAGACGAAACCTTACCATAATGATGAAGATCAAGCAGGATAAATTCGACGATAAATACGCAGACACCAAGGAGAATACTGGAATCAAGATCAATGAAATGGAAAAAAGCAGCCAACACAGCTTATCTTAGCTGGCTATCTTTACTGCCAGCGCGATTATACAAAGCAGAACGACCTTGCTTTTCTTGCTCGGACTGACACTGGATGCATAAACGCACACCTTGAATGGCTTTACGGCGAGGTTCAGGAATCATCGCATCACATTCTTCACAATGAGTCAGGCTCTCACCTTTTGGCATACTGTTTTTTGCACGCTCAACTTCGGAGTCAACTGTTGCGTCTATTTGATCTTGCACCGCGCCATCTTGCGCCCAACCACCAGCCATAAACCAGCTCCTATTATTTTTATTTATTGCTCAGCAATGCCCCGCTACCATGGTGATAAACACGCCACCAACGGTTTTAGTTTCCAAGTTTTCCAATGAAAGCATTTCTCTAACCGAACAATGCCAAAAGTGTCGGTTAATTTATCACCATATTTCACGAAAAACTGAATAATTCGCTAAGGATTACCAATAGGATTCAATTTACCCTCACTGTGGGTATGTTAGAATCCTCGCTTCCAGCCGCAAGAGCGGTGGTTTCGAGAAGACCGTTTGTAAGGTCTTATTCATACTTATATTTCTTTCTTTGGAGACGACACCATGCGTTTATCTACGCTTAAAATGGCATTAGCGGCACTTCTTGCTGCAATACCAGCTCTTGCATTCGCTCACCCTGGACATGAACATGCAACAAGCTTCATGACGGGGTTCATGCATCCTATGGGGGGCTTGGATCACTTATTGGCTATGTTGGCCATTGGTCTTTGGGCTGCTAGCCTTGGCGGTCGAGCTTTGTGGGCTGTACCAGCGGCTTTTGTTGGCACTATGTTAGTTGGTGGCGGTTTAGCGGTCGCTGGCGTACAAGTACCTTTCATTGAGCAAGGTATTGTTTTATCCGTCATTCTAATGGGTGCATTGTTGATCGGTGCTGCACGTTTCTCTGTTGTCACTTGTGCCGGCATAGCAGGGTTGTTCGCGCTATTCCATGGTGCTGCTCATGGTTTAGAGATGCCTCTTAACGCTAATGGTGCAGAATATGCCTTAGGCTTTGCTGCTGCAACGGCGCTGTTGCATGTTGCTGGTATTGGTTTTGGTATGGCAGTTGCTCGCTTCCAAGCACCTATCGTAACTCGCATAACAGGTAGTCTAATTGCTATAGCTGGATTATTTTTAGCACTAGCGTAAAAGCTTACAGTGTTACTGAAGCCATGGTGTTTATCTCATATACCGTGGCTTTTTTATGTTTTGACGTTATTTTTCTACTTCATCTATAGTGTCTATAAATCATTCAAAAAATTGTTACATTAATTCTTACATAATCACGTAACAGTGCCCCTAACTTACAAAAATAATAAATACCCTGTAAGAATTTATGTGTATGATTTTGTTTATCTATTAATTCACCAAGAAAGGATCTATCGTTGAAGAAAGCAGAGTTTAAGCAACCTTCCGCCTTGATTATCTCCCTAATAGCTTTCTTCGCCATTGCGTCTTTTGGGGCTTATTGGACCCAATCAACGAATAAATCCATTACCAACCAACAGCAGTCGCTTTTAAGCGGCCTGTCTCGTACGCAAGCCTCCGTTCTAGAAAGGCGTCTTTCGTCAGCCTTTACCTCGGCTCAAATTCTCGCCTATGAAGTGGAACAAAATGGCGGCAACGGTGAGTGGTTTCCTACTTATGCAAACAAGCTGATCGAGTCTATTGGCGGTATTGAAAATCTGCAGCTTGCGCCAGACGGCATTATTTCTGATATTTATCCTCTGAAAGGAAATGAAGACGCCCTAGGTTTTAACGTCATCTCAACACCTGGCTTTAAAGAAGAAGCTATGCTGTCTATTAGAAACCATCAAATGTTTGTTATTGGCCCTATTAACTTGGTTCAAGGAGGTGTGGCCGTTATTAGTCGTGCGCCTATTTTTTTGAATAAAGGCACCCAAAAAGAGCTTTTTTGGGGATTCGCTTCTGCGGTAATTTATTTAGATGATTTGCTAGAATCCACTCAACTAAAGCGCCTTGAAAGTGAAGGCTACCAATACAACTTATCAAGAAAGCATGCGGCAACCAAGAAGACGATAACCCTATCAAACTCCCTTACCCCTCTGTCGGATATTCAAGCATCGACCGAGCTTATTTTACCTGTCGGTACATGGACACTAAAAATAAGTAAGGCACTTGATGAGCAACTAGACGATAGAAGAGTGACAGGTTATGCGGTGAGTTTCATCGCTTCGCTCCTGTTGAGCATCGCACTGTACGCGATATTAATTCAACCCTTAAAACTTAGGACTCTTGTCAAAGAAAAAACAGCGGAGCTTCAAACTCTCGCCAATAAGGACCCATTAACAGGGCTTCCAAACCGTCGTTTTTTACAAGATAACCTACCTAAAATCCTACAGAGTAATCAAAGATATAAAAAAGTTTCCGCGTTTATATATTTTGACCTTGATAACTTCAAACGTATTAACGATACGATAGGTCATGACGTTGGTGACCAAGTACTCATTATTGTTGGTGATAGATTAAATAAACTAAAAGGTATCTCTGACTTAGTAGCTCGTTTAGGAGGCGATGAATTCGGTATATTCTTAGGCGGTATAAGTAATGAGATTCAAATTGAAGAACACGCAAACCGAATTCTACAAAGTATCCACGCTCCTATAAAAATGGATAACAGAGAATATATATTAAGTACCTCTTTGGGTATTGCCGTTATTCCTGAACATGGTGACGACTTAGTTAGCATAATGCAAAATGCTGACATGGCGCTATATCAAGCCAAATTACAGGGGAAAAATCAGTTTTCTTTCTATAACGAGAACATGAAGGTTAATACGCACAACCTTATAAAAGCGGAAAATGACTTATCACTTGCGCTGCAAAGAAATGAATTCGAAATATATTATCAGCCACAATTCGATCTATACACAAACCATATTTTTGGTGCTGAAGCGCTCATTCGTTGGAATCATCCGGAAAAAGGCCTCATTTTTCCTAATGACTTTATTCCATTGGCGGAAAGCACAGGGCAAATCGTAGAATTAGGCTACTGGATACTAGAAAGCAGCATCGCCTATCTCGCTCGACGGAGAATAGAAAACAGAGCAGATATTTTGTTGCATATTAACCTCGCCTCTCGACAATTAGCAGACCCTCACCTCGTCATTTTGGTGCAAGAGCTACTGGAAAAGTATCAAGTACCAGCACACCAGATTGGATTCGAAATTACTGAAACGTCTATTCTTGAGGATGTTCATTTAGCAAGAAACTTGCTACAGACCTTTAAAGATATGGGAATATGTATCGCCATCGATGACTTTGGAACAGGCTACTCTTCACTCTCTCAGCTTAAAAACCTTCCAGTTAATTTGCTTAAGATTGATCGCAGTTTTGTCATGGATTTAGAATGCGACCCAGACGATCGAAAAATTGTTGAGGCTATTATTGCCATGGCGCACAAGCTTAATATTAAAGTGCTGGCAGAAGGCATAGAAACTAGAGAGCAATGGAAAATGTTAGCGAACTTTAAATGCGATCTGGGCCAAGGCTATTATGTGAGCAAAGCGGTCACTATGGATGAGTTCAATAATGGGAAGCCCATTACTCACCATGATTCTTGATAAACAAATATTTATCGGTGAGAAAAAATCAGGTGATAAAAAAGCCCAAGTGCCACACATGTGACACTTGGGCTTTCCTGTATAGAAAGGACAGAGTTTATCTATCTAAGACGCTAAACAGATAGCACTACCATGGTTATGTACTTCAACCAATTCTTTGTGCAAACTGCATATAGCCTTTTCATAGTCTTCTTCATCAACTACAAACTGCATATCTACCTGACGCATAGATTGGTGCATAGCCAATACGTTGACGTCTTGCTCAGCAATCGCTTTTACGGCTTTGGCTAACATACCTGTGGTTTTCATATCACTACCAATCGCAGACACAATAGCCACTTTACGCTGTGTAATTTCAGCATCCGCAAAACGTTCGTGCAGAACTCTCATCACACGCTTCAAAGTTTTCAGGTTAATAGCCAAGTAATGTGTGATGGTATTGGCGTTAATATCTTTCGCGATAATATGAGCGTGGAACTGCCTTAATACTTTAAGAATATCCACATCGAACTTATCGATATCACCCGCCATATCTTGATCAAATAACTCTACAGCAAACACACCGCGACAACCGGCAATGATCTCAACACATGGCGCATCACTTACATAATCGCCTGTAATCAATGTACCTGTGTGATCTGGTTCGAAGGTGTTTTTTACGCGCAATGAAATACCACTCTGACGCAAACCTTTTGCTGCTTTAGGATGGATTGCTTCCATACCAAGGTTAGCAAGTTGATCAGCAACATCGTAGTTAGTACGGCCAATAGGTACGGCATTTTTCTCACCAACTAAACGCGGATCGGCACTGCTTAAGTGGAACTCTTTATGAATTACAGCTTCATGCGCTTCTGTTAAAACCGCAATTCGGCTAAAGGTCATTTCACTATAGCCGCGGTCAAAAGTAGACATTAGACCTGTTTCACTATGAGCGTAACCTGTTGCAATTGGAAGCTCTTTACTCAAATCAATGTCTTTAAAAGCATCAACAATGCGTTCATCAAGAGACATATGACTTGGACTATTCCAGCCGGTCAAATCAACAAAAACGGCATTAACACCATCACGCTTTAATAAGTGTGCAGTATTCCAAGCGCTATGCGCTTCGCCAAGACTTGCAAGCATTTCTCGTACGGTAGCAAGGTGCTCACTAATCGAAAAATGACCATGCTGACAAAGACGGTGTAAATCTTCTAAGCATTCTTGCGCTTCTTTCAAGCGACTGTTTAAAAAAGCATTCGCTTTTTCACGCAACTCACCCGCTTCAAACAAAGTATGATTGATCTCTAACATGGCTGTTCGAACATCTTGCAATGCTGGAAACCAGTTATTTTGTTTGCGCTCTTGAGCAAATAATGCAAATACTCCTGCATCACCAGTTTTCTTATGCTCTAGCAACTTATCGGTCATACCTGCATAAGCAGAAACAACAAAAATACGCTGATACATGTTGTTTACTTGAGTAGGCTTGAAAATGATATTGTCTCTAACTGAACGGTAGTCACTCATGGACGTGCCGCCAATTTTTTCAACTGTATGTTGTCCCATTATTTACCCAATTCATCTATGGGCCGAAAGCAAATTTTCGACCAGAGTCTAAAACTGCCGCTATATTGTCATAAGGTTGCGGAAATTTTAAGCATTAATCGTATTTTTCAATGCATAAAACCGCAGACAGAATGTTATTTGTTGAGGCTAAATTGATTCTGTATTTAGCCATTAGGAAAAATACATCGGAGGACAATAAGATGCGGCTGTATATGAAGAAGTATGGGTACCGCCTACCACCAAGAGCAGTACGGTACCGACATCTATAACGCAACAGTTATTAAGTTACGCTACAAAAGAAAAGGCTCTGCACATCAATCTACCAGCTCGTAAGCGCCTTCAGAGTTGTGCACTTCTTTACCCGTAATTGGCGGGTTAAAAACACAAGCCAGTTTCAACTCTTTGAAAGCGCGCAAAGTATGTGCGTCGTGCTTATCCAGTACATAAACGACACCTGGCTTAATATGGTGTTTTTGACCTGTTTCACGGCTTTCAACTTCACCCTCTCCAGAAATGCAGTACACAGATTCGAGGTGATTTTGATAATGCATATCAAAGTCTTTGCCTTCATAAATAGTCGTAATGTGAAAAGAGAACCCCATATTGTCTTCTTTTAATAAAAGACGAGTGCTTTCCCAGTTTCCATCAGGTGACACTACTCGGCGTTCGGTTTTTTCGCATTCGGCTAAATCACGTGCAAACATTCTTTTCTCCTTATGATCTTGCTAGATCGATTAACATATCGATAATAAATATCGAGTCGCGCTTGAGGTTTTGAGCTTACGATTTACATCACTCAAGCATGTAATAAGAACCACAGCAAAAGTTAGGCTGCAGTCCTCAGGGAATGAAAACTAAACAGCAATGTCATAGTTCTCATCAAAGTAGCTTTTTGCTTCCGGCATGTCATCTTCCTTGGCGCAAACATCACGAATGGCACGTTCCAAGATATCAATACCTTCTTTTAGATCTTTATCACTAATAATAAGAGGACAAAGGAACTTCACCACTTGGTCATCAGCACCAGAAGTCTCAATCATCAATCCATTCTGGAAGCATTTTTTAGTGATTTTATTCGCTAATTCACCGCTAACACAGTTGATACCACGCATCATACCTCGACCTTGAACAATGAAGTTACCTTCACCGAACTCATTAATAATGTCTTGTGTGCGCTGATGGATGTATTCACCTTTACGTTTAATTTCTTTCTCAAACGCATCGTCTTTCCAATAAGTCTCAATCGCTACCTTGGCGGTTACAAAGGCCAAGTTATTACCACGGAAAGTGCCGTTATGCTCACCCGGCTTCCATTCATCAAGCTCAGGACGCATAAGAACAACCGCAAATGGCAAACCATAGCCGCTCAATGATTTCGACATAGTAACAATGTCAGGTTTAATTCCAGCATCTTCAAAGCTAAAGAAAGTGCCTGTACGACCACAACCAGCTTGAATATCATCGACAATTAATAGAACACCGTGTTTCTTACAAACCGCTTCAAGGTTTTGTAACCATTCAAAACTCGCCACATTAATGCCACCCTCACCTTGAACAGTTTCAACGATAACAGCCGCTGGCGTATCTACACCACTACTAGAATCTGACAATACTTTGTCTAGGTATTCGGTTGTTTCAATACCATCACCTAAATAGCCATCAAATGGGACTGTAGAAACACCTGCACCTAATGTTGTCCCTGCTGCACCACGGTGATGAGAATTACCAGTAACAGATAAAGCACCCAAACTACAACCGTGGAAGCCGTTAGTGAAACTAATAATATTTTCGCGGCCTGTAACATTACGAGCCAGCTTAAGCGCAGCTTCAACTGCATTGGTACCTGTCGGTCCTGTAAACTGCATCATATATTCCAAGCCACGAGGCTCTAAAATATATTGCTTGAAAGACTCTAAAAACTCACCTTTGGCTTTGGTATGCAAATCAAGCCCATGTGTAATACCGTCTTCCATGATGTATTCAACTAGCTTTTCTTTAAAGACAGGGTTGTTATGGCCATAATTCAATGTTCCAGCACCAGCCAAGAAATCTAGGTATTTATTGCCTTCCTCATCAAACAAATGAGCACCGAGTGCACGATTAAAAATTCGAGGAAAAGAGCGTGCATAAGATTGTACTTCTGATTCGATTTCGTCAAAAATTTTCATATTTCTATTATCCTTTTAAGTTCATTACTGTTTTAGATCAAAAAGCTGAGAGCGAAAGCTTGGCTTTCAAGCGTCTCGTCTTCTTAGATCACAAGACTATTGGACCAATCCGAACGAGGTGTTCGGTATCATGCAAGCCGTTAAAGTGAGCCTGTTTATCGAACATCACAGACTCTTCCAAAGGCGCTTTAAGCTGATCAGCAAGACGACGAAACAAAGCCCAAGATCCGTTATTTGCTGCTGTAATACTGGTTTCGATGTAACGCACACCCGAACAATTGGAGCGTTCAAGTAGTGATGAAACCATTTTTTTAGCAAGTCCTTGGCCGCGAGCTTTCTCACTTACCGCAACTTGCCAAACAAACAAAGTATCCAACTGGTTAGGAATAACATAACCAGAGACAAAACCGACTAATTCTCCACTTTCCAAGCTTGCTGCAACCGATGTTTCACTGAAGTGACTGGCTTGCAATAAATTGCAATAGGCGGAATTAGTATCCAATGGAGGGCAAGATGCCACCAGCTGATTCACAGCCATTCCATCTTTTGCTGTTGGTTTTGATAACACTATTTTTTTTGAATCCATAACTACATCCATTAGAAATCAAAGTATTAAGTATCAAACACAATCGATATATAGAAGATTTGCAGGTTTAGTTGAGCATTTCAGACTGCAAAATAGTTTGATGTCTAATCATTATACCTAAAATGAAATGCTTGGCTACATTTTATTTAGAGAACTAATCATTACATAACTAATATTTATTACATTTACAGTACTAACCACAGCCCCCGAGAAGACCAAAAAGCACCTTTCATAGAAGCAAATAGAATAAAAACATCTTTTTTGTTGCATATATGCACTGAAATTCGGAAAATCCTGCCCCTATTCGGAGTTTTGCTGACTAGTCTCTTTCTATTGACTAGCAAAAGTGGGAAGCACAGGTTTGGCTATGAAACCGACTTCGAACGCTGTTTATATATTTATATCAATAACTTAGAGATAACTATGAAGAATAAAACATCGATCCAAGGCTCGTGGGCGAGTCGATGGATTTTCATTTTAGCGGCGACAGGCTCTGCCGTTGGTTTAGGTAATATCTGGAAATTCCCTTACATCACAGGTGAAAACGGTGGTGGGGCATTTGTTCTTGTTTATTTAGCTTGCATACTGATGGTTGGTATTCCAATTATGATGGCCGAGGTATTTATTGGCCGTCGCGCTCGTAAAAACCCTATCAATGCATTAGCAGATGTCGCTGAAGAGTCTGAAAGCACAAAGAAGTGGGGCGTTATTGGTCTCATGGGTATGCTTTCTGGCGTTCTGATTTTCTCCTTTTACTCTGTTGTAGGTGGTTGGGTCCTTCATTACATTAAAGTAATGCTTACAGGTGAAATGATAGGTGTTACATCTGATGCCGCTGGTTCTGCATTTGGTGCGCTACTTGCTGATCCTGCGACACTACTTGGCTGGCACACTCTATTCAGCATTATGTCTATTGCAGTCGTTGCTGCAGGTATCAACAAAGGCATAGAGACAGCAACTCGTATCATGATGCCAGCTTTGTTCGTGCTATTAATCATTTTACTTGGCTACGCTATGACAACTGGTGGTTTTGCTCAAGGCTGGAACTTCATGTTCGAGTTTGATTTCAGCAAACTAACTTGGAATGCTGCTTTAGTTGCATTAGGTCATTCATTCTTTACCCTATCTTTGGGTATGGGAACCATCATGGCGTATGGCTCTTATATGACTAAAGATGCGTCCATCGGTAAAACGGTATTAGCAATCGGCGGCTTGGATACATTAGTAGCTTTGGTTGCAGGCTTAGCCATCTTCCCGATTATTTTCTCAAACGGAATGGATCCTGCCGCTGGCCCAGGTTTGATGTTTATCTCTTTACCTGTTGCTTTTGGTCAAATGGCTTTTGGCCAATTATTTGGTGTGTTGTTCTTCGTCTTAGTAGGCGTAGCGGCATGGACGTCTGCTATTTCGTTGCTAGAGCCAACCGTCGCATTCTTGGTCGAGCGCCTCAAGGTAAAACGTATTACGGCAGCAGTTGGCTTAGGTATTATTGTTTGGGGATTAGGAATTGCATGCTTAGGCTCATTTAGCTTTATGTCTGATGTGACTTTCTTCGGCAAGAACACTTTTGACTTCTTTGACTACATCACTGCAAACATTATGCTTCCATTAGGCGGTATCTTCATTGCTTTGTTTGCTGGTTGGGTCGTAAAAGACAAATTTGCACAAGATGAACTGCAACTTCCAAGTGCTGTTTTTAAATTGTGGAATATATCAATGAAATATACAGCGCCAATCGCTGTTGCCATTGTGTTGTATTTCTTGATCAACCCAATGCAATAAGCGTAATTAAGGTTGCTTCCATAGCCCCATTGGTACTCTTTGCCAATGGGGCTTACTTTTTCTACACACGCCAAATATCACATCGATCGTAGCGCATAATTTTCTCCCGCAGACTGAATTGTCTGACTTAATTCAGCAGTAATGTCCGCTTGTTGGACTTTATTCCAAACGAGCTCATGAAAATAGAATGCAACGGTATTAATAGCGGGCTCTACAATAGCCACCAAACCACCCACTAATAAACTCCCAGTAATAAGGTAAGCAACAGAGAACGCGATAGAAAAATGCATTACTGCAAAAGTCATTGTTTTAGCCATGATGAATCTCCTTTTTTTCGATAATAAGAAGAGTAGTGAAGCCAGACTCATTATGAAAATATATTATAGATATCCATCTAATAGTTTTTAACATTTAGTCATTGTTAGCTGTGAAGGTTACTCGTGCTATGAAGTCATTCACTCCATCAAAAGCCTCTGAATAGATCCTCACTTCCTGCGATTCAATTAGATTACTCTCATTAACCGCTATCCAAAAACTCGCCCCTATAACAGCAACTGGACGCTGCCATTGCTTCATCTGGCACACCAAATCTGCCGCTTTGTTATTCAAATCACTTTCACAAAAAGCCAATACCGACTGAGCCTGAACACCCTCTACTAAACTAAGCCAGTCATTACTTTGCAGAACATTTGGCACCACGCAACATGACAACCCTTTATCTAATAACATGGCTGCAGCCATGTAACACCACAAGCTGCGCTGAGATGACAACCCCGTAATCAACACATTGTGTGCGCTCTTTTTCTGCACTTTAAAGCTACTTACGCGAGCTATTAAACATGACATTACAATCGATTCACAAAACGCTAAGGCAGCCCCTTTTCCCAACTGCTCAAAGCTAGGCAGCAACCAATCTCGCACAGCAATATCGGCGGGGTATTGAGAAAATATTTGCTGATACATTTGCTCAATTTTTTCACCTTGAAAAGCGTCTGCCGCCTTCACAAGAGCCGCTTGCCACTCCAGCCATTCGTTTGATGGAGCAACCGCATCAAACATTACTCCTTGATCTATTAAAGCTCGCACTTTACTTACAGCAACCCCCTGCTGAATCCAACGCAAAATCCCTTCGACACGTTGAACGTCACCTTGGTCATACAATCGATGCCCCTTGTTGGTTCGCTTTGGTTTTAGTAAACCGTAACGACGCTCCCACGCTCGCAACGTGACAGAATTAACACCTGTTTTTAATGATAGTTCACGAATAGGAAAAAACGCCTCGCTAGCTAAAGGCACAATGTCATCTAAAGGTTCAGGTGTTTTAAGACTTTCCATTCCCAAGTTTTGTTTTGACTGACTCATACTCTTATCCCAATAAATCATCATTCACATAAGGTGATTTACCCATTGTGACCTAAACTTAATATAGTCTTTAAAAACTATACAAATATTTTTTTGTACAATTTAATTGCTTTTATTGTACAAGATTCTATATTGTATAAGAAAGCAATGCACTAACTGGAAAAACAATATGAGCACATTAACCACCAACCAAATACCAACACCAGCCTTCGACATCGCCATCATTGGCGCTGGCTTAGCTGGCAGCCTGTGTGCGCATTTGTTAGCCCAATCAGGCAATAGTGTTTGCATCATAGACAAAAGCCGTGGCAGTGGGGGGCGTGCCAGTAGCAAAAGACTGGAAGATAATGCTAGCTGCGACCTAGGCACTCCCTTTATCTTAGCGCAGCACCCAGACGTGATTACTCTCTTGCAGCAACTAACCAACGAGCAAGTAGCAGCGCCATGGAAACAGCTAAATAAAGGTAACGTACAAGCCTTTGTCGGTACTCCTAAAATGAGCGCTATAACTAGACACTGGATTCAACCAGCTCAATTTATAACAGGCACTCGCATTCACCACCTTGATCAAGTGACACAAAAAGGCGATACAAAGACAAGTTGGCTATTAAGAAACGATAAATATCAACCCGTTGTCATGGCTAAAAAAGTCATCATCGCTGCACCAGCCCCTCAAACGGCATCAATATTGGCTACCCACGAAAAACTAGCCGTACTGTTACTGAGAGCAAATCAAGCGAGCGCTTCTTACCAATCTCAGTGGGCCATGTGGTTAGAAACAGAGCCATGCGATCTAAATGCTCTAATTGAACCTAAAAACTCTTTAATTAAACGCATGATAAAAGACAACTATAAGCCCATGCGAAATAGTGAAAAAGTAGACCGGTGGGTTATACAAACGGATACTAACTGGACAAAGCAGCACCTTGATTCCGATAAAGAATGGGTCACTCAAACGTTACTTCAAGCCTTTGCAGAAATAACGGAACACAGAGTATTAAAGCACGGAGAGCCACACCGCTGGTTCCTTAGCCGCTTTTCGGAAAGTATGGGGAATAAATGCTTCGCTTGGTCTCCTGAACATAATGTTGGTCTAGCTAGTGACTGGTTATGTCAGGGCGACGCTGAAGGCGCCTTACTCAGCGCCCTATCACTAGTTAATCATATAAAAGATTCAAAATAGAACAATGACGTTGTCTAATGGAGGACTCATCTATGCCACATTCTCAACCATCACCAGATCAGTTAACACATAAGATTCCCGTGGGTATTAGCGCCTGCTTATTAGGTGAAAATGTTCGCTACAACGGTGGTCATAGCCATTCTGATTATTGTGACAAAGTGCTGAGTCATTATTTTGATTATCAAAAGTTTTGCCCTGAAGTCGCGGCAGGTTTTGGTACACCGCGCCCAACGCTTCGCTTAGAAGGTGATCCAGATTCACCAAGAATGGTCTTTAGTAAAAACTCAGAAGAGGATGTTTCTAATGAGTTTATGGCCGCGTCGAATAAGTATCTAGAAAACCTATCACATCTTGATGGCTACATTTTGATGAAAAAGTCCCCCAGCTGCGGCATGGAGCGCATCAAGGTATATCAAGAAAATGGTCATCCTCATATGCAACGAAGTGCAGGGCTGTTTACCAAAGCCCTCCAGCAGCGCTATCCATTATTACCAGTCGAAGAAGACGGTCGTTTGAATGACCCAGCCTTACGGGAGAACTTTTTATTACGTGTTTTCACCCATCACGACTTCCGCCACAGCATGGGCGAACAAGCAAAGATGAAAGACCTTATCGCTTTTCACAGCCGTTATAAATATATGGTGATGGCACATTCCCAGCCTATTTATCGCAAGCTTGGACGCATGCTTTCTGGTAATGACCCAAGACCCATAGAACAACTAAAAACGGCTTACTTTGAAATACTAATGACGACCCTATCAAAGCCCGCAGCACGCAAAAATCATTGCAACGTGTTGATGCACTTAGTTGGCTATCTAAAACACGCTGTGGATGTGTCCGTTCGAAAAGATATTTTGGATGTGGTTGAACAATACCGTCGAGGCGAAGTAAACCTTGCCACGCCCGTTACCTTGCTCCATCACTACCTAAAACATTACGGAAGTGACTATATAAATCAACAAAGTTACTTCATTCCCTACCCTTCACCACTCGGCATCCGTAATACGGTTTAAGGTAATTCAATAGTATGAAAGTTGAACATCTAGTGTGGTTGCGCAATGATTTACGTCACTTGGATAATCCAGCACTTCACTTTGCCGCCATGGAAGCTCGCTCACAAAATACAAAGCTTGCCGTACTTATTACGCCGACACCAGCACAGTGGGCAGAACATCATGAGTCGAATGCAAAGACGGGATTACGCGCTGGGTTAATCAAAAGCCTAGCAAAAGCACTGGCACCTCTTGGTATTCCCGTACATTTTCTTGAGGTAAATAACTTCAATCAACTGCCTGATGCTATTACCCAATTTTGCCTCAGGCATCACATAAAACATCTTTGGTTTAATCGTGATATGCCAATTCACGAGCAACAACGTGATAAAGCTGTATGTGAACAACTGGCTCAACACCAGATTGACTCTCATATTCAGGCCGCTGACATTATTGTTCCGCAGGATGTACTGAGCCAACAAGGAACGCCATTCAAGGTGTTCACACCCTTTTTTAACCGATGGGTGGCAATGTTAGGTCTACAAGATATAACCCCTCTTGAGTCTCCCGAACCTCAGGCGGCCCCATTACCAGAACCCGATATAGAGTTCACATGGGAGAAGCCTTTTAGAAACGATTTATGGCCTGCCGATCAAGACACTGCCAAACAAAAGCTTTGGCAATTTTGTCACCATAAAGAGCGCCACTACCAAGCAGGAAGAGATTATCCAATTGAGCCCGCCACCAGCACTTTATCACCTTATCTAGCACTAGGCGCTTTGGGGCCAAGACAATGCTTGGAAGCCATCTTTTATACCTGTAACCAAGAAGAAAAACGCTGGCAGGACAGCATTTGGTTAAAAGAGCTCGCATGGCGAGACTTTTATCGTCAATTAATGATGCACTTTCCTTTTCTGTCTAAACACCAACCGTTCAAAATGGAAACAAACGCCTTAATTTGGCGAAGTAATAAAGAAGAATTCCAAGCATGGTGTGAAGGTAAGACAGGTTTTCCCATTGTGGATGCGGCCATGCGGCAACTGAACCAGACTGGCTGGATGCACAATCGACTAAGAATGGTGACAGCTAGCTTCTTCACCAAACTTATGTTTGCTGACTGGCGTAAAGGCGAAGCATATTTTATGAGTAAACTAATTGATGGTGAGTTCGCAGCAAACAATGGTGGATGGCAATGGAGTGCATCGACAGGCTGTGATGCCGCGCCCTATTTTCGAGTTTTCAATCCCACCAGACAATCTCAAACTTATGACAAAAACGGTGACTTTATCCGTCGCTTTGTTCCAGAACTTGCAAGCTTGGATGCTAAGTCTATCCATGATCCAAAACCTGACCAAAGAAAGCAGTGTAATTATCCAGATCCCATTATCGATTATAAGCCAGCTAGGTTGCATGCCATTGAAGCATTTGACGCGCTAAAAAGCAGATAAATGCTATAAGAGGTATTTTTCGAGTTTACTATGCTTTATGCGAAAAATACCTCTATAGTTTGAGCTGTAACATTATTTTTAAACTTCGCTTTTACAGACTCTAACAAAGCTTTATAATTCGTGAAATTTTTTGGATCTATTACAGCTATGTCTAACTCACCACAACACTTACATGACGTCCTAGTCCACTTGCGACGTATCATCCGCGCCACCGACCTACAATCCAAGCGTGTAGTAAAAGCCTGCGGTTTAACCATTCCTCAAATCATGGTGCTTCGCTCTATTGAAGAACTAGGTGATGTAACTGTACGAAAAATTTCAGACAGCGTGTCATTAAGCCAAGCAACTGTTACCACCATTTTAAATCGCTTAGAAGATAGGAAATACGTTGAAAGAGTTAGAGGTCAAAAGGATAAGCGTATTGTCAATGCACGCTTAACCAGCTTTGGTATTGAAATATTAAAAACGACTCCACCCCTTTTGCATGAAAAATTCATTGATGAATTTGATTCGTTAGAAGGCTGGGAGCAAACCCAAGTACTTGCTTCGCTGCAACGTATAGCGATGATGATGGATGCTGAAACGCTGGACGCTGCTCCTTTGCTTGATATTAACTCGCCAGACGCCTAATAAGCACAAGCTGCTAAGCACCAAAGAACAGAAAGCTAGAAACAAGAATGGCCGCATATTTGCGGCCATTCTTGTTTCTAGAGGGTGGATAATCACTTCAGATTAAGCACGTCCTGCATGTCGTACATGCCAGCAGACTTTCCTTTTAACCAACTTGCTGCACGGACAGCTCCTTTGGCGAAAGTCATACGACTACTAGCCTTGTGAACTATTTCAATTCTCTCACCTTCAGTCGCGAACCAAACACTGTGTTCACCAACAACGTCGCCAGCACGAATAGTTTCAAAACCAATTTCTTTCTGAGTACGAGCGCCAGTTTGGCCTTCACGACCATATACAGCACATTCTTTTAGATCGCGGCCTAATGCTTCGGCAACTACTTCCCCCATGCGCAACGCAGTACCAGAAGGAGAATCCACTTTATGACGGTGATGCGCTTCTACAATTTCCACATCATAATCATCGCCTAAAATTTGCGCTGCTGTTGCAAGTAATTTAAGAGTTAAATTTACGCCAACACTCATATTTGGAGCAAAAACCACTGATGACTGTTGAGCAGCTTCGTTTAATGTCTCTTTTTCTGAGTCATTTAAACCGGTTGTCCCAACTACAATGCCTTTTTGATACTTAGCGCAAAACGCCGCATTTTCTAAGGTCAAACTTGGTGTAGTAAAATCAATTAATACATCGAAATCGTTCACACAATCTGCTAACGATGCAACGGCTGCAACCCCCAGTTTTCCAACACCAGCGATTTCACCTGCGTCTGCACCAATTAGGCTACTACCAGGTTTTAAAATAGCAGCCCCTAAAGTGACGCCGCTCGCATCGTGAATGGCTGTAATTAGATTTTTACCCATGCGCCCTGATGCGCCAATAACTGCTACTCGCATTTCTCTGCTTCCTCAATTTTGTCTTGGTAAACCATAACAAAAAACCGTCTAAATCTCAGCATTAAAAATCAACAACACTTTTTACAGGCCATAAATAAAGGAGCGCTAGCTCCTTTATTAAATCTCTACAATAAACATCTAACTAAGGTTTTTAGAAAATCTCGTCTGGTCTCAATTCATCGACCATATCAAGATCAAACTCCAGAACACCATCTGTCGAAATTTCATCCACAGTATTGCGCATTTTCGGGCGTGATGTGTCATTTTGCTTAATAACAATCTCTACTCGTCGGTTTGTTGCTCTATGGGCAGCGGTATCATTTGCCACTAATGGCCGAGTGTCTGCATAACCTGTTACAGCAAAACGGCTTTGATCAAGCTGTCCCGTTGAGAATAGCTCTTCAGCAACAGAAATCGCACGCGCAGAAGACAATTGCCAATTTGAACGAAAACGACCACTAACGATAGGAACATTATCCGTATTACCTTCGACAGAAATCGTCCCTTGTATACCAACAAGAACATCACGAATCACATCGATAACAGGAATAAAGTCGTAATTCAGCTCAGCTGAGCCTGATTCAAATGAACCTTGGTCTTTAATTCGTATGGTGATGGTTTGTTCCTGTGTTTCAATTTCTACTAAGCCTTTAGAGACTTCCTCACGCATGATCGAGGCGATCATTTGAGCATCACCCTCTGTTTCCTGTATTTTTTTCTCACGATCAAGATCCGCGTTTGATTTATCAACATAAGTTACTGGCGAAGGAGAACCTGAATCGCTTTGATCTTTTAATTCGGCATCACCAGGCTTACATATCACCTCAAGTGTATTTTCAGGCGTAGTATCTGCCTTTTGTTTAACTTCATTGATTGGTGTTGGCTCAGGTCGACCAGGGCTGAATTCTTGAGCAATCACAGATGTCCCCATAGGAATAGATTCTGCGCTAACCTCACGCTGAACACCAAACGCCATTTTTAATGAACCTGCAATTTGCTTGAACTTGATAACATCCATTTCAGAGAATGAAAGTAACAGCACAAAGAAACACATCAGCAAAGACATGAGATCCGCAAAGGTCCCCATGTAAGCAGGTAGGCCCTCTACACATTCAGGGCAATCTGACTCTTCTTCATCGCTCATTCAAATATTCCATTAACAACTAAAATATTATTCACGTTCTGACCGCTTATTTTCGGCCATATAAGCTTTCAACGCACCATCCAAAATACGAGGATTCTGACCAGACTGAATAGCAAGCAAAGCATCCAATATTAATTTTTGGCAAATTAACTCTTCATCAGCACGAATATTTAGTTTTACTTGCATGGGCAAAAACACCATATTCGCCATCATGGCACCGTACAGTGTTGTTAATAGAGCAACCGCCATAGCAGGGCCAATTGCTTTTGGATCTGACATGTTTGCCAGCATCTGTACCAAGCCAACTAATGTACCAATCATCCCCATGGCAGGGCCAACATCGCCAAAGGCTTTAAATACTTTCGCACCAGCAGTATGCCGTATATAAGCCTGATTCATATCCTTAGATAACTGACTTTTAACAACGGTACTGTCATGCCCGTCTACCAGCATTTGAATCCCTTTCGACAAGAAAGGATGACTCACTTCTCTCCCTTCTAACGAAAGCAGACCACCTTTACGAGCTTCATCAGCCAAGCCATAAATTTCATCAATCAAAGTATCCAGTGGAACACTTTTAAACATGAAGGCTTTTGCTGCAACTTTACCAGCACTCAAAAACTGGCTTAGTGGATATTGCATTAATACAACAAATAAAGAACCAATCAGTACAATCAATATTGATGGCATATTGACGAACATCCCTGCCGATCCACCAACAAAAATAGCTGAGATAATTACTATAAAGGACCCAATAAGTCCTATTAACGTTGCGATATCCACACACGTCTCCTGACAAAAAAGCTATAATACGACCGATACGTTTCTGCAATTCTATACGAAAGTAAGACTAAGAATGACATCTTCTTACATGATTTTTGTAATTTTCCTTAACACTCCCTCGAACAGTAGACCATTTTCTGTTACAAAACGTGGGTTAAAACAAGAGTAGTCATCATGTCTCGAAAAACAACTGTACGTCATTTTGAAGAAAATCTAAGTGAACTAGACTCACTTGTTACTCAACTAGAGTCTAATGAACTTTCTCTAGAGGAAGCATTAAAGGCTTTCGAGAAAGGCGTTAAACTTAGCCAAGATTGCCAATCCGTTCTTACTCAAGCGGAACAAAAAGTTCAAATTCTGCTAGAGAAACAAGATGGCGAGCACCTAGAAACTTTTGACCCGGAATCAAACTCGTGACCTTAGACGATTTTTCTGACTATACTCGTCACCGAGTTAATGATTATTTAAAGCAAAACCTAAGCCTATATACGCCCGCGACACATCTACAAGACGCTATGATGTATAGCCTATTTAATGGTGGGAAGCGAGTTCGACCAATGCTGACCTACGCTGCAGCGTCTTTGTTTGGTCCCGCTTGTGAGCTAACTGACGCGAGCGCTGCTGCCGTCGAGTCTATTCATGCTTATTCATTAATTCATGACGACCTACCAGCAATGGACGACGATGACCTGCGCCGCGGTAAACCCACTTGTCATATTCAATTCGATGAAGCCACTGCTATTCTGGCTGGCGATGCCTTGCAAACTTTTGCTTTTGAGCTATTGAGTGACGTAAAACACCAAAGCACTGATACTCAGCTGCAGTTAATTCAAGAGCTTGTTCATGCTTCTGGCCGTCATGGCATGGTGACAGGGCAAATGATCGACTTAGCCAATGTCGACAAAGACATTGATGTTAAAGCGCTAGAGCAAATGCACCAACACAAAACGGGTGCGTTAATTCGAGCCAGCGTGCGCATGGGTGCTATCAGTACTGGCGCTCATAGTGAACGCGATTTAGCAGCCCTAGACGCTTATGCTGCAGCTATTGGCCTAGCCTTTCAGGTTCAAGACGATATTATTGATATCACCAGCGACACAGCGACACTTGGAAAAACACAATTCTCGGATGAAGAAGCCAATAAGCCAACTTATCCAAAACTGCTAGGGCTAGAAGGTGCACAAGCACTTGCTAAACACCTACATAAACAAGCTATTACAGCGGTCTCACCATTTGGAGAGGCTGCCAAACCCTTAGTTGAGCTCGCGAACTATATTATTGACCGCAACCACTGATATACTTACCCGCTTTTTTAGATTAATTAAATGTGACTAAACCCGTGCCCATGTTCGAAGAGATACCAACAGCGCGCCCTGAAACGCCGCTACTTGATCAAGTCAATTCTCCTGCTGACTTGCGTGCTTTAAAAAAAGAGCAATTACCTGCGCTTGTCCGCGAACTACGAGAGTTCATGCTATATAGCGTAGGACAAACGGGTGGGCACTTTGGTGCAGGACTGGGCGTGGTCGAACTTACTGTCGCTCTGCATTACTTATACAACACTCCTGAAGATCGTATCGTCTGGGATGTAGGCCATCAAGCCTACCCACACAAAATTCTGACGGGACGTCGTGAAGCTTTACTCAACATTCGACAAGAAAACGGTATATCCGGTTTTCCTAAACGCGATGAAAGTGAATACGATACCTTTGGCGTTGGGCACTCAAGTACATCCATTGGCGCTGCGCTTGGTATGTCCCTAGCTGCACGTCAATTAAAAACAAACCGCAAAGCCGTTGCTATCATTGGTGATGGCGCCATGTCTGCAGGTATGGCGTTCGAGGCACTTAATCATGCGGGGGATGTAAAAGCCGATATGCTGGTCATTCTAAATGACAACGAAATGTCCATTTCGAAGCCGGTTGGCGCATTATCCAGTTATTTTGCCCGTATTTGGGCCAGTAAAACTTATGACCACATTAGAGAAGGCGGAAGAAAAGTCTTCTCAGGCTTACCTTCAGCATTAGAGCTAGCTCGAAAAGCCGAAGAGCACATGAAAGGCATGGTATCGCCAGGCATGATGTTTGAAGAACTTGGCTTTAACTATATCGGGCCGATTGATGGCCACGATATGGACCACTTATTAACTACTATCGCTAATCTAAAAGACAGAAAAGGCCCTCAATTCCTTCATGTCATAACAAAAAAAGGCAAAGGCTTTGAACCCGCTGAAGGCGACCCTATCGGCTATCACGCTATCAATAAGATCGAGCCTGATCCGAAACCAAACGTAGAGAAAAGCAAATTACCAAAATACTGTAATGTGTTTGGGAAATGGGTATGTGATGCAGCCGAACAAGACGACAAATTGGTCGCTATCACTCCAGCTATGAAAGAAGGCTCTGACCTCATTGAGTTTGCTGATCGCTTTCCAGAAAGATACTTTGATGTTGCCATTGCAGAGCAACACGCGGTGACATTAGCCGCTGGCATGGCATGTGATGGCGTGAAACCCGTTGTCGCAATTTACTCGACTTTTCTGCAACGCGCTTACGATCAACTCATCCACGATGTCGCTTTGCAAAACCTTGATGTTTTGTTCGCCATTGACCGAGCGGGATTAGTCGGTGAAGACGGCCCAACTCATGCTGGCGTTTACGATTTAAGTTACCTTCGTTGCATTCCAAACATGGTTGTTATGGCGCCTTCTGATGAAGACGAATGCCGTAAAATGCTACAAACAGGCTACGAATACAAAGGCCCCGCTGCCGTGCGTTATCCGCGTGGAACAGGGCAAGGTGTTGATATTGAATCAACATTGAGCACACTTGAAATTGGCAAGTCTCGTACACTACGAACAGGTCAATCAGGTATTGTTATTTGCGGTTTTGGTCGCCCAACTTATGATGCACTGCAAGCCGCGGATAAGTTAGACGCAACCTTGCTCGATATGCGCTTTGTTAAACCAATCGATGAAGAAGCGTTACTTGCTAATCGCGAGGCAAAACTTATCGTAACCGTTGAAGAAAATGCCATCATGGGCGGAGCTGGTTCAGCAGTTAGTGAGTTCCTAATTGCGAACAACATAAACATTCCAACACTTCACCTTGGCCTACCAGACCAATATGAAGAACATGCCAGCCATGCTTCTATGCTAAAACGTGTAGGATTGGACGCAGAAGGCATTCAAAAAGCCATCGAAAAGAAGCTGAACTCGCTATAAAAAGCGTCCAAGGCTGAATCTAAGCCACGGTCTGTCGTTATGCTGACCGTGGTGCAAACATAATAATTGCCATTCCTAATAGCGCCACCGCAGAACCAAGCATATCCCAAGTAGTTGGACGAATGCCGTCAACAAACCAGAGCCATAAAACGGCCATGAAGATATAAACACCGCCATAAGCCGCATAGACTCTGCCTGATGCTGTCGGATGCAGCGTTAACAACCAAGCAAATGCCGCCAAGCTTAATGCGGCAGGCACTAACAACCAGATTGTTTTGCCTTCACGCAACCAAAGGTAAGGCAAATAGCAGCCAACAATCTCTGCCAGTGCGGTTACCATAAAAAGACCTAGTGTTTTTAACTCAGGCAAAAGGGTATTCCTTCTAATAATCTAATCAACGCACCAAACACATAGGCACAAAGCGAATACCATTAAAATCGGCCTCGCTCCCTGTTACTTCAAACCCATAAGATTCATAAAAGCCAACCGCATTCACCGACGAACGCAGACTGATCTCTTTAGCGTCTGTCGTCTCTAATAAAGCGCTAAGTAATTGTTTACCAATCCCCTGACCTTGCAGCGATTTAGACACAAATAAATGAGTAAGATAATTGCCATCACGTAACGCAGCAAAACCAACGATCTCGCCAGAGTCTACGACCTTTAGAGTCTGGAAACGTTCTACATCAAACGTCGTAATAATATCGGGTAAGACACGCGCTTGGTATTCCGCTTTTCCCTGAACATTGAAGTGAGGCAACACGTCCACTGCAGAAACTTGGCTAATAAAGAGCTTAACAGGTTCTAAATCTACGACATTCGCTTCCTGAATATTCATTTCTACTCCGTAAACGCAAACCTTAAGTCGCAGTTTTTCATCTAAAAATATCAGTTTACAAGCGAAGCGAACAATACAGAAGGTTGTTCTGTGACATTTTTTTGAGCCAGCTCTATTAAGACGACAGCATTTGAAGAAGTAAAGACGAAAGTGGCCTAGCCGATCTATTGTTTACAAATCGACTAGGCCACTAAAGATAACAGGGTGAATAATTAAGCTGCTTTTAAACTGCGTTTGTTACTCAAATAGATCATTGTGATCGCGCCAATTAACAACAGAATCGCAATGTATCTGCTGCTATCTAATGGAATAATATTATTTTCCAACCAGCCAAAATGGTCGATGACCAGACTCATAATCAATTGACCTGAAATCGTACAGACTGTCGCTGCTGCTATACCAATTTTAGGCACAGCAAACACCACAATTAACATATACATCACACCAAATAACGCTCCCATAAGCTGCCACTTAGGCGCACTAAAAAGCGTGACATCATGGTTTGGTTCAAAGAAGAAAAACAGCAAGAAGGAGATAGCGAAACCAGTCACAAAAGTCAGCCAAGCACTGGCAATTACGCCAACCGTATTGCCAAGACGGCCATTAATGGAAGACTGAACAGACAGGGCCACACCACCCAATATCAACATAAACACGGCGATAATTACGGTCATACTATTTTCTCCTAACTCAAAAGCCAAAGGGCGGCGACAATCATCACCACAGCCAAAATTCGATACGGATCAATCCCGCGTTTTTCACTGCCCAACAAACCATAATGATCAATCACCAGACTCATACCGATTTGTCCTAATAAAACACTGGTCATCGTCATACCCACACCAATAATAGGTGTTGCTATGGTGAGAAAAACAACATAAACAGGTCCTAAAACGCCGCCGGTTAATAACCATTTAGGCTGTTTAAACAACTCAGGTAAATTAGGCTTAGCAAAGAACACCATAATCAATGACAACAATATCGACCCAATCATAAAAATCGCCAAGGTAGCTGAAAAATGTCCAACTAATTCGCCTAATGGCCCTAACAGTCCAGCCTCAACAGACAATCCCATGCCCGCTGCCAACACCAAGAGATAAACAATTATTTGCATAGCTTTTATTCCACTTGTTTTCGTTGCGGGCATTGTTCATTGATGCTTAAATTAAATCAATAACACAGATAACAAGTAATAATTGCATTATGAGCATCAAACCACTCAGAGTTTTTCTTTCCGTTGCTAAAACAGGTAGCTTTGTTGCAGCTGCACGTGAGCTGAATTTACCTCCGTCTTCTATCTCTCGATACATCTCAGCCTTGGAAGAGGAGCTTGGCCAGCGTCTTTTTTATCGACATACCCGTGCGGTAAAGCTTACCGAAGTGGGCGATTATTATTTTGCGGAAGTAAGAGAAGCATTAACTAGCCTAGATTTAGCCACAGAGCATGCTAAAGGCTCGCTTCTCACTCCACAGGGCAATCTAAACATTAATGCGCCCGTTTCATTTGGCCGATTACACTTATCTCAATTAATCGGTCAGTTTCAGCAGCGCTATCCAGACATTAATGTTGAATTGATGCTAACCGATGCCTATGTCGATCCTGTCGCGAATGGCTCTGATATTGTTATTAGAATTGGTGGTTTTGAAGACTCTAGTTTGAATTACCAAGCCATTGCCGACGAACAATTCGTACTGTGCGCAGCACCAAGTTATCTTGAAAGCATAAAAGAAAAAATCGACACCCTAACTCAGCCAAAGCAACTGCTCGATTTAAACTGCTTGGTTTATAAAGGCAATAACGGACGTCGTAGCTGGTTCTTCCAACAGGAAGGCAAGACCGCATTTGAGTACATTGAAGTCACTGGCAACCTATGCAGCAACAATGCAGACATTCTGGTGCAAGCTGCCTTAGCTGGCCAAGGAATTATTTTATTTCCACGCTGGTTAGTATTTAAGCACTTGGCATCAGGAGAATTGGTTGCCTTGCTAGAGAACTGGGAAGGATCAGAGAAAGACACCCAACAAAGCATTTATGCTCTCTATCCAGGCAACAGACTAAAGTCTTCAAAAGTGGTGTATTTTCTTGATTTTATGGCAGACTTTTTTGGCCGTTCGCATCCCTACTGGGATAAACGCCTTATTGAAAACGCATAAGAAAGGGGTAGATGAAAATACACCTCCCCCTTGTGAATCAATAATCTTCGACATTATTTTGCTGTGATTACGTCCATCACTAGCTTGCCGTTCACCTTGATAGGGCCATCTTCTTTCGCACCTAAGGTGTATTCAAAAATACCGGTTTTCATGCCACCAGCCTCACCATGTAACATCAGCATCAACATTTCACCTGATTTAACAGGCTCAGTTAAAATCGCTGATACATCATGATTCATACCTTTTCTAAGTGGTGCATAGGCCACGACAGGACCGGGTTTCATCGCCTTATCTGTACGATGAACAACTAACCAGCCATTGCTATCAGCGGTAACGACATCTGCACTTACTGTACCACCAGATACATCTTGATCACTGCCTTTTACCGAAAGCTTGCCGCTCATTCCACCTGCTAACGCAGCACCAGTCATTGTCAAAATACCTAAGCCAAGTGCTATACGTGAAAATGTATTTTTCATAATAAACTCCTAAATAGTGTCTTATTGAGTAGTATTTTCCTTTTACACTGATAGCTACGAGCACAATTGAAAAAGGTTTCAGCCAATTAGTGTTTTCTTAGATTTTTTTTAACACTTGAAAATAAATGCCAACCCACCACATATGAGAAGTACAAATCTTTCTAATTAAGAGAAGAGTTAAACGCCAATAAACTCCGACAAAAAAAACAATTTACACCTCTAATTTAGCCCCCCCCCCGCTCAAATACTCAGGGTATCTTTTTCAGCTAAAAAGCAACCAAATCAAGCATATTAGACGCATACAATCACAACTAAAGCGGCTAAATATTTGAAATACAATAATTAGAGATGTAAGTTAATAGTCAACCTCCCATAAGAAAATTAAAAAAGCCTGATAAAAATCATCACTAAAGGACACTATTATGAAAAGTAAACTGCTACTTTCTGTCGCCCTTACCCTAGGCGCTTCAGGGGTGTTCGCGGCTCATCATGAATGCGGAAAAGTGACTATTGCAGACATGAACTGGAGTTCAGCTTCATTGATTGCCAACATTGATAAATTCATTCTAGCCAATGGTTTTGGTTGTGACGCAGAATTAGTACCGGGCGACACAATGCCAACTGGTACGTCAATGATTGAAAAAGGACAACCAGACATAGCGCCGGAACTCTGGACCAACTCTTTCAATGACTTATTGAATCAAGGTGTTGATGAGGGTCGCTTAAAACTGGCTGGCAAATCTCTATCTGACGGCGGTGAAGAAGGCTTCTGGGTTCCTGCTTACATGGTTAAAGAAAATCCTGAACTTGCCACAATCGAAGGAGTAATTAAACACGCAAAAGAATTTCCACACACTGAAGATGACAGCGTATCAGGCTTTTACGGCTGTCCTGCAGGTTGGGGGTGCCAGATTTCTAGTTCTAATTTATTTCGAGCCCTAAAACTGAAGGAAGCAGGGTTTGAATTGATCGACCCAGGTTCTGGCGCGGGTCTGGCAGGCTCCATCGCCAAGGCTTATGAGCGTAAAGCACCATGGTTTGGCTATTACTGGGCACCAACGGCTGTACTTGGTAAGTACAAAATGGTTCAAGTCGACTTTGGCTCAGGTGTGAAAAAAGAGGAATTCCTAAATTGTATTGCGTTAGCAGACTGTTTAGAGCCAACAGTGTCTATGTTCCCACCTTCTCCGGTCTACACCGTCACCACAGACGAATTTGCTGACAAATCACCACAAGCATATGACTACCTAGGCAAACGCTCTTTCACCAATGAGCAAATGAATAGCTTGCTTGCTTGGATTGAAGAAAATCAGGCGGATGGACAATATGCAGCTGAAAATTTTATGTTTGAGTATGAGGATATCTGGTCGAAGTGGGTCAGTACTGAGGTAAAAAACAAACTTATAGCCGCATTAGATAACCTATAAGTTTGTCGTATAACATTCACATTATGAGCATGACCTCTTCCCTGCTCATAATGTTTCCTATCTGATATAACAGAAAGAATACACTATGACAGATCAATCTTGGCTTAATGAATTTCCCGATATGAGCCGTAGAGAACTTCTGGGAATACGAAAAACACTCGATGGTGCATACCGCGATTTTTCACGCGCCTATGGTGATCAAATCGAAGCTTTCTTCGATCCTCTACTAAGTTTCCTAGTATGGTTTGAAAACTTACTGTTAAATACACCTTGGTGGTTAGTATTGGGGGTTCTAGCAGGCTTAGTCTATTTCATGAGTCGATCTTGGAAACTTAGTGCTGGAGTCACTATCTCCTTATTAGCCATTGGTTATTTTGGCATGTGGGATAATACGATGAGAACGCTCAGTATTATTACCGTTTGCACCTTCTTGGCCATCGTCATAGGCATTCCCGTAGGAATCATGATGGCTCGTTCAAATCGAGCGCAATCCATTATCACCCCCTTTTTAGACATAATGCAGACCATGCCTGCCTTTGTGTATTTAATTCCTGTCGTGATGCTATTGGGCATTGGTAAAATTCCGGGGGTAATAGCCGTGGTAATCTACGCCATACCGCCAGTCATTCGCTTAACCAATTTGGGGATTCGACTAGTACCGCACGAAACCTTGGAAGCGGCGACAGCATTTGGAGCAACTCCGACACAACGTTTATTTGGTGTTCAACTACCACTCGCCATGCCAACGATTATGGCTGGTATCAACCAAACTATCATGATGGCTCTTGCCATGGTCGTTATCGCTTCAATGATTGGTGTAAAAGGTCTTGGACAACCCGTTTTGAAATCCATTACCAATCAATATTTCACGCTAGGCCTACTGAATGGATTAGCGATTGTCGCCCTCGCCATCATGTTTGACCGCGTCTCTCAGAGCTATGCAAAGCGTACACAAAAACACCTTGGAGACGTCAAAAATGGACAATAACGTAAGGCCCATTATTGAGATTAAGTCTCTCACTCAAATCTTTGGCAGCAACCCTATAAAGGTACTAGCAAGGGTAAATGACGGTATGAGCAAAAGTGATGTGCTCGCCAAAACAGGCCACACCGTTGGTTTGCGTGACATTAATTTATCGGTTAATCGCGGTGAAATTTTTGTCATTATGGGATTGTCTGGGTCTGGTAAATCCACCTTGATTCGCCATTTTAACCGCTTAATAGACCCAACAGCGGGCAAAATCAAAGTGGAAGGCGAAGACATACTAACTTTAAGTCCAAAAGAATTAGTCGCATTCCGTCGTCATAAGATGTCTATGGTGTTCCAACATTTTGGTTTATTGCCTCACCGCAGTGTTCTGGACAATGTGGGATACGGCCTGTCTGTACAAGGGAAAAAACCTAATATTTGGAAAAACAAAGCCAAAGAGTGGCTTGAAGTCGTAGGTCTAGAAGGCTATGAGGATCAATACCCTTCTCAATTATCTGGTGGTCAGCAACAGCGGGTTGGATTAGCCCGAGCCCTGTGTACGGACGCTGATATACTATTAATGGACGAAGCTTTTTCTGCGCTTGATCCACTGATCCGCTATGAAATGCAAACTCAGTTAATTGCATTACAAGGCAAATTACAGAAAACCATCATCTTCATCACTCACGATCTAGATGAAGCATTACGTTTAGGGGATCGGATTGCCGTACTAAAAGATGGCGAAATGATTCAAGTTGGCACACCTGAAGATATCATTCTCAACCCAGCCGATGATTATGTGAGAGATTTCGCCAAAGACGTGAATCGCGCCAAGGCGTTAAAAGTTAAGCATATTATGGATCGAAGCAAGAACAAAATCATCGACTGCGATTCAGTAGAAGGCTTAAATGATGCGTTCAAAAAGCATGACGCCTTAGTTTGGATCAAAAACAATCAGCTGCAAGGAGTGGTCAGTAAAAACCGTCTAGCGGCTTACCAAGCAGGTCGTATCGATTCACCACTTTTGCATCAAACCAGTGTGAAAGAGAAAGACTACTTACAAACTGTGCTACCGACCGCTCTGTTAACGGACCATCATTTGTTGCCAGTGCTAGACAGTGACAACCAAGTGATTGGCTGCCTTTCAAATGATGCCATTGCAGAAGTATTAAGCCCAAGTTTTGACGCTGCTTGACGACAAAGCTCTGCTCAAAAAAAGATGATACAGATTACTAATCAGCCCTAGCGACCTGCTAGGGCTGATTTCTTAGTTCAACTTTGCACCACCGCGATTCCTTCATCACAAAGACGTTGGATATAGTCTACCGTGAATGGCTGGCCCAGTTGGTACTCCGGTTGGTGAACCGCCTGCAGGTTCAACGCTTATGCCAAACGTCGCGTGGCGAATCACCGCTGGATCGTAATTAATTTGCTTTTGTATAGGGTTAGCAACATTGGCCAACAAACCTAAAGAGCGTGGCGCTGGGCCAATTTCATCAGCCTTAATCCACAACTGATAGGTTTTACCTTCACCTTGTCCCTGCGCACTGACAGGACGAACAGTAAGCTGGCGAGTATCAATATCCAGCGACATGATAAAAGCAGGTTGTTTATCGTCTGCTTGAAACACAGCAACGAAAGGTGCATTAGCTTGAACGGCTGGCGCAACAGGTGGCTTAACTACCATAAAGATGGCAAGACAAGCCGCAATGGCCGACGCACCAAACGCACCAAATTGCCAACGCTTCAGCTTGGCCCGCATCGTTTCCATTTCGACAACAACAGCAGAGGCTGAATTTAGTGAACTATTGCTCACAGATTTTTTATCCGTTTGTTGATCGAGCTTAGCTAAAATCTCATCAAACAAACCTTCCCTTGGCTCTGCATCCTGCACATAGTCGTTTAGCCCAGCAAAGTGCGCTTGCCAGCTTACAATGGCTTGTTCAAGCAAAGGTTCATTCAAACAGCGAGCTTCTACCGCGTCGCGCTCGTCTTTATCCAGAGTACCCAGTACGTACTCTGCTGCTAATGTTTGAATGAATGTTTCTTCGTCGTTATTCATAAGTTCATACAACCTTGCAACTGTTTAATGCTGCGATGAAGCCAAGTTTTAATAGTGCCTAAAGGCTGTTCGAAACGCTCAGCAAGCTCCTGACGGGAGCAACCATCAAGGTATGCCGCTTTTATCATTTCCGCACGAGGCGATTCGAGGCCGGTCAAGCAAGACTCAAGCTTTAGTAAATCTCGACTCTTGCTAAAAGAATCATCTGGCGCCATCGAATCATCTACGATTAAATCAAAGTCCACATCAGCATCACTGTCTGGCAATTGATTTTTCCTTACTTCATCAATGGTACGGTTACGTGCAATCGTCGCCATCCAAGTAATCGGTGATGCAAGGCTCGCATCAAAGCTTGATGCTTTATCCCATATTTTAAGGTAAACCTCTTGCAGTACTTCTTCGGATACCGCCTGATTCTTCAAGATACGATAAACAATGCCAAAAAGTTTCCGATAAGTTGCTTCATATAGTTCAGAGAAGGCAGAACGATCTTCTTTTGCCACTCGAATAAGCAAATTCGCCAAGGATTCCGTCGTGTGCTGTTCCGCTAATAAAGATTGATTCATAAGACTCGCATCGATTAGGTACCCACTTCATAAGATGTCAGTATTACACTATTTTTAGTTAAACCCAATTCAAGAAACCATAACCTCAATAAACCACTTTGGCTGCATACCTTCGAAGTCAGTTCGAATATTCGCAGGTAAGTAACTGGCGGAATCTAGCACAAAAGCTTTGCCATCAACCCGCTTAAACACCACCCAATGCCAGAAGTCTTTGCCTTCTTCTTGATGATGCTTAATAGCTAGCAAAGCTAAATCTGGCAGAGTGCTCCATGATGCAAAAGGGATCTCTTCGGTCGATGTTCTCGCGCCAGCAGCAGACAGCATTTCTCTAACATACTTGGTATTCGACCAAAGAGATTTATCATCCGCATAAATTCCCATCGCATTGGCAGAGGCTTTCATTTGTGAATAGGTTTTACCCAGAATATTCGCCACAGCAGCAATGCCGCAACCAGTGGCTTCCTCTTGTATTACAGGTTCAAACACACCCAACTCCCGATAATTTAGACCCCTCATTTTCATCAGTGCCTTAAAGTCATTAAAAGTTTCTTGGCTAAATACATGAATACCATGCTGCACCAGTAATGCCGCAGCCACGCCTTGCCCTTGCTTTTTAATGCCATCAAACGAGCCATTATAAATTGTTGCACTCCCACAAGATGGGCTAGATTCAGTCAGCATGGCAAAGCGAATATTGTTTGTTTGGCAAGTTTGCAAAGCCAAATAAGCGCCATTTATAAATGCTTCGGAAACATCCACGCCATCGCTACCTATAACTCTAGAACCGCCCGACAATACATCCGATCCAGCGCCAGCGTCAATCTCGGCTGGCGGCCTAGGTGTAGGCAATCCTCCTGCCACTTCAGGGCAAAAAGACACCAGCTCAAAATGCTCTGCCAACCAACTAAAATCGGCCCGACTCATTGGAAGGTCACTACCGTTATAACGTACTTTACAACCCATTAAACAAGAGCTGACTAACAATTTTTCCATGAGAACTCTTTAAAAAAACAAATAAAAACTAATGGTGCTTTTGCTGGCAAAAAAACCGTTCATTGAAGAACGGCTTTTCAAATTCAGCGTTTAATAAAGGCTATAATTAGCAATTACAGTGTTTTCAACGCCGCCGTTAGTGAGGCCATTTCTTCACCCGTACCAATAGTAATACGTAGATAGTTACCAATACGTGGTTTGTTGCTACCAAAGAAACGAACAAGAATCCCCTGCTCTTTTAGAGCCAAGTAAATTTGCTCAGCACCCTTGTCTGGGTGTGTCACGAAAACAAAGTTGGTCGCAGAAGGAATGATGTTGAACCCTAACGCTTGCAGATCTTTAACAGACTGCTCGCGCGTGGCAATGGTTTTGTCACAAATCTCTTTTAGATACGCTTCATCTTCCACCGCTGCTGTCGCACCTGCTAAAGCAATACGATCGATTGGATAAGAGTTGAAAGAGTTCTTCAAACGCTCCAAACCTTCAATCAAATCTGGGTGTCCCAATGCATAACCAACACGAATCCCTGCCAAGGCACGGGATTTAGACAAGGTTTGCACAACCAACAGATTTGGATATTGATTGATCAAAGACGCGGCACTTTGTGCGCCAAAGTCCACATAAGCCTCGTCTACTAACACAACCACATCTGGATTCGCTTTTAGAATCGCTTCAATATCAACCAAAGGCAAGGCTTTACCCGTTGGAGCATTCGGGTTGGTTATGACAACACCTGACACATCTAGGTTTTCATAATCTGCAGAGACAATATCGAAATCATCGTTAAGCGGGATCAGTTTTGGTTCGATGCTGTATAAACCAGCGTACACTTTATAGAAGCTATAAGTAATGTCAGCGAAGGCCAATGGTTTACCACCAGCAAAATACCCCATGAAAGCCAACGCCAAGACTTCGTCCGAGCCATTACCAACAAACACTTGGTTCGCTTCTAACTGGTAACTTTTTGCCAAAGCATTTTTCAGCGTGACACAATTTGGATCAGGGTAAAGACGTAAACGCTCACTGACCTCAAGCGCCATCGCCTCTAACGCCTTAGGAGACGGCGAGTATGGACTTTCGTTGGTGTTTAGCTTGATGTACTTTTTATCTTGCGGTTGTTCGCCTGGCACATAAGGGTCAAGAGAAGCAATTTTATCTGTCCAAAAACGACTCATGGAATGCTCCGTTGTACGTCATCAAAAATAGAGTATGGAAACAAAATAAGGCCTCAATAGAGGCCTTATAAATACATTACTAAGTATCAGTGACTATCCGGCCTGGGATCAGTCCTGAGGCTTCATATGTGGGAACAACAATACATCACGGATAGATGGTGCATCAGTAAACAACATCACCAAACGGTCGATACCAATACCTTCACCTGCGGTTGGTGGTAGGCCGTATTCCAGTGCATTGATATAGTCTGCATCGTAATGCATGGCTTCATCATCACCTGCGTCTTTCTCTGCAACCTGACGCATGAAACGCTCTGCTTGGTCTTCTGGATCGTTAAGCTCCGAGAAACCGTTAGCGATTTCACGACCACCAACAAAGAATTCAAAACGGTCGGTAATGAAATCATTGTCATCATTACGACGCGCCAGTGGCGATACTTCCGCTGGGTATTCCGTAATGAAGGTCGGTTGATCCAATTTGTGTTCTGCGGTTTCTTCGAAGATTTCCGTCCAAAGCTTGCCAAGACCCCAAATCGGTTTCACGTCGATTTTTAGTTTCTTCGCAACAGCTGTTGCGCCTTCCAATGTTTCTAGATCTGCAGCAGTCAATTCTGGGTTGTAGTGCAAAATCGAATCCAACATGCTCATGCGAACAAACGGCGCACCAAAGTCATATTCAGAGCCCTGATAAGTGACTGTCGTTGTGCCCAGCACTTTCTCAGCTACTTCACGCAACATAGCTTCTGTTAGATCCATTAGATCTTTGTAGTCTGCGTACGCTTGGTAGAATTCGATCATAGTGAATTCTGGATTGTGACGAGTCGAGGTACCTTCGTTGCGGAAGTTACGGTTAATTTCGAACACACGCTCAAAACCACCCACAACCAAACGCTTCAAGTAAAGCTCTGGCGCAATACGCAAGTACATGCTCATATCCATCGCATTATGATGCGTTACAAATGGACGCGCTGTAGCGCCACCAGGAATGGTTTGCAGCATTGGCGTTTCTACTTCCATGAAACGGCGGTCTTCTAGGAAGCGGCGAATCGTAGAAATAATTTTTGAACGCATTTGGAAAGTCTCGCGAGACTCTTCGTTTACGATCAAATCAACATAACGTTGACGGTAACGCATTTCCATATCAGACAAACCGTGGTGCTTGTCAGGTAATGGACGTAGAGATTTGGTTAGCAATTGCGCTTCTTGCATATCAATATACAGGTCGCCTTTGCCAGATTTGTGCACAGGACCAGCAATACCGATGATGTCGCCCAAATCCCATGTTTTTTGATCAGCCAATAGCTCAGGGCTCAAAGCTTTACGGTTTACATAAGCTTGGATTTGACCTGTCATGTCTTGTAACAACATGAAAGCGCCACGGTTACGCACGATACGACCGGCAATACTAACCTTGTGGTCTTTTTCTTCTAGCTCGGCTTTTTCTAGTTCGCCGAATTCCGCTTGAAGATCCGCTGCGTAAGCATCTGGACGAAACGTATTTGGGTAAGCATTGCGCTCAGCGCGAATAGTCGCCAATTTACTACGACGTTCCGCTACTAAACGGTTGTCGTCTGATTGCACTGTGGATTCTGTGTTTTTTTCGTTAGCCATGATTTTGCTATCTACTCTTTTTAAATGTTCTAAATAAGAAACGCCGCGTTATAGGCCTTGCTTTAAGCTTGCAACAATAAACTGGTCCAAGTTGCCATCCAGCACAGCGCCAGTATTAGAGCTTTCCACGCCAGTACGTAAATCCTTGATACGTGATGCGTCCAAAACGTAAGAACGAATTTGACTTCCCCATCCGATATCAGACTTACTGTCTTCTACCGCTTGCGCCGCTTCCGTACGCTTCATCATTTCAAACTCGTACAGTTTTGCACGAAGTTGTTTCATGGCAAAGTCACGGTTAGCGTGTTGAGAGCGCTGATTCTGACATTGTACAACAATGCCTGTCGGAACATGGGTAATCCGCACAGCTGAGTCAGTGGTGTTTACGTGCTGACCACCGGCACCAGATGAACGGTAAGTATCTGTACGGATGTCTGCAGGATTGATTTCAATATCAACATTGTCGTCGATCTCAGGAGAAACGAAGACAGACGCAAACGACGTATGACGACGGTTACCTGAATCAAAGGGCGACTTACGAACCAAACGGTGTACACCGGTTTCTGTACGCAGCCAACCAAAAGCATACTCGCCTTCAAAACGAATAGTCGCGGATTTAATTCCTGCCACATCGCCCGCGGACACTTCCATCAGCTCAACTTTAAAGCCTTTGTCTTCACCCCAACGCAAATACATGCGCAACAGAATGTTGGCCCAATCTTGAGCTTCTGTACCACCAGAGCCAGACTGAATATCCAAAAAGGCACTGTTTTCATCCATTTCTTTGGAAAACATGCGACGGAATTCTAACTTGGCTAACAGAGTTTCTAGCTCTTCTAATTCAAGTTCAACCGCTTCTACAGAATCTTCGTCGTTATCTTCTACGGCGATATCTAACAGTTCTTTAGAATCATTAAGACCTGATTCCATGCTGTCTAGCGTTTCAACAACGGCTTCAAGCGCTGCACGCTCTTTACCGAGTTTTTGGGCGTATTCTGGATCGTTCCAAATAGCTGGATCTTCCAGTTCACGGTTAACTTCCTCTAAGCGTTCTTTCTTTGACTCGTAGTCAAAGATACCCCCGAAGGGTTAAAGCACGAGCTGAAAGGTCTTTTATCTTTGAAAGTATCGGGTTTATTTCCATATTGGCGTCAATTTGCTATAAACAGTGTGGATAAATGTAATTCGGAATTGTAACGAATTTAGTCGCAGCATAAAATGCCATTCGCTACCCAATGATGGAAAAACAGACCATTTTTTGTGGGCCTTGCTATCAAATGGAGTCAATATGGATAAGCCAACTGTTTCAGTCGCCATACTGGGACAAAATTATAAGATAAATTGCCCTAAAGGGCATGAAGCAGATTTGAAAGAAGCTGCTGAATATTTAAACAACCAAATGCGTGAAATCAAAGCCAGTGGGAAAATCATCGGCCTTGAAAAAATTGCCGTTCTTGCGGCATTGAATATTACTCACGATATGCTTAACAACAGAAAATACGCTCGCTCTAACGAGCAACAGTTGCGAGAACTGACGTCGCAGCTTGATGCAGCATTAGCGCATGAAACAAAGTTGGTTAACGAATAAACATTCATGGTTTGTTTCTTGATCTACTTTTTTGATTGCAAGCGTAGAACACGAATTTTCTTCATGGAGCACAGAAAACGAATGGGGCGATTGAGTGATTTATCTATCAACATACTCTATACTGCACTTCGTTTCCTGGGTTGTTCGAAGCGGCTTAACGCCCTTGAGCCTATGAGTAATACCCCGGAAAGAGCCTGCTGGTTTGGTGTGCATGTCCGTGCGTCGGAAAGCCTAAAGAATCACAGCTCTCTCCACCTTGAACCACTGGGTTCAAGGCCAATAGCCGAAACGGCAACTTGGGAAACTCTTTTATGACCTCTCATCTAGACCCTAGACAAACACTTCGTCGACAGCTAAGACAAACTAGAAGAAACCTATCAGCAGAAGAACAACTAACCGCTGCGACTCAGCTGGTTTCTTGCATTAAGAATTGTCCTGACCTTCCTGAAATAGAGAACGCTAAACGCGTCGCCTTGTACCTTACAAATGATGGTGAAATTTCCCCACACCTTTTATGCGACTATTATTGGCAACAAGGAATCCAGACTTACCTTCCTGTTGTACAAGGGAAACAATTAACTTTTGCACACTATTCACCCGATACTGTTTGGCAAGAAAATGTTTTTGGCATTAAAGAGCCCGTGACCACAGAATATCTGTCAGGGGATGAACTGGATATCGTTTTGCTACCTTTGGTGGGATTTGATACAAAAGGTGGTCGTCTTGGTATGGGAGGTGGTTTCTACGACAGAACATTCGCCGACAAGAAAGCCAACGAAAAGCCACTATTGATCGGTTTGGCGCACAACTGCCAAGAGGTAAAAAGTCTGCCTATTGAAGGTTGGGATGTGCCATTACAAGCGATAATAACACCAAGCCATATTATCAATGTCTAAGTTAAAAGACCTAAAATGCGAACGCATACCCTAAAGAAAAGCTAACGCTTCTCGGTGTACTACCGGCTGTTTCTAAACCATAAGCCAAATCAAAGTTTAAGCGCCTACTTAAGGTTAGACCACCTGTTAAATAGCTCAACTGACTGCCTACATGGTTCTTTCTGTAGCCAATACGAATACCGGGGAAGAGAATATTGTCGCTAAAATGAGAAATCGACACTGTACTCCATTGATATTTATCACCCAAAGGCCCGGCAATTGAGTTCACATCAAATGATCCCGCTAGGGACCAGTTTTGATTAACACTTATAATCGCTGCATCAACTGTCAACTGTGCTTTCTTCTTATAAGTTTCATTAAGTGTTAGCTTGTTTTTATCTGCCAACTCAATGGCCACATTACAAGCATTCAATTTAGAACCGGATAAGCCTGCACAATTACCCAGTTTTTTAAACTTAAACTCTGGTTCATTAACGTTAGCTACCGTCGCACCTAGTTGATAATTCGGCGCAGCCCAGATCGCACCAAGATCTATTCCTATCCCAGAATCAACATAATCGCGGTCAAATATGTAGCTCATCGACAAGCTATCATCACCGTCACCTTCTGATAACACTGAAATTTTTTGGCCTAGGGCCATTCTATGCAAGTTTACTTTCCCCCCTACAATAAGCGCACCACTGACTGGCCTGCCCACCAACTGACTATAACCAACACCAAAGCGATAATCCGTTGCCCGCTTTATAATGACAGAAGAGTTAGATTCAAAATTAAAATCACTGCCTGTATTAACAACTGAAATATCGTCCGCTATTAACCCTAATCGAGCGACGAAAGAAGCACCCGCATCGATAGAAAAAGCGCCTCGATTCCGAGTCTTGTAAATAATTGGTGCAAATGGCGCTTGTAAGGAACCATAGACTTTAACGTAAGCATCGCTTTCTAACGACGCAAGAGAGGCGTTTACTTCAACTAAAGCAGCATTAATTTCAGCTTCGGTACTATAGTCTGCTTCCAGTTTATCACCAAGATCACTAGCTTTGTCCTCTATTCCCTTCACATCACCAATCTCTAACCCAAAATCTAAAGGCCCCAAAAAACCGACTCGAAAATTATTTATGGGGGTCATCAAATAAGATGCGGCAGGATTTGATAAAGATGTCTCTAATGATTGTCTATTTGCGTAGCCCCCTAAAGAAGTATTGGAGCCAATAGGCACATACACAGGCGCGGATGCCGCGACATTCGCGCTAATAACAATCAAAAATAAAACTAAATACTGCATCAATCCATTATCCATTTAGGGGAAATATTGTATCTATCTGCACTTCAAACAAAAAAGCCGATAACCTTACAAAGGTTATCGGCTTTATTTGTTAAATCTTTACAGTTTTAGAACGCAGTATCATAACCAATAGAGAAGAAAGCACTACGAGGCATTTCATCACCGTCTTCGTCTTTAACTGTGTCCAAACCAACCGCAAGATCAATATTTAGACGCTTAAGAAAGGTTAGACCAAAAGTCGCATAGCTTAGCTCTGTACCGGCCATATTCTGACGGTAGCCAACGCGAAGACCAGGAAGAAAGTGTGAGTCGCCATAGTAAGACACAGACGCTGCAGCCCATTGATATTCATCACCCACAGCATCTTTTACAGCATTAGTGTCGTAAGACATTCCTAAAGTAACTTGCTTACCTTTAGTAGAAACAGCCGCATCAATTGTGCTCTGCATCTCCATCACATATTTATCTGACGCGGTAATACCGTATTTATCCGCAGCGCCATTCGTTGTAATAGGAGCACCATCAAATTCAGGCTCATTAATATTCGCAAGGGTTACGCCAACTTGGTAGTAATTAGACACCCAAACAGCGCCCAAATCGATACCAACACCTGTGCTGCTAACGGCATCATCTGAAATAGAATCCGAAATGGCATCGCCCGCTTCAACATCTTCATCATCCAATCTCACCAAAGCACGACCCATAGAGAGATTATGAAGGTTTGCCTTAGCACCCCCCACTAACATACCGTGGGAGTTTTCCCACATAGACTGGCTATAACCAAACCCAATTTGAAGGTCGACAGCGGTTTGTGCGTAAAAGGAAGTATCAGTTTCTAATTTACCAGCACCTATATTAGCCTCAACATCATCTGCCAATAAGCTACCTTTAACAACAGCAGACACGCTTGCATCCAAAATGAACGCAGCGTTATTATCGGTTCTGTAAATCACAGGCATAAATGGCACTTGCATACCGAGGGATGTTTTTACATACGCGGTATTACCAATTTCATCCAAAATATCATTTGCACGATTTTTGTTACTTAAAGCAGTCGCTGCAGTAGCATTATCAATAAGATCTTCTATCTCTTCAACTTGATCGCCTAGGTCACTCACATCCCCCATCTCGATACCGACACTCAGAGGACCGACAATACCAAAACGGAAGTTGTCTTCGTCTTCTTGATTAACCATTAAAAATGGTGCGGCTGGGTTAGCAAGAGCGGTAGCCAATGCACGTTGGTTAGGTGCATTACTCAAGGTAAAGCTAGAGCCTACTGGCTGATTGACCGGCATTGCTGCCAATACTGCGGTGCTTAATAAGCTGCTTGATACAAGTATGAGTTTTTTCATGATTTAGCCCTTCGCGACACAAAATTTAAGTAATTAGCAAAAAATGATCACCTTTAAACTAATTGTATACGTATTACTTACATTTTTCCTACCCTAAATGAGGGAAAAATATACCAAAAAACACATAAAGCATAAAAAAAACGGCAAACCTAATAAGGTTTGCCGTTTTAATTGTTTTTTTAAATAAATAGACTAAATGCTATCCAAAGAAAGCTGATACCTAAGCTTTTCCAAATCTTCTGGCGTATCCACACCATGAGTAGGCAAACCATCAGCCAATGCTACTTGCACCTTAATGCCTTGATGCAAGAAGCGTAGCTGCTCCAGCTTTTCCCAACGCTCTAATGGCGACATAGGTAAATCCGCGTATCTCGCCAATAAGCTGGCACGATAAACATATAAACCAATATGACGAAGCGCCGGAAAATCAGTAGGCAGCATACCGGTTCGCTCCATATTGCTCGCAAAACCATCTCTATCCCACGGCATAGGTGAGCGACTAAAATACAGCGCGCGCTGCTTTTCATCACAAACTACTTTCACCACATTAGGGTTAAATAAATCTTCAACTTGATCAATCGCACAGGCGACCGTCGCCATCTCAGCTTCTTTATCTTGGTTTAACGCGATTACACTTGAATGAATCAAGTTAACCGGTAAAAAAGGTTCGTCACCCTGCACGTTAACGACAATCTCATCGCCCAGCCAACCCATTTTTGCCGCCACTTCAGCAAGACGTTCTGTGCCGTTTTCATGGTCATCACGAGTCATCACCACTGAAGCACCAAAACCTATTGCCGCTTTTTCAATAAGTTGATGGTCTGTGGCAATCGTCACAGACTTTGCGCCAGCCTTCAAAGCGAGCTCATAAACCCACCGTAATACTGGCTTACCACCCAAATCTGCCATTAGCTTTTGTGGAAAACGTTGAGAAGCGTAACGAGCAGGAATAACAATGTGAAAATCAGGTAAAGATTGAGAGGTCATTATTTTTCAAACTCCGGCTTTTGAGCCAATTCATAAGCGTGCTCTAAGGACATTCGAGAGGCTAACACCATGTCAGCGACTTCTCTAGCGACACCTTCACCGGCAGCTTTACTGAGTATAATCGGACAATGACGTTGCAATAAAATATGCGCATCAGCGGGACATAAAGCAACGCCAACCTTAGGCATAACCTGAAGGTCAATCACATCATCCCCTACATAAGCGGCTTCATCTGGTGTAATCCCCAAACGCTCGACCAACCCATCAAACGCTTCAGCTTTGTTATGACAACCGGGATAGAAATGCTCTACTTTTAGCTCTTTCATCCGCTGTCTTAATGGTGCAGAGTCTTTTGCGGTGATCACCGCAACCTGAACGCCCCACTTTGGCAATAACTTCATTGCTACGCCATCTTTTACATTGAAGCGTTTTATGGTTTCGCCTTGCTCAGTATAAAGCAGACGTCCGTCAGTTAGTACGCCATCCACATCAAAAACCACCAGCTTCAAGGCTTGTAGTTTAGCTAACAAACCTTGATCAGCTGCAAGCGCAGGATAAGAAGAAAGAAAAGCCGCATCCATTTATTAAACGCTCGTATCCAATGTTTCGAAGGTTTTTACCAATTCATCAAGCTGTTTCATCTGCTTTAGGAATGGCGCCAATTTACCCAAAGGCAAAGCACATGGACCATCGCATTTAGCATTATCTGGATCTGGGTGGGTTTCTAAAAACAAACTAGACAAGCCAAGTGACATACCGGCACGAGCCAGTTCTGTTACTTGCGCACGACGACCATCGGCAGAATCTTCACGGCCACCCGGACGCTGCAAAGAATGGGTTACATCAAACATGACAGGGAAACCAAACTTTTTCATTTCACCAAAGCCAAGCATATCAACAACCAAGTTGTTGTAGCCCATCATGGTGCCACGCTCACAAAGCATAAGTTGATCATTTCCGGCTTCTTGGCATTTTGTCAGGATATGCTTCATTTCGTGAGGCGCTAAAAACTGCGCCTTTTTTATATTAATTACAGCACCAGTTTTTGCCATTGCAACAACCAAGTCTGTTTGACGAGATAGGAATGCAGGCAATTGAATCACATCTGCTACTTCTGCAACTGGCGCACATTGGTATTCTTCGTGAACATCGGTAATCACTGGCACACCAAAGGTGTCTTTGATCTCTTGGAGAATTTTTAGACCTTCTTCCATACCTGGACCGCGGAAAGAGTTGATAGACGAGCGGTTCGCTTTATCAAAAGAGCCTTTAAAGACATAAGGGATACCCAGCGCCTCTGTTACTTTTACATGCTCTTCTGCAACACGCATTGCCAAGTCGCGAGACTCTAGTACATTCACACCACTGAACAATACAAAAGGAAGGTGGTTAGCTACTTCAACCTTATTGCCAATTTTAATAATCTTTGATTCTTGAGCTGACTGCGTCATGAGAACTCCATTTTAATCTAGGTTTGCTCACTTTAGACAAATCTAAAGCGGCGTAGAATTTCTTAAGCCGTTTTTTATCGATCGTAAATTTCTAAAATACCGGATACGTTATTCGTATCGTCCACCACAACCAACAAGGTGATTTTATCGTGCAGCATTTGCTCTTCCGCCTGCACTATCATCACATTTTCATTGATGGTTTTTGGATTGGATGTCATTAAACTGGCCATGGTTTTATGTATCATACCCTCGCTTTCTTTTAGCATGGCACGACGTAAGTCACCATCGGTAAAAATACCCAGTAACTTGCCGGCTTGTTGAATCAATACAACACCCATTCTGCCATAAGTCATAACTGTTATAGCGTCTTTTAATGTGGTCTCTGGTGTACAAACAGGCAGGTTATCTTTGTGCATCAGGTCTTTAACACGAGTTAACAGTTTACGACCTAAGCTGCCACCAGGATGAAAGCGGGCAAAGTCTTGTGGTTGAAAGTTACGGCATTCCATCAAAGCCACGGCCAAGGCATCACCCATGGCGGTTGTCATGGTCGTCGATGTCGTAGGCGCTAAATTATTTGGGCAGGTTTCTTTATCAATAGAAAGATCCAGTACGCAATCGCAATGTTTCGCCAAAGTAGAATCTGTGTTTCCTACCATGGCAATACTTGGGTTTCCGAAACTTTTAAGAGAAGGCAGTAAACGCATCAGCTCTTCGGTTTCACCAGAAAAACTGATCAGCACTAATACATCTTCCGGCTGGATCATACCTAAATCACCATGAAAGGCTTCACCCGGATGGAGAAAGAAACTAGGCGTGCCTGTTGAGGCTAAAGTAGCCGCAATTTTTTTACCGATTAGGCCAGATTTACCCATGCCACAAATAATCGTACGACCCTTACTTGCAAGAATCATTCGAACGGCTTTGGGGAATTCTTCGGTTACTTGATTGGCTAGATTAGCTAAGGCTTGAGCTTGTGTCGATAAAGTGCGTCGAGCACTTTCAGTAAGGATATCGGAGTGGGTACTCGAATCAGTACTCAAATTAAATAGATCGCTCATAAAGCCTCGCTGCTCAATGTAATAATCGTAAAGTGAAATCATTATACAGAGGAGGAAGCGGAAGAACTATCAAAGAGCAAGCATTCAACACTTACTCTTTGATAAACGCAGAAGAATTATCCTAAGCAGCTAAGAAATTGACCGCTTAAGCTGTCTAAGAATGAAAAATAAGCATTTGTCCCCATCTTCACTTTGCTACCTAATGGATCCAAAGGTGCTGTTTTTACATCAGTACCATCAAGTAAGGTTTTCACTATTGCGGGACTAAATTGCGGCTCACTAAACACACACTGCACTTTGTGCTCTTGGATTTCATGACGGATCTCAGCAACCTTTTTCGCGCCTGGTTTACGCTCTGGGCTGACGGTAATTTCGCCAGCGTGGCTCAAACCATAATGCTGCTCAAAGTAACTATAGCCATCATGGAATACAATATAAGGAACTTTATTGACCTTGTTGAGTGCTTTGCGAATTTCTGCATCTTTCGCACTCAAACCTTTCTCAAAGGACGCCAAGTTCTCTTTGTAATACTCAGCATTCGCCGAATCTAATGACACCAAACGAGCTGTGACAGCTTTTGCCAATACTCTAGCGTTATCAGGTGATAGCCAAACATGTGGATCTACGCCATCATGATGATGTCCTTCGTGTCCTTCGTGTCCTTCGTGTCCTTCGTGATCACCATGCTCTTCGTGATCATGATCATCATGCGCTTCGTGGTCATGATCATCATGAGACTTTTCTGCTTCGTCCTCATCATGATGATGTTCTTTAGCGAAGTTATGCAATGCCATACCATCTAATGCTAACCACTCGATTGACGAGTCTTCTTTGCCTGCATTTTCAAGTGGTTTTTCTAAAAAGCGTTCTAAAGACTCACCTACCCAAACGACAGTATCTGCTTTCAATATTTTTTTGAGATCCGAAGGACGCATTGCAAAATCATGCGGCGATGCCGTACTAGATACGATCTGCTGTATATCCGCTTTATCACCAGCGATTGCTGCCACTACCATAGAAACAGGCTTAATACTGGTGGCAATAACAGGTTTAGCTAATGCTAAGGGAGATAGAGCAGATACACCTAAGGCAAGAAGAAGTTTGTTCATTATTTACTACCACTTAATTAATGTTATAACGTAACAATACGATATAAAAAAAAGAGATTCAAGCAGTTTGGCTTAAATCTCTTTTTTTACACGCCATGAGCATAGCTCAATTAAGCTGTAAATCGTCCAGTGCTACTGGTCGTACCATCAAACCAGCACGCTGCCCAATCGGAAGGTTCGTGTTGGGGAATACGATGGCATCACCTGTTTGCTTTATATAATAAGCACTCTTCTTCGAATGAGCCATGCGATGGCCTTCTTCAAACTGAGTAAAATTCTTTACCTCATTATCGATAGAGAGCTCATAGCTGTCGTCGTCTTTCACCAAGCTATCCAATACACGAAATACCTGCAAATCAGCTAAAGAAGACTCCGCAAAATCACCCTTTTCTAGTAATAATATTAAGCTGGCATCTAGGTCGGCAAAACGCGACAAATCATTCTCACCAAAAGGATATACTTTCCCAAGCTCTACTGTAAAAGCATGAGCACCGTGCTCCACATAGCTATAGTATGAAAAGGTTGTGGTCGGTTGATGTGACAGCAATACAGCGTTAATACCACTGGCAGATAAGAATGCGAGTTGCTCTTTGTTATACACCGCATTTTTGACATAAGGGTAAACCACAAATTTTTCATGCATTGAGCCGCGAATTGCAGTATGCAAATCATAATGTAACTTTACACACTCTACTTCATTATCAGAAATCGCATAAAAATCACTAATTGCCTGCTCTAGACGCTGAGCCCTCCGGGCTTCAAAGCCTTCGTAATTCTTCCAACCACCATTAAAAAGACGGTTAAGGTTTACGTCACAAAAACGCTTAGCTAAGTTTGCCGCCACAGGATTGCCAATTAATACCAACAACCTTATTTTCAATGAAATTCGACCGTCTAAAACAGCTGCGACCAAGTTGTTCACCAGCTCAATTGGCCCAGTCTCATTACCATGAACTCCAACCGATAACACAAGGCTAATGCGACTTCTATGCTTAGGTTCAAGGCGTAAAATACCGGTATCTTCAACAAAGCCCACACCACTTGGAAAAGTGAACTGAAACGGTGCTACAGCATCTTGATTTTCGAGTGTAAAAGCTAAAAAATCATTGTTCAAAATGGACATATTTCACCAACTTTTCCTATCATTTTTTTCACAAGATAAGCCTATAATACGTTTTAATCATACTGTTTTTACACACGTGATCACCCGTAATCTTTGTAGCCGCATAAAATGTATAAAAACAGGTCGCTTTTTTTATACTCTCTCAACACTGAATCGTTTACTTTCTTAACTCGTTAGAAGGCTTTTCTTTCAAGACAAATGCCGATACCCTTTCGTTTTCTACTATATTCACTTTTAAATAGAGTATTTTATGCCTGTAAATGACGAAGTCATTACCTTAGTCGACAGAAGTAACAAGGTCATTGGTGATGTGCCAAGACACTTAATGAACTTTGGCAGAGACTACCATCGTGTTACTTACATCTTGGTATTCAACCAAGCAGGCAATTTACTCGTTCAAAAAAGAACCGATAACAAAGCGTTTTGCCCAGGATTCTACGGTGTAACCACGGGGGGCGTGGTCGAAAAGGGAGAATCCTACATTGATTCTGCGCACAGGGAATTGCAAGAAGAGCTAGGCTTTGATGCTCCACTTGAAAGCCAAGGGGTCTTTTTCACAGAAGGTGAAGGCTTCAAGATATGGGGCAAGATTTTTACCTGCCACTATGATGCGGCAATACATGGCGAGCTAACTTTACAACCTAAGGAAGTCGCTTCAGTCCATGAAATGAGCATGGATAGTATTATAGGTAACACTGGCGAACTACCCTTTACTCCAGACTCACTCAGCGCACTAAAACACTACGCCAATAAATTAACTCAGCCTAAGCCTGATGATCCGCTGTAGTATTCTTTGCTTCCTCTCCATGCTTGCTTCCTCGTTCGCACTAGGCGAAGAGCGTTGGCAAAATGACGCGTATATACAAGACAGTTTCATGAAAATTGCCTTAGAGCGTGAATACAAAGAAACCAAACACCCTAAGCTCATCCGCTGGGCCACCCCCATCAAACTGTTTTTTGAAAGCGACAGCGGTGATGCCAATCTACAAAAAGAACTACTTAGTGTTCATGCCCAGCACCTCTCCTACATAACTGGGTTGTCTATCGACTTCACCGATGATCCTAAGCAAGCCAATATTTTTGTCATTTTTACCAACTATGACAATTTGGAAAACAAAGTAAGACAATACATAGGCGACCCAGAAAAAATTCGCACAGCACTGAATGAAGCGATTTGTTTAGGAAATTTTCGCCGTAATAGGAACTACGAGATAACCAGAGGAAGCATTATTATTCCGGTCGATTATGCTCGTATAAAAGCGCGCTTTTTAGATTGCATTGTCGAAGAAATCACCCAACTACTGGGCCTTCCTAATGATTCAAATGATGTATTTCCATCCATTTTCAATGATGTCAGCATCGATTCTTACCTTAGCCCGTTAGATTATTTATTACTTAAAGCGCTCTATTCCCCTCACCTTAAACCGGGAATGGATGTGACACAAACAAGGGCAGCATTCCCTAAACTATTAGCAGAGCTACACGCCAACAAAGACATAGAAAATGCAGCTCAGCGAGTTCAGAAGCACAGCCTTAAAACCTATTTAGGTGATTAATGTGTCTTATAATTCGCCAATCTCATGGACAAAAACAAACCCTGCCATAGATCAATATTATTGGCCTTTTCAGCCGCCTTCTCATAAATTGTGCTTATTCACTCTGCTTTTCCTGTCCAACTTAGGTAAAATGCGCCAACTGAAAATTCATACTGGAGAGTCCTAATGTTTCCTGAGCTAAAAAATGACCGCTTTTTGCGCGCATTACTCAAACAACCTGTCGATACAACGCCTGTGTGGATGATGAGACAGGCAGGACGCTACTTACCAGAATACCGTGCAAGTCGTGCAACAGCTGGCGACTTCTTAAGCCTTTGCAAAAACGATGCATTCGCGTGCGAAGTGACACTTCAACCATTGAAGCGATACGATTTAGACGCTGCTATTTTGTTCTCAGACATTCTTACTATCCCTGATGCAATGGGCTTGGGTCTGTATTTTGAAACAGGCGAAGGTCCTAAGTTCAAACACACCATCCGCAGCCAAGCTGATGTTGATGCAATTCCAGTAACCACTGCCAGTGACCTAGATTATGTAATGAAAGCAGTGACGACGATTCGTCATGCTTTAAATGGGGATGTACCTCTAATTGGTTTCTCTGGTAGCCCATGGACATTGGCAACCTACATGGTAGAAGGCGGTTCCAGCAAAGACTTCCGTCACATCAAAGCCATGATGTACCGTTCGCCAGAAACCCTACACGCCCTACTTAGCAAAATTGCGAAATCGGTTATCGCTTACCTTAATGGTCAAGTCTTAGCGGGGGCTCAAGCTTTACAGATTTTCGACACATGGGGTGGCGTGTTAAGCGGACCAATGTATCAGCAGTTCTCATTGCTTTATATGAAAGAGATTCTGGATGGCTTAATTCGTGAGCATGAAGGCAGAAAAATCCCTGTCATTCTATTCACTAAAAATGGCGGCCAATGGCTAGAAAACATAGCTGCAACTGGTGCCGATGCCCTAGGTTTGGACTGGACAACAGACATATCAGAAGCCCGTGCTCGCGTCGGTCATAGCGTTGCTCTACAGGGTAATATTGACCCTTGCGTTTTATATGCAGGCAAAGAGGTAATAGAGCGTGAAGTAGAAAACGTGTTGTCGGGCTTCGGCACCGGCAGCGGACATGTGTTTAACCTTGGCCATGGCATTCACCAGTTCGTGAACCCAGATCACCCTAAATATTTAATCGATGCTGTCCACGAACTAGGGAGAAAGTACCACGAACCTAAATTCGACGACCTAGATTCATTAAACGGCCTTTAATATTCACGTCCTCACTGTGAGCCTTTTATTGTTGGGCTCACAGTAGTTCATTTATCTAACTTGACAAAACACTGCAGACATACCTTTTCCGCACTCTTCGCTTGCTTAATCCAGACGCCATCCGATTTCCTTATTACACAATCAAACGCCTCATTTACGTAACAACAAACATGATCAACCCCTTGCCCATCTAGCCAAGACAATCGCCCTAATAAACGGCCATTCATCAGTGGAATTAATACCAGTCGCAGCCGAAAGTTTTTTTCTAATCCCTTAGTTTGATAACAAGCAACACTTTGCGGAGCCGACACACTCGTAAGCTGAACACCTTCTTTATGAAAAAGCAGATCTGTAACATCGGTAAAGAACGACTCTGAACCAAACGTAAAACGATCACTTGATGCTATTGTTTCCATTTTCAGCACCTTATATTAAGGAACATAGGTTCACTAAATGTAGATCATAATCATCGAGCCAGTGGCGACTTTTACAATAGAGTGGTATTTTTAGACTAATTAATGCTTTATTCGTATGGAGAAAAGAAATGAAATTAATCACGGCCATTGTTAAGCCTTTCAAACTAGACGAAGTGCGCGAAGCACTTTCTGAAATAGGGATTAACGGCATTACCGTCACAGAAGTGAAGGGTTTTGGTCGCCAACGAGGCCATACAGAGCTGTATCGCGGCGCAGAATATGTTGTCGACTTTCTGCCGAAGGTCAAGTTAGAGCTTGCTGTAGAAACTGATCAAGTAGAGCGCGCAATTGAAGCTATTCAACACAGCGCGAACACTGGAAAGATTGGCGATGGCAAAATTTTCGTAACAGCACTAGAACAAATCATCCGTATTCGTACTGGTGAAACAGGCGCTGAAGCAATCTAATTATGAGTGAATATAAAAAAAGAGGCCTAGGCCTCTTTTTTTATATTCAACAATCTATCAACCTTTGTCTGGCACCTTAATCGATAAGGTTCCTAGGTAACGATTTTGACGCAATTCAATTTGACGAAAGATCGCAATAATCACAATACTAATCACCAAATAAATAACCCCTGCCGCTATAAAGATTTCCATAGGTGTATAGGTTCTTGCGATGATAGTTCGCGCCATCCCAGTTAAATCCAGAATGGTAATCGTACTCGCCAAAGCACTGCCTTTTAGCATCAAGATAATCTCATTGCCGTAAGCAGGTAAAACGATACCAAAAGCACGAGGCAGTAAAACCCGTCGATACATCTGAGTCTTCGTCATACCAATAACTTTACATGCTTCAACTTCCCCATGCGGAATAGCCTGAATCGCACCACGGAAGATTTCAGCCGTATAGGCAGACGTATTCAATGTAAAAGCAATGATGGCACACCAAAATGGTTCCTTCAGTACCGGCCATAAGAAGCTCTCTCGTACTGCATCAAATTGCGAAGCGCCATAATACACCAAAAATATCTGCACTAGCAGCGGAGTACCACGAAAGAAAAAGATATACGCAAAAGGGATAGCTCTGATCCATCCTATGGGTGAAATCCTTGCTAGTGCAATTGGCAAAGCAAAAATACCACCCAGTATGATAGAGATCATCACTAACTGAAGGCTAACCCAAGCTCCTTCTAACAAACGCGGGAAATATTCAATAACAACCGAAAAGTCCATACATTATCCCCTTGTTAATCCGCGACTGGCTCGTTTTTCCATAAAAGAAACGAACACCATAGAGATAATGGTCAAAGCCAAATACATAAATGCCGCTACCAAATAAAACAAAAATGCTTCTTTGGTACTACTCACTGCGATATTGGCTTTTCGCATAATATCGTCCAACCCAACAACGGAGACTAATGCAGTGTCTTTTAGCAGAACCAAAAACAAATTCCCAAGCCCAGGCAAAGCAATTCGCCATACCTGCGGCAAAATAATACGGTAAAGCTTTCTAATAGGCCCCATTCCTAATGCAGTGGCCGCTTCATGCTGCCCTTTTGGAATGGATTGTAACGCACCACGAAATACCTCAGTGGCATAGGCTCCAAACGTTAGTCCCAACGCTGTTACGCCAGCAGCAAATGCGCCAACCTCAATGTACTCGTCATAACCAAATAATCCAGCTATGGCCATCAAGACACTGGTAGCGCCAAAATAAATGATAAGTACCGTTAGGAGTTCAGGAATGCCGCGAATAATGGTTGTATAGCCATTAGCTATCCACCGAAAAGCACGTACAGAAGATAATTTTGCAGACGCGCCTAGCAATCCTAAAATAAGACCGACGAACAGCGAAGACAAGGCTAGCTCTAAGGTAACAACAGCACCTTGTAACAGCTGATCACCGAACCCATGAAGATCAATCATAGTTTTTTCTCAGAGTAAGCTTAAAGTAAGTTTCTTGGTACAGGAGCACCAAGAAACTCTAAGAAATATCAACACTCGAACACATCAAAGGGTCATTACAATCTCAAATAACAACCCTTTGAAATACCCACTTAGTAGATAGAGAAAGGGAAGTACTTAGCATTAATTTTCTGATAAGTGCCGTCAGCAAGAATCGCATCAAGCGCCTTGTTGATCTTCTCTTTCAATTGCGTGTCGCTTTTACGAACGGCAATCGCAATGTTATCCGTCTTCATGAACGCATCGCCTTTGAACTCAAATGCAGAACCGCTTTCAGAGGTTTTCAGCCAGTTGTAAGTAGGCAATTCATCAGACAAAACGATGTCTAGACGACCAGAAACTAGATCTAAATAAACATTATCTTGGTTATCATAAAATTTAAGGTCAGCTTTGCCTTCAAAGTTATCTTCTAAATACTGCGCACCTAGAGTCGCGCGCTGCGCACCGATAGTTTTGCCAGATAAGTTCGCTAGGTCAAAAGTTTCGCCAACACGACCCATGAAGCGCAAGCCACCAGAGTAATATTTATTAGTAAAATCAACAACTTTCAAGCGATCTTCAGTGATTGACATAGATGCGATGATTGCATCGAACTTACGCACTTTTAGGCCCGGAATAAGACCATCCCAATCTTGCGTTAGAATCTCACAATCCGCAGCCATTTTTGCACACAAAGCACGAGCAATATCCACGTCAAAACCCTGAGGCTTACCTGCTGAATCAATGAAGTTGAATGGCGCCCATGCACCTTCTGTTACAAAACGAACTTTATCAGCTGCTTGTGCAGAAACTGATGATAACGCTGCGCCTAACAATAACGCTGAACCCAATGCTATTTTTTTAAATTTCATTGCAATATCCCCTTAGTATATTTGCTTATATAATCATTTTTGATTTTATATTTTCGTTCGCTTAAATGTGCTGTTAACTTAAAACACACTGGATAAGAAAGCCTTACAGCGTTCTGATTTTGGCGCTCCAAACACTTGATCTGGAGTGCCCTTTTCTTCCACCACACCCTGATGCAAGAAAACAACTTCGCTCGAAACATCACGAGCAAAATTCATTTCATGAGTAACAATCAGCATGGTTCTACCTTCTTCTGCTAAATTGCGCATCACACCAAGCACTTCGCCCACTAATTCAGGGTCTAACGCTGAAGTTGGTTCATCGAACAATATCACCTGCGGATCCATTGCCAATGTTCTAGCGATAGCAACACGCTGCTGCTGACCACCCGAAAGCTGATTAGGATACATATCCTTTTTCTCCGCGATACCAACCTTACGCAATAAATGCTCAGCATACTCTGCTACTTCATGCTTAGGGCGCTTTAGAACATGTAGAGGTCCTTCCATCACGTTCTGAAGAATGGTCATATGCGGCCACAAATTAAAGCTTTGGAAAACAAACCCAATTTGCTGGCGCATTTGAGTAAGTTGCTTCATATTGCTAGCCACTAAGTCGGATTCACCTTGAATCAAATCAAGCTTATTACCGTTAAAAAGAATTTCACCGCGAGTTGGATTTTCAAGCATGTTCACACAGCGTAAAAATGTACTTTTACCTGAACCACTTGATCCCAAAATAGAAATGACATCGCCATCATAGGCTTTTAAAGAAATACCCTTTAACACCTCGACATCACCAAACGTTTTGTGAATATCAATGAGCTCTAACGCCGGGACTTTCGACATGTTCTCTACCTTCTTTATTTTATGTGAACTTATTACTTTTTATCTAGTATATGCACAGTCATTCAACTGCACCAAATCCATGAGGGTAATACACCCTAAGCTAACTAACTAGAATACAAGAATCACGCCAAGAGCAATTCACCCCGTATTTTAAGTTACTTTTTCCAGAGCCGCCTCTTTTTCTTGTCCATTTGGACAGGCGCAGAGCTTTTATTATGAATTTTATTACGCTCTTCTCTTGGCGTAATGCCGAAGAAGCCCTTGTAAGTTGTACTAAAATGGGGCGCAGAACCAAATCCGCACTCTGTACCTATTTCAGTAATCGTCTTATCCGTTTGAGTTATTAGCTGCTTCGCATGTTGAAGACGCAATTCTAAGTAGTATCGAGATGGCACAATATCTAAATTACTCTTAAATAATCGCTCCAAATGCCTCCTAGAAACCCCCACATGATAAGCAATATCATCAGATGATAAGGGTTCTTGAATATTGGCTTCCATTAGCTGAACCGCTTCAACTAATTTAGGCTGACCTGTACCAATACGCGCCTGTAGTGGAATTCGCTGCGGGTCTTCATGCGTTCGTATTCGCTCACAAACAAACTGCTCGGATATCCCACTTGCTAACGACATGCCATGCTGTTTGCCTATCAAAAACAACATCATATCCATGGCCGCAGTCCCACCACTGCAAGTATAACGGTCTCGATCCACTTCAAAAAGGTGATTTGAAACGATCGTCTGTAAAAATTCATCTCGCAAATTTGCCAAACTGCGCCAATGAATCGTGGCTCGATAGCCATCAAGCAAGCCCGCTTTTGCCAATAAATAGCTTCCTGTGCAGACGCCGCCCAAGCCGATGCCTTTTTTTGCTTGTTTTTTTATCCAATTTTCTAAAGTCAGACTTTCGTTTTTTATCCCAGGAGAAGAACCGCATACAAAAATCGCGTCTAAATCACCCAAAGCATCACTTGTTAGATAGTCTGAAACCGTTGAAACACCCGTATTAGAAGGAATTTCTTTTTCTTCATGACTAATTGTGCAAAAAGAATAGAGCTCTTTTCCTGCCACCCAGTTCGCCATATGCAATGTTTCAATAGCAGAGGAAAAACCCAACATGGAATAATGTGGCAACAGCAAAAAACCGTACTTTAAAGGTTTTTTACTCGCCTGCATGATTTCTCTTGATGCGAATTCAGTCTTGTACAAAATATTATCCTGCGAACTATAGACAAATAAGGAGTTTATTTCGTTTAAAATGGATAACAAAGGTTTTTTTCGTGTTGGGCAAGACTTTTCTGACCCAATTAACCAGACAACACAACAATGTGTCGCAATTTGAAAAGTTACCCGCTATCAAAGGAGGCGAATTTTCATAATAATCTAACACAGAGTCCTAACCCCATACTTTCGAAAAATTGCATTTACAACTAGTTTTATTAAGAACACCACTCATGAGGGATGAGTTCTAATGACTGATTACAAAAAAAACGAATTGATCGAACGCGTTGAAGTTGAAATAAATGATAACTTTAGTGCCGCAGAAGCAAACAACTTGATTCAACTAACCCGTCTTTACTTTCAGGACTCTCTAACTGAAGACTTGGTTAATGAATCGATAGAAAACCTATATGGCACAATACTTTGCCTTTGGGATTTCATCCAGCAACGCCCAAGCAACCAACCTAAAGTTCGTGTCTACAACCCGAACTACGAGGAGCACAGCTGGCAATCCACTCATACCGTTATCGAAATTCTAACGGATGACATGCCTTTCCTTGTATCGTCTTTCAATATGGCATTGGTTCGTCTTGGCCACACAATTCACCTAACAGCACACCCTGTTGTGCCGGTGGACCGTAATAAAAAAGGCGAGTTGCAAAACATCAACCTCTCTTCCAAATCTCATGAAGCTATGATGCGCTTCGAAATAGACCGCCTTTCAGACATCAACCTTCTTGATGAAATAAAAGATGAGTTACTAAGTAGCTTAGTTGATGTGAAAAAAACCGTCTCAGATTGGCCAACAATGAAAGCCAAACTAAATGACGTTATTGCAGAGTCTGAGCAACTACCACACCTGAAAGCCAATGAAGAACACTTAGAAGTTCTCGATTTCTTGCGCTGGGTAGCGAATGACCACTTTACCTTCATTGGTTTCCGCGCCTATGACCTATCTGTTGAAGGTGAAGAAACACACCTTAAATTAGTCGATGGCTCAGGGCTTGGTACATTCCGCGATATTAACGACAAAAAAGTAAAGCGCGACATTATCTTGCAAGACCACTTAGCCAAGCTTGCAGTCGATACCAGCAACATATTAGTGCTAACCAAATCAACAGCTGTTTCTACTATTCATCGCCCGGTTCACTTAGATTATCTTGGCATTAAGCGCTTCGACAAAAAAGGCAATGTAGTCGGCGAATGGCGCTTCTTCGGCCTTTACTCTTCTGCCGCTTATATTGCTCGCCTGCAAGATATTCCATTATTGCGTAAAAAGCTCAATGTCATCGTAGAAAAAGCCAACGTCGATCCAAATAGTCATAAAGGCAAAAACCTTAAGCATATTTTAAACAGCTACCCGCGTGACGAGATGCTTCAAGCGCCAGTTGATGAGCTTTTTGGAACTATCGAAAGCATTTTGGCGATCCAAGAACGACGCCAATTGCGCGTATTCCTGCGCAAAGACATTTACGGCCGTTTCCTGAACGCTTTGGTGTATGTACCACGAGATCGTTACAACACGGAATTGCGTATCAAAATGCAAGACATCTTGATGAACGCCTGTAACGGCACAAGCTCTGAATTCAACGTGCAGTTTTCACAATTGGTCTTGGCGCGCGTCAACTTCACTATTCAAATAGCCGATCCTAAGCAAAGCCCAACCATCGACGCAGAAGAAATTCAGCGCAAGATGCAAGACGCAATGAGTTCATGGGAAGACAAGCTATTAACGGCTCTCCATAAAAGCCACGGTGAAGAAAGCGGAAACATTCTTTTCAACGATTATGTGCCTTATTTGCCCGCTGCTTACCGTGAAGATTTCTCTCCAAATGCGGCCGTCCTAGACATTGAACGTTTAGCTCAATTATCCGGTGAAGGCGATATTTCAACGCACATCTACCGTCAAGTTGGACAAACGAAAAACAATTACTTCTTCAAGGTGTATGGTACTGGCACAACACTCATTTTGTCTGACGTATTGCCTATTTTGGAATGTATGGGGTTACGCGTTCTAGAAGCTCGCCCATATGAATTAGATCAAAATGGCGATGGCTCTGCGAACACTTGGGTCGTCGAATTTGCCATCAGCGTAGACGCCGATGTAAACCTTGAAAAGAGCACTCAGCGCGAAGCGTTCCAAGACGCGTTCAACCAGGTATTCAGCCGTCGCGTTGAAAATGACCGCTTTAATGCTTTGGTCCTAAGCGCTTCCCTAACATGGCGTCAAGTCACCATGTTAAGAGCTTTGACCAAGTACTTAATGCAACTTCAAGTGCCTTTCTCTCTTCAATACATGCAGCAAACACTAGAGAAAAACGCAGGTATTGCTCGCCTTTTGGTTCAACTATTCGAACAACGTTTCGACCCTAGCCAAGAAGCCAAGCGTGACGACAAGGTACAAAAGTTACTTGAGAAAATCGATCTAGAATTGGACCAAGTTGCCAACTTGGATGAAGACCGTATTCTGAAACACTACCTTTCTGTGATTCAGGCAATGTTACGCACAAACTTCTATCAAGCAGGCGCTGAAGGCGAAGTAAAAGACTACGTTTCTTTCAAACTGGACCCTTCTCAAATTCCAGCCGTACCACTTCCAAGACCAAAATTTGAAATATTCGTTTATGCGCCTTGGGTAGAAGGTATTCACATGCGTGGCGGTAAAGTTGCTCGTGGTGGCTTGCGCTGGTCTGATCGTATGGAAGATTTCCGTACTGAAGTACTTGGTCTAGTAAAAGCACAAATGGTGAAAAACGCTGTTATCGTTCCATCAGGAGCAAAAGGCGGCTTCGTTGCCAAGCAGCTTAAAAAGAACGCGTCTCGTGAAGAAGTACAAGCAGAAGTTATCCACTGCTACACCACTTTCATTAGCGGTTTGCTAGACATTACTGACAACTTAGTGCAAAACCAAGTGGTTCCTCCACTGTCCGTACTTCGTTACGACGAAGACGACCCGTACTTAGTCGTTGCTGCAGATAAAGGCACAGCCACCTTCTCTGACTTAGCAAACAGCATTTCTGCGAAATATGGTTTCTGGTTAGGCGATGCCTTTGCCTCTGGTGGTTCTAACGGTTACGACCATAAAAAAATGGGCATAACGGCCCGCGGCGCTTGGGAATCCGTTAAACGCCAATTTAAAGAGATCGGTATTGATTGCCAAACGACAGACTTTACCGCTGTTGGCGTCGGTGACATGGCGGGTGACGTATTTGGTAACGGCATGCTGTTATCGAAACACACTTGTCTAATCGCTGCGTTCAACCACATGCATATCTTTATCGACCCAACGCCAGATGCAGAAACATCTTTTACTGAGCGTGAGCGCATGTTCAAACTGCCTCGTTCCTCTTGGGAAGATTACAACAAAGAGCTTATTTCAAAAGGCGGCGGTATTTTCAATCGCTCTGCGAAATCTATCCCTATCAATGCAGATATTCGCAAAGCTTTGGGCATCGAGGGCAATATCAAATCCATGGCTCCAACTGATTTGATCAACGCGATTCTAAAAGCGCCTGTGGATCTACTTTGGAACGGTGGTATCGGCACTTATGTGAAATCCGAAGGCGAATCCCATGCTGATGCTGGCGACAGCGCAAACAACGGATTGCGTGTAAACGGTAAAGAACTACGTTGTAAAATTGTCGGTGAAGGCGGAAACCTAGGTTTAACACAGCTAGGTCGTATTGAATTCGCTCAAAAAGGTGGCTTAATCAGCACAGATGCGATCGATAACTCTGCGGGCGTAGACAGCTCGGATCACGAAGTAAACATCAAGATCCTACTTAACCGCGTGGTCGAGAACGGTGACCTGACCGAGAAGCAACGTAACAGCTTATTGGCTGAAATGACGGATGAAGTGGGTAAATTGGTGTTACGCCACAACCGTGGCCAAAGCCACGTATTGTCTTTGGCAAACGCACAGGCACCAGAGCGTTTAACCGATCATTGGCGTTTGATTCAATCTCTTGTCCGTGAAGGTCGTTTGAACCGTGAAATCGAGTACTTGCCTAGTGACACGCAAATCAAAAAGCGCTTGAACAAGGGCCAAGGCTTAACACGCCCAGAGATATCGGTACTACTTGCTTATTCAAAAATCAAATTATCTGAGCAGCTAGTAGAAGACAGTATTGGCGAAGACGTGGATTTGACCACTCAGATCAACGAGTACTTCCCAACACAGCTGACCAAGCACTTCGGCGGCCAAATGTCGTCACACCCGTTGATTCAAGAAATCATAGCCGGGCACGTGACAAACAACCTAGGCAACCGCATGGGGCCAACGTTTACAACTTACATGCAAGAAGAGACAGGCGCATCTTCGTTGAACGTCGTTCGAGCCTACATGGCAGCAGAAGATATTTTTGGTATTCCAGCGCTTTGGGATGCGATCAACAACTTGGACTTCTCTGTGTCTAACACAGTATTGAATAGCCTGTTAATTCGCATTCAAGGACTTCTAGAGAGAGCAACTCTATGGTTACTGCGTAATACACGTGAAAGCCTGTCAATCCAGCGCTTAAAAGACACTTATAAGCCTGGCGTTGAAGTGATTAGAGCCAATATGCAGGCAATTTTGACAGAATCAAGCCAAGAGCATTTGGCCGATATTGCTACTGGCCTTGTCGAGAAAAACATCCCTACTGAGATAGCGGAAAGATTGTCTTCTCTGCATTACCTATTCTACGGACTAGACATAATCCGTGTTGCAGCGAATACCGACACGGAAGTCCTAGATGTGGCTCAAACTTATTTCGCCCTTGAAATGGATCTAGAGTTGCACTGGTTGCGTCACAAAGTCAGCGAACTGTCAGCTGATGATATGTGGCAACGTCGAGCAAAATCAGGGTTAGGCGACGAAGTCGACAATAGCTTAAGAACCCTCACCCAAGAAGTTATTCAGTCCAGTGTTGATATCAAAAAACTGGAACTACGTTTAACTCATTGGCGCGAGTCAAATAGTGACAGTATCAAACATTACCGTGCCGCTTTTAGCGAAATAAAAGCGGAAAGCGAATTAACACTCGCCATGGTAACTGTCGCTATTCGTGAGTTGAGAAATCTGATATAAACCAACAGGTGGCCGCCATTGCGGCCGCCTATTTTTAAGAGGTCTTTTTTTAGGATGGATAGAAAAGTGACACAACAAGTAACGAGAGCAACCTTTGACGAAGTAATGGTTCCTAACTATGCACCTTCTGCGATTATTCCAGTGCGTGGCGAAGGCTCTCGCATATGGGACAAAGAAGGCAAAGAATACATCGACTTTGCAGGCGGCATTGCTGTTACTGCATTGGGTCATTCCAATCCAACTCTCGTCAACGTCATGCGTGAGCAAGCTGGACAACTTTGGCATTTATCCAATGTCATGACTAACGAACCAGCACTGCGATTGGCTAAAAAATTGACTGAAAAGACCTTTGCTGACCGAGTCTTCTTTGCAAATAGTGGTGCAGAAGCCAACGAAGCGGCTTTTAAACTCGCTCGTCGTTACGCGTTTGATCATTTCGGTCCTGAAAAACATGAAATCATTGCTTTTAACAAGTCTTTCCATGGCCGTACCTTGTTTACTGTTTCTGTGGGCGGACAGGCAAAATACAAAGAAGGTTTTGAGCCGACACCAGGCGGCATCAAACATTGCGACTACAACGACATAGAACAACTTAAAGCAATCATCAGTGATAAGACTTGCGCCGTAGTCATGGAGCCTATTCAAGGCGAAGGCGGTATCATTCCGGCCAACATTGAATTTGCCAAACAAGTACGTGAACTGTGTGATCAACACAACGCATTATTGGTTTATGACGAAGTTCAATCCGGCGTAGGCCGTACAGGCACCTTCTTTGCGTATGAGCAGTTAGGTGTAACACCTGATGTATTAACAACCGCTAAAGCACTTGGTAACGGCTTCCCTGTTGGCGCTATGTTAGCTACAGAGAAAGCGGCAAAAAGTTTGGCCTTTGGTACTCACGGCAGCACTTATGGCGGTAACCCAATGGCTTGCGCTATTGCTGAAGCCGTTGTTGATATCGTTGATACTCCTGAAGTACTCAGCGGCGTGGCAAAGCGTCATGACTTATTTGTTGAAGGCCTGAAAGCGCTAAACGAAAAGCACCATGTCTTTAAAGAGATTCGTGGTATGGGTCTTTTGATTGGTGCTGAAATGATTGACAGCCTTGCTGGAAAAGCTGGCGAGATCATTAAAGCCGCAGCCGAAGAAGGTTTATTTGCTCTTGTTGCTGGTCCAAACGTATTACGTTTAGCCCCGTCTTTGATCATTCCAGAACAAGATGTTGCCGAAGGCCTTGCTCGACTAGATAAAGCCATTGCAACTGTAGTGGCAAACAACAAAGCTGCATAAGCGATTCAGCACTAGACAAAACAATTAAAAATCGGACTTAGGTCCGATTTTTTTATGCCTTAAAGGTTAATAGAAACCACTTTATCAAACGCCCCTTCCCCTCCGACTTGAACCTGAGTCAACTCTCCATTTTCTATTGCTAATTGAGTCACTAGACACGATGGCATTTTCATCGCTCTCCCTTGCTCAAAAATCGCTTGCTGATAACCAAAATGACGATGCAAATAACAGGCTAGCGCACCGCTCGAACTGCCGGTAGCAGACTCTTCAGGAATACCAACCGCTGGCGCAAAATTTCGACAACTTGCCGTATAAAACGCTTCTGGCGGGTTCATTTCAAATACGTGAAATCCGACACATTCATGCTGCTGACAAAAGTGCGTTATCGTATCATTATCAACTTCAAGGCAATCCAGCACGCCATAAGGAACAGGAACCATAAGATCAATCAAGCCAGTAGAAATAGTTTGAATAGGCAAACCTGTTTGAGCTATCAGTGACGGTTGAATACCTAACATAGGTGCGATCTCTTGAGCACTATATTCGGCAAACCAAGTTGGTAAACTTTGGCTCATTAAAACATCACCGTTTAATGCCACGTCTACAGCTAATACACCCGCTTTAGTTTCTTGCTTATAACGTCCAGCCGGAATATATTGCAAATGATGTAGCAACCAAAAAGAGCTTAACGTGGCGTGGCCGCAGAAATCGACCTCCACGGTGGGAGTATAAAAAGATACATGGAAATTAGCCTTATCACTTTTGCTAACAAAAGCTGTTTCCGATACACCAACTTGCTTCGCTATGAATTGCTTCTGTGGTTCGGTTAACGAATCCGCATTCAACACTACACCGGCTAAGTTTCCACCTTTTCCGGCAATAGAAAAAGCCCTAACTAAATACACCTCAACTTGTTCCATATAACGAGTCCGTCTCCCTGATTTGGTACAATATCGCTTTATTATAGTTAAAATGTTTATCTCTTAGCTAATTATCGCCTTTTTTACTGATTCCTTGTGGGCTGTTTGATTGTGATTATCACTTGACTGGTTTAAGCTCAGATACATCGTCATTAAACAATCCCGCGTAAATCAATGGTTTATGGCACCTTCAACCTATCAGATATAGAGAAACGACACTGTGTTTCAATCTTTCTTTCCAAAACCTAAATTATTTTTTCTTAGCTTTGCCTTATGGGCACTTGTTTGCGTCATTGGATGGTACTCTATCGTTCAGGACTTAGGACACATTTTAAGTCTAGGTTCTCTTTTTGGTGTCCACTTTCCTGAAGCTTTGGCAGAAGGCGCTGATGCCACAGCACAAACCGCTTTCCAGAGTGCACAAAATACTGCATTAGATGTGTGGCTATACCAATATATGGCGGCTTGCTATCTAGTATTTATTAGTATTTGGGTTATTTATGGTGGTCAGAAATGGGCTAAATGGTCAGTCATTGGTTCAGGATTAATCGTATTTATAACTTGGTTCCAAGTACAAGTAAGTGTGATGCTAAACGAGTGGTATGGCAGCTTTTACGACCTTATTCAAAAAGCATTAGCAGAACCGAATAGTATTCTACTGTCTGACTACTATGCTCAGCTATCTACTGTAGCAGTCATCATAATGGTTGCTATAACAGTGTCCGTTCTTAGCAACTTTTTCATTAGTCACTACGTATTCCGCTGGCGTACAGCTATGACTAATTACTACACTTCCAAATGGGATCAGGTACGCCATATTGAAGGTGCATCACAGCGTATTCAAGAAGACACCATGCGCTTCGCTTCTATTGTCGAAGGGCTAGGAGTGAGCCTTTTAAGATCTGTTATGACGTTAATTGCCTTTTTGCCTATTTTATGGAGCTTATCTGGATACGTTAAAACCCTTCCACTTGTTGGTGAAGTCCCACAAGCATTAGTATTCACCGCCATTATATGGTCAATATTCGGTACTCTTTTACTGGCGCTAGCAGGAATTAAACTTCCTGGCTTGGAGTTTAAAAATCAACGTGTTGAGGCTGCTTACAGGAAAGAACTGGTTTATGGTGAAGACCACGCTGACAGAGCAACGCCAATTAGCCTTACTGAACTGTTTGATAACGTACGTAAAAACTACTTTCGCCTGTATGCAAACTACCTATATTTCAATGTCGTTCGTTACGGTTATCTTAATGTTGGGCAGTTTGTTCCACTGATTGTATTAGCACCATCTATCATTGCTGGCGCTTTCACCCTAGGCATTATGCAGCGCGTTCTAAACGCCTTCAACCAAGTTGAGAATTCGTTTCAATACCTAATCAACTCTTGGACAACGATTGTAGAACTATTATCTATTTACAAACGTTTGAAAGCATTTGAAGCAGTGATTGACAATCAACCACTGCCTGAAGAAGACGCGGCGTTTCTAGATAAAGAAAATAGCTAACCTAGTTAGCTAAAATACAATTTTAGACATGAAAAAGCCTCGCCAGATAACATCTGGCGAGGCTTTCGTTGTTTTGCAACGTCAAATCGATCAGGTCAAACGTTAACGTTTATATTCTGACCTAAGTTATCTGTCGTGGTGTGCGACCCGCTATTCGCAGCAGGTGTTACACTTTTCGCGGCTTCCTCTAATAAGGTAAGCTCTTGTTCTGCCTTTTGTTGCTGAGCAACTTTTGACAAGCTTGCACTGTATACTTCACTAGCATAATCCATCGCAGGACTACTCAAACCATTAATGCTTGGCATTTTTCCTCCTATAAACCTACGAACGCTGTTAGTGTTTGTAGGTTATTCACTGATCAAAAAAACATCAATTTAATTAGTATAGCCAGAGAATAACATATTTACGAATGTCTTTTTGTAAACTGGATAAAATTCACTCAAACTCTCTGATCCGTAACAAAGCTATCCCAATATTGGCTGACCAAACTCTGATTACTGACCAGCTTTTCATTTTGAATGACTCGACTCTGCTGCTGCAAACTCAACCGATGAACAAAAGATCGATACAAGGTATAAGTGTCAGTCATCTTCTCTGCTTGATCTTTATCTAGAAGCCCAACACTTGCTGCGGCTTCTAACTGGCGGACATTATCCGAAAAACGCATAAGTTCAGGATACTGGTGCGACCAAGCCAATACTAAGTACTGCACCATAAATTCGATGTCTATAATGCCACCAGCGCCCTGCTTAAGATCAAAACCTTTGTCTTTACCACCAGTATCAAGGTGAGCACGCATTTTCTCACGCATTTTTATTACTTCCGCTTTGAGTTCATTTCGATCTCTAACAGAAGCAATAATTTCTTTGCGGCAGTCTTCAAACTTAGCCAGTAGATTAGGGTCTCCCGCCAAACCACGAGAACGCGTCAATGCTTGATGCTCCCAAACCCACGCTTCCTTTTGCTGGTAATCTTTAAAGGCATCTAAACTAGAAACCAATAGGCCAGAATTACCAGAAGGACGCAAGCGCATGTCTACCTCATACAATCGGCCCGCAGCTGTAAAGCTCGTGATCATGTGAATTAAACGCTGCCCTAGTCGAGTATAGAAAGTTAAATTATCGATACTGCGTTCGCCGTCTGTGCTACCTGTTGCTTGTGCATCATGAATAAACACAAGATCCAAATCTGAATCGTAACCCAGCTCCCAGCCACCTGATTTTCCGTAACCAATAATTGCTAATTGTGGTGTATAAGCTGCTTCACCTTGGCTTACAGGGAAACCATGCTTCTTCGTCAAATATTGCCAAGACTGCTGTAACACTTGATCAAGAAGAACTTCTGCCAACCAAGTTAAGTGATCACTCACTTTCATGACAGGTAATATCTCGGTGATATCGCACGCTGCGATTCGTAAAATAATAGAACGCCTAAAGCGACGCATAGCGTCCATTTGCGCTTCCTCATCCTCTTCCGGCAAGCGCAATAATATCTGCTGGAGCTCTTCAGCAAGCATGGCCTTATCTGGTGGAGAAAATAATGTATTAGCGTCTAACAGTTCATCTAACAATGCTGGCGTTGTCGAAATTGCCTCGGTAAACCAAACACTTTCTCGACATAAACGAATCAGATGAGTCAGCGCGGTTTGATTTTCACATAGCAGTACCAAATAAGCCGTTCGGCGCAATACCGCTTCTAATATAGGAAAAACACGCTCTAACACTAAATCAGGATTAGCTTCATCCATTAATTTCGTTATGAGTGCAGCTAAGAATACAGCAAGTCGTTCATGACCAATGGGTTGCATGTACACTACGGTGCGTGAGCTAAGCAATTGTGAGATTCGTACAATAGCTGCCTCTTGATCTTGCCACATAATCAGTTCAATGGCGTCTTCAATGGCTTCTTTATCTTCTGGATGCTTGATCAATAAACGCCATGTTTCTTGGCTCTTAACCTCTTCACTACTTTCATTACCGTCGTCGATTAATGCCACAAAAGAGCGATGAACATTGTTACGCACTTCCCATAGGCGTTCATCTAACGCCTCCCAAGAAGGAAATCCAACCAGCAAGGCTATGCGTGTACGCGCTCTTTCATCTTCGGGCAATAATTGAGTTTGCTCGTCATTCACGGCTTGCAAAGCATGCTCGGTTCGACGTAAAAGCAAATACGCTTCACGTAACTGCTCGACTTCCTCAGCAGGCAAATAATCCTGCTTAGCAAGGTAAGGCAAGACTTTCATCAAGGAGGGTGTTTGCAACTTCTGATCTCGACCACCATGTAGAATCTGCAAAGCTTGAGCTATAAACTCCACTTCGCGAATGCCGCCCTCGCCTAGTTTAATATTATGCTCTATGCCTTTACGGCGAACTTCCTTTGCGATCATTTGCTTAAGATCTCGCAGCGCTCCTATTGCACCAAAATCTAAATACTTGCGATAAACAAAAGGCTTTCGTAACGCTTCGAATTCACAAACATCCAATGCGCTTCCTGCCATAACCCGGGCTTTGATCATGGCGTAGCGCTCCCAATCTCGGCCTTGATCTTGGTAATAATTCTCTAGAGAGTCCATATTCAAAACCAAGGCACCAGACTGACCAAACGGCCGCAAGCGCATGTCGACTCTAAATACAAAGCCATCAGCACTTACCTGATCCAAATGCTGAATCAGTTTTTGACCTAACTTAGTAAAGTATTCTTGGTGAGATAAACTTTTTTTACCGCCTTGAGTATCACCATGTTCACGGAACGCAAAAATGAGATCAATGTCGGAAGACAGGTTTAACTCATTGCCCCCCAATTTCCCCATACCAATCACAATCATTGACTGAGGTTGGCTGTTGCTATCCAATGCCTGACCATACAAGGCAAGGTAGTGCTGCGTTGTCCATTGCAAGCTGGCGTTAACACAGGCATCGGCTAAACCGCTTAGGCGCGACGTTAGCTCGGTCAATGTTAGTTGCTGCTGAATATCCAAGGCGATCAGTCGCACCATCCACCATTGTCGATACAAACGTAAACGCTTAATAAAACTAGCTTCGTCCAATGGCTCCAATGATTCTGTTGGGCAAGCCTTGGCTTCGCATGAAAAAAACACTTCACCTGCCATCAACGCTTCTACTGATGGCTTTTCAGGTAATTCGCTAAGCGTTAATAGATCATCTAACCAATGAGGAGAGCGGGTAAACTGCTGATGCAAATACTCACTCAAAATCCACAATGGCTCTAATGTCTCAATTTGCTCTTGGCTCAATGCATCAAGACCTTGTCTTTCTCGTGCGTCTTGAACATGCTCCAATAACAAGGAACGAGAAAGAGATTGCTCACAAAATATCGCGTAATTTGGGTTTAAATGAGGTGGTGTCACAGGGCTTCCTTACAACATTTTCTTTTTATTTTTTCGTTACAACATAGATCATTAAGCTTGGCTGTTTAACCATTGCCCGACAAGTAACATATTGACGCCAATGTTTGTCATGCCAGCTAACTGTTTTAACACAACAGATTCGTCTGCTAAATAAGGCATTAACTCATTATCTAACGCGGTTAATTGCTGCGCTAATGTGTCTGGTAAGCAGTTTTTCAACTGCGCCATAGAGTGACGGAATGGTTGCAAAAGCGCTTCATCCTCCATGAAATACATTGCCTCCCAATACACTAACCATACTTCATACCAATACGCCGCCAGCTCAATAGAGCTTGACGTCGCAAGTGGTTTATCAGGGAACTCTATCTGCCCATATTTCAAACGTACGCCTTTTTGAGCCTTAGAGACAATGCTCACTTGCACTGGAACCTGTTCAGCCAACTGCAGCGCAAATTGATATAAACCAGATTCGTCACCTTGCTTCAACTCCAACTCCAACTCGCAAATAGCGTCTTCACCATAGGGTGAGGTAACCAACCCTTGATCACAAACCACTTCCATCTTGGTTTCTTGGGATTGAATATTCCAAACTTGTCGCTCAAAGTCCGTACGATATACTTCTATCAGTTCACCAGCCCAAGACATATCCTGTAGGCTTTCTGGCAGAGGCACTTCACTCAATAGCGATAAATCTAATTGGTCATTAGGTAAAAACCACTCCCACTCTCCTCGGGCGTGCATGCCAATACGATTACTACCACGAGTTTTTACCGTTTGAATAAAGGTATTGTTCACCGCTCGGATACGTATTGCCACTCCCCCTTTCATGAGACTGGCGTCTTCAGTATCAAAATAGGCGTTCATCAAAGCCAAGGTTGGCTGACGAGATTGATCATCTGTATCAGAAAGCGCACAAATTTCATCAAGAAAATCACTTGCGCACTTGAGATAGTCTGACTGAAGCATTAACTTTAGCTCTAGCTCGGTAGCCATAATATACGAACCTCTAAAACCTTTGCTGTTGAGCAAACAACAAAGAAAAAATAATGTGCGAGCAAGTGTACCAGATGCCTAGCGTACAGTAGTAATATTCGCTAATAACTCGGATTCAAGGAACACTTTCTATGCCCGCATTGCCTTCGCTCATTAGTATGATGTCTCAGCTTATTGCATCGCCTTCTATCAGTTGTAGTCAAGCTGATTGGGATCAGTCAAACAAAGGCGTTATTCAATTGCTTGAAAATTGGCTCAGTTCCCAAGGCTTTCAATGCGAAGTGATGCCTTTGCCAGACAATCCCAATAAATTCAATTTGATTGCGACGCTTGGCAGTGGCGATGGTGGTTTAGTATTATCCGGTCACACAGATACCGTCCCTTACGATAAAGGCCGCTGGAAATCAGACCCGTTCAAGCTGGAAGAGAGAGAGCAAAAACTTTACGGTCTTGGCAGCTGCGACATGAAAGGCTTCTTTGCCATTGTGATTGATACTGTTCGACAAATGCAGCTATCCAATTTAAAGCAGCCACTGATTATCCTGGCAACCGCTGACGAAGAGAGCTCTATGTCAGGCGCTAGAGCACTTGTGGATCAAGGCACACTAAAGGCTCGCTATGCACTAATAGGTGAACCCACATCATTAACTCCTATTTATGCCCACAAAGGCATTATGATGGAGCGAATCCAAGTCACAGGACAGTCTGGTCACTCCTCTAATCCATCACTGGGGAACAACGCGCTGGATGCCATGCACGATGTCATGTCAGAATTAATGTTATTTCGTCAGCAATTAAAAGCAAACTACCGTGATACCAGTTTTGTTATCGACTACCCAACAATGAATTTTGGCTGCATTCATGGCGGCGATAATCCGAATCGAATTTGTGGACGTTGTGAGCTTGAGTTTGATCTACGAGCCCTTCCAGGAATGAGTAATCAAGCACTCATAGCAGAAATTGCTGCCATACTTCCTCGTATCGAAGAACAAACAGGCACAATAATACAGTTAAATAGCTTATTTCCTGATGTTCCGTCTTTTTATACATCGGTCGAATCGGATATCATAAAAGCTTGTGAAGTCTTAACTAAACGCCAAGCAAGTACAGTGGCGTTTGCAACCGAAGGCTCCTTCCTAAATCAAATGGGAATGGAAACGTTGATTTTAGGGCCGGGCTCAATTGATCAGGCTCACCAGCCAAATGAATTTATGGCACTGGATCAAATTCAACCTATGCAAGAGGTAATTCGCGGTCTTATCGAGCGTTTCTGCCTTCAATTAAACGAGCAACAAAATGAGGAATAGCGTGCCTGAAGAATTCAACTATGTGGACTGGTTCCGCCATTCTTCCCCCTATATTAATGCCCATAGGGGAAAAACCTTCGTCATACTGATCCCAGGTGAGGCGGTTGAGTGTGCTCACTTTTCAAGCATTATTCATGACCTTGCTTTGCTGGATTCATTAGGAATCCGCCTTGTGTTAGTACAAGGTGCACGCCCACAAATTAGCCGAGTTTTAGCCAATCGCCGTTTAGTTAGCCATGTAGAAGACGATTACCGAGTGACACCGCAAGACCAATTATTAGATATTATTCAAGCCTCTGCGGCGGTGCGCGTTCAGCTGGAAGCTCAATTGTCTATGGGCCTTTCGAATACACCTATGGATGGCGCAAGACTAAAAGTTTGTAGTGGTAATTATGTTATCGCCAGGCCTTTGGGTGTCGTTGATGGCATTGATTACGGCCATACAGGTGAAGTTCGCCGTATTGATACAGAAGCCATCTTTCGCTTGCTTGAAGACGATAACATGGTGCTACTTCCACACCTTGGCTTTTCACCAACTGGTGAAGTATTTAACCTAAAAAGTGAAGACGTCGCTATTCAAGCAGCCACCCAACTAAAGGCTGACAAGCTTATTATTTACGCTGAAGAAGAAGGCGTCTTTAAAAGTGATGGTGAACTTTACTCTGAGCTTTTGACAAAGGACGCAGAAGCCATTCTGAAAGAAAAGTCGCTCTCTAGCATTACCCACGCAGCGTTAGATGCCTGCGTGCAAGCGGTCCGCAAAGGCGTGCCGAGAGCGCATTTAATTTCGTACAATGAAAATGGTGGTTTGCTGCAAGAACTCTTCACTCGTGAAGGCTCAGGCACCATGATCGACGAAGACAGTTATGAACAACTGCGCCCAGCACATATTGATGATGTTGGCGGCATGATGGCATTGCTATCCCCGTTAGAAGAAAAAGGCATCTTGGTTAGACGATCACGCGAGCTGTTAGAAAATGAAATAGACCGCTTTATTGTCATCGAACGAGACGGTGCGATTGTCGCTTGTGCAGCTTTGTATCCTTTTGAACAAGAATATTCTGGTGAGTTAGCTTGTTTGGCCGTATCCCCAGACTATCGGGGATCTAACCGTGGTGAACGCTTACTAAAAGGCATAGAACAAGCTGCTAAGCGGCTTAATCTCTCAATGCTTTTTTTACTTACCACTCGAACAGCCCATTGGTTTATCGAACGAGGCTTTAGCGAAACAACATTGGCAAGTTTACCAACGCAAAAACAAGCGCTGTATAACTATCAACGTAACTCCAAAATCTTCGCTAAAAAATTGTAATACCTAAAAATTTACAAGTACAAAGTCATAAACGACCCAGAGAGCTTATCTCTAGGTCGTCATTGATTCTTATTCAGTCCAGTGCTTTACAGTAGTCACTAAACTCCACGAGAATATAAAGTTCTTTATTTAGCTGCACTGTACCTTGAATACAGTGATGGTCTCGGTACTCAAGGCCATTTGTATCCACATTTTGTGGTATATCTATCACCTGTTCGACTTCCTCTACCCGAACGCCAAAATGACCAGTAGGAAAATCCAATACAATAATATGACCTTCCTCCTCACATTCATTAGGGTCTAATTTCAACAGGTGCGTACCATACAAAACAGTGACCATATTCCCACGTACGTCAATCATTCCCTCTACGCCTTCGTTTGCACCGGGCACAGGTGCTGGAGACTGGTAACTCAGAACTTCTTTTACGTTAGAAAGAGAATGAATGTACCGCTCATCACCCAAACGAAAGCAGATCCCTTTCTCTACAACTTGCTCCACAACCTAACCTCCAAAACAATACGCCACTTAAATCAGACTTATTCTAAGTAAGTCATTTTGCTTAAAAATAGTTACACGTCTAACCTTTATTAACAAGTTTTAGGCATAAAAAAAGCGGCTCCATGGCCGCTTTTTTCTATCTAATTGCGCTATTCCATGATTTTGAACGGAATAAACATTGGGTAACCCTGCCTGATAACTCGCATTGGCACTGAACGCCCATTGGGAATATTTTTAGCAATATCAGTAAAATTCGCCACATTCTCAATGCGCTTTCCATTCAGCATGGTGATCACATCACCTGGTTGAAGTCCATTGCGTGCCGCTGTACCACCAAGCACTTGCTCAATGACAACGCCACCTTCAATTTCAAATTTCTTAGCCATGTCTGCTGGCACTTCTCCAACAATCATACCTAGACGGTTTTGATCCTGTTGCGATTGCGCAATGACTTTAGGGTCATTAGGGCGTGCTTCAAGCGTCACCGAGATAGTTTGTTCTTTACCATCTCGATATACTCTGGCATCAACTTTTTCACCCGCCTTCATTTGCCCTACAATATAAGGCAGCTCACCAGAATGCGCGATAGATTCACCATTAAATTTCAAGATAATATCGCCTGATCTTAAGCCTGATTTCTCTGCTGGTGAATCAGGTAATACGCGACTGATTAAAGCACCGTTTGATCTGTCTAAACCAAATGATTCAGCCAGTTCATTATTTACATCCTGAATCAGTACGCCCAGCCAAGCGCGAGAAACCTTACCATCGCTCTTCAGCTGATCAACCACAGACATGGCAACTTTAGAAGGAATCGCAAATGACACGCCCATAAAGCCACCAGAACGAGTATAGATTTGCGAATTTATACCAACAACTTCACCATCTAAGTTAAACAAAGGGCCACCCGAGTTACCTGGGTTAATCGCCACATCTGTTTGAATAAAAGGCACATAGTTATCAGAGGGTAAATTTCGCCCTGTTGCACTGACAATACCGGCAGTAACCGTGTAGTCAAAACCAAATGGTGAGCCAATCGCTAATACCCACTGACCTGGTTTAAGCTTGTCTGAGTCGCCCATTTTTACAATAGGTAAATCATCGGCATCGATTTTCAGTAAGGCTAAATCGGTACGTGGATCGGTTCCAACTAACTTAGCAACATATTCACGACGATCGTTTAGACGCACATGAATAACATCTGCACCATCAATAACGTGGTTATTGGTCAAGACGTAACCATCATGCGAAACAATAAAACCAGAACCTAAAGAACTGCGCTGCCCTTGTTGTGGTGGCGCTTGCTGTCCGAAAGGCTGCTGACCAAAGAAGTGCTTAAAGAACTCGTTAAGCTCTTCACTATTTGGCCCTAATTGCTGACCACTTTCGTTAGCCGTTTTTGTGGTAACAGCCTGTTCAGTACTGATATTCACGACAGCGGGGGACGCTTCTTCAACTAACTCGGTGAAGTCAGGCAGAGAAGCAGCATGAGAAAGCATTGAAGTCATCAAAAAAGTGCTGACTACGATCATGCTTACGTGTTTGAGCAATCTGTTCATTGATTGGTCTCCTTAAGACGTACCAAATTCATTACAGTGCCAGGTGAAGATCATTAGACATCTATGGCGTCACAACCAAAGGGATATGACCGTCATTAAGTGCCTCAATTCGTAAGATTTTTGGATAATAATCCAAGTTATGCATTTCTTTTTTCGACTTGTTACGCGCTAGCAATAAACCACCCGCGAAACCAATAATAGAGAAAATAACCGCAATCCCAGACTCGCCATTCCATAAGGATGGCAGAACAGCGCCACCGACTAAGCCAAGCAAAGGAATCAGATACATCCAAACAGATGCTTGTAGCAATGTATCTTCTGGAATACCAACTACAACACTTTGACCCACTTTCACATTAAAAGAGTCAATTGCCTTCATGCGCATTCTATTGGATGAAGAAACTTGCGCAATCGCATGATGACCACAGCCGTGACGCGCACGACAAGAAGTACAAGTGCTTGTTCGAATCGTTTCGACATCAGCAAACCCCTCTTCTATAGATAACACTTTTCCAGATTCTTCAATCATGCTCTGGCCTTGGCATAAATACGGTCATCAGTTTTTCAATTGTAGGCTCTGGTACTTCGCCCACCATAGTTAACAAATACAATTGATCTTTTACCTTGATACTACGCTCACCTGCAATGGTCGCCCCCATATTCAAAATCGACATGGATTTGGGTTTCATTGTTGGCTCAATAAACACGGAGACCGTTGTCATGCCATCTGATAGCAGCAGCATACTAGTACCATGATTCAAAGAACGCGCTTCAGGCCAAACTAAGGAAAATCCCTTAGGCAGCCAATCGAATTGCCAAAGGTTTTTAACTCGTCTTGGCGGTGTATCAACAACAGACTCTGCGTAACTACCCTCTTTGGGGACAAAGTCTTTCTCTTTCAAGTCTGGCGCAAAGTTAACAGAAGTAAATTGGATTCTTTCTAATAACTTACCGTCTTTTTTCATCATGTCATGCTTTAAAAGAAAGTGGTTTTCTTCATCTAGCCAAAACTGATGTCCGTAGCGATATTGATCCTTCGGTACAAGCTTTACAGCGACCACTTTACGGCCAGCAATCCGGCTTATATTGTCACTAATCACCATTTCGTAGCCTTTAATAAGTCGATCACTTTCAACGTCTTTAAAGCGTCTAAAAGGCGGTATCAGTGGAGCACGCGTATTGGCAACCATTGCATTAGGGTAGACAGAAATTATTTTGTCATCAATGCGTAAAACTTCGATTTTGTCACCATCTAAATCCACTAAACTTTCATATTCAACGCCATTCATCAGACCATGGCGAACACGCATACTGTTCATATTCATAGCTTCAGAATGCACAAAAACGCCATCATAACTAAGTGTCGAAAATGACTGAGTCATACTTCTTAACAAATGCAGAGCATCTGGCGGTTTATTACCTGCCAAGCTCGTTCCTGAGATAATAAGACACAGTACCGTGAAAAAAATGTGAAATGGCGAAATCAATTTCATAAATTACTCTTTTATCGGGTAACTAACGACACGGGCCATAGGAATCATGCCTTGACCTACTGTCATTGTCGCTTGCTCAGCATGCTGTCTAAGGTAATGCTGTAACTTCACATTATCGAACTGCAATGCTTCGCCGTCTAATTCTGCTAAAGGCGTCACTACCATATCAGGCAAAGACGAACGAACATCCGCTGTTAAATTTGGCGCTTGCGATTCTGTTGTTAACATTTCATTTCCAGCAAAGATAACGACAAACGTTACGCTGGCTGCAATTGCTACACTAGACAGTGCCATGCGCCAAGCTGGTCGAGAAGCGTGCTTACTTTCTGTAGGTAACACAAAAGGTAGCAGGTTGCTTTCCTCTGAATTGTCTTGCACATCTGAAAAAGAGGCGTCGACATCCAATTCAGCTCGAATACGAGACAACAAACTCCCTTCAAGTCCAACGGCTACGGATGACTCTTTATGAAGTGTTTGTTGAATCAAGTGAAAGTTTTCTAACTGTCGGCTTATATCGTTACTGTCTGCGTTTAATAAACACTCTAAATCCTGCTCTGTTGCCTCGCCATCGAACATAGCGGACAGGCTTGGGAGCACGTCAGGGTAACCATTCACATCTAGGGAGTTACCTTTCTCTCGGGAGCTATGATTTTCTGATAAATCATCATTTAAAGCTTTCATCTTTACTCTCCTGCCCCCGTCAAGGGACGTATGTGTTTTTCTACCGCCTCTCGAGCACGAAAAATACGTGAACGAACCGTCCCCACAGGACAGTCCATAATCAACGAAATATCTTCATAACTCAGGCCATCAAACTCTCGTAGTGTTAATGCACTGCGCAACTCTTCTGGCAATTGTTGAATGGCATAATGAATCGCTTTTTCAAGGCGATCACTGTTTAATTTAGCTTCAGGTGTGTCTATATCCGCTAAGGACTCATAGACGCTGAATACTTCTTCATTATCCAGCTCAACATCAGATTCAGGCGGACGACGAGAACGGCTGACTAGGTAGTTTTTTGCTGTATTGACAGCAATACGATACAACCAAGTATAAAAAGCACTTTCCCCACGAAAACTTCCAATCGCTCGATACGCCTTTATAAAGCTATCTTGAGCTACGTCTAATACTTCACTTCTGTCTTGTACATAACGTCCAATTAAGCCAATCACCTTATATTGATATTTGACTACAAGTAGATCGAAAGCCCGCTTGTCGCCCTGCTGTACTTTTTCAACTAACGCCTGATCTGAAGACGTTTCGTGCTGCATAGGCACCTCATGTAAAAAAACCTGTTCGTCTGCGCCTTTGCTACTTAAAGAGAAGACAACGCGCATCCCTTTGAGTTCCCGCTTGATATTCTAAACAACCTGTTTAGACGAGAGAAAACGAACTCAAAACGACAAAGTATGATGAATATTCAAAATGTGATCTCAGAAAGTATTCACTATTCAGTAACAACAATAGTAACATTAATTTTTTAGTCATAATTAGATCAATACAATGAGCCGACATTACAAATACGACATCGTCATTATTGGCGCAGGCGCTGCTGGATTAACACTTGCTCTTGAGCTGGCTGACCAGCATCGTGTGGCAATTTTGACCAAGGCCGATATCCGTGAAGGCTCTACATTGTATGCACAAGGTGGCGTTGCTGCTGTATTGTCAGACAAAGACACCATAGATTCTCATATTGATGACACGATTGACGCTGGCGTTGAACTTGGTGACCCGGATGCCATTCGCTTTACCGTTGAACATTCTAAAGAAAGTATTGACTGGCTAATAGATCAAGGCGTGCCATTCACCCGATACGGTGAAAGCGAAGAGTATCATCTAACAAAAGAAGGTGGTCATAGCCATAGACGCATTATCCATAGCGCAGACGCTACTGGATTGGCTATATCAAAAACTTTAATTAAAAATGCCAGCAAGCACCCAAATATCGATTTTTACCCCGATCGTGTTGCGATCGATGTCATTACCACGGACAAACTTGGCATTGACGGCCCTAATCGTGCTGTAGGTGTATACGCTTTAAATCTAGACGATGATGTCATCGAGGTCTTCCACGGCCAGTTTATCTCTTTGGCGTGTGGTGGCAGTAGCAAAGTTTATCTATACACCAGCAACCCTGACACTGCTTCTGGCGATGGTATTGCCATGGCATGGCGTGCAGGTTGCCGAGTAGCAAACATGGAGTTTAACCAATTCCATCCAACATGCCTTTACGACTCAAAAGCAAAAACCTTTTTGATATCTGAAGCTGTGCGTGGCGAAGGCGGTAAACTCTTGCTTCCAGATGGCTCTTCGTTCATGGCGAAGTTTGACAAGCGCAAAGAGCTAGCGCCTCGAGACATTGTTGCTCGTGCAATTGACCATGAAATGAAACGTCTCGGTATTCATCATGTTTTACTAGATATATCTCATAAAGACCCTGAATTTATCAAAGAGCACTTCCCAACCATTTATAAACGCTGCTTGGAATACGGTCATGATATGACCAAAGGGCCGATTCCAGTCGTACCCGCTGCTCACTATACTTGCGGTGGTGTCGTGGTAAATCGCCACAGTGCAACCGATATAGACAACTTATACGCTATCGGCGAAACCGCTTATACAGGGCTTCATGGCGCAAACCGTCTTGCTAGTAACTCTTTACTAGAGTGTATTGTATTTGCCCGTTCAGCGGCTCACCATATATCCGAATACAAGCAAAAAACAAATGATGTAACCATTCCGGACTGGGATGAAAGTAAAGTCACAAACTCAGATGAAGATGTGGTAATTACCCATAACTGGCAAGAATTGCGACGCTTTATGTGGGATTATGTTGGCATAGTCAGAACGGATAAACGCCTATTAAGAGCCAAACATCGTGTTGATTTATTGTTATCTGAGATTCAAGAATTTTATACTAACTATAAGATTTCTAACGATTTACTCGAACTCCGAAACCTCGCTGTCGTGGCAGACTTAATTATACGTTCAGCCATGTCGCGCAAAGAAAGCCGAGGTTTGCATTTTACTCTGGATTACCCAGAAAAACTCGCCTCCAGTTCTCCAACGATACTCACACCCAAGAAAACAGATGAAGAAAAAGCGTCTAGTTTCTAGAACTAAAACGTTTTTTAGCCTCTTCACTGCGGCGCAGTAAAATTTGCTGTGCCGCGAAAGAGAGCAACGTATGGTATTCATCCAGCGGAACACTGTCTCGATAAATAACTCGGTAACTTGGCCAAATACTCGCAAGAAATGCCTGATCGGGATCCACTCTAGCAATCAATTGAAGATTGTTAGCGCGCACAAATATTAGCCTTTCATAACGTCCACGCTTAAATAAATATGCACCCTGCTCACCAATCCCAACCAGTTGATTCTCTCTAAGAAATACACGAACTAATAATATTATACAAAACAGTCCAACACCGACATAAAACAATGCCCGCCAAAAAGCGGGCATCCAAAAAACTTGCAGTAAAGCCATATAAGCCAGGACCGTCAACAGCCATAAGCTTAAACCGATCCAAGAGCGTTTAAGCTCGGTAGTTTTCAGGCTGAACACGAGTCAAAATAACATTAACAATGCGGGCATGATCTTCATCTTCTGGCACTTCACTTTGCATAAACCAAGGGAACAATTCCTGATCCTCACAGGTTAACAAACGAGTGAACCTCTGTTTATCTTCCTCTTCCAATGTCAGATACACATCCGATAAAAAAGGTTCAAGAAGAACATCAAGCTCTAACATGCCTCGACGACACTGCATTTTAAGACGTTTAAAACTCAATGATTCCACTGTTTCACTCATGGCATAACCCCTTAACTAGAATGTCGCCATTATAGCCATTTATGTAAAAAAAACGAAAACGCCTCGGCATAGATTACTGACATTTGTCATGTAAAACCTTATTAGTCAAAGAGATAGCCCCATAAAAAGAACCGCAAAAGAGTATTATATTGACTCAATTACAGCCAATTAACACCAAATGAAACAAAATAGTACAATTATTGGCATATTATGTATTAACAGGTCAATTATTATATAACTTATATTGATAATCACTTGATAACCAATTATCAAGAATTAGGTACGACTATAAAAACAAAGAAACTCCAAACTGGGGGAAACCTATGAAACGCCTTACCAAGAATACCCTAACTTATGCGGTATCTATCACAGCAGCGATGACTGCTGCGAGTGCATTCTCTGCAACACAAATCACAGTGGCTACAGTAAATAACGGTCACATGATTGAAATGCAAAAACTGACTCCTGAATTTGAAAAAGCCAACCCAGGTATAAAAGTAAAATGGGTAACTTTGGAAGAAGGTGTGCTACGTCAAAACGTTACTCAAGACATTGCAAATGGCAGTGGACTCTATGACGTAATGACAATCGGTATGTATGAAGCGCCTATCTGGGGCGAGCGTGGTTGGCTACAAGCAGTAGACACAAGCGGAAACTACGATGAAAAAGATATTCTGCCATCTATTCGTGGCGGCCTATCTTATGACGGCACTATGTATGCAGCACCATTCTATGGCGAGAGCTCTATGGTTATGTACCGTAAAGACCTTGTTAAAGCCGCTGGAATGGAAATCAATGACCGTGACAGCTGGGAACATATTAGTGACGTCGCTGCTGCCGTTAATAACCCAGATGAAGGTATCTACGGAATTTGCTTACGTGGTAAAGCCGGCTGGGGTGACAACATGGCCTTTATGACTGCCATGGCAAACTCTTTTGGTGCTCGTTGGTTTGACGAAAACTGGAAGCCTCAGCTAGAAACTAGCGAATGGAAAGATGCCGTTAGCTTCTACGTTGATTTGTTAACAAAATATGGCCCTCCTGGCTCAAGCAGCAACAGCTTTAATGAAAACTTAGCATTATTCAACGAAGGCAAGTGCGGCATGTGGATTGATGCCACTATCGCGGCATCTTTCGTGACTGATCCTAAACAAAGTAAAGTAGCAGACAAAGTTGGTTTTGCACAATCACCTTACTCTGTTACCGAAAAAGGGGCTAACTGGCTATGGGCTTGGGCACTTGGTATTCCAGCTGCAACGAAAAATGCTGAAGCAGCACAGAAGTTTGTCCGCTGGGCGACCTCTAAGGAATACATTCAGCTAGTGGGTCAAAAGAATGGCTGGGCAGCCGTTCCTACAGGTACGCGAACCAGCACATATGAAAACCCTAAGTTCCAAAAAGCTGCTGTCTTTGCTGACGCTGAATTGAAAGCTATTAATTCTGCGGATCCAACTGACAGTACATTAAAACCATCACCTTATGTTGGTGTGCAGTTTGCTGCTATCCCTGAGTTCCAAGCAATTGGGACAACAGCAGGTCAAATGATCTCAGGTGCATTATCTGGCTCTATGACAGTCGATCAAGCCTTGAAATCTGCCAATACCTCTGCAGATCGTCAAATGCGTCAAGCGGGTTATTACTAACCTTTTTTAAGCTCGACAAAGAAATAGGGCTGAAAAGCCCTATTTCTTACTTTTGATTCGTTCTATTTAAGAACAAGCACCCTGCTTATAATAAGAGAAACTCACCATGAAGCGCTCAATCACTCGCTTATTAATGGCACCATCAGTCATCATGCTTTTGGTTTGGATGATCATCCCATTATCCATGACCATTTATTTTTCAACCATTCGCTACAACTTATTGTACCCAGGTCAAAACAACTTTGTCGGCTGGATGAACTTTGAGTTTTTTATCACCGACCCCGGCTTCATTCCTGCGGTATCGAACACTCTCATTCTGCTACTCTCCGTTTTGATTATCACGGTGGTTGTAGGTGTGATGCTGTCCGCTTTGATTGATAAACCATTTTTTGGGCAAGGCATTGTCCGCGTTTTATTAATATCTCCTTTCTTCATCATGCCAACAGTCAATGCATTGATTTGGAAAAATATGATGATGAACCCTGTCTATGGCATTTTCGCATGGATATCTGAATCACTCGGCTTCGAGCCAATAGATTGGCTATCTAGTTATCCGTTGATGTCCGTCATTATCATGGTCAGCTGGCAGTGGCTGCCGTTTGCTATTTTAGTGTTTGTGACCGCACTTCAATCCCAAGATACTGAGCAGAAAGAAGCCGCTCAAATGGACGGTGCTACAGGCTGGCACATCTTTCGCTACTTAACTATTCCACATCTTGCTCGCCCTATTGCTGTGGTAGTAATGATCGAAACCATCTTTTTGTTGGCTGTATTTGCTGAGATTTTCGTCTCAACAGGTGGCGGCCCAGGTTACGACAGTACCAACTTGGCGTATTTGATTTATAACCAAGCGCTTCTTCAATATGACGTTGGTGTGGCTTCTGCTGGTGGCTTGTTTGCCGTATTGCTTGCCAATATTGTAGCCATTTTCTTAATTCGTGCCGTTGGCAAAAACTTAACGGTGTGAGGTGAATACAATGACACTTAATCAACAACGTAAACTAAAAACCATTCTGACTGGCTTGTTCGCATGGACAGTCGCATTGGTGTTATTTTTCCCGATTTTTTGGATGTTTATCACCTCGTTCAAAACCGAATTGCAGGCGATTTCCGTACCACCATCACTATTTTTTGAGCCCACACTGGATAACTTCCGAATTGTTCAGGAACGCAGTGATTACCTTCACCATGCTTGGAACTCAGTCGTTACGTCATTTGGTTCTACCATCATCGCTTTGATCATTGCCATCCCAGCGGCTTACTCCATGGCGTTTTTCCCTGGTAAACGCACCAAAGACATTCTGCTTTGGATGCTCTCTACCAAAATGCTTCCAGCCGTAGGTGTTTTGGTACCGATTTACATCCTTTGCCGAAACTATGGTTTATTGGACTCTAAAACAGCTTTGGTGATTATTTTCACCCTGATGAATTTGCCCATTATCGTTTGGATGCTGTTTTCTTACTTCAAAGATCTACCAAAAGAAATTCTAGAAGCAGCCCGCATGGACGGCGCCACACCTTGGGACGAAGTTGTCAAAGTCGTTTTACCGCTGTCCGTCGGTGCTATCTCGTCTACAGCTCTTTTGTCTATCGTACTTTGCTGGAACGAAGCATTCTGGTCTCTCAACTTAACCGCCTCCGATGCCGCGCCATTAACCGCGATGATCGCCTCTTACTCAAGCCCTGAGGGTTTGTTCTGGGCGAAGCTGTCTGCAGCCTCCACGCTTGCTTGCGCACCGATCGTCATTTTCGGTTGGTTCTGTCAAAAACAATTGGTCCAAGGCCTTACATTCGGCGCCGTAAAATAATTATTAGGAAGCTTTTTTATGACTTACTTAGCGATTACAGATCTACAAAAACATTACGACAATTACCATGCTCTTCGCGGTATCAACCTTTCTATTAGTGAAGGCGAATTCGTCGTCTTCGTTGGTCCTTCTGGCTGTGGTAAATCCACTTTGCTACGCACTATTGCTGGCCTTGAATCCAGCACAGGCGGAAGCATAGATCTAGATGGCAGAGACATTACTGAAGTCGCGTCATCAAAGCGTGACCTTGCCATGGTGTTCCAATCTTATGCGCTGTATCCACATATGACGGTAGCAGACAACCTGTCGTTTGCTCTCCGTCTTGCCAAAGTATCTGACGCGGAAATCAAAGACAAAGTCCGTTCAGTGTCGGCTTCTTTGCAACTTGATGCATTATTAGAGCGTAAACCGAAAGAACTATCTGGTGGTCAGCGTCAACGTGTTGCCATTGGCCGAGCTATCGTTCGCCAACCTAAAGTTTTCTTGTTTGATGAACCACTCTCTAACTTAGATGCAGCCCTTCGTGTGCAAATGCGTTTGGAGTTGGCTCGCCTACACAAAAAACTTGGCACTACCATGATTTATGTAACTCATGATCAGGTCGAAGCAATGACCTTGGCTGATCGCGTAGTTATTCTTAATGCAGGTCAGATAGAACAAGTCGGCACGCCATTAGAACTTTACCGCCAACCTAACAGCCGCTTTGTTGCAGAGTTCATTGGCACGCCAAAAATGAATCTCATCCCAGCTAATAGAATTGTGCGCAATGAAGACACGTTATCGATCGATTTATTAGGACAACAAATACCTTTCCCTGCTAACCGCTTGAAGGGACCGTTGCCGGACTCTGTTGTCATTGGCATTCGCCCAGAGCACATGTCCTTGGTGGAAACCGATGGAGATTTAACCGGACGCATTGAATTGGTTGAACATTTAGGTTCAGAGGCCTATGCCCATCTACAGCTGTCTAGTGATCAAACTATTATCATCAAAGCGCCCGCTCGAACAGAGCTAAAAGACGGTCAAGAAGTCAATATCAAAATTGATGTTTCAGAAATCATTTTGTTTAACGAAAGTGACCGTGTCATCTCTGTTATTCCAGAGGAAGCGTAATATGGCTAATTACTTACAAGCTTCCTCCAATGTGGAGCAGCTTTGCGTACAAAACTATGCTAAAGATGCTATTCAAGCAGGCATAGTCCACTTGGGAGTTGGCGCTTTTCACCGCGCCCACCAAGCTGTGTACATTGATCGACTGCTAGCTCATACCGCTCAACAAAACTGGGGGGTTATTGGCGTCAATATTCGCCCACAAGATAGTCAAGCTTTCGATCGTTTTATTAAGCAAAAAGGCGAATATATCTTAAAAACCATGGCTGCGGATGGCACAACGAATTACGAGCACATTCGCTCTATTGTTCAGCAAATTGACGGAGCGCAAGCACCGAAGAAAGTCGATGAGACACTTGCTGACGCTAAGATTCAACTCGTCACCTCCACTGTCACAGAGGGCGGTTACTACCTTGATGAAAACCGCCGTTTGATGCTTGAGCACCCAGCAATAAAGGCGGACATAGAAGGGGCACGTAACACTCTTTATGCTTTCTTATATGCAGGGCTTAAACTTCGCAGCGAAACGTCAAAAGCCAAAATTACGCTGCTGTGCTGCGATAACCTTCGCCATAATGGTGAATTGCTCAAAACCGGCCTGATGCAATTTTTAGAAGCTAAGAATGATTACTCTTTAGCAGCATGGGTTGCTGTCAATGTGTCTTTCCCTTGCTCTATGGTTGATCGTATTACGCCTAAGCCAAGCCAACAACATGTGGATGATGTTCGCGCCCGCTTTGGTGTTGATGATGATATGACCGTCATGGGCGAGGACTTTATTCAATGGGTAGTGGAAGACAATTTTGTAGGCGAAAAACCCGCTCTTGATCTAGTTGGTGTTCAATTCGTTGATAAGGTGGACCCGTTTGAAGAGGCGAAGATTCGTATTCTTAATGCTGGTCACACCTGTGTTACGTATCAAGCGGCATTAAAAGGTCTCACTTACTTTGATGAAGCCATGCGAGACGATGAATTAAAACAGTATTTTACAGACTTTATTCTGCAAGACTCGATTCCAGCTATTGGTGATTCAGTGGTGGATCTACCCGCTTATTTCGACATTATTGCGCAGCGCTTTAGCAATGCCAATATTGGTGACACGGTTGAGCGTATTTGTACGGACGGTTATGCCAAGTTTCCGATTTTCGTTTTCCCAACACTGGAAGGCGTTTATCGCAAAGGCCGCACTCCGACAAAAACGATCCAAGGCATTGCTAGTTGGTTTACTTTTATGCAATTGTCGAATCAAGGCAAAGTAGCTACACCATATCATGAGCCAAATAAGGCCTCATTGGCTGCGTTTGGTAATGATGCTGCTGGTATTCAGGCTTTTGCTACAGATCGGTTCTTATGGGGTAACATACCAACTGAATTTCCTGATTTTGTTGTTCAGCTTACTCAAGCTATTCAGACAAATATGGAAAAGTATGCTTAGATAGAAGTATCTCTAATTCAAGAAATTAAGGTATTACAATTTAGTTATTACCTTAATTTTTTGAGTGCATTTTTATAAAAGAATAAGAACATAAAACAGCGCACGATGCAGAGACATCACCATCTTTCGCTGTTTGAGCGAGAATATTATGCCCAATACCGCCAAACGCATCACCCCCGAATATGAAATTGTTCAAGACAACGAAACTATTCGCTATCTTGAACATGGGCATCCAAGTGATCTTATTCGTTGGCATGCTCATGATGACTATGAATTGCATTTTATAGTCGCAACATCAGGTAAAGTATTTGTTGGGGACTACATTGGAAATTACTCTCCCGGCCAACTCATTTTGACCGGTCCCAGACTTCCTCACAATTGGATATGCCAAGACGATCAACAAGTTGTACAACTCAGAGACATGGTAATCCGCTTCGACCATGAGTCTTTTTCCAATGGCATGAAAATCATCCCTGAACTTGCTGAAGTCCTACCTATGCTGGCAAGAGCAAAATCTGGTATCGAGTTTTTTGACCTAGACCATAAGTTTTTAGAAGAAATATTTCGGAATGTAAGGGATTCGAGTGGTTTATCACGACTGATTATTGCTCTACCTTTATTGCAAAAGCTCGCACAAAGTCGGAGCTACCGCTTACTTTCAACGGTACAAATCGACCTAAAATCCAATGAGACGCTGCAACGGAAAATAAATACGGTTGTAGATTATGTCTCCCAAAATTACAGCCAAGATATTACGCTTTCTAGCGTAGCCAGTTTGATAGGCATGTCCGATAGCCATTTTTCACGCTTCTTTAAAAAAGCAACAGGGAATCGTTTTATTGAGTTTGTAAATCGCGTTAGAGTCAGCCGCGCTTGCAGTTTATTAACAGAAACCGATCAACAAATCGCTACTATTTGCTTTCAAGTCGGATTCAATAATGTCGCCAACTTTAACCGTCGATTTCATGAATTAAAAGGCGTTACCCCAAGAGATTTTCGCTCTCAAAGTAATATTCACATTGAAGGTGTAGTTCCCGTATCATAATAACTTAAAGCAACAAGTACACATCCAAAAAAACGCCGTTGTACATTATCTGTTCAACGGCGTTTCTCTTATTTAGACAAGGATATCTATAAAGAGATCAGAGAGGCCAACTTCTCATTAAACCCTTTAGTGGATTGGTAAAAGGATTTATATAAAGTGTATTTGTCTTGGTAGTATCGTCCGAAAGTCGGATCAGGCTCATTCACTTCCAATACATCTGGCATAGTGCAATATTCTGCAATCAGTAACTCTATGTCTTTGCCTTGGCTATGTTGCTCACCTAACAAGGCCAAACGCGCCGCTCCCAAACCAGGACCGACATCACCACCATCACGGTAAATAAGACGTTTATTTAATACATTGGCAATAATTTGGCGCCACATGGCAGAGCGAGCTCCGCCCCCAATAAGTGACAATTCATCCACAAAGCTACCAGCGCTGTCCAAGGCATTTTGACAATCCAATAAAGAGAATGCCACACCTTCTAATATTGCCAGCGTCATCATTTCGGTATTCGTGATGTTGGTCAGACCGACAAATTGCCCGTTCGCCAAAGGATCATTGTGCGGCGTTCGTTCACCGCTAAGATACGGTAAAAACAACACATTGGTGCGTTGGATTTCACTATCCTCTAAAGCATCTAACAACTCAGCAACTGATTTATCGACCAGCTTTGCAAACCAAGCTAAAGAGTTTGCGGCACTAAGAGTGACACCCATTTGGTGCCAACGATTAGGCAACGCATGACAAAATGCATGTACTGTATTTTCTGGATTGGCTTTATGGGACTCACTCACTGTGAAATAAACACCAGATGTACCCAAGGAAATAAAGCCTTGACCAGGGTTCGTTATACCCATACCGACCGCACCAGCAGCGTTATCACCGGCACCAGCCACTAAAGGCAATGGAGGCAATTGCAACTCTTGCGCTGTTGTATCCGATAATCTTCCCACCATGTCGCAGCCTTCATAAACCGTTGGCATATTAGACTGAGTTAACCCAGTGGCAGCCAATAAAGCATCGTCCCATTGTCGTGTTTGAGGGTTTAGCCAAAGCGTACCTGCAGCATCAGAGCAGTCTGACGACATAATACCTGTCAATCGATAAGCCAAATAGTCTTTAGGAAGTAGAACGAATGCCAGCTTTTCGAAGATTTCTGGCTCATTCTCCTGCACCCAACGTATTTTAGGGGCTGTAAAGCCAGGCATAGCAAGATTACCTGAGCGCTCCATTAGTTCAGGAAACTGCGTCATCAATGCTGTACATTGAGTTTGACTACGGCCATCATTCCATAGGATACAAGGCCGTAAAATGCTACCTTGAGCATCAAGCAAAGTAGCGCCATGCATTTGTCCAGAAAGGCCAATTGCCTTTAATTTACTTAAATCTAAACGCTGCTGTAACTGCTGAATCACCTCTATGCAAGCTTGCCACCATGACTCAGGGTCTTGCTCCGACCAGAGAGTTTGAGGCGAGCTAACGACCAAAGAAACCGACTCTTGCGCTAGAACGTTTCCATCAGTATCAATAACAACCCCTTTCAACCCAGAGGTTCCAAGATCAAGACCTAAATACATTTCGTTACTCATCTTCTCAAGAAATAGTAGTTTATTTTGTTCTGTTATCTGGCATGCTATAACCAACAAACTCATACATCACCATACTCGAAATAATAGTGATGATAGTCAATGAAATTTGACGAATTGGCCTCTTTAGTACAAACAGATCATAAAAACGGTTAGTTTAAGTGAATATCATAATTGACCAAAACAGATAAGCCAGTTGGTAATCCAAATACAGCTTCAATAGGTAGCAAGTAATCTAATGCAATGGTTGAGTAGTTTTTTTATTTCCCAAGTAGATCAAAGCCAACTAACAATGGGGAGTTACAACTACCTACTTGTTATCCTTTCTATTTTCCTAGCATCTAGCGCCTCTTTTTTTGCTTTGCATTTCGCCTCTGTTGCTCAGCACATTGTTATCGAAAAATACAAGACTATCGCATTAGTGTCTGGTTCATTCATCATGGCAGGCGGTATCTGGAGCATGCATTTTGTCGGAATGCTGGCATTTAATATGGGCCATAGCGTTACCTATGACCCACTACTCACTACACTGTCATTAATCCCCGCTATTTGGGCATCCTACGTAACCCTCAAGCGATTAATTATTCCTGATTTAAATATCTGGCTGCTGCTTACAAGTGGAATACTTGTCGGAAGTGGCATTGGCGCTATGCATTATATAGGCATGGAAGCAATGCAGATGCCGGTCCAACTCAAGTATGACCCTACCTGGTTCTTTGCTTCTATTGTCATAGCAGTTGTTCTCGCATTTATCGCGCTGTCTACTCACTATTATGTAAGAAAAATGTGGTCGAATTTAGACTCTAAATGGGTCAGCTGCATTAGTGCGCTCATTATGGGCGCAGCTATTTCAGGTATGCATTATGCAGGCATGGCTGGGGCAAGGTTCATTACGTCAGGCGACGAAATGATGTCTCATTCTCATATGCAAGAAACCTCTAACGACTACCTTTCTCTTGTCGTCGCCATTATTACCTTATTACTCTCTATCCTAGCAGTAAATATCGCGTCACAATTACGCTACCGCCAACTTTTACTAGAGAAAACAGCCAGTGAACAACGCTTAAAGACCACCTTAGATACCGCTGTTGATGGCATTATAACGGTCAATAGCCACGGTATTATCAAAGAGTTTAATCATGCCGCTATCAGAATTTTCGGCTGGCAAGAACAGGAAATCATCGGTCAGTCTTTTGGTATCTTGTTCTCACCTGAATACACAGACGAATATAACACCTCGCTGGAGCATTTTCGTAAAACAGGAGAAAGCGAGCTAACAGGCAAAGATAGAGAAATTCTCGCTCTTCACAAAGATGGCCATACGTTTCCTATTCGGTTGGGCGTAGGTAGGGTCGACTTGCTCGATGAAGAAACACTTTTTGTTGGTTTTATTAGTGACATATCCGCTAGAAAGTCGCTGGAGGAATCCATTAAAAAAAGTGAGCAACAGTACAGCTCTCTTATGAAAAATATCCCAGGTGCGTCTTTTCGCTGCCTAATGAATGACCACTGGACCGCCCTTTTTATCAGTGACGCAATTTACGATCTAACAGGATGGCAAACAGACGATTTCTATCAAGAAAAAATTTCACTTGGCCAACTCCTTCATCCAGATGACTTAGAGAGCGTAACAGCAGCGATTAATGAGGCCGAAAAGGAATATAAGTCTTATGAGATTGAATATCGCTTAAAACACAAAGATGGCCATTATGTTTGGGTGCTAGAAAATGGTTCAGTAATTCATAACAAAAACGGCGAAGCCGAATGGATAGACGGCGTTATTTTGGACATTTCACAGCGCATAAAAATGGAAGACGAGCTGCGTTTAGCAAAAGAAAAAGCCGAAGAGTCCGCAGAAAGTAAAGCGTCATTTCTAGCCAACATGAGCCATGAAATACGTACCCCAATGAACTCAATTATTGGTTTTTCCGACATTCTACTAGAAGCCGATATTTCAGGTGAAAGTAAGCAGCACCTAGCCACAATTAGCAAATCGGCACGTTCTCTATTACACCTGCTGAACGACATACTCGACAGCGCAAAATTAGAAAAGAACAAGTTGGACTTAGACATCCGAGCCTTCTTACCTGCAAACATGGTGGATACCGTTATATCCACACTTTGGTTACAAGCTCGGTCAAAAGGCTTAGAGCTGAACTTTCATATAGAACCCAATGTAGCGAATACTTATTTAGGCGCTGAAGACAGAATCAGACAAGTTCTGATGAATATACTAGGAAATGCGATCAAGTTTACTGAAAAAGGCAATGTGACCTTAACCATTAGCAAGCTTGTCAATGGCAACCTTCGCTTTACAATTAAAGACACTGGAATTGGCATACCGCAGGAACGACTCAAGAACATTTTTGATCCCTTTACTCAAGCAGATGCTTCAATGAGCCGCCGCTTCGGTGGAACAGGCTTAGGAACCAGCATCTCGAAACAACTCGTCAATCTCATGGGTGGCGAAATCTTTGTGCGCAGTGAGCTAGGAAAAGGCAGCTGTTTCTATTTTGACCTTCCACTTAAAGAATCAAAAATACAGCCGGAAGTTAACTCAACACAACTCTCAACCATCTCCCCTAAAAGAATCTTATTGGCCGACGACATAGAACAGAACCTAACTCTGCTGACTTTACTATTAAAGCGCTATGGTCACGCCATTTTTTTAGCGAACGACGGCATCACTGCTGTAGAACAATTTAAAGAAATAAAACCAGACATCGTCCTTATGGACATTCAAATGCCCAATATGGATGGGTTGACCGCAACCCAGATAATACGAAGCTACGAAAAAGAGCAGGCTTTAAAACATACGCCAATTATCGCATTAACGGCCAATGTTTTAATGGAAGATAAATTAGACGCACAGCGAGCGGGTATGGATGGGTTTGCCAATAAACCCATTGATATCCAAGTGCTTATTGGCGAAATGGCAAGGGTTCTTAATGAGGTACCTACAGCACTGCAATTAGATCACGCTCAGAACAGCCCATCAAATGGCCAAATCCAACAAATCCATATGAAAAAAGGCCTTGCCCTATGGCGAGATCGCTCTGTGTACCTAGATGAATTATCTACATTTTCTCAGCAAAACCATAACTTAAGCAGTCGTTTCTCCAATTATTTGAGCAATGAAGAATACGCTGAGCTTTATGCATTGGCTCACGCAATTAAAGGGACTGCAGGCAACCTCGCTTTGATTCCCCTTTCTAAAATAATGACGACACTAGAGCGAGCAGCTCAAGACAAAGATGAACACCAATGTCATAACAGCATCGAATCATTGGATGTGCTATTTCCTCATATATTAAACGAACTTCAACAGTTAACCGAAAGTGAAGCAAATGGTACTGAAAACAAGCAGCAAGAAGGCCCACCGATACTTACTAACACTCAGCTATTGCCGTTGCTTGAAACGCTAATAAAGGCAGTAGAATCTTACGAAATTGATGATAATACTATCGATTTAATCATTTCAGGGGCTCCAAAGCACCTAAAACCTCAAGTAGTAGATATTGCTCAATCTATTTCTAACTTTGACTTCGACAAAGCCATTGAAAGTATTAGCGCTCTCAAGGAGCAACTGATAAAGGAGGCTAATTCATGAGAATTGGTAGCAAACAAGCCCCTCGAATCCTAATAGTCGATGACGAACCTTCAAATTTAAGAGTATTAAGGCAGGTACTTCAAGCCGCCCGTTACCGTTTGTCATTTGCTAGATCTGGCCAAGATGCCTTAAACTTGGTCGAAAAAGAACAAGTAGATCTAATATTGCTGGACATTATGATGCCAGAAATGACTGGTCTAGAGGTGTGCGAACGCTTAAAACAAAACCCTGAAACCGCTCATATTCCGGTGATTTTTGTCACAGCTCTCAAAGACAGTGTTGATGAAGAAAAGGGCTTTGAAATTGGCGCGGTTGATTACATCGCAAAACCTATTACTCCCGCTATAGTACTCGCTCGAGTCAAAACGCACCTCTCCTTAATTCGTGCCGATGAGCTGCTTAACACCCACATAGACTTAATCCAACGACTGGGGCGTGCAGCAGAATACAAAGACAACGAAACAGGCATGCATGTGCAACGTATGAGCCGCTATGCAAAGGTCATTGCTTTGGCCTATGGTTTTTGTGAAGAATCAGCCGATGACCTCATGATGGCAGCGCCTATGCATGACATAGGCAAAATAGGCATTGCCGATAAAATACTACTTAAGCCGGGCAAGCTGACGGACGAAGAATATGAAATTATGAAAACACATGCACAAATTGGTGCTGAAATCCTATCTAATCCAAGCTCTCACCTTATCGAGCTCGCTCATTCTGTTGCTATTACTCACCATGAGAAATGGGATGGAACAGGCTATCCAAACAGTTTATCAGGAGAGGACATTCCTATCGAAGGGCGAATTGTTGCTCTAGCCGATGTATTTGATGCCCTGACCAGTGAGCGTCCTTATAAAAAAGCATGGCCCACCGAAGAAGCAATCAGCTATATTATGGAGCAGAGCGGCAAACATTTCGATCCAGCACTTCCCCCACTACTGAAGCAAGAACTGGACACAATATTAGCGATCAAAGCTCAATTTGCAGAAACAGAGATAGAATAAAATTCATTATCACCTATCTATTGAAAAGCAAAAAATAGTCATTACAAATAAGCTAACTTCACAAAAAATGTCTTACTCTATTTTTTGTTCATCTATTTACGGAAAGTTTTATGCCCTCGCTTCAAGATATTATTGATTCAACGCTGCTCAAACAAGATGTCATCGCAAAACTGCCTGATATTGGTGCTTTGCGCGTCTCAGGCCCAGACGCTAAAAAGTTCCTACAAGGGCAAATAACCTGTGATATTAATACTTTATCAGCAAATTCTGGGCTTTATGGCGCTATTTGTAATATAAAAGGTCGCATCATTACAAACTTCTACTTGGTACAGAGCAACGAAGATATTCTAATGCTAATGGCAAAGGACTTAGTAGAAAAAACCCTATTACACCTGAAAAAGTACGCGGTCTTTTTCAAAACTGAGCTAACGGATGCTCAAGACGACTTTACGATTTATACCAAGTTAACCTCGGAAGGTGCGGAATCCTCGCAGCTAGCAACAACCAGAAACAATGAAACCATCACTTTGACTCTGGGCAATACACCACTAAACATTGAATGGTTAATCACAACGTCAACAATAGAAGAAACAAACAAAGAATTGGCAGCACTTAGCTTGCTCGCAGCTCGTCCAGTGATTACCTTGGAGCAAAGTGAAACAACCCTTCCGCAATGGCTGAATATGCAAAGCACTGGTGGCATTAGCTTTACTAAAGGCTGTTATACTGGACAAGAGATCGTTGCTCGAATGCAATACAAGGGGAAGTCGAAAAAGCAGCTTAGCTTAATAACCTGGGAAGGAAAATCAGAGACAACAAAAGAGCTTGTCGATGAGCAAGGCAAAAGCGCAGGTCAAATCTTTGCAACTTCTCAAATCAACAATACGCACTTCGCTCAAGCTATTTTAAACATTGATCCAAGTGACACCAAGCAACTCCTGCTAGGTAACGAAGAAGTAACCTTATTGCCTCTTCCATATTCGCTGGATAGCAAAAAATAGCCCTTCGCATAGAGGATCTTAACGATAAGCGTGCGATTCTCTTAACCACTCTTAAAACGGCAAACCAAACTGGGCACCGTCTTCGCTTCCTCTGCCTTCTATTGGCTCTAATGCCCATTCAATAGGCTTTTTATTTTGTTGTGTTAGATATTCATTGGCCTTTGAAAAGTGGTGGCACCCAAAAAAGCCTCGATAGGCCGACAAAGGCGATGGATGAACACTTTCTAAAACGCAGTGCTTTTCTCTATCAATAGAGCGACCCTTTTTCTGTGCGTAAGATCCCCACAACATAAACACCACGCCTTGATGCTTCCGATCAATTAGCTCGATAATTTTGTCGGTAAAGATTTCCCAGCCTTTATTTTGATGAGAGTTTGCCTTACCCGCTTCAACAGACAACACACTATTGAGAAGTAGAACCCCCTGTTCAGCCCACTGCAATAAAAAACCATGTTGTGCTGGAGCAATGCCTAAATCAGCTTCAAGTTCTTTATATATATTCACTAAAGAAGGCGGCACTTTTACCCCTGGCTTTACCGAAAAAGATAAACCATGAGCCTGATTCTCACCGTGGTAAGGATCTTGTCCTAAGATCACTACCTTCACCTGCTTAAATGGTGTGGTATTTAACGCATTAAAATATTCTGCTCGCGAGGGATAAATTATCTTTGTTTTTTGTTCTTCACAAAGAAATGTTCGCAAGTCATGCATGTATTCTTTTTCAAGTTCACTGGCTAAATAGTGTTGCCAGTCTCCTGTTAATTCCATTATTCATTTCTCTTTTGTATATCGAGCCAGTATTAGGCACAGAATGGATTGAGCGAAGGCATCGCTTTGAACTCATAATAATACGCCAAAGAAATAGAATCCTCTGGAGTTACCAAATGCTTTAGTAATAACCAAGCCATCTCCCTTACTGCATACGCTTTTTTATACTCTGAGATTGCTTCTAAAGCCGCTGTAAAAGGCAAATCCACATCATACTCTGCCAATAAAAGCATCGTTTGTCTTTCATCTAAATTATGCGACTTTGCTACCACTGCAAGATCAAATAGTGGATCACCCACACCACAGTACTCCCAGTCGATGAACCATAATTGTTCATTATCCATGAGGATATTCTTTGGATTCAAATCATTGTGACAAAGCGCTGGCTTCAGCAACGGATTCGGCTGTAGTAGCTGGCTAACAATAGATTTAAGATATTCATACTCGTTCAGCAATACGGCATCATTTTCAATGTAAGAGTAAATACCGCTTAAGTAATGTTCAATGACGTCAAAAACAGCGTATTGATGATTTGTAATTGGTAGGTCTTGATGACTAATTGCTAATGCCTGAGCAATTCGAGCAATATCTTTATCCACATGAGCAACAGACCAATCAAGCGAGGGCTGAGCAACAAACTGGCAAGCTACTGCGCCCTTTTGATCATGCCAAAGTACAGCGGGAGATAAGCCTAATATAGCGGCACTCTTTAGCGTTTCCACTTCATTAACTCGATTAATATAAAATATATCGCTATCAATAAAGGGTACACGTAATACCAAACGAGCACTGTGCCCCCAATCAATTAAGTATGCTTCATTAGAAAAGCCTTCTTCAAGTGAAGTGGTTTTAATCTTGTCGCAGCTTGGTAAAATACAAGCCAGATTTGCGAAATACTCAGATAATTCAGTCATTTTTCATCATTTTATTGCCAGAAATGTAAGTCGCTGTCAGAATGTACAACTGAACCATCCGAGTCAATAGACAACTTTGAAGCAGATCAATGAATAAACACGAAGACATTATTCGTAAAATACAAGAACGCTTAAGCACACTAAGCAAATCCGAGCGAAAAGTTGCGGAAGCGATTCTTGTCGACCCTAAAACGACTATCCACTCAAGTATTGCAAAATTGGCAGCTAGAGCTGAGGTGAGTGAGCCAACCGTAAACCGTTTTTGCCGTAGCCTAATCGGCAGCGGCTTTCCGGATTTTAAGGTATCGCTAGCTCAAAGTCTTGCCACAGGTACGCCATACGTTAACTTAAACGTGGAACCAGACGATGCGCCTGGAGCAGTCACAGCGAAAATTTTTGAAGCGGCGAAAAACAATTTAACTCGAGCTCAAGAGATTTTGCCTGAATCGTTAATCAGCAGAGCTGTCGATGTACTCGCCCAAGCTCGACGCATTGAATTTTATGGTTTAGGTGCATCTGGACCCGTTGCGAAAGATGCTCATCATAAATTTTTTCGCCTAAACATGCCTGTTGTTGCTTACACCGACATATTGGTACAGCGCATGGCAGCGGCCGGTGCTCATTCAGGAGATGCTATTGTTGTTATTTCCTACACTGGACGAACATTACCGCTTATTGAAACGGCACGTGTTGCTAGAGCGACTGGCGCGTCGGTCATTGGCATTACCAATCCAGACTCTCCGTTAACAGAACATTGTTCAATTGTACTTCCTATCGAAGAAACTGAAGACACTGATATTTATACGCCGATGAGTTCGCGTATTGTTTATCTAACGTTAATAGATGCACTTGCTACTGGCGTACTTTTAAAGCGTGGCCCTGAGTTCAACGCCCACCTTAAAAAGCTAAAGCAAAGCGTTCAGGACACTCGACTACCAAAAGTAGAAAAGAAATAACCCCCTATAAGGCGCACTGGTTGCGCCTTACTTCTTTCATAAATTTCTTTATGATTCCTAAGTTTTTGTTCGAATCCATCTACTCAGCAAGCAAACCAGATTTTTTTGTAAATTTGCGAGAGCATTTTGAAAGATTATCTCCCCCCAGCCACTTAGAATCCGCCCGAGTCTTGAGGTAGATTAAAATGCCGTCCATTCTCTTTACAGTCAGGCGATTATTTTTTACACCTAATATCGATGACTCTCATGATAACGATTTAGACGTTACCACTTTTCGGGACACGAATAAGTAACCCAACTTATTCAAAGCTGTTCCACACAAAACAATTCCGACTAGGGGACAATAATAATGATAGAAAGCAGCTATGCGATCAGCTTTACCTTCCTAGCCTATCTAGTAGTTATGCTAGGTATTGGGCTTTATGCTTACAAACTCACTTCCAGCTCTGAAGATTACTTTCTTGGTGGGCGCTCACTAGGCCCTTGGCCGACGGCTCTTTCCGCTGGCGCTTCGGACATGAGCGGTTGGTTGCTGCTTGGGGTACCGGGTTACGCTTTTGCCTCAGGTTTAGAAGCCGTTTGGATTACAGGTGGTCTTCTTGCCGGCACATGGCTAAACTGGCTTATCTGTGCAAAACGCCTAAGAACCTACAGTATCAAAGCAAACAATGCTTTAACGCTTCCAGATTTCCTGTCTACTCGTTTCAATGATAAATCTAAGCTAATTCAAACGATTTCAGCTCTATTCATCCTACTATTCTTCTTGTTTTATACAAGTTCTGGCTTAGTTGCTGGCGGTAAGTTATTTGAAACTGTATTTGGCTTAGATTACACCTATGCCGTGGTTATCGGTACAGTATGTGTTGTGTCTTACACGCTATTTGGTGGCTTCCTTGCAGTTGCATGGACAGACTTGGTCCAAGGCCTAATGATGAGCGCAGCGTTAATTATCGTGCCTCTTGTTGCATTGGATGGAGGCTGGTCTGAGCTGTCTAGCACACTGACAGCTAAAAACCCGGAGTTGCTAGATATTTGGACAAGTGTGAGCGGTGAACCATTAACGGCAATTGGTATTATATCTCTTGTTGCTTGGGGTCTCGGCTACTTTGGTCAGCCTCACATACTAGCGCGCTTCAAAGCATCTCGTTCTAATAAAGACATCAAAACGGCCCGTCGTATTGCGGTTATCTGGACATTTATCTCAATGGTTGGTGCTATATTAATCGGTCTTGTTGGTATCACATTTGTTGATAACAACCTAGCTGGCACATTAGATGATCCCGAAAAAATCTTTATGATTCTTGTTAATGCCGTCTTCCACCCTGTGGTTGCGGGTATTCTTCTTGCCGCTATTTTGGCCGCAATTATGAGTACTGCAGACTCTCAATTGTTAGTATCATCTTCTGCATTAGCTGAAGACTTTTACAAACAACTATTCAATAAAGAAGCCACGCAAAAACAAATCGTTAACGTTGGACGTTTTGCTGTTGTGGCGATTTCAATTGTTGCTTTAGTGCTTGCCCTAAACCCTGAAAGCTCAGTGCTTGGCTTAGTGTCTTATGCTTGGGCAGGTTTCGGTGCGGCATTTGGTCCTGCTATTCTTCTAAGTTTGTTCTGGCGCAATATGAACCGTAACGGCGCCCTAGCAGGCATCATTATCGGTGGTGTTACCGTCGTTGTATGGAAGCAATTAACAGGTGGTATCTTCGACCTATACGAAATCCTTCCTGGCTTCGTATTTTCAAGCATCGCAATCATTGTTGTCAGCATGGCTACAGGCAAACCAGAAGAGTCTGTAACCGAATCTTTTGATGAATACGAGAAAGCTCTAGATACAATGAACTAAGTAATAAGAGCAACAAGCTCACTGAGTTTATTGCTTTAGAAGGCTCGAACCCATAAATAGGTTCGGGCCTTTTTTATGCCCACAGGAAATTGAACACCTTTTGGTTCAAGAGAAATACATATTTAAATATAAGACTTTATAAGCATAAGAGTTAACGAACACTAACAGGAGAAGGAGAAAGTTTAGACAAAAAAATGGGGCTTGAAACAAGCCCCCAAACACCATTTACTAACAAATGTTAGTAGTCAGAGGAAAGGTTTAGTCATTAAACAGGCTACATGCACCTTGTTCAGCACCGCTTACTAGAATGCGTTGTGCGCTAAATAGTTCACGCCCCATGCCTTGATGGGAATCCGTTAAATCTTGCTGAGCCGCTTCACGTCGATTCAGCTCTTCATCAGAAACTAGGACAGACAAAGTTCCTTCAATAGCATCCAAGCGCACCATATCGCCATCTTGAATTTTAGCAATCAATCCACCCGCTAGTGCTTCTGGTGTTAGGTGAATAGCCGCAGGCACTTTACCAGATGCACCGGACATGCGACCGTCGGTTACTAACGCCACTCGATAACCTTGATCCTGTAAATTACCAAGGTAAGGTGTCAATTTATGCAATTCTGGCATACCCAATGCTTTTGGCCCTTGAAAGCGAACCACAGCCACACAGTCACGTTTTAGCTCACCACTCGCAATAGCATCAGCCAATGCATTTTGACTGTGAAATACAGCCGCTGGCGCCTCTATAATTCGATTTTCATCTTTTACGGCAGAAACTTTAATTACAGAGCGACCAAGATTACCTTTTAACAAAGCCAAGCCGCCTTCTTTGCTGAAAGGGTTATCAATCGGTCGCACTACATTCATATCTAAACTTTCATCTGTGCCATCACGCCACACTAAATTATCGCCATCTAGGAAAGGCTCTTTGGTGTAATGTGTTAAACCTTTACCGACGATAGTATTTACATCTTCATGCAACAAACCACCTTTCAGTAATTGCTTAACCAAAAATGCCATACCGCCAGCCGCATGAAAATGATTAATATCCGCTTGGCCATTCGGGTAAATTTTAGTCAATGATGGTACAACTTTAGAAAGAGCAGAAAAGTCATCCCAAGTAATAATAATGCCTGCCGCACGAGCGTAAGCCACAATATGCATCGTATGGTTAGTTGAACCACCCGTTGCCAATAAACCAACAATCGAGTTAACAATGCTGCGCTCGTCAACTATTTCATATAAAGGTCGATAATCTCGGCCAAGCGCTGTGATCTTAGTGGATAACTGAGAAGCGTATTTAGTCAACGCACCTCGCAATGGATCATCAGGGTTAACAAAAGACGAACCAGGAAGCTGAAGCCCCATGATTTCGACCAACAACTGATTCGAGTTAGCTGTACCATAAAAAGTGCAAGTACCTGCGCTGTGGTAAGACGCTGATTCCGCTTCAAGTAATTCTTCTCGAGTTGCTTGTCCTTGTGCATAACGCTGACGAACGGCCGCTTTAGCCGCGTTGGTGATACCTGAGCGCATTGGGCCTGCAGGAATAAATAAAGCCGGTAAATGACCAAAACGTAATGCAGCTATTAACAAGCCGGGAACAATTTTGTCACAGATCCCCAAGTAGATAGCTGCATCAAACATATTATGAGAAAGCGCTATCGCGGCACCTTGTGCAATGTTATCTCGGCTAAATAAGCTCAATTCCATCCCATCTTGCCCTTGAGTGACACCATCACACATGGCAGGTACGCCGCCTGCAAATTGAGCGACTGAGCCCATTTCTTTTACAGCAGAACGGATTTGATCTGGGTAGTTTTCGTAAGGCTGGTGAGCGGATAGCATATCGTTGTATGACGACACTATTCCTATATTTGCCTCATCCATTAGCGTCAGTTTTTGTTTATCCTGAGGTTCGCATGCAGCAAAGCCGTGAGCTAAGTTACCACAGGACAACTTCCCTCTATGTGGCCCTTGCTCTTGTGCTTTTCTCATATCTTTAAGGTATTGCTCACGCAAGGTTTTACTACGCTCAATGATGTCGTTCGTTACCTTAGCAACAATCGGATTCATGCTTATCTCCGTTTCTCATTCTGTTATCTCAGCAAGCTGCTTGACACTATTTTTATGTAATATTACTACATTTTGATTTTATTTCACGTCAAAAATCCCATAAAACCAACTAAAAACGCATTATTTTGTAATTTTTTTACATTAAGGATTCGAAAAAAGCATTTTTTCCGCTAAAATCTTCCGACATTTGTAATATACTTCTATGCAGCATGATCAATAACCACCAACTGATCAAAATATAGTCAAACTGTAAGGAATTTGTTACTAATCCTTGCTTAAAAAATTACTTATGTAGTATTTTTACGTCAAAGAACATTATTGAACGCTAATTGTTCGAATTCGAACAATTAGTAACTTTCGCACTATTTAGAGGTGAGTATGACAATTAAAGTAGCTATCAATGGTTATGGACGCATTGGCCGCAACACGCTTAGAGCTTTGTATGAATCAGGCAAGCGTGATCAAATCCAAATTGTTGCGATCAATGATCTAGGCGACTCCAAGACCAACGCTCATTTAACAAAATACGACACTGTACACGGTCGTTTTGGTGAAGAAGTCACTTTTGATGATGAAGCTCTTTATGTCAACAAAGACAAAATCCGAACTTTTTCTGAACGCAACCCTGCGGACCTTCCTTGGGCTGAATTAGGTGTTGATGTTGTTTATGAGTGCACAGGATTTTTTACAACAAAAGAAAAAGCCAGTGCACACATCACAGCGGGAGCAAAGAAAGTCATTATTTCTGCACCAGGAAAAGAAGTTGACGCAACAGTTGTATTCGGTGTTAACCAAGATGTTCTTACATCTGATATGACAGTTATTTCTAACGCTTCTTGTACAACTAACTGCCTAGCACCTGTAGCTAAGCCATTAAGCGATAAACTGGGCATCGAAAGTGGTTTAATGACTACTATCCATGCTTACACTAACGATCAGCGCCTGTCTGACGTCTATCACGAAGATCTATACCGTGCTCGTGCTGCAGCGCAAAATATGATTCCAAGTAAAACTGGTGCTGCTGCTGCTGTTGGTCTTGTTGTGCCAGAATTGGTTGGTAAATTTGATGGCATGGCGGTTCGTGTGCCTACAATCAATGTGTCTTTGGTTGACCTAACTTTCCTAGCACCACACGAAACGACAGTAGAAGAAGTTAATAAAATTATAGAAGACGCAATCAAAGCGGATCCTATTCTTGCTCAGGTATTGCATATCAATTATGAACCTCTAGTTTCTTCTGACTTTAACCACAGCACTTACACATCTAACTTTGATGCAACACAAACTCGCGTTCAAGGTAAGTTGGTTAAAATAATGGCTTGGTATGATAACGAATGGGGCTTCTCAAACCGAATGCTCGATAATACTATCGCATTAATGACTGCTAAATAGTCAAAATACACGAAGGCTGCTGACGCAGCCTTCGTCGTCTCTTATACTTCTCTTCACGCTTTCTAATCTTTGGTACTTAACATGACTCGTAGAACTAAAATTGTTGCCACTTTAGGCCCTGCTTCCAGCTCACCAGAAATGATCGAAAAACTGATTTTGGCTGGAGCGAATGTTTTTCGCTTAAACTTCTCCCACGGTCAACCAGAAGATCACATTAACCGCGCGGAAGTGGTTCGTGAAATGGCGAAGAAAAATAATCGTCATGTTGCAATCCTTGGTGACTTACAAGGTCCTAAAATCCGTATTGCACGCTTTAAAGATACAAAGGTTGAACTGAAGGACGGAGCGACTTTTATTCTTGATGTAGGCTTTGACAAAAACAACGGTGACGAAACTCGAGTTGGTATTGATTACCCTCAACTGGCGAAAGACTCTCAACCAGGTAACATTTTGCTTCTTGATGACGGACGAGTTGTCCTGGAAGTATTAGAAGTGAAAGGCCAAGAAGTTATTACTAAAGTCATCGTTGGTGGTGCTTTATCAAATAACAAAGGTATTAACCGTCAAGGTGGTGGACTGTCTGCAGCGGCACTTACCGATAAAGATCGCGAAGACATCAAAACAGCGGCGGCATTAAAAGCCGATTACTTAGCCGTTTCTTTCCCTCGCTCTGCAGAAGATCTTCACGAAGCTCGTGCACTAGCGGAAGCTGCTGGCCTCAAAGCGGGTATCGTATCTAAAGTAGAACGTGCGGAAGCGGTTGCAGACAACGAAACACTGGATGCTATCATCCTTGCCTCTGACGCCGTTATGGTTGCTCGTGGTGACCTCGGTGTTGAAATTGGTGATGCAGAATTAATCGGCGTACAAAAGCACATGATCAAGCGTTGTCGTCAGTTGAACCGCCCTGTTATTACAGCAACTCAAATGATGGAAACCATGATTACTAGCGCAATGCCAACTCGCGCGGAAGTGTTTGATGTTGCTAACGCTGTACTAGACGGTACGGACGCAGTCATGCTGTCTGCCGAAACCGCTGCTGGCGCATACCCAGAAGAAGTAATTAAAACCATGAACCGTGTTTGTCTGGGTGCTGAAAAGCAACCAGCAATTAACCGTTCTAAGCACCGTATTGATGTTACTTTTACTAGTATCGATGAAACCATTGCTATGTCTGCTATGTACGCTGCCAACCATTTGGAAGGCGTTAAAGCTATCATTAGCTTAACTGAATCTGGCACAACACCACTTCTAATGTCTCGCATCAGCTCTGGTCTGCCAATTTATGCATTATCTCCAAATCAAGCCACCCTGAATAAAGTAAACCTTTATCGTGGCGTAACACCAGTGGCTTTCTCTTCACAGGAGTACAATGTAGACACTATTATTACTGGCTTGGTTGACCATGTTAAATCGCTTGGCCTAATCAAAGATGGTGACCTTGTTATAGTAACTAAAGGTGATCACCTAGTAAGTTACGGCACAACAAACATGATGAAAGTGGTTAAAGTGGGCGCTGCTGAGGAATAATCCACAGTGAAAAACAATACACTGCAACAAAAAACCATCATGACACCAGAGCGTAAAAATGTTGCTCTGGTTGCTCATGATAATATGAAACCTGCCCTTATCGAGTGGGCGGAAAAGCACAAAAAAAAGCTAATCAAACATAACCTCATGGCAACTGGGACAACAGGGAATTTAATGCATAAGCAATTAAACGTTCCTGTACAGTCTCTCATTAGCGGCCCTTTAGGTGGAGATCAGCAACTTGGTGGTCTCATTGCCGAAGGTAAAATTGATGTATTGATTTTTTTCTGGGATCCGTTCGAGCCGATGCCGCATGACCCAGACATTAAGGCTTTACTTCGAGTCGCTGCGGTCTGGAACATTCCGATTGCATGCAGTGTTTCTTCAGCAAACTTTCTAGTTTCTTCCCCATTATTTGAAACGGAGTTTGAACGACAGATTCCGGATTACGATAAATACCTAAAAGAGCGACTTTAGTCGCTCTTTTCTTTACTACTTACTATGTTTGAACTTAAGCACTTCTACGCTCCTCAAAGCTCGCGGTTTACTTCAAAATCGGCTATATTAGCCGCCAATTGTTACCATGCATAAACGTGTTAGGCCGCGTTTAGCGAAGTAAACTTACTAATTAGATTCAACGTACAAGCCCCTCAACATCACGTTGGATACAACTTATAGGAGAAGAGTTTTGCAAGCAGATGTAGCCCTAATAATGGGATCAAAAAGCGACTGGGCGACAATGGAAGGTGCCGCAGAAATAATGGATGCTCTTGGCGTAAGCTACCACGTTGAGGTTGTGTCCGCGCATCGAACACCAGTTAAACTTGCAGAATTTTCAGAAAGCGCTGCAGACAAAGGCTTTAAGGTCATTATTGGCGGCGCAGGTGGTGCGGCTCATTTACCTGGTATGGTAGCTGCTCATACACGCTTACCTGTTTTAGGTGTTCCAGTGCAAAGCAAAGCTCTAAACGGCATGGACAGCTTACTTTCTATCGCTCAAATGCCGAAAGGCGTTGCTGTTGGAACCCTTGCCATTGGTAGCGCTGGCGCTTTCAATGCAGGCTTATTAGCTTGCCAAATTCTAGCTGTTTCTAACCCTGAGCTTGCGAAAAGAATTGAAGCTTTCCGCACGAATCAAACCGAAACTGTGTTAGCGAATCCAGACCCAAGAGAGGCTTAATCTATGTCAGTTCTATGGGTATTAGGTGCAGGTCAATTAGGCGCGATGCTAAAGCAGGCAGGAACACCACTTGGTCTTGATGTTCGTCCAGTTGATATTGAGTCAACAGAGACACTGGCTCTGTCACCAACAGACATTGTGACAGCAGAAAGAGAGGAGTGGCCAGAGACCGTGGCGACCAAACAACTCGCTACGCACAGCAACTTTGTCAACTTAACCACCTTTCCACAGCTAGCGGATCGACTAACACAAAAGCAGTGGCTAGATCGTCTTGCCCTAGCTACAGCGCCCTGGTTTCCTGTTGAATCAGATTCAACAGCTACATATGCTTATGAGACATTAGGTGAACGTGTTCTCATGAAGCAGCGTCGCGGTGGCTATGATGGCAAAGGACAATATTGGTTAAAACAATCTGAAGAAACCGAAATCCCTGAAGATTGGAAAGGACGCGCAATTGCAGAGCAAGCCATCAACTTTGATGAGGAAGTCTCTTTAGTCGGTGTCAGAGGAAAAGATGGTGAAACACATTTTTACCCTCTAACTCTCAATTTACACATTAACGGCATCCTATACGCCTCCATATCACCATTAGAACGCCTGAAGCCTCTACAGAGCAAAGCTGAGGCGATGCTTAGTAAACTAATGGACGCTTTAGGCTATGTTGGTGTAATGGCTATGGAATGCTTTCGCGTAGGTGATAAGCTACTCATCAACGAGCTTGCTCCGCGAGTCCATAACAGCGGACATTGGACTCAAGCAGGTGCAAGTGTTTGTCAGTTCGAGAACCATGTACGAGCTGTAGCAGGCTTACCGCTGACGCCATCAGAAGTTAAGAATCAAAGTATGATGGTCAACTTGATTGGCGTCGATCTCAACTATGATTGGCTCAACTTACAAGGCTTAGAGCTTTATTGGTATAAAAAGGAAGTGCGTCCAGGGAGAAAAGTCGGGCATCTTAATTTTTGCTCTGGTAACCCAGAAATACTTCAGGCAGCACTCAGAAAATTGAATATGCCAGCTCCTTACCCAGAAGCACTAGCTTGGCTATCTGAGCATCTACCTCAAAAATAGCCGTTTACTAAAGAAACCTATCAATGCCGCTATCAACCATGATACGCGGCATTTTTTATTCAACGAATTCAAAACACCTTCCATGCGTTTACGACCCACAAATACAAAAGTGCAAATAAATGTCTAAAAAAATGCAAAAACAAAGCTTTTAAGCTTGTTTAGTTTATAAAACCCCTTATTCTTGTTGATTGAGCTAAAAACAGCTTAGTAAATATAAAAATAGCAGCACACATTTATAGATGCTGATTAAGGAACTTTGAATGAGTCATATTGAACTAGACAGTTATGATTGGCGATTGCTACGAGCACTGCAAACAAATGCAAGATTAAGTAATGTTGCCTTGTCCGAACAAGTGAGTTTATCACCGTCACAATGCTCTCGACGCTTACAGAGACTTGAACAAAACAATCTAATAGAAGCTTACTTTACTCAATTAAATGCCAGTGAGCTTGGTTATCAAATAACCGCCTTTGTTAGTGTCACTCTCGACAAGAGAACCAAGAATTCTGATAAAGAGTTTAAACAGGCAATTGAGGCGATTCCTCAGATATTAGAATGCTATTCTGTCAGCGGTGACTCTGATTATTGGCTGCGAGTCATTAGTGAAAACCTACCATCGCTTTCTTCTTTTTTAAGCGAGTCACTTTCCAGTCTAACCTGTGTTCGAGATCTTACTTCAACAGTAGTACTGAATCGTATCAAGCATGCCCCCTCTATACCCTTACCAAACTAATAATAGAGAGCTTAAAGCGGTAGAAACTAGCAATATCAGAACAAATGCCGCTTTAAACTTCAGGTAAGCAACGAATAACCATAACAGCACCGACCAAAGTGATGAATGAAAATATCAAAACGAGAGTTTCTAGGGAAACTACGTAAGATAATAAGCTGATACTACTCATACCTAACAAAATAATACCTATGACTGTATTACTAACAGATACATAGCTGGTACGCCTATTCCCCTCTCCCAGATTAACTAAATACGTCTTACGCCCAATACGAATGCCTTGATGCGCGATACTAAGAACAAAATATAACAGAGGTAAAAACCAACTTCCCGAGAACATCTCTAGCTCAAAATTAGCACTAAAAAATAATCCCACCCCAGATAACACACTTAATAACGAAGAAAAAACCATCACCTGGCGGCTGGAATAATCGGAAAAAAGCCCCCAAAACGGAGAAGACAACAAAGAAGCCAAACCACTTACCAATATAAATAAGCCCAAAGTGAAAACTGAATTTTGAGCGTTATTTTGAGCAATTAGAACGTAATAAGGCGCACTTAAAGCAGCACACAAAAACAACGATCGGGCGATAACAAATGAACGGAATGTCCGGTCTGTACGTAATAAAGCAAACTCCTTAAATACGCTAAGTAAACTCGAGCTTACTCCACCCACTTCACTAAAAGGCTCTCGTACGAACGAGTAAATTAAAGCAGCAACTAACCAAATAGATGTAGCTGCAACAATCCCCCAAACGTAGAGACCTGTATTGTTATGAAGACTGTCAAAGCCGAGTAACATACTGAAAGCAATGATAATAGTTATAAAACCAGCGGCACTAGCTGACCAACCAGTCACACTCCCTCGTTTATTTTTAACTATAGTCTTGCCCAAAACATCTTTAGACGCGACAGAGTTCAATCCCCTCGCAACACTAAAAACAACTAATCCACTAATAATCACCCAACCAGCAGAGTCACCTTCGAGCAATAAGGCGGCAAAGCCAATCAATACGACACATAAAGATTGGATAACACTTCCAAGCACCCACACCCACTTCCTAATTTTTATCTTATAAATAAAGTGAGCAATAATAACCTGCGGTAACAAAGAGCCAGACTCACGAATAGGTACAAGCCACCCTAACAAAAACAAGGGTGCACCTACGCTTTGTAGAAGCCAAGGAAGAGTAACCTTAGGGTTAATCAAAACATCCCCTAAATTAATTAAAAAATTTGATACGACTAACCTGTATACATTCGCCTTATCAACTTTCTTCTGTGCTTCTTTATCTAACATAGAGGTACTCTGAGGTTAATATCTGTATTGCCGTTATTTTAAACGAAAAAAACCCTGACAGCGTTAGCTATCAGGCCTTCTTGATATAAAGCTTGACGATGCTTATCCCCTTGCGAGACTAGCATGGGCGATGGTGATTCCCCATAACGAAAAAACCCCACCCTGCTGAGCAGGATGGGGTTTCTCTTAATATAAAGCTTGACGACGACCTACTCTCACATGGGATCTCCCACACTACCATCGGCGATGGCGCTTTTCACTTCTGAGTTCGGGATGGGATCAGGTGGTTCAACGCCTCTATGATCGTCAAGCAATTCGTTTTGCGTTTGTTTTGAGCTATGCGTTGATTGCATTGTCTTTCGACTTGTCTCAAAACACGCGAATACGTGCTTGGATCTTTAACAATTCTGTTTTGAAATAACGTGGATCAAGTATTAAACCGATGTTCATCATTGCTGATGCTTTATCGTATCTGTGTCTTTGTCATTTTGATGAGATTGAGCTTTCACTTTTCTCATCCAAAACCACTTTGGTGTTATATGGTCAAGCCTCACGAGCAATTAGTATTGGTTAGCTCAATGCCTCACAGCACTTACACACCCAACCTATCAACGT
>NZ_QPJQ01000002.1 GCF_003337275.1 Marinomonas foliarum | reverse complement strand
GTTTGGATATTGTTTGTTAGTACGTTTAGTCATTTTACACCTCAATAATTGGATATTATCCTTTATTGAAGTGTCCGGCTAATTCAACCACAACAGATCGAACAAGAAGGTTCGTTAGCCGCCTTTATTTGGCGCTACGAACCCGACGAAAACACCCTACCACCACCTGAAACCCAAACCACCTGCGCTGAATCCATCGCCCTTTCAAAAGAGCTCAAAAAACGCGGCTGGCAATTCGTCGGACCAACAACAATGTACGCCTTCATGCAATCCATGGGACTCATCAACGACCATGCGGAAGACTGTTTTATGCGAGAAGAAATTGATCAAGCGAGAAAGGGATTTGTTAGGCCGTAAAGTAAAAAAATCACTCGAAGATAGTGTTTTTGATTATGCAAATATCATTATCTTCAACCATAATCAAAAGATACATATGGAAAGTATCTTTTTCCTCATCAGCCAAAGATGAAATTCCACTTTGCTCAGAAGGTTAAAAGCCGTTAATTAAGGATAGCCTAGATGTTTTTCAGTAAAAAAGAAGATAAGTCGTCGCCTAAGAAAGAACAAGTTCAGCCTTCAAGCCAGTTCCAAGATGAATTAAACGCCATCAAACAAAATACTGCCTGTATTAGCTTTGATGTGAATGGCATTATATTGGATGCCAATCCGATTTTTTTAGAAGCGGTGGGCTACTCACTAGATCAAATTATTGGCAAACATCATCGTATTTTTTGTGACAACGAATACATAAAATCCACTGAATACAAAACATTTTGGGATGACCTTAAGGCAGGAAAATCTTTCCACGGTACTTTTCTACGCTTTAAACAAAACAAGCAACCTATTCACCTAGAAGCCAGCTACTTTCCTGTGTCCGATGACTCAGGTAAGGTAACGAAGATACTAAAAATAGCGAACGACATCACAGAAATGCAAGAATCCTTGGCAAATAAGAATGCGGTGTTGACAGCATTAGACCGCTCCCTTGCGGTCATAGAGTTTGACCCTGAAGGCAACATACTTCACGCCAACAGTAATTTTTTAAGGACCATGAAATGTGACCTAAAAGACATTGTTGGCAAACATCATAAAATGTTCTGTGATGATAGATTCTACAGAGAACGTCCTAATTTTTGGTCCGAATTAGCACATGGACAGCATTCATCTGGGCGCTTCCAACGCTTTGATGGCGAAGGAAAAATTATATGGTTAGAAGCGACATACAACCCAATTTTTGATGAAAAAGGTCGCGTCTACAAAGTCATTAAGTTCGCTTCAGACATTTCAGAACGCGTTAATAATGCGATGAACGCGATTGAACTGGCTGCAGCCACCTCGGAACAAACCAGTCAAGTGTCGTCAAACGCCGTAGAGATTCTTAATGCGTCAGTGCAAACATCGAACGATATTGCCGAAAAAGTAAAACAGGCCGCAGATTTAGGCGATTTACTGAAAACTCAATCTAAGAGCATCTCCGATATAGTCGTCACCATTCGTTCTATTGCCGATCAAACCAACTTACTCGCCCTTAACGCGGCGATAGAAGCGGCACGTGCTGGAGAAGCCGGACGCGGCTTCTCCGTTGTTGCAGATGAAGTTCGAAAACTGGCCAGTAATACGGCTACAGCGACATCGGAAATTAGTGAAGTCGTACAAAAAAATCACAATTTAATCAATGATATGGATGAGATGCTTAGCTCGGTTTCGGGTATTGCCCTTCATGGACAAGAAAGTATTAATGAAGTATCACACGGCCTCACTGAGATTACATCTGGCGTAGCAAGATTTGTCGAAATGGTCGACAAAATGAAAGATTAAGGCTGCATGATATGGTCGAGGAAAGCAAAAATATCGATAATTCACAGGTACTAGGTACTCCCCACCGATTTTTTATATTTTGTTTATCTCGACCTGCCTTTACTAAGGCAGTAATTTGCTTTGTATTTGTGCTTTACCAAGCTTTTTCGCTAGCAACAATAGTGCGTCCGCCTCTTCAAAATAGCTCCAGAAATCCTGCCCTTCGACTGGGTTACCGTGAACTAGACCGATACTAGCGGATATTGTCATGTCACTTATCTTGGGAACCTCGACCTTGGAAACAACGTCTAAGATTTGTTCAGCTATATCATGAGCATATTCGAACGAAGACTGGGGAAAGACCAAAACAAATTCATCACCGCCATAGCGAGCCAGAATGTCTAAGCGGCTTAAACAGGTTTGAATGGCACCAACCACGGCTTGCAACACCATATCGCCACCATGATGTGTTAAGCGAGTATTTAATTGCTTGAAATTATCGATATCCAACACCAACACAGCAACGGGTGTTTGGCCATCGTTGCGAAAAAAGTGCGATTGCTTTGTTTCAAGATAACGCCTATTTAGTATGTTAAGAAACTCGTCTCTAATCACTAACTGCGCCAGAAGTGCTCTTTCTTCTTCTAATAGCTGACGTAATCGTCGCTCTTCCGTGATATCCCTATCCGCGGCAATATAGAGCTCTGGCTCTCCATCAGAGGAGCGAGAAATCATACTGCCTTTCAAAGAAATCCAACGATATTCTCCTTGGATCATGAAGCGATATTCACTTTCAAAAAAATCCTCATGACCAAAGACAACCTTTGACCACTCTGACCGAACGCGCTCTCTGTCTTCGGGGTGAATCGATTCTATCCAAGTAAAGGCATCATTAGAGGACTCTCTTGCCAGCCCCTCAAGACTATTGGTAATACGTAAACCATCAGGGTAATGATCAATAACAAAAGCATTGATTTGAGTAAGAGCCTGAGAAATCACTGGATCTTCAAAAAGCACATCAAGCAGCTTTTGCTTTCTTACATTGGTTGCCGATTCTGTCATCTTTTTCATCCAGATTGGAAAATTCACTTAAAAACAATCATACCTTGATAGTAGGTGGTACTACCTGCACTTTCAACGCAAGAAAGAGGTGGTTGTTAATAATAAACTGTCCTTTTCCACTAACTCTCTACCATTAAACGCACTTAAATTGTGCAAAAATAAAGTATTGCATCGAAACATTTTCGGTCTTAACGTCAATTATTGCTGGTCACAAAATGCACGATTAAGTCTTTTAAATCAGGCTTGAATGATGGACAGTGGTAACAATAAGAATGGTGCAGTGAATTAATTTATGTCAATTAAAGAGATAGCAACCCAGTTGGAGTTGTCGGTATCCACGGTGTCACGAGCACTGAACGATTACCCAGACATTAGCCCGAGCACAAAAAAGCGTGTGCTAAAAGAAGCTGCGCGACAGGGCTACCAATTGAAAGGGCCAGAAATGGCTCATTGGGTGCAAGCAAAACGTGTGATTACGGCGATTATTCCTTGCCAAGACACGCAATATCTCGACCCCATTCTTTCGAAGGTGTTGGCTGGAACTCGACACGCGCTGCAAGCAGAAGGCTATTTGCTGCAAGTGGTAGCAATCGATACAGGCAAACAGGAATTAAGCGAGTTTGAACGCCTAGTAAAAGCGGGCGATCAAGACGGCTTTCTACTCCTTCGCACTCGGGTTAACGACCCGAAAGTCCATCGCTTACTGAAACTTAACGTACCTTTTGTGTGTTACGGACGCACCGAGCGCGCGGCGCAATTTGCTTGGCTCGATTTGGATAATTACCAAGTTGGTCATTTAAGCCTGAGTCGCCTGAACGAACAAGGACATCGCAAAATTGGTGTGGTGTCAGTAAGCGATCGGTATTTCTTCGCCCAAGAAAGGCGACGCGGGATTCAAGATGCCGCCGAGCAAATTGGGCTTTCTCTTGCGTCTGAACAATGGTTAGAAGTGGGCTATGACGAGGAAGAAAGTTACCTCGCTTGTGCCGAGTTTCTACTCCAGCACCCAGATATCACCGCGTTGATTTGCTTAACCAGCACCAGCGCACGTGCCGCCGCATTGGCGGCCATGCGATTGCACAACACACAGCTAAATGAAAGAGATAAGCCTGTGTGTGTGATTGGTTGTGATACACCCGCAGATGAGCTGACCGCCAGTATGGGGATTACCAGCATTCAGCAAGCGCCACCAGCACAAATCGGTGAACAGCTTGCCCAGATGATGGTAGCGCGCATCAAAGGGACTCCGGTGAAGGACCTACAAGTCGTTTTAGCTCCGGGGGTTGTGTCGATAGGACTTTAATAACCCACGTTTTTAAAGCCATAAGAAGCAGACAAATAACAACAAGAGGAAGCCATAATGAAAACTAAAACGTCACTATTCGTCGCCGGCACAATGCTGGTAAACGGACTCCTGATAAGCCAGCTCGCTCACGCTGCCACAGTAGAATTTTGGACAGCACAAACCCAAACCGACCGCTTACAAAATATCGAGTTACTTGCCAGCACCTTTGAAGCTTTAAACGATGGCGTGACGGTTAAAGTCGTCGCGGTTGATGAAAACGAAATGGCAACACAAATGGCCGCCTCCGTCGCTGCTGGCACAACACCGCAGTTAATTGAAGTGAACTCTGAAATCATCATGGCTCTGGGGGAAGAAGGCGTAGTCGACACCAAAACACACCAAGACGTGATCCAAGACATCGGCAAAAATCGCTTTCATAAAGGCGCACTGACCACGCTGGCCTCACCTTCTGGCGATTACTATGGTTTGCCTTATCACGGTTTTATTCAAGGCATTTGGTATCGCAAAGACTGGTTCGATGAAAAAGGCCTAGCGGCACCTAACACTTGGGAAAATATAGAAACGGCCGCCAAGGCACTGACTGACAAAGCCAATAATCAATACGGCATTTTGATCGGCACTAAACAAGACAGCTACACAGAACAAGTATTCACCCAACTGGCACTATCCAATAATGCCAGTGAGTTCGATGCCAAAGGCAATTTGGTCTTCAACAGCCCAGCCACCCTTGAAACCATCGAGTATTACAAAGAGTTAGCCAAGTACAATCCACCAGGGCCACAGAACTGGCGCGCTCGGGATTATTACTTACAAGGCAAGATGGGCATGTTCTTCTATTCCACTTACATAATGGATGACCTTGCTCTCGCAGAAGTGGCAAAAGGCTCTTTGTCTTCAGCAAACTTCAAAGAACTCAGCGGTGGCACCTTCGACCCTGAATTGGTGAAAAATACCGCGTTCGCGCCAATTATCACCCACAAAAGCGCCGCATCTTACGGCACCTTGTCTGGTCTTGTCGCACTGAAAACGAAAAGTGCTGAAAACACTAAAGCTACCAAAGACTTCATCGAGTTTATGTACGATCCAGCCAGTTACATCACCTTCCTGCACATGGCTCCAGGCGGTATGAATCCTATGTTGAAAGGCATCGCTGAAGATCCAGCCTATTTGGAAGACCCAAATGGTGTATTTAAGCTTTATGGTGCAGACAAGATGAAGCAGATCGTATCGGGTTTTGACGATATTCGCTCTTTCTCTGTAGTAGAAGGTAAAACCTTCCCAGCCTCCGGCGCCATCTTCGCTAAATCGGTGATTCCTCGAATGATCTACAGCGTCACCATTGAAGGAAAAGATCCGCAAGCGGCGCTGGACGATGCCGAAGCGGAAATGAAAGCCATCATGGGCGAATAGACAATAGACCCCCTCCCAACCTCCCCCTTGTAAAGGGGGAGGAGCAGTAATCAGTTCCCTCCCCTTATTAAGAGGAGAGCTAGGGTCGGGTCAAATGCAAAAAAGGGAAGAACATATGTCTTCTGTACTCATAAAAAACGAATCTCGCTTGGGTCTAAAACTGGTCGCTCCCGCGGTCGGCATCATTGGCTTGCTGGTGATTTACCCAATTCTATTCAACATCTATCTGAGCTTTTTTGACGTTCAACTCAATGGCACCAAGACGTTCGTCGGCATGGAAAACTACACGGATTTGCTCGGCAATCCGCGTTATTACCATTCCATCGGCGTGTCGGTTATTTATCTAATTGGCACTGTAATCGGGACAACGGTATTGGGCTTGGCGGCCGCCATTTTGATGAATCAAGAGTTTCGCTTTCGCAACCTGGCTCGCGGTTTGATTCTCCTACCTTACTTTGCCCCCGTCATCAGTGTGGTATTTGGCTGGCAGTTTATTTTCGATCCAGTGAACGGCATTTATAACCACGTGGTGGTCGATGTGTTGCACCTGACAGACACTCGAGAGAACCTAATAGGCAACCCAGACTCGGCTCTATTTGTCGTGATTGTTTTCGATATTTGGAAGCATTTTCCGATCGCCTATTTGCTGTTTCTCGCCAAATTACAAAGCGTACCGAAAGACTTGTACGAAGCCGCCGCGATAGATGGACAAAATGCGTGGGGACGGTTTTGGCACGTGACCTTACCAGAGCTGAGATTCGTCATTGCCACCGTGGTGTTGCTGCGCATTATCTGGAATTTGAACCGCTTTGAAGATGTTTACTTGCTTGCACCCAATGTCGAAACCTTGCCAATTTTCACATATTACCAAGCGTTCGCAGGCATTGTCGATCAAGGCGTAGCAGCCGCGATTTCGGTGATTCAATTACTCGTGCTGGTCGGCTTGATCTGGCTGTACGTTCGTAAAGTCCTTAAGTGGTAGGGGAAGAATATGATGAATAAACGCTCAACCACCCAGTCTGTGATTTTGTATGCCTTGGTGCTCGCGTTGGTGATTTTCTGCGTGTTTCCATTTCTGCAGATTCTATCAACCTCGTTAAAACATCCGATAGATTGGGGTAATCCATCACTCATTCCTCGTGTTTTACACTTGGATGCCTACAAAGAGCTACTTGGCTTGATGCCAGCAAAAGAAGTGGATGTCCCTGCGAGTGTGCAACGCCTACTGGACAACCCCGCGTTGTCAGCCGAGAAAAAGCAGATGCTGCTGGATAAATTTAGCGCCGGCGGCGATGTGTTTCCGTTTGGTCGCTACATGCTCAATACCTTTGTGATTTCCTTCGTGACAGGGATTTGCTCGACTTTTTTGGCGTCTCTTGCTGCCTATGCCATTGCGCGCTTACGTTTCCCTGCGCAATCTTTAATGGCAAACGGTGTTTTGTTTGTCTACATGGTTGGCGGCGTATTGCTGATGGTTCCGCTTTATCAAATGAGCGTCAACGTTGGCTTGGCATCCAGCGCCGCAGGGACAATTTTCAGTCTGTTTTTGATTTATCTGATTCAGACCTTGCCAGTCGCCATGTACATGTTGGGAAATTACTTTCGTACCATTCCCTTCTCCTTAGAAGAAGCGGCAATGATGGACGGTTGCTCAAGGGTAGAAGCCTTCTGGCGCATCATCATGCCCTTGTCGAAACCCATGCTGTTTACCGTGTTTATCTATTGTTTTGTCATCGCTTGGAACGAGTATTTGTTTGCTTCCGTGTTCCTCAAACAATACCAAGATTTCCAAACCTTGCCCTTGGCATTGCAAACCCTGTTTACCTCGAAAAACGCCATTTGGGATCGCATCATGGCCGCATCCATGTTGACTCTGCTACCGGTGGTGATTTGTTTCATGTTGGCGAATAAGCATTTGTCAGGTGGCCTCACAGACGGCGGCGTTAAAGGATAAGGAATAGAATTATGAGCTCAGTAATCTTACGTAACGTGAATAAATCCTACGGTAACTTGCCGATCGTAAAGAACCTCAATTTAGAAGTAAAAGACGGTGAGTTTGTCGTGCTGGTTGGCCCAAGCGGTTGCGGTAAAAGTACCACGCTGCGCATGGTGGCAGGGTTGGAAGACATCACCCAGGGAGAAATCCAGATTGGCAGCCGCGCCATTAATGATTTGCCACCACACAAACGCAACATCGCCATGGTGTTCCAAAACTACGCCTTGTATCCGCATATGTCGGTGCGAGAAAACATCGTCTTTGGCTTGAAAAAATCCGGCGCCGATGCAGAGACGATTAAAGAGAAACTGGCCGACGTATCGGAAATGCTCAAGCTCGACGACTACTTGGATCGCAAACCTGCCGATTTATCTGGTGGCCAGCGCCAACGTGTCGCCATGGGGCGAGCATTGGCTCGTGATGCGGATGTGTATTTGTTTGATGAGCCGTTGTCGAATTTGGACGCTAAATTGCGCCATCACATGCGGACAGAAATCGCCCGTATTCAGCATCAATACAACATGACGGCGATCTACGTTACCCACGATCAGATCGAGGCCATGACTTTGGGCGACCGCGTTGTGGTCATGCGCGATGGCATCGTCGAACAAGTCGGCACACCGATGGAAATTTACCTGCAACCCACCAATACTTTCGTCGCGACCTTTATTGGTTCACCCGCGATGAACTTGATCGAAGCCAAGATAGAAGGTGAAGATCTGGTATTCGATAATTACCGACTACCAGCGGCGAAAATCGCCAATGTAGATTTACAGGACCTCAAATCCCACGACACAGTTTTGGTTGGCATTCGCCCTGACTTCTTTGAAGACAGCGCTTTGTCATCGCCCAGTGACAACCTATTTGAATTCAACGATATACAAGTGGAACTGGTGGAAAACCTTGGCTTCGATAAGGAAATCATGTTCAAACTCGGTGGTGAAGACGCCAAAGCCCGACTCGACCTACGCTCCCATGTCAAACGCCAAGAAAATATCTCGATGTCGGTAGATTTGAATCGCGTCTTGCTCTTCGACACCAGCCCACAAGGCATGCTGCTGAACACAGGAGAAGTTTGAGGAGAATAAACTAAGGCTTTGGTAAACCGCTCATAGAATAGTTGATCAATTCTTGGCGGTTCTTCTTAACAATGTTTTCAGACTCAATACCAAAGCCCATTTTTTCGAAGAAGGCTTTAGCAAGAATACTGGCTTCAACATACAGTGTCTTACAGCCATTTTTTCTCGCTTCGTGACTAACGTGCTTAAAAAGTGCCTTCGCCACGCCTTGGCGTTGGTAGTCCCTGTGTACGTACATGCAATCTATATGGCCATCCAGTTCTAGTTCGATAAAACCAACAACCACGCCATCAATAATAGCGACAAAAGGTTTAGTTTTTTCTAACCGCACTTTCCACATAGTGTAATCTGGCGGTGTTGGCGCCCAAGCTTCTAACTGTTCTTTTGAATAGATATCAGAGCTTATTGAATGCACTGAACCATGAAAAAGATCGGCTATTTTTGTTGAATCTGAAGATTTGAAATGTCTTATTCTCATGGTGCCCTCTCCGCACTCCATCCGCTTGAGCCGATAATTCTCACCTTACATTTCCGGAGAGTCGAATACAAAAAATAACTTTAAAGTGTGGGAAGTCACCAAGGAGTCTATAGAGAAAAATAGTGCACTTAGGTATAACTATATTATGTCTTAGTCATAATTATGTATCATCAGAGTAATATAAAACCTAGGACTATTCTTGATCTAGTATGAGCTGAAAATAAAGTATGTCTTTTATTAAGAAAATAATGATGTAGTAAAAACTATGCCCCAATCTATTCTGGATACAAGGTTCACTTGCGAGCCATTATCAAAAGAACCACAGCTGATTCAATCCTTGTATGCAGCCCTGATAGAAACAGAAGGCTTTCATACTTTCCTAGATCTACTGACGGAATCTATTGATGCCTGTGCCGCTGAGCTGGTCGTCATTAGAAAACATCCCTTACAAATAGAAAGCATTTGGTACGCAGGCTTATCTTTAGAGTTTATGGAATGGTACATAAACAACAAGATGATTGAGAGCGACTTAGTCTCCAATCATGCTATTCATTGTCATCCTGGACAATTTCAGACAGCACTGTCTTTGATTGAGCAAGTTAAGCACCTACCCAATTACGATCGCTGGCAGCAAGATCAAAACATGATTGATAGTGCATGGCTGGTGGTCGACAGTACGGAAACACATACGACATTGTTGGCCATGCAAAGAACAGTGGAACAAGGGGCTTATCAAGAGGCTGAAATTGCTCAGCTAAATCGTTTGGTACCTTTTATCAAACAAGCAGTGCTTTTATATAAGCAACTTGATAAAACCAATACCACGAATCGATCTATGGCAGCGCTCATCGACGCGTTACCCAATCCCAGTTTCATTTTAAATGAACGATCTGAGCTGATTTATGCGAACCAAAAAGCCGAAGACTTCTTATCAAGGCACGATCAAATATCTGTAAAAGACAAACGTCTTGAATTCAAAAATGCCCAACATACAAACTCATTTCTAACGGCGTCAACCCAAATTATTCGCGCTAGCATGGGCCAAGGCATTTATGAAAATGATGTGATTATCTTTAAGGCGAGTGGCCAAGAGCCTGTGGTTATGACACTTTCCCCAATAGAAGGCAGCGGTATTTTGGCCACTCTGTATGATAGCGCTAAACGCTCAATGCCCACACCAGAATTGATCGCAGCGTATTTTGATTTATCCCCTGCTGAATCCAAGTTGTGTGCTGATTTAGTTCTAGGGATGAGCTTGAAAGAAATTTCTGAAAATCGATCAAAAAGCGAGGCTACCATTCGTTCTCAGCTAAAACAGATCTTTCCTAAAGCTGGCGTGAATCGTCAAGGCCAGCTTATTTGCACAGTCCTCATGGCATTAATGCAGTGATTCAGGCTACCACGGCAGCTAAAAAACAGGCACTTCACATCAAAGATATTAACATTTAACGATCGCTATATTTAACGCAAGGTCATGGTTTTATCAGTTCAGCAAGGGGTTGTTTCGCTTCGGCTAAGCCATCTCTTACACCGTTTTTGTTCTCAGTTGTCTGATTTTGGCTGAGCTTGTATTTGCCCTGAATGTCAGTCACGGTAATTTCAATACCAACGACAGCGGCTTGCAGTCTATCGATGTATTCTTGCGGCGCATCGGAGATTGACCAAGGAACTGGTTGTTCCTTCTCATGGATATTGGTGAGTTTTTCCAGTAATGCTAATTTCCATTTAATGTCGTGGATAAAATTGATCGTGCCTTGGATATGAACCGCTCGATAATTCCAAGTTGGAACGGCTCTACCATCTACCTTTTTGGAAGGATACCAATTTGGTGAAATATAGGCGTTTTCGCCTTGGAAAATCACCAAGACATCTGCTTGGTTCGCAAGGTTCTGCCACAACTTATTCGCCTTGGCGATATGAGCTTGCAAGCAAACTCTATTCTCATCATCAACATGAACCAACATAGGAATATGTTCAGCGTTTAAACCGTCTTCGCCATTCGAAACTAAGGTCGCGAAGGGAAAAGCTTTCACAAAGGCGAGCAGCTCTTCTTGGTCGTTTATTTCGAAATACTTTGGGGTGTACATATCAGCTACCTATCAGGTATTAAAGTATTTAATCACTTAAAAGAGCAGCAGCACTGCCACAAACGGTCATAATGAAAAGAAACCATTTTAGATGTTTTGGGTTGGCTTTAATTGCCATTTTCACAGCGAGGAAGGATCCTAGCATGGTACCAGAAGCCAGTATTAGGCCAGGAATCCACAGAATCTGATCATTCCAAATAAAAACGCCTAATGCCAAAGCGGTAAAACCTAACGTACAGACCATTTTCAATGCATTCGTTCGCACAAGGTCATAACGAAGTGTCCCGGCCAATGCGGCAATTAAAATGAAGCCCACGCCAGCTTGAACAAAACCGCCGTATACACCTGCAACAAATAAGGCAATCCATGCGCTTGGCTTTTCCGATACTTTAAAAGGGACTGTACCTTCTGGTGGAGCCATCATGGTAGGACGAACAATCATGATAATCGTCATGCCAATCATGGCGCTCAATAGCAAAGGTTTAAGCCAATTTTCTGGTGCATAACTGGCAGCAAACGCACCGACCACGCCACCAAGTAACGACGGAATCATTACTGGCAAGATGTCCGCATTATCAAGCTTCTTCGCTTTGCGAAAACCAAAGGTCGCCGCCACATTCTGTAAAAACACACCAACTCGGTTTGTTGCATTGGCGATGTCTGCCGGCATTCCCATAACCATCAGCGCTGGCAATGTTAAATTTGAACCGCCTCCAGCCAGCGTATTGATAATGCCAGCAATAAAACCTGTACCAATCAAAAGAGACACAGTAAATAAACTGTAATCCATAACATCATCCTTAGATTACTCTCAAAGAAGCTAGGACCTGAAGAAGGGACGAATAATAAGGAGTATTGGTCAATCTGACAAAAGATAATTTACCTCTATTCGAAGAACAATAAAAAATACTCGTTCAGTTTTCGGTTGTTGCTACAAAGAGAATCAAGCTAACCTAGTTTTATCAACACAACGCCGATCTAAAAAACAACTATTCAAAACGGACATTCGCATGTTAATAACAAATGAAAAACAAGCTGATGGTTATTATCAAGCCTTACTCAATCGTGAGCCCAGTTACGTTGGCGTATTTTTTGTGGGAGTTAAAACCACGTCTATTTTCTGTATTGCGACTTGTCGAGCACGTAAACCAAAGCGCGAAAATGTCGTGTTTTACACGCATTTCAAAGATGCAATGGACGCAGGATTTCGCCCCTGCAAAGTCTGTCGACCAACTGAAAATACTCACGAAGCACCGTATGAAGTACAAGTGGCGATAAACCTCGTACGCGATTGTACTAAGGCAAAAATCACCGACCAAACATTAAGAGAATCTGGAATACGGCCCATCTTTGTACGTCGTTGGTTTAATCAGCACTACGGTATGACATTTCAAACCTTCCAGCGCATGTATCGCATCAATTATGCCTTTCAGGAACTAAAGACAGGCAAAACGGCCACCAGTACCGCGTTAGATTCAGGCTACGATTCCTTAAGTGGTTTCGGTTACACTTTTAAAAAGTTACTTGGCCATGCGCCAACCCTAAATTTGGAGAATGCTGTGATTTTAATCGATAGGCTAACAACGCCCATTGGCCCTATGTTTGTCTGCGCAACAGAGGAAGGAATTTGTCTATTAGAATTCGTTGACCGACGTATGTTAGAAACTGAATTTGAAGACTTACAGCGTCGTTTGAAAGCGCCTATCGTTGCGGGTGAAAATGCGCATATTAAGCAACTAAAACAAGAGTTAGCAGAATACTTCTCAGGCAAACGAAGCGAATTTAATGTATCCCTTCATACTCCAGGAACCGACTTTCAAAATGCCGTTTGGCAGATGCTTGGCACCATTCCATTTGGTGAAACAGCAAGCTATCAAGAACAAGCAACACGCCTGGATAATCCCAAAGCTGTACGAGCTGTCGCCAGAGCCAACGGTATGAACCGTGTTGCCATTGTTATTCCTTGCCATCGAGTCATTGGTAAGGATGGCAGCTTAACCGGTTACGCGGGAGGATTAGAGAGAAAACGCTGGCTGCTTGATCATGAAAAAGCGCACGGTCAAAATCTCGTGAAAGGCTGAGTCGAACGATTCAAATGTCCGTAGTTTCATGAATGCATCAAGGTTGTGTCATGGCATTGTAATTTCCATCTAGAGGACTTGAAATACACCGCCACCAAGTTCATCTTGTGCACTTTGATTGTCATTATGGAATTCAATATGCCTACAAACATTGTTGCTGTGTACGGAACGCTTCGTGAGGGGCTCAATAATCATGAACTTCTTACCGAATGCAAACGCATCGGTTTAGGCTGGCTAACTGGTTTTCGCATGCACAACCTAGGTAACTTTCCAGGTATTGCTTCGACCCATGACGAAAGCGGCCGAATTCGAGTGGAATGGTACGACGTATCAGACGAGATACTCGCGTCTTTGGATCAACTGGAAGGCTACGACCCAAAAACGCCAGAAAGCTCTATGTATGTTAGAAAGCGTGTTTTCTCGCCTTACGGTAGAGGCTGGATTTATGTTTATAACAAATCTCTCGATAACGCACCCTATATGGAAGCTGGTGATTGGGAGCGATACTCCCGAACCTCTATGCTTCACCAAGGCGCACAATCGGCGTAGACAACATCTGAGCGGTTTGAGCACTTTGTATTTGAGCGATATTCTCCACACTGGCTTTGATTTGACTTTCATCCGTTAACAAACCAAAACGCACAACAAAGTGTTTCGACTCACCCGCGTCAATCGTCGGCACCAAACCTAAATTACGCTGATAAGAGCGGTTATAAGCAAAGCTGGTGCCCGGCTCGATTCCCATTACGTAACCTTGTTCTAGTGTGTCCGTATTTTTCCATATGGTCAGTACTGGCAAAGTATTAGTTTGATAACTCACTTCTATACCACGGCTTGCCTCTGCATTATGCAATAACGCATGGGAAAAACCATTCTTGTCACTCAGCGGGCGAATATTAAACACCATTTCGTCAAAATCTTTGGTGGGCGCAGGCACTTGATTCCAATCACTCAAACCACCAGCAGCATAGTCATTAAACGGTGACAATTCCGCCATGGGAACATGAAGTTGCGCACCATTTTCAAGAATCGGCTGAGCAAAGTTATTGTGGTAGATCGCTTGGTATTCGCGTGGATAGCTGCCTTTGTTGGTCAAGGTATCTTCAATCAATAAATATGGCTCATCAGGAGTGAGTGACAAGACAGTATGTAGTTCGAAATTAGTGGACTTAAAACGCTTTTCATCAACTCGGCCGCGCAAGGTCACACGATACGGCGGCACTTGCTCGACTTCTAAAGTTACTTCGTCAGCAGGTGTATTTTGAATACGACCGTGCAATGTCAAAAACTCATCGCCATCTTGGCCTGGGTGACCTGCCCACTGGTAACCACAACGTACAATCATCTCGTTAAAACCATCTAACCAACCAATACCGCCAGATGTTTCTTGATTAATAAAGCTTGGATGAACCACTTCTTTAACAGGTGAATCCCAACCAAAGCGTACGTCCTTTCCTGCCGTATCTTTCCTAACGACATCAAGAACCGCCATGCCACGAGTCGGCACAACACGAACCACAGAGTCTCCCACGGTCAAAGTGATCAAACGCGAACCAGTTTGCTTACCGCCCATTAGACAAGTCTGCTGTACGCTAATTGGAATGTCTTTCGGCAGGCCCATTAATTCGGCAGACAACGACAGATTCGCTACATCGATATGTTGTTGATTACTAAGAAGAACAAGTTGAAACATGAGCCAAGCTCCGAAAGAAATTTCCTCATGCTAGCGCGAGCTAGATAACAAGGCTAGTCACGAGGATAAAATTAGCTATTTATTCAATGTTGTCCCTTGACGTTTTGCTGTGTAGTCCTCGTAAGAGTCACTGTACTGGCTCATACAATCCTCATACTGATTCGATTTTAATTTCTCACAGGCAGAAGTATGGTTATATTGTAGATTGGTATATAAGGCTTTTTTACTGCAACTGACGACCGAAAAAAGAATAAAAACTAGAATGATAAGTTTCATAATAAATAGCTAACCTCTTCAGCTTAAGATCTTATATTATAAAATTAGCACCTTATACCTACATGCGAGAAACATTAGAAATTCCCCGGCGCACATTGTAGGCAAGTCAACCCTAGGTTACGCCAGCCTTGCACCACAGCGTCGCGGTCATCCAATACCAGCCAAGGCGTGAAACCATCTTCGTGAATTTTCTCCAATAAGGCTTTTTTAACGTCCTCGTCTGGCAAGGCATCGGCGTGTTCAGGACGTAAATAAATACCGTCACACGGAATATTGTGTTTTTGAATCCATTCAAGCGAATGCTGTTTATGGGACTCAGGACGGCCACTGCAAATTAAAATATGTTGACCTTGTTGCTTGAGAATATTCACCAAGCGCAGTACGTTTTCGATCACTGGTGCATGTTTCATATGCTCAAAAAAAGGATCCCAATGTTTTTCTGCACCGAGCACCCAATGAGCAACTTCAGTGTGATCGAACTTGGCAAGCGTGCCATCTAAATCCACAATTATGGTATTTGGTATCATATAAAACTTCCTTTAAAAGAGGTAACTTCCCAGCTGTTTTCATCTTCGCTAGGCACAAAAGAAATAGGAGTAACATTGCCAACTCTTGGGCAATAAGGTGTGCCGTTGATGACATTATTGAGCACTCGATAAACGCCAGAGTGCGCAATAATCAGAGGCCATGAATACTCGCTGAGGATCTCATTCAATGCACTAAGCACACGGGCTTCAAAGTCTTGCCAAGATTCGCCATTAGGCGGCGTCACGTCATAGGGCAATTGCTGTTCTATCGGGCAGCCTTCAAGATCTCCCCAATTACGCTCTTTAAGCTGCTCATAAGGCAGAGCAGTTTGCTTTGGTAGCGCATAAAAAGCCGTTTCTTGGGTGCGTTTTAAAGTACTGGTTACCACAACACTCCAATCAATGGCGCTTAATATTTGCGCTGCCTCTTTGGCTTGTTGAATCCCCATTGCGCTTAACGGACTGTCGGTAAAACCGCCGATACGAAACGCAGCATTAAACTCGCTCTGCGCATGTCGCGCAAAGACGAAAGGTTTAGCAAGTAAGGTCATAATCTAACTCTATACAATCTAACTAAATATAAGAATCTGCAGTAACGCTTGGGCCAAGAGCCTGTCGCCACTCATTTAGATCTTTCATGGTGTGAAACAAGGGAACACAAATACGGCAGCCAAGATGATCCACCAGCTGCTTTAGATCTTGCTTACGCGGATGCACATTCCAACGTTCGAAATGCGCCCTGTCTTCGCTCACGGCCTGACGAGCGTGTTCTGGCAAATGTCCGGTATAAACCGGCAAATATCGCTCTGGCTGCTGCAATAAAACTGCCGCTTCGCCACCCAACCCATCAGGATCACCGCACAGCACCACCTTTGCATCAGGGTTAAATGGTTGGCTTTTCATACTTTGCAAGACAGGTCGAATTTCGGCACACACACAACCTTCAGGCCCATCCAAAACATTTTCTGGCGCAATGCAATCTTCTGCTAGAGACCAATCATGGAAACCTATCGACGTTAGCCAGCTGGCCATTTCTAACGCTCGTCCCGTTTGCGGAACCGGCATCAGCAATGCGCGCTCGTCATTGAGATAATGCAGCAGGGCGTTTTTACATTGCTCTAATGAATTGTCGTACAAACCATAGGACGCATCGAGTAAAGCAACATTCGCTTGTGGCGGCATTGTAAAAGGATACAAACCGGATTCGAGGCTAAAATCACCGCTGTAAAAGACACCATCACCCACATCAAGATGCAACCACACACCGCCAAAGGAATGGCCTGCCGAACCTGTTGTCACCTTAATACCAGACACAATCGTCGTCCCGCAAATAGGCAAAGTATGAAGATTCAAATGCGCTGGCAATTGCTGCTGAACGGGTAACGTCGCGTATACCGGAACTTGGCTATCGATGTCGATCAAACCGCCCATGTGATCTTGATGATCATGGGAAATGAAAATCGCGTCTAAGTGATCTGGTTGCGTCCAGCCTTTGTCTTCGCCCACTTCTAACGCGCCACCCGCGTCGAGTAAAAAACGAATTGGTTTTGACTGGTTGTCCGCTTCGTAGGTCACCAAAATCGCGGCAGCAGTTTTCCTTCCTGCGCCACTTAGAATATCAATAATGACCTTCATACTTCACGCTCAAGCGACCAAGCTTGCCCAAGACGAATATGATGCTGACTGTCTAGCGCCATAGGCACATCGCTGTACGCGAGTAAGCGATGGCCATCTTTTAGCGTCAGTTCAATATCGTAACGCTCGCCACGAAAAATACAGCTGTGAACGCTAACAATCAGTGCTGAATCGTCCGCGCTGACGAAATGAATATCTTGTGGACGCACGAGCACAGAACTGGCCGCCCTGTCCGGCGAATGCTGGTCAATCAACTCGTGCAAATTGGCACCATTCAAGTATTGCGAAGGAGCAACCGCAGCCACTGACAACACAGAACCTCGACCAATAAAATTCGCTAGCCAAGTATTTCTCGGTCTTGCATACAGTTCCTGAGGCGTTCCCCATTGCACCAACTGCCCTTTATTCAACACAGCAATTTTATCGGCCAATGACATGGCTTCGGATTGATCATGGGTGACATAAACCATGGTCGCGCCTGTGCGTTTGTGAAAGGCGCGGAAGGTTTCTTCCATCGTCGCTCGCAAATGTCTATCTAAGTTGGCGAGCGGTTCGTCAAACAACACCACATCTGGCTCGGTGACCAAACTACGCGCTAACGCCACGCGCTGACGCTGACCGCCACTTAGTTGCGCTGGCAAACGATCGGCGAACTCTTCTAACTGAACAATTTCCAGAGCGTCTTGTATGCGCTTATTACGTTCAGCTGTCGGTGTTTTCTGTACTTTCAGCGGGTAGCCGACATTTTCTTTCACCGTCATATGAGGCCAAAGTGCATAGGATTGAAACACCATGCCGAAGTTTCTTTCTTCTGTTGGTACATGACGCATCGAACTAGAAAGACAGTCATCGCCATGAATAATTTGACCATTTGAAACCTTCTCAAATCCTGCCAGCATTCTTAAAATGGTCGATTTACCACAACCGCTTGGCCCAAGTAAGGCAACAAACTCACCCGGCTCAATGGTTAAATTCAAATCTTTTACAACCGGCGCACCATGAAAAGATTTTTCAACACCATCCAATATTAACCGTGCCATGGAATCACTCCTTTGGGCAGACGAGGGGCAAACAGACTCAATAAACTCATTAGCCCTGCGACCAGCAAAACCACTAGCACAGCAATGGCCGAGGCCAAAACACTGTCGCCACTTTCATCGAGATTAAAAATCAATACACCCAGGGTTTCATTGCCCGCACTCCACAACAAAGCGGACACCGTCAGTTCATTAATTGAGATCAAAAACACTAATAATCCACCAGCGAAAAAGGCGGGTGCAGTGAGAGGTAAAATAATATCCATCAAGCGCTGTATCGGCCTTGCGCCAGCAAGCTGAGCGGCTTCTTCTAAAGCGGGGTCAAGCTGAGACATGGCACTTAATACTGGCTTCAAACACACGCTCAAAAAACAAGACAAATACGCCAAGAAAATAATACCTAAAGTGCCGTACAAGCTGACCTCAATAAAAGGTAAAGGCTTGGCGAACAACAAAATAAAAGCAATAGCTAAGACTATGCCTGGGATGGCATAAGGCACTTCGATCAAGCTGGCGATCACAGCTCTAGTTCGCATTGGTAGACGCATCAACAAATAGCCCAGTGGCAAAGACACCAGCATCAATACTAATGCGCTAGAAAAAGCCAAAAATGCGCTATTTTCGAAAGCTCTAACCGTAACACCTTGCCGCCCAATCATTTCGTAAAACGCGCCAAAGGTAATAGTTTCCGCATTTAATGGCATGCCAAGCGCTGGTACCAATGAACTGACAATCAAGGCAAACAGCGGCGCGACCAAGATAAAACACAACACCAAAGCCAGCAGAATTTCGAGAAGCAAACGCCATTGTTTAAGACGAAAAGACAAAGACTGCGCCGTATGACCCAATAAAGCATAACGACTGCGTTGCTGTAGCCATTGCTGTAACAACATGCCCGCCAATACCAACAATGCAATAATCATCGACAAGCCCGCTACTTGACTCAACATATCGTTACCAAATCCAGCCATTTTCTGATAAATCAAAGTTGGTAAAACGATGTAACCTGCAGGAATTCCTAACATCGCAGGAATACCAAAATTCCCCAGAGAAGAAACAAAGGCTAACGCGGCGCCAGCAATAATCGCACTGCGACACAAAGGCAGAATGATATTGACCCAAATTCGAAACTGAGAAGCACGGGACAATTGAGCCGCTTCTAATAAATCCTGCGGCAATGAAATAAGCTGTGTACGCAAGGCCAGAAACACCAAGGGCGCACTTTGTATGCCTAACAATAAGGCAATGCCTTCTGCCGAATACATAGGTTGTGGGCTTCCCAACGCAGGCTCTATGCCCAGAGTATTTAAAATTGGGCTCGCTGGGCCAAATAATTGCAACCAACTCAACGCCGTCACTTGTGGCGGGATCATCATCGGCAACATAAAGCAAAATACCCAAATACCACGGCCACGAATATTGGTTAACGTCACCACAAAACCAAAGCCGCACCCCAAAATCACCGCGATAAGAGTGCCTAAACCTGAGGTGTAGAAACTATTACGTAAGGCTATCCAAGTTCGTTCACTGCGCAGTACTTCAGCCATTGGTGAAGATGTCGAAAAGGTAGTATGGCTCAAGGCTTCTACCAATAAACGTAGACTTGGTAATACGCTTATTGTTGCGATCAACACGAACAGTCCAATGGACAACCAGCGCAGCTGGTTGTCCATGGAAGCACTGTCCATAAAACGTCGTTTTATTAACGAAGGTGTCATTTTTCTTAACCTTCAAAGATCTTGCTAAAACGCGCTTTATTCGCCTCATTATCGCGCAATGTTTTTGCTGCATCGAACGGCATCAAGCGAATGTCGGCACGTTTTGGAAAGCCTTCTGGCACGCCAATATCACTACGAGCTGGCAAATATCCTTGCTCTAATACCAAACCCTGACCTTTTTTGGATAATAAGAAGTCCACAAAGCGTTTTGCCGCTGCTTTATTCTTAGCTTCCTTCATAATGGCCACAGGTTCAGTGACCATGGACACGCCTGTTTTAGGGAAAATAAACTCTATCGGCGAGCCTTTCGCCGCTTCGCGTATTGCCAAAAAGTCTACAATAACGCCGTAAGGTTTCGTTCCTGATGCCACTGCTTTCAGTACACCACCATTGCCGCCTTGTGCCATCACCTGATTGGCATGCAACTGCTCATAATAATTCCAACTTAGTGATTCATCATCAGTTAGCGTCGCAAGGTGAATTAAGGCTGCTCCAGAATACAAAGGGCTTGGCATCGCGACTTGGTTTTTATATTCCGGCTTGACAAAATCGTTCCAATCCGTTGGATGTTGTGATGCCTTTTTATGACGAACAATACCTGTAGTAATCAGTTTCGTGCCGTAATAATAGCCATCTTCACTGTACAAACTGTCTTCGTATTGGTCGCGATTAGGGCTCATGTAGGGGTACAAATAATCATCCGATACCATGGACTCCATGGTCACGCTGTCGGCGATAAGCAATACATCGGGTTTCACCACGCCAGACGATAACTCAGCACGCAACTTCGTCATTAACTTGGTCGTTCCGTCACGCACCCATTCCACTTTAATATCAGGATTGGCTGCTTCAAATGCATCCACCGTCATTTGTGCATCTTTGTTTGGCTGACTGGTATACAAGGTCAAAACATCTTGAGCTTGTACGGAAAGAGGAAGAGCAAGCGCCGCAGCACATAGCAATAAGGTCTTCTTAACGGTCATGGAGAAACTCTCTTTTTGATAAGTGAGCTGCAACAATACCGACATAATTTGACATTATAGTGACGAAAAAATTTCGTTTAATGCCGGATTACTTTCGTTTCGACAATCTTCACTTTAAAGCCTTATGAAAAGGACTGGATCACTATGAACAAAAGGCACTATGACATCGTGCAATGGGTGAATAAACAAGGACGTCAGACACTACAAGCTGTTGCCGACGAATTTTCGGTCTCAGTACAAACCGTTCGTTCAGATATTCGGTTATTAGCGGAAAAAGGCTTGGTATTACGCAGCCATGGCGAAGTCATTCCTTTTCCTCATCGCGAAAACATCAGTTTCGATCAACGTCGAATACGCCATGCTGCCGGAAAAAAACACATTGCCGACCTTTGTATAAGCAAGCTTGCCGACTATCAATCCATCTTTCTTGGAAGTGGTTCAACCGTGGCCGAAGTCGCCAACCAGCTTGCACTATTTCAAGGTTTGCAGGTAATGACGACTAATCTTCATGCTGCACGTAACTTATGCGAGCATCCAGACTGTGAACTGACTATTTCAGGCGGGCGCGTCAGAATGCGCGATCAAGACGTTATTGGTGGTGATGCCATGCGATTTTTTCAGCGCTACAGAGCGGACATTGGCATTTTCTCTGTCGCTGCAGCTAATAAACAGGGCCATTTATTTGATTTCACTGATGACGAGGTCATGGCACGAGAAGCCTTGGTTGAACATTGCCATTATCGAATTTTGGTTATCGACAGCACAAAATTCGAAACAGAATCCCGTTGTCTATGGGGAAAAATGAGCGATTACGATTGCATCATTACAGACCACAAACCTTCCTCATCTTTACTCAGTATTTTGAATTATCAGAGCGTTGAAATACTCTATTAACAATCACAATACTAAAATATAAGGCAAGAAATCATTTTTTGAAAACAAGACGCGATAACACCTTTATATGGATTGTATTAGAAATACTCGTGATCTCAACCTTTGCGAGTCGACTCAATGCGTTGAAATAAATACATAAAATACAATAGAGCGACAAATCCCATGTTGAGATACCTGCGTGGAACTTTTATTTTATTAAAGCCATTGCCAGTATTTTGCGACTAACCGATGAATACGACGCCCATATGGCGGCCGTAGCAAAGCTAGAACATTTGGCCCACGTTTGCACAATATCGATTTGCTATGGGAAAAGGTGTGAAAGCCTTCTTCAGCATGATAGGCGCCCATTCCTGACGCACCAATCCCACCAAATGGTAAATCCGCCTGCGCCACTTGAACCAAAGTGTGGTTGATCACCAAGCTGCCACTGGCGATATTTTCCTCGCATCGCCTTTGATCATCATTTTGTTGCGTAAACAAGTACATTGCTAAAGGCCGAGGTCTTTGCTGAATATAAGACAAGGCTTCAGATATCTCGCTATAAGTGAGAATGGGTAACAAGGGCCCGAAGATTTCATCCTGCATTACGCTTAAATCATCGTCAGGCTGATGTAGAACATGCAACGCCAGCTTACCAGCGCTTTCCTCTGGCCCCTGTGGCATGAGATTGTCACACACGACACCAGCGGCTCTGGCTTCGTCTAAATAACCTTTCAGGAGGTCTAATTGGCGAGAGTTAATCAAACTCGTGTAATCAGGACTGAGAACACCATCAGGATAATAAGCAGCAAGCTCCTGTTGAATATACTCAATTAAGGTCTGCTTTTGCTCTGAATGACACATAATATAGTCGGGGGCGACACAGGTTTGTCCTGCATTCAGAGCCTTGCCAAACACAAGCTTCTTGGCGGTATCACGTAAATCCGCCGACGGAGCAACTAGTAAAGGAGATTTACCACCCAACTCCAAAGTAATAGGCGTTAAATTCTCAGCAGCGTTGCGCATAATAATGTGACCAACGGATGTCGAACCAGTAAACAATAGGTGATCGAATGGCAACAGACTAAACTCGTTGGCTATCTCAGCATCACCCTCGACGACTTCCACCCAGCGTTCTCCTAAAGCTTGAGTCACTATGTCACGCAATACTCGGTTGGTTTCAGGACAAAACTCCGACAGTTTCATCATCACTTTGTTGCCAGCAGCCAATGCCCCTACTAAAGGCCCGAGAGAGAGCAATACAGGATAGTTCCAAGGGGAGATGACACCAACAACGCCTTTGGGCTGATAGAACACCTTAGCGCTAGCAGGCAAGGTACTAATATGGACGTTACGCTTTGACGGTTTCATCCATTTAACAAGATGGCGCTTTGCGTGCTTTATTTCGCTAAGCAAAGGGACAAGCTCGATTAATCTAGATTCTTCATGGGCACGCTGTCCAAAATCTTTTTGTAAGGCATCTAATAAGGCTGTTTCATGATCCATGAGTGCCACTTGTAAACGAGCAAGACAATACTGACGATCTTCAGCCGATGGAAAAGGGGTTTGATTCACCAAGTTCTTCAGACGATAAAAAGCCGAGTGAATGTCGTTTTTAGAAGAGTAAGTAGAAGAAATTATATTCATGTTGGCCTCTCACAGCTCGTTATTATTGTGTGATCAAACGCCGCAGATTAACTACACTATCTAATGATTCATAAAAAAAGCAAGGAGCAGATTATGGCGACTATTTTGTGTTATGGCGATTCCCTTACTTGGGGCAGCATTCCTAATGGTGGGCGTTATCCAAAACATTTACGCTGGCCCAATATCTTAAATGACCTTTTAGGGAAACATCACCAAGTTATAAATTTTGGATTACCGGGCCGGACCACTATATGGAATGACCCTTTCTTGGAAGGCAGAAATGGCTTGTCATACCTTCAAGCTGCGTTAGAAACCTTTGGCCCAGTAGACATTTTAGTGCTAATGCTAGGCACCAACGACCTGAAGCGACATTTCAATGTGGGTGCCTTTGAAGCGGCGAAAGGCGTAGAGAAGCTGATCGAGAAGTCAAGAATACCAAATCCTCACGGTTTCCCAAGCCCAACCCTTGTGATCATCGCTCCACCAAATATTTTATCCCCAACGGGCTCTATGGCGGAGAGTTTCAGCGGAGCCATTGAAAAGTCACAACATTTTCACCAGTACTACCAAGATATTGCAGCACACAACAAATGCATTTTCCTTAATGCTGCCGGTGTTTTACAGCCTAGCGAAGTCGATGGCGTGCATTTAGACGCCCAAGGGAACGATACGTTGGCACACGCGTTACATGAGGCAATAAAGGATATAATTCAGTCATAACACATTGTTTTTAATTGATTTTGTTTAAAAAATAGCCATTCTATTTGCAAAAATTAAAAGAGAATCAGTCTCAACAATGAATAATACTCAAGTTAAATACATTATATCAGTGCGGCCATTACTCTTGGCTAATAGAGTAATGGCAATTTAAGCAAAAGGAAAAAACAAATTCTGTACAAAATATGCACGATTATTTAAACATATTCGCATTAAGGCGAAATAATCGCTCGTCAGATTTTTCGTGCACAAAGTTATCCACAAGTAATTCGGGCGAACCTCTTTTTCATTACAAGGCGTTAATTACGACAAAAACCACTGTATTTTGCCTCTGTATGCTCCAATTACCTCTTTTTTGTATCTCGCAATCGAACGGCAAATCCGTATGATCTTGTGCATTGAATTAATGCATTAACCAATGTCTCGAACAACGCAGTAAGGAGAAACGCAATGAAAGTAAGCTTCATCGGACTCGGAACAATGGGCTACCCAATGGCAGGGCATGTCAGCAAAGCTGGCCATGAGGTTGTCGTCTTCAATCGATCAACACAAAAAGCACAAAGCTGGTGTAACGAATACATAGGCACCTTTGCGACTACTCCGGCCCTCGCGGCAAAAGACGCCGATATTGTATTAACCTGCGTAGGCAACGACGACGATTTACGTGCGGTCTATTTAGGTCCAGATGGTGCCTTCCAATACGCAAAATCAGGCACTCTGTTTATTGACCACACAACCGCATCAGCGGAAGTGGCAAAAGAGCTTCATCAAGCAGCCCAAGAGCGTGGCTTTCGCTTCATGGATGCACCAGTTTCAGGCGGCCAAGCGGGCGCCGTAAACGGCGTATTAACCGTCATGACAGGTGGTTTGCAAAACGACTTAGACAAAGCTCAGCCGATATTAGATTGCTACGCAAAAGCCACTAGCTTAATGGGCCCTGTCGGTAACGGTCAGGTTGCAAAAATGGTCAACCAGATTCTTATCGGTGGTGTGTTGTCCGGTTTATCTGAAGGGATTCGTTTTGCTCAGAAAGCAGGGTTAGACATAGCGACACTCGTTGATACGCTAAAGCACGGAGCTGCGGGTTCTTGGCAATTAGAAAACCGTGGTGAGACTATGGCGAAAGACGAATTTGATTTTGGTTTTGCCATAGAGTGGATGCATAAGGATTTAGGGCTGAGCCTAGCTCAGGCCGAAAAAATGGGCATCCAGATTCCTTTAACTCAGGCGGTTGATCAAGACTATCAAGCACTTATTGCTGAAGGCCGTAGTCGTCAAGACACATCGGTTCTAATAAAAGCGTTTGATAAAAAGTAACCCCCTCCCAACCTCCCCCTTAGCAGGGGGAGGAGCCTGTGCTATTCCACTCCACACTCCCTCTTATTTTCAAGAGATGGACTTGTGTTGCTTGTTTCCTCACCTTATCTTCAAGGGGGTGGATTAAGCAGGAGTTGTTCTCGTTTTAGCCACACAAAAACTCGCTAGAAAACCTCTTTCGACCTCCATTCTTTCCACTTCTTGCAGATTATTTAAAAAATAAAGCCCTTTTCCTTCCCTATTCCTTACGTAGAAATTCACCTGCTAAACCTTTGTTTTCAAGGCTTTCATCGCTTTATCTAAATTTTGTATTCATTCCACGTATAGGACATATCGTTATTTCGATTGGTTATTTAAATTGGCTTAAGTACTCTTCAGTGACGCTGTTTTTGAGGTTTCTGTTTATTCAGGCTCATCATTTATAGCTAAAGGGGGCTCAGGGACGAGGCAGAGCAACCCCATTCGAACTAGGAGTTTGGATGGGGTTTGTTTTAAAAACTGTAAAAGACTCGAACTAACAAGATGGCTCTTAACCTACCCAAGATAATCACAAAAGTAACGAATACCTTGATTCGACTTCCCACGTGTTAAACACGAATATAATTATGCTAATGGAGAGTTACAATGAAAAAAGGGTTAGCAAAACTGACGCTTGCACTCATGGCCGCTGGAGCAATTGGCACATCCGCTCACGCAGCATCCACACTAGTTTATTGTTCAGAAGGTAGCCCAGAGGGCTTTAACCCAGCGTTCTATACTGCTGGTACAACTTTTGATGCGACATCAAAAAACATGTTCAACCGTTTAGTCGAATTCAAACTTGGAACGACTGAAACAGAGCCAGGCTTAGCAACAAGCTATGATGTATCAAGCGATGGTCTTGAATACACTTTCCATTTACGCAAAGGCGTGAAGTTCCATTCTTCAAAAGACTTCAAGCCAACACGTGACTTTAACGCTGACGATGTAATTTTCACTTTCGATCGTCAAGGCAACAAAGAAAACCCTTACCACACAGTGTCCGGCGGCTCTTACGAGTACTTCACTGGCATGGGTATGGATACTTTGATTAAAGAAATGGTAAAAATCGACGACTACACCGTTAAGTTCGTTTTGACGAAACCAGAAGCGCCTTTCATTGCTAACCTTGCAATGGACTTCGCGTCTATTTTCTCTAAGGAACAAGCCGATTTCTACATGAAAAAAGGCACACCTGAAAAGCTAGACATCGATCCAGTTGCAACAGGTCCTTTCCAAAAAGTTCAGTACCAAAAAGATTCTTTGATCCGCTACACAGCGTTTGAAGACTACTGGAAAGGCAAAGCAAAAGTTGATCGTCTTGTTTTCTCTATCACACCAGATGCCTCTGTTCGTTACGCGAAATTGAAAGCGGGCGAATGTGATATTATGCCGTACCCAAACCCTGCAGATCTTAAGCAAATGGAAGCGGATCCAAACATCAACCTAATGAACCAGGAAGGTTTGAACGTTGGTTACTTGGCATTTAATACACAGAAAAAACCGTTCACGGATCCTCGTGTTCGCCAAGCCCTAAACTTAGCAACGGATAAGAGCGCTATCATTGATGCGGTTTTCCAAGGCGCAGGTAAAGTCGCTAAGAACCCAATTCCACCAACCATGTGGTCTTACAACAAAGACATCGTTGATTACCCATACGACCCTGTAAAAGCAAAAAAACTGCTTGCTGAAGCAGGTTATCCAGATGGTTTCTCAACCAACATCTGGGCAATGCCTGTACAACGTCCATACAACCCAAATGCACGTCGTATGGCTGAAATCATGCAAGAAGACTGGTCTAAAGTTGGCGTAAAAGCGGAAATCGTTTCCTACGAATGGGGTGAGTACTTAAACCGCTCTAAAAAAGGTGAACACGATACCGTATTGCTAGGTTGGACTGGTGATAATGGTGACCCAGATAACTTCCTATACGTATTGCTAGGTTGTGACGGCGTTGGCGGCTCTAACCGTGCACAGTGGTGTAACGAAGAGTTCAACAACTTGCTTCTAAGTGCAAAACAAACATCTGACAAAGCAGAGCGAACTAAGTTGTACGAAGAGTCTCAAGTTGTTTTCAAACGTGAAGCTCCTTGGATCACTGTTGCTCACTCAGTTGTTTACGAGCCAATCCGTAAAGAAGTGAAAGGTTACAAAATTGACCCACTTGGTGGTCACTACTTCTACAACGTCAGCAAGTAATCAACGTTTAGAAATACGGTCTTCGGACTAAACAAAACATCTGCTCGCTGGGACGCGAGCAGATGTTTTGCTGACCGAGCAAAATACTCGGTCGCATAACATCCCAAGAGAGCCTGTCCTTTATGTTCCAATTTATTTTCCGTCGCTTAAGCCTTGTTATTCCGACCTTCCTCGGGATTACCTTGCTGACTTTTACCCTTATTCGCTTAATTCCCGGTGATCCAATCGAAGTCATGGCTGGTGAACGCGGTGTGAGCGCAGAGCGCCACGCTGAGTTGAGTGCCCAGTTAGGATTTGATCAGCCTTTGTACATGCAGTATTACAACTATGTCACTGGCGTTTTACAGGGAGACCTAGGCAACTCCCTCATTACCAGAGAACCGGTAATGAAAGAATTCCTCACACTTTTCCCGGCCACGATTGAACTGGCTTTTTGTGCGGCTATTTTTGCAATTCTAATCGGTTTGCCCGCGGGTATTTTTGCTGCGGTAAAACGAGGAACCGTGATAGACCATTCGGTGATGACGTTTTCTCTCACCGGTTATTCCATGCCCATATTTTGGTGGGCGCTACTATTGATGTTGGTATTTTCCGTTAATCTGGGTTGGACACCCGTCTCTGGACGGATCGACGTGGTGTACTGGATAGACGACGTTACCGGCTTCATGCTGATTGACTCATTATTGTCCGGTGAAGAAGGCGCGTTTTCTTCCGCGGTTTCGCACCTGATCTTGCCAAGTATTGTTCTCGGCACCATCCCTATGGCGGTTATTGCCCGTATGACGCGCTCTTCTATGCTGGAAGTATTAAGCGAAGATTACATTCGTACCGCTCGCGCGAAAGGTATTGCACCTTGGCGAGTCATCGTGATTCATGCGCTGCGTAACGCCTTGATCCCAGTAATTACCGTTATCGGTCTGCAAGTGGGTATTTTGTTATCCGGCGCCATTTTGACCGAAACCGTGTTTGCTTGGCCGGGGATTGGTAAATGGTTGATCGAGTCTATCGGACGCCGTGATTACCCCGTTGTACAAGGCGGTATTTTGATTGTCGCTTGTATCATCATTGTCGTGAATCTCTTGGTGGATATCACTTACGGCATTGTTAACCCACGAATTCGACACAGCCGATAAGGAGGCGTTTATGACAACATCTACAAAAACGTCCACGACAGACATTCCATTGACTGCGCCAGTACCAATGACGCCATTACAAGAGTTTTGGCACTATTTTAGCAGCAACAAAGGCGCTGTAGCCGGTTTAGTCGTTATTGCGATTATTTGCTTTATGGCAGTCTTTGCTAACTTTGTTGCGCCGCATTCCCCTTCTGACCAATATCGCGATGCGCTGTTATTGCCACCAGCATGGCTAGACGGTGGTAACTGGTCATTTGTATTAGGAACGGACGATGTAGGCCGAGATATTTTGTCTCGCTTAATTTATGGTTCACGTCTTTCTATTGCCGTTGGCCTAGTCGCGGTTACCGCGTCTTTGATCATGGGTATTTTGCTGGGTCTGATTGCAGGCTACTTTAAAGGCATGATAGATACAGCCATCATGCGTATTGTCGACATCATGTTGGCGATGCCAAGCTTGTTGTTGGCGATTGCGATCGTTGCCATCTTAGGGCCAAGCATCGTGAATGCTGCCTTGGCGATTTCCATTGTCTCGCTACCGCATTATGTGCGTTTGACCCGTGCGGCGACCATGGCCGAAATGTCCCGAGATTATGTGACATCTTCACGCGTAATCGGTGCTAGCCCACTGCGCCTGATGTTCATCTGTATCTTGCCAAACTGCTTAGCCCCATTGATAGTGCAAGCAACGTTAGGCTTCTCCAGCGCCATCCTAGATATGGCAGCCCTTGGCTTTCTTGGCCTTGGCGCACAACCACCCACTCCTGAATGGGGTTCTATGTTGGCCGATGCGTTGCAGTTTGTTCAGCGCGCGTGGTGGGTGGTTACTTTCCCCGGTTTGATGATTTTGATCACAGTACTGGCGTTTAACCTCATGGGCGATGGCTTGCGTGATGCCCTTGATCCCAAGTTGAAACAGTAAGAGAGGTTGTTATGTCACTGTTACAGTTGGAAAATTTAAGCGTTACCTTCGGCAATTTTCGCGCCGTAGATAACATCAGTTACAAGGTCGAAGAAGGGGAAGTTCTCGGCATCGTTGGGGAATCTGGCTCAGGTAAGAGTGTAAGTTCATTGTCCATCATGGGCTTGATCGACTTCCCAGGTAAAGTTAGCGCAGACCAATTAACCTTCGATGGTCAAGATCTGCAAGCTATGCCAGAAAAGCAACGTCGTAAGCTAACAGGCTCAGACATTGCGATGATCTTCCAAGATCCAATGACCAGCCTTAACCCATGTTTCACCGTGGGTTATCAGATCATGGAAGCGTTAAAAACGCACCAAGGCGGCAGTAAGAAAGAGCTGCGAACCCGTGCGATTGAGTTGCTAACACAAGTCGGTATTCCGGCACCGGAATCACGTTTGGACAATTACCCTCATCAACTGTCAGGCGGCATGAGCCAGCGTGTGATGATTGCCATGTCCATTGCATGTGATCCACGCTTATTGATCGCAGACGAGCCGACAACCGCGCTAGACGTGACCATTCAAGCACAGATCATAGATCTATTGATCGAGCTACAACGCAAGAAGCAAATGGGCTTGGTGTTGATCACTCACGATTTGGCTCTTGTGGCCGAAGTGGCTCATCGCGTTATCGTCATGTACGCGGGTCAAATCGTTGAATCTGGCCCAGCGTCGGAAGTGTTCAGCACACCGAAACACCCGTACACGCAAGCCTTACTGGCTTCTTTACCAGAGTCTGCCTCTGGCAAAGCACGCCTTGAAGCGTTACCAGGAGTGGTTCCAGGTCAATATGATCGCCCATTGGGTTGCTTGCTTAGCCCACGCTGTCCTTATGCGACGGACCATTGTCGCAAGGTTGAACCTGCGAACCAAGGCGACCTTGATCGCCAAGTGAAATGCCATACGCCATTGGACCGCGAAGGGAGACCAGCCGCATGAACCAATCCGATAGCAAGTTAATTTTGAAAGCCGAAGATTTAAAACAGCATTACCACGTCAAACAAGGTCTGTTTAAGCCTGACGCGGTAGTGAAAGCCGTTGATGGTATTAGCTTCAATCTTGAAAAAGGCAAAACCTTGGCGGTAGTAGGCGAATCTGGTTGTGGTAAATCCACTCTTGGCCGCATGCTGACCATGATTGAAACACCGACCAGCGGCAAGCTAGCGCACCTTGGTGAAGACTTACTTACCTTGAGCGCAGATGCTCAAGCGAAGCTGCGCCAGAAGATCCAAATCATTTTCCAGAACCCATATGGTTCATTAAACCCGCGTAAGAAAATCGGCGCTATTTTGGAAGAACCTTTGGTGATTAATACCAAGCTTTCCAAAACAGAGCGCAAAGAAAAAGCTCTCACGATCATGGCGAAAGTCGGCTTAAAAACCGAACATTACGACCGTTATCCGCACATGTTTTCTGGTGGACAGCGTCAGCGTATCGCCATTGCTCGTGGCTTGATGCTCGACCCAAATGTCATCGTCGCTGACGAGCCCGTGTCGGCACTGGATGTATCGGTTCAAGCGCAAGTATTGAACTTGATGATGGATTTGCAGGAAGAATTTGGTTTGAGCTATGTGTTCATCTCCCACGATTTGTCCGTGGTCGAGCACATCGCTGACGACGTCATGGTGATGTACTTGGGTAAAGTGGTGGAACAAGGCTCTCGCGAACAGCTGTTCGAAAACCCTAAACACCCTTATACCTTAGCATTGCTTTCTAGTACGCCGCAGCTTTCACCAGATAAGCGCCGTGTGCGTATTAAGCTACAAGGCGAACTGCCTTCACCGCTTAATCCACCTTCTGGCTGTGCTTTCCACGGGCGTTGCAGCTATGCCAACGACCGCTGTAAAACCGAAACGCCATTGCTGCGATTAGACGATCAAGCGGAGCAAGAACAAGGCCACATGATTGCTTGTCATGCTGTGGAAGAAAACCGTATTGAGGCCATTGCGGTGGGTGCGGCGTAAGCTGCTAACAGCCCTCTCTTTCAGTTTTGTCTATATTAACGCCCGCAAGGGCGTTTTTTTATTAAGTGCTCTCCTTACTCTATGGACCATCACCTATTCACCTTGTAACCCACTGTATGAGCTTATAGAATCCATTGCCTATAAACGCAAAAGGGATGCTTGTCATGCGGTCAGTTCTATCCGGTCTCCACCTCATTTGGATGAGTTTGTTGCTGCTTTCCAGCACGCTCCACGCGGCGGATTTTTATATTTCTGATGTCAGCGAAACTACTCAAGACAAGGCTCCCGCCTTGGTGATTCGTTTTACCGAAGCCATTGACCCTCAAAGCGACCTAAGCAAATCAATTTCTGTGACACCCAATCCCACCACTGGCAATATCTGGATACCGCAAAATAATGGTCGCCAATGGGTACTGCCATTTGTTGAACCCAGCACCGAATACACCATAAAAGTCGACACCAAACCAAAATCGCTTACGGGAAAAGTGCTGACCGAGAAAGACAGTAAAGGTAACCTTCATAGCTTTGAACGAACCGTTAAAACCCGCGCAATCGTTCCCGGCGCCAATTTTTCCGGTAAAGGCAGCTTTCTTGTCGGTAATATTCAAAATGGCATTCCAGTCACTGTTATCAATCAGAAGTCGGTGGACTTAGATGTCTTTCGGGTTCGTGATGACGCTTTAGACCGTTTTCTTGATGAAACATCATTGCAAGGAATGAACGATTACTACAGCCTTACACGACTAAAGCAATACGCCGATTTGGTGCATTCTGCACGCTATGAAAATGATGCCAAAGCCAATCAACGTAAGACCTACAATTTAAATTTAGATCCCGTCTTAGAAAAGAATGCTCCGGGCATTTATGTGGCCGTTATCCGCAAGCCAGGTGATTATGACTACGCCTACGACACGGCAGTTTTCACCATCACAGACATCGGCTTACACGCCAGAAAATACAAAGACTCTTTGGTGGTTTACAGTCACTCCATTGCCACGGCAAAACCAATGGCTAATGTTAATCTACGGTTTTTGTGGCCGAAAACAGATAAACAAGCGGCCCACGATCAAGCCGCCACAAGTGGACAAGACGGCAGCTACCAATTATCGACCAACGACTTGCCACAATCCGTGGTTGCTCGTCATGGCGACAGCATTACCTTCTTAAAATTAGACCGTGATGAATTAGACTTATCCGCCTACCCAAATGTGCCAAGCTTACATCGCCCTTACCAGATGTTTATGTACGGCCCGCGAGACCTTTATCGCCCTGGCGAAAACGTTTCGATTAATTTATTACTGCGAGATTTTGACGGCCAAAAAGTGGCGAATCTACCACTGCAAGCTCGACTTTACGATGCTCGTGGCGAACGCAAAAAACAGTTCACTTGGCAGCCCGACAGCACCAATCTTTATCAAACTGGTTTCCAATTAGGCGACAACGCGCCAACAGGAAAATGGCGTCTTGAAGTCAGCATTAATGACGATTATGTGGATACTTACTGGTTTCAGGTAGAAGATTTTTTACCGGAAACCCTGACGCTGTCCTTTTACGATGATGTTCCTAATCAAACTCGCTATGCTCCCACCAATAGCAAATTTTATGTTCCTATCCAAGGTGATTACCTTTATGGTGCGCCTGCTGCTGGCAATGATGCCGATGCGGTTATCACTGTCACACCTTCGACGACACCGTTTCCTTCGCTAAAGGATTATTACTTCGGCAATGCCAACGAAAAAATCAACGGCCGCACGCTGAAAACCGACGCAATCAAACTGGATAAAGATGGCAAAGGGATGATTTCCATCCCCGATAATTGGGCCAGCACGCCAGTGCCATTGCGCTACCTTGTTAGCGCCAGCGTTTACGAAAGTGGCGGTCGCCCCGTAACTCGGAATCAGAGCGTCATACAGTTACCAGACTTCGAAAAGTTGGTTGGTATCCAGCCATTATTTAAAGGTCGACCTGCATCCAATGAAACGCTGCAATTTAAGTTATTGAGTGTCGATCAAGAAGGGGAACCGGTTGCTGACAAACTCAGTGTTCGCCTGTCTCGAAATTACCGAGAGTACTTCTGGGAATACAACGAATCCCGAGGCTGGTACTGGAATTATCAAAGCCATATTTATACGGTTGGTAATGAAAATATTGCCGTCAAAGACGACGCCGTCACCGTCGATTTCCCTGTGCAATGGGGCACGTATATTTTGGAAGTCACCTCTGAAACGGGAGCCAAAAGCACCTTTGAGTTTGAAACGGAGTGGAGTTGGGATAACCAAAGCAGCAGCAATTTAAAACCCGACATGTTGCAAATGTCGTTGGATAAAGATCACTACGAGCCAGGCGATAAAGCAACATTGCGTTTAACCAGTCCTGTTGCTGGTGATGGCATTATTAATGTGGAACCCACTAATGGCGTTCAATACAGCCTGCATAAGAACATCGAAAAAGGCACAAATGAAGTTAGTTTCGATGTACAACAGAATTGGAATCGACACGACTTATACGTCACAGCGATGGTGTTAACGCCAGCGGACCAAGTCACCGAAGTCGCACCAAAACGCGCCTTAGGAATTGTGCATTTACCCATCATTCGCCCAGATGCCATTGCCGACGTAGAGCTGACCACCGAAGAAAAAGTTCAGCCAAACAAAGTAGTTAGCGCGCATATTAAGGTAGCGAATGTATCAGTACTTGGGAATCAACCGCTTTATGCAACGGTCGCTCTTGTTGATAAAGGCGTGCTGAATATTACGCGCTATAAACCACCTCAACCTGAGCAGTATTTTTATGCTCCGCGTCGTTTTGAATCGGCGTATTTCGATATCTATGGCAAGATCATAAATAACCTAGGTTATGACATGATCCGCCAGAAATTTGGTGGCGATGCCTTTAATGAATCTGATGCAGAACTCAGCCGCGGCGGTAAAAAGCCAAAATCTGATGTGCAAATTATCTCCTTCCTGAGTGAGCCGGTTGCTCTCGTCAATGGCGAAGCCGATGTCAGTTTTGATCTGCCTAATTTCAATGGCAAATTGGAATGGATGGTCGTGGTCTATGGTGATCACAGTTACGGCAGCGCTCACAACGAAATGATTGTCGCTGACAAGCTTGTCTCGCAAATTGCCATGCCGCGTTTCCTTGCGATGGGTGATAAGAGCCAAATCAGCATTGACCTGCATAACCTTTCCGATGCCAAGCAGACATTTGATGTCAGTGTAGAAGTAAATGGCGCCATCATTAGCGAAGGTTTGCAGCAGAACCTAGAGCTTGCCGATAAAGAAAAAACCGTGCTTTCCATTCCTATCAAAGGCTCGGACATGGAAGGCCAAGGTGTCATTACACTTAATGCCACCAATGGCGACGACATCAATATCACGCGAACGTGGCGACTTGGTGTGCGAAGCCCTTATCCTTGGGCAACGAACCAATTACGTGCGACGCTTGAGCCAGACGAACAGTGGAAGCCGAGCTTTGATATCAGCTCATTGCGAGACAGCAGTGTTCAAGCGATGTTAACGATTTCTAATCGCCCTGCGATCAACTTTAGAAGCCAATTTGAAAACTTGTTACAGTACCCTTATGGCTGCGTAGAACAAACCACCAGCTCGACTTACCCTTGGCTGTTGTTAAATGAAGACATGGTCAATCAGCTCGATTTGCATGACAGTATTGAACAAGAATTTAACCAACCCTTTAGCGAAGCCTTCCGTCTAAAGCAAATCCAGGACGGAATCGAAAAACTTAAGTCAAAGCAATTGAGCAATGGCGGCTTTGGCTACTGGGATTCGAGCAGTTGGGAATCTCGCTGGGGCACCGTTTATGCTACAGAGTTTTTAGTCGATGCGCGTAAACAAGGCGTTGTCATTGATGATGATATGCTAAAACGCGCCATCGAAAGATTGACCTTCTTTGTCAACAATAACCCTGAAAGCGATATGTGGAGCGAAAGCTCTGATTATTATCAGTTCTCTTATCGTGCTTATGCTGCGTTTGTCTTAGCCAAAGCGGATGCCATTAGCTTGAGCTTCGTTCGTAGACTCTATGATCAATCATCGACAACAGAACTAAACGAATCTGGACTTGCTTGGATGCACTTAGCAGGTGCATTACATCAATTAAATGACACTTCAAGAGCCCAAACAGCACTTGAACTGGCTCTAAAGATTGACCGCAAACAGTATGCTTATTATCGTGATTACGGCTCTATTGTGCGCGATCAAGCCCTTAGTCTTGCGGTTGCCTTAGAGCTTGGACTGGATGACGGAGATCTAGTTGATAAGATGATTGAGAGCCTACAAAGCAAACGCTGGTTCAGCACTCAAGAGCGCATCGCTTTATTAAAAGTGGCTCGCCAGTACGCCAATAACAACAGTGAATGGCGTGCGAACATCCAATTACCTTCTGGTGAACAGTCGCTAGTAAAAGAACAGGCATTCAACTCTGTATTTGATGCCGACCAGTTGCGCAAGCTCAAAGGCATTACCGCAGACGACCAAAAACTGTATGTCAGCCTGCAATACCAAGGCGCACCTAAAAACACCCCAGAGCCATACAGCGAAGGGCTGCGCATTAGCCGCCAGTATTACGACCTAACAGGTCAACCGACGACACCAACCACATTAACCAGTGGGGATTTGCTCATTGTGGAATTGAATGTGTCTACGGTGGATGATGACTTACGCATCCCAGACGCCTTGGTGATTGACCTTTTGCCAGCAGGCTTGGAATTAGAGAACCAAAACCTCAGCAATGCCAGCGTCGATCTAGACAGCATTATGATTGACGAAAAGCCGCTTGGTCGTTACTTCCGTGAAAACAACCTGCTGTATCAAGAGTATCGAGATGATCGCTTTGTGGCTTCCGTGAGCCTTTCCGATAAATCTGTGAAGAAGCTCTATTACCTAGTTCGTGCTGTCACGCCGGGGACTTATCAGGTCGCACCGCCCTTTGTAGAAGACATGTATCGTCCTAATTACCGTGCCATTGGTACGTCGATTACGACCTTGGAAATACAGCCTCGTTAATGGCGCTGTTGAATAGTCGATTCCGGTTATGGGTTTGTTTGCCTATCGCCGGAATGCTGTTGTTTTTGTCTTTCTTGTTATTCGACAAGCTTGTGCCAGTCGACTTGGAATCCCGCTCGTTGAGCCAAACCGTTCTTGCTGAGGATGGTTCGATTTTGCGTAATTTTGCTGATGACAACGGCGTGTGGCGCTTTCCTGTTAGCTTAGACGAGGTTTCCCCAAACTACCTAGAAGCGCTCATCACTTACGAAGATCAATACTTTTACTATCACCCCGGCGTCAATGTGTTTGCTCTCACTCGCGCTACTTGGCAATGGATAAGCACAGGCGACATCGTCTCTGGCGGCTCAACCTTGACCATGCAAGTGGCTCGCATACGTTACCCAGAACCCAGAACCGTATGGGGAAAACTCAAAGAAATCGTCCGTGCTCTGCAATTAGAGTGGCATTTTAGCAAAGCAGACATCCTCACCTATTATCTCAACCATGCGCCCTTTGGTGGCACCTACGAAGGCATTCAAGCCGCTTCCTTGGGTTACTTTGGTCATAAGGTGAAACAACTGACAGACGCCCAAGCGGCTCTTTTGGCGGTTTTGCCACAAGCACCCAGCTATTACCGACCAGATCGACATAACGAACGCGCCCAGCAAGCTAGGAACAAGTTGATGCGCCGTTTAGTAACACTGGAAGAGTGGTCAAAAGAGCGCTTAAACGACGCATTAATCGAAGACATTCCCACCATAACCAAACAAGACTACCAATCGGCGCCATTGCTCGCCCGCCGATTGGTAACACAAAGCACTGCACCTCAGATCAAAACCTTTATCCACTCTCAATGGCAAGGCCAGATCAGTAACCTACTGAGAAATTATGTCCATGGAATTGGGCAAAAAGTCTCGGCTGCAGCCTTGGTTGTCGAAAACGAGACAGGCAAGGTAAAAGTCTACGCAGGATCGGCGGATTTCAATGACAGCAGCCGTTTCGCTTACGTGGATATGGTTCAGGCTACTCGCTCGCCAGGTTCAACACTTAAACCCTTTATTTACGGTATAGCATTGGATGAAGGCTTAATTCATAGCGAAAGCTTATTGATGGATGTGCCACTCAAGTTCGGGGACTATCAACCCGACAACTTCAACGGTGGCGTCAGTGGACCAGTTTCCGTCACCCATGCTTTGCAAAAAAGCCTGAATATTCCCGCGGTACAAGTATTGGAACAGCTCAAGCCCATTTACTTTTTCTTAAAAATGCAAAAAGCAGGCATCGAGTTGAAGCTTCCGATCGGGGCAAAGCCTAATCTGGCGGTGGCTCTCGGTGGCGTTGGCTCTGACTTAGAAGATCTTGTCTATGCCTACACCAGCCTTGGGAACAAAGGCCAAGCACGACATCTGCGTTTTAGTCCTACCGACCCACAATCACAGCAACCGCTGTTGAGCGAGGGCGCAGCTTGGGTTATTCGAAAAATATTATTAGATAATCCAGATTCTGTTTCTGGCTTAGCGGTGAAGACCGGCACAAGCTATGGATTCCGCGATGCCTGGGCGATTGGCGTGAGCCAGCATTACACATTAGGCGTTTGGATTGGCAGACCCGATGGTGTTCCCATGCCCGGCCATTATGGCCAAGTTACCGCAGTGCCATTATTAAACAATATTTATCAACGGCTAAACGATCAGCGCCCAGCCCCACAAATGCCCGACAGCGTGTCCAAAGTAGACATATGCTGGCCACAAGGTGACATGGTTAAAAAGGATTGCGAGGAAAGCCACAGCGCTTATATCCTCGATGGCACCATTCCTAAGACTTGGTACAACACTGCGTCGCTACAGCAGCCATTCAACCAAGCAGAATTTCAATTCTGGCAAGCGAATGATTCCAAGTTACGGGTCAATATCAGCTGTCAGATCGAAGCCAAACGCCAAAAGGTCACCGTTTGGCCTGCACCGCTAGATAACTGGCTAACACCAGAACAACACCGATCTTCTCGGATACCTAGCTGGGACCCTAGATGTGAAACAACAGGCAATATCATTCGCCAATCAGCAGTCCGTATCCATGGACTCACAGATCAAGATGCGTTCCAGCTACCTAAGCAACAAAATCGCAATATCCGCATTTCAGCCGAAGGAGGCGAAGCGCCTTTCTACTGGTTTTTAAACGGCGTTCTGTTACCAGAGCAGCAAAGAAAAGCCACATTAAAAGACCTAAAATCCGGCAACTATCAACTAACGTTAATAGACCAAGCGGGCTCAAGAGACCAAGTCGAATTCTCGGTTCTTCTCTATTAGAAAATGAAGCCGTTTTTCGCCATTAGACAACAGGCTTTCCACTCTCTTGCTATCAAATTGATTACTCCTAGGTCTCTCATCACTTCTTATCATCTGTCAGAAAAATAATTTACAGGAATATTGTTTACTATATCAATAATTGATGTACTAACCTCAAAATTGGATGACTAAGTCAAACCACCAAGCATTACACTTCATAGGCGCAGTAAAACGAATTCAAAGTTTTACCTAGATTGCTAACTTATAAAAATAATTAATGCATTGGTGTAAATATGAAGTTTGATTTTTCTATCTACGACCTTCATGTCGCAGAAGCTTCTTCGCAAACGCTAACAAACATTTTACGAGATAAGGCGTTTGGGGAGTATTATTTCATCCAGAGCTCTCCGCTCCAGAAACTTGCAAAGTTAACGTTCAAGGAATTCGGGCCACTTTCCATTTTAGAATACGAAGCTGGCACCAGCACAAATATTCGTGCGTCTAAAGTATCAAGTGCTTACTTCCTACATATCATTCTCTCTGGCCATAGCATCGGTAAATCTAATAATGAAGTACGTACATTGCGGGCCGGCGACTCCATTTTAATCATGCCTGGCACTCGATTTGAGTCAAATAACTCCAAAAGCTGCCGAAAGCTTATTGTTAAAATTCCAACGGATTTTTTACATCAAACCGCACGAAAGTTCGGCTATGTAACGACAAAAGACCCCATTCAATTCGAACATAAAGCCAATGTATTCCCAATGACAGGGCCTTTATTTAACCTGCTTAATGATATGTTACAACAGGATAAACGCACTCTTTGCGACCGTGCATTGATCTACTACTGTCGACTATTTAATAGTGCAATTCTAACCATGTTCAAGAGCAACTTTACCCAGCCTCAGTCTACTTTGTCACTTCACCGTCATGTCGAGCGCGTGCGGAATTATGTACTGGATAATATTACAGCAGACATAACAATCGATGAATTAGCCAAGGTATGCCAGATTAGTCGCAAATCCTTGTATAACCTCTTTGAAAGAGAAGCAGGGCTAACGCCGTCCGCTTACATACGCCGTTTAAAATTAGAAAGCATTCACTCCGAATTAAAAAACAATGAACGCATTAGAAATGTGACACAAGTCGCGCTGGAGTATGGTTTTACAAATTTGGGGAGATTCTCAGCTCAATACAGAGAACAAATTGGGGAATTGCCTTCTCAAACGCTAAGGCATTTTACTCATTAACCTAGAGCTAAAAAAAACAGACTAGGCAAAAGGGTAAGGCCCAGTCTGTTCTTGCTAGTGCTCTTGTATTAGAACTTGTACATCGCCATGATTTCGACTTGCTGTCCAGCAGGACGCGTTACAATGCTACCGCTCGCAGCGCCATTAGTCGCCGCACTTTGGTCTCGTAGCTCAACACCAATATCAAGCCCTGGAAGGAATGTATAAATCATATTGGCTGTGGTGATGGTTAGCGTATCATCAGCCAAGCTTGAAGCATCTGTAGACACTTGACCATAGCGTAGATTCGCTCGTAGCTTATCACTCAACTTATGACCAACGCCCGCTGAAAAACCAGTGACCGTCAATAGATCGCCATTACCATCTAATTCAGCAGAACCAGCAGTTCCAGCAGCTCCGTTGTAACCCCAACCAGCATAAATTGCGGCACCCGTACCAGAGAAGCCGCTTACAGATACGCTTGTATCACCAAATTTCAGCTTTGCAGCCAAAGACAACGCGGCACCAAATTTCGACTCACTATCGTTTGTATCAGACGGCGTTGTGTCGACGTCTCTACCTGTAACCGACACGTTATAAGCATGGCCTTCGGCGGTTCTATGTGTGTATCCGACAACTAAATCAGGAAGGCTTGCATGACTATAAAGAGGATCCTGTGCCGTTAATCGCAAACCACCCTTTGCATAATGCGCAACAAGGTCAGGTCTTACTACCGCTCCGTTCCCTGAAACCGTACCAATACCCGTTCCATAGAAGTTAATCATTTCGGTGTCAAAAGGCGCATTGGCAAAAAACTGCCCAGTCCATGTTTGCCCTACAGTTAAATTATCAACAGTAATGGTTGCATGACGTAGACGAAATACTGAAGAAGCACCCCGGAAGTCGCCTTCAATAAAGCCTTTCAGTTTATGGTCGCCCTCTTGGCGGCTAGTGGTAAAATTCAAGCGTGACTGACTAGCACTGCTTTCAAACGTACTACGGCTCTCATCTGGGTTGTTAAACACACCCTCAGCCTTAAGATAGCCACCAACACTAAATTGAGTACCATTAAAATCACCCAATTCAAGCGCAAAACCTTGAGAAGATAAGCCTGCAATAATAACCGCTTGTGCGACTTTGTTTTTAATCAACATATGAATACCACCCTACTTACTAACATTTATATTTATAATTAGAGGGTCAATATTGCAGAGGATTGCTCATCCAAATATCCATATAGTGCAATCTTTGTACACTGGGTGAAAAGACAATAAAAAAGCCGCTACCTAGTCGGCAGCAGCTTTTTTATTGAAAGCACGAAGTTCTAAAAGATTAGAAATTACACGCGAAACTGTTTTTGTAATCCCATCAGGAAGTTACGCAAGATTTGGTCTTTGCATTCGCAGTAATGGCGGTTATCTGGCTTGCGGAAAAAAGAACTTAGCTCATGTTTGCTAAGGTTGAACTCTGCTAGCGACATAATATCGAGGATTTCCTCTGCTTGCAGATTCAAGGCGATGCGTAACTTCATAAAAATAGCGTTATTCGTTAGGCGTTTTTCAGGCACTGGCTGCGGGCCTTCACGCTTGCCACGTTTCGTGTTAATAAAGCCATTTAGGAAGGTCGCCATTTCTACATCAATCATTTCAACATAGCCTGCATCGTCTTCTTTTTTTAGCCAGCTGGTGACTTGCTCTTGTGAAGCAATGCCATCTGCCGCAGCAAAGATATCTACTATCTCTAGCTCCTTTAGATCAAAAGTGTAGCGAAGGCGGCGTAAAATATCGTTGTTGTTCAAAATGATTTCCTAGTGTTAGGGGGCATGAATATGACTAAGGCGAGACTCTAGCAGATGTCGTAGAAGATACCTATCAATGTCACTAGATACGCAAATATATCATCAATTTCATACAGGTATTGATGTTATATTTTCGTTATATTAAGTAGACATCAAACTAGTTACTTTATAAGTTTTAAGATAGCGATTTGATGTTATCAAAACCCATATCAGGATCCACTATAAAAGGATATTACTTATGATTAGTATAGAGTTTTTAATCACGTCCCTAATTCTAGTTCTCATTCCCGGTACAGGCGTTATTTACACTATTTCTACTGGGATTTTTCTGGGCATCCGCGCCTCATTCGCTGCAGCATTAGGCTGTACTTTGGGTATATTACCTTCGATGTTAGCCAGTATTTTCGGTCTCGCTGTGATTCTTCATACCAGCGCTTTGGCTTTTCAAGTTATTAAATTTATTGGTGTTGCTTACTTGTTGTACCTAGCTTGGTGTATGTGGAAGGACACAGGCGGAGTGCAACTAGAAAATAAAAAAGAGCTGAAAGTAAACTTAGTACAAATTGCTTTAAAAGGCTGTTTAATCAATGTATTAAACCCAAAACTCACTATTTTCTTCTTAGCCTTTTTGCCGCAATTTATTTCTTCTAGTATGAGCTCAGCAACCAGTCAAATGTTACTACTTGGTGGTATTTTTATGGCGATGACGCTCCTTATTTTCATTTTGTACGGCATGCTCGCAAGCAAAGCTCGTCAATATTTAATTGGCTCCTCTAAAATCACCAAATACCTACAACAAACCTTTGCTGCAAGCTTTGCACTATTAGGTATAAAACTCGCACTGACCGACCGTTAAACTATGCAGAAGATTTTCTGAATACAACGCACACACTTAAAAATCGCCCCTGCTAAAGACACAAAAAAACGCCCATTTTCGAAAATGGGCGTTTTTTAGTTCCGTTATAGCTTAAAGCATTACTTCTTCTTAGGTTGGCGGCCGTGATAGATAGCAAAGCCTTTATCGCGATAAAGGCGAGTATGCGATCCTAACGCCGCGTCAAGAATTGGCGGGTAACGCAAAAAGTCATTGGCAACCACAAACAGCTCACCGTTTAAGGTAAGATGCTGTTTAACTCCCATAAAGAAGCTTTCCGCTATGCTGTAGTCGGTGTTAACGCCCGTATGAAACGGCGGATTAGTCACGACGTAGTTAAAGCGGCCTTTTACTTCACTTAAGCCATTCGAAGCGATCAAGGTAACAGCATCGCTGATTTGGTTCGCAGCAAAAGTCAGCTCGGTCGCTTTCAACGCTAAAACACTGTCATCTAGCGCTGTGATATGCGCGCCTGTTTTGTTATGCAACCAAAGGGAAATAATGCCATCGCCACAGCCAAAGTCGAGTATACGCGCATTGGCTACATCGCTCATAAAACGATGTTCATTCAATTGGTTTAATAAAATACTCGTACCTTTATCAAGCTTTCCATGGCCAAAAACACCAGGCAAACTGCATAAAGAGAAGCTTTGGCCTGCAATATCTTGTTTCCAAGTAACGATCCAATCTTCAAATACAAATGTCTTCGCTGGGCGGCGCTTGTAGCCAGTGTACAGCAGGCAATGTTTGGCCCCGTCAACTTTACCTACTTCGTCTAGACCCGCTTCTAAGCGCTTCATAGACGATTTCACGCCACTCTTATTGTCGCCCACCAGCCATATCTGACCGCCATCTTTTAGCAGAGGCAAAACTGCTGCAATTAGGTAGTCGAGCAATTCTTTGGCTTTTGGCTGATAAATCACAACATGATCAAAATCACTGCCATTTTCCAATGCCCACTGAGCAGACAAGAATAACTTCTCCTCTACAAAGCCGACTCGCAACAGAGCATCATAAAAGGTTTTAGATTGGCACCACGCGGACACATCCGCCTTTCTGCTTAAATCCAATGGATAAGTGTCTTCAGGGTTAGCAAATAAAACTTTGCCAACCAATTCTTCTTCGTTGCGTGCCAACAATTGGCTCGTCGAGTTAAGATTCATAAGTTACAGATAGCTCTTTTATAGAAAGGGTGGTTACAGGCGCAAGTAATATATTTAAGCGCTCTGTAGGAAGATCTGGTTGTACTCTTGGGTAGCGTGGTGCTTGCCGGTCATTTAGCAAAGGCGATGTCCAACCTCGAGTTAAGACTAAAAAGTCCTGTGTAAACGCATCGCCATGTTCTAAACAGCCAGACAAAATAACATCGAGATAGCTTAGAGCAATCGGACATTCTTGATGCGGCTCAACCACGTCATGGGTGTGATAAACCCAATAAGTCCCCGCTGGCAGTGGGTCATCTTGATAGGTGGTGAGTTGTTCAGCATCAATCTTTGCTCGCTGATAGCCTTGTTCACGTTCATCGAACAAGGGAAATTGATCAAAAGGCACTTCAACCAACACCCCATTACAGGCTTTTTCTGGAGCATGAACAACGGCTACTGAACTCATTCCATAATCGACAGACATCACTGACCAATGACGCTCAAATCCATGAAGCTTAACAGGCCATACATTGCCAGTTTCTCCAGTTTTTGCGCGGCTTTCGCCATTGATTAGACTGCCATAGCCCAAAATAAAATGTCGATCTAATGAGTTCATATTTACCTCCAGACAGAACCAATTGCCGCATGATAACGTGTGCCTTTAGACAGTGCTAGCTTATGTCAGAATTGATCGATAAGGAGTAATACTCATAGTCGTTGATTACAATAAAAAAGCCCTGAAAAATCAGGGCTATTGAAGTGAAATCTAGATTTTTTGTTGTCAATTTAAGCCGGAGATTTTTTCGCAGGACTTTTCAGAAGAAAAACCAAAGGCACTGCCGCAACAGATACCCACATCATTAGACGAAAATCTTGAAGGTACGCTAGAGTGGTCGCTTGAACCGTCACAACTTGGTTTATCGCAGCTAACCCCGCTGTTGTGGCAGTATTATATACCCCACTTTCTTGAGCCATTTGCAACCCAAGATTAAATGGGTTGATATAGTCTGCAAATGCAGCGTGGTTAATTTGCGAGCGTTGTGCCAAATAGGTTGTCACTACAGATATACCAATACTGCTACCAATGTTACGCAGCAAACTAAACATCGCCGTGCCTTCGTTACGATATTTAGGGTTCAGTGTGGCAAAACTAATGGTTGATAGAGGCACAAAAATAAAGCCTAAGCCAACACCCTGCACCATCCCCGTACGTATGATGTCCCATGCGGTGACTTCTGTCGTAAACAGCGTCATCTCCCACATAGAAAAGGTAATCAGTGACAAACCTAAGGAAATGAAATAGCGAGCATCCACTTTGTTAGCTAAACGCCCGACGATTATCATCGCCCCCATAGTACCAAAGCCACGCGGCGCCAAAATTGCACCTATGTCGACCACTGGATACCCCATCAAAGAACTCATAAATGGCGGCAGTAATGCCATTGATGATAATAGAATTACCCCAACGATAAAGATAAACACCATGCCGACACTAAAGTTTCGATCATGGAACATCTTAGGGTCAATAAAGGGGTGATCATGGGTGAAAATATGAACCAGAAACATATAACCACAAACAACGGCGAGCATGCCCTCTATGATAACTTCTAGACTTTCAAACCAGCTTTGAGATTCTCCCCGGTCAAGCATCATCTGCAAACTACCGATGGCAATGCCAAGTAACACAAAGCCATAAAGGTCAAAGCTGCGCTTTTTATCCAACGGTGACTCTTCTAAGAAACCAGCAAGACCAAGCCAAGCAACGATGCCAAAGGGCACATTAATGTAAAACACCCAGCGCCAGCTGTAATATTCGGTCAATAAGCCACCAAGATAAGGCCCTAAGATTGGCCCAACCATGACACCCACACCCCACATAGCCATGGCTGAGCCGTGCTTTTCTTTCGGGTAAGTATCAAGTAATACAGATTGAGACAAGGGCACCAAGCTTGCGCCAAAGACCCCTTGTAGCAATCGAAAGAAGACGATTTGATCTAAAGATTGGGCTGCACCACATAAGATCGAAGTCACAGTAAAACCAACAACAGACCACATAAACAAACGCTTACGACCAATCTTTGCAGCCACAATACCTGTAAGTGGCATACAAATAGCGGCCGCAACAATGTAAGACGTTAAGACCCAAGAAATCTGATCCTGAGTCGTTCCCATTGCTCCTTTCATATTCGGCAATGCAACATTGGCAATTGTGGTGTCTAACGCTTGCATAATGGTTGCCAGCATCACCGATATCGTAATCATGATACGAGTTGTACTAGCACTTTTAGGTTGTACGCTTTGTGTCGCCGCCATAACTATCGCCTCACAAAGCTACACCGAGCAAACGTCGATGATGTTCTGTATCTATGGTGACATTTGCACTAAAGCCTGTACGCAACACGGGTGTGCCTGGCTTCTCATCTACGGATACTTTTACCATGAGTCGCTGTGCTATTTTTACCCAATTACCAGTGGCATTTTCGGCAGGGATAACTGAAAAACTAGCGCCAGTTGCAGGGCTGATACTTTCAACTTTGCCAGAGAGAACCAAACCTGGATAGGCATCTACCTCTACTTCAACGTCTTGTCCTTCTTTTACATAGCTCAAATCTTTTTCGGTGAAGTTGGCTTCAATCCATTGCTTTTCATCAGACACCAACACCATTGAGATTGAGCCAGCTGTAATGTATTCACCACTATTAGGAACTTTTGCCACTACACCAGAGGCAGGTGCCCTTATATCAATATGAGCAAGATCAATTCGTGCCTGATCTAATGCCGCTTGGGCAGCTTGATAGCTTGGGTGGTCTTCCAGTGGCGCACTTGGGTCACCGCCTAACGCTTCTTTCAAACGGAACAAGTCCTTTTTCAAGGTAGTGACATTCAATTCACTGACTTCAGCAGCTTGTTGAGCTTGATCATACTGCGTATCAGAAACGAATTTTTGCTTTAACAAATTACCTTGGCGCTTTTCTTCACGTTGGCTAAATGTGTATTTTTTCTCTGCTAATTGAATTTCAGCTTTCTTCTCTTCATAAGCAGCTTTTTGCTCCAATAAATTCAGACGAACTTGCTGTAGTTGTGCTTGCGCCTTGGCTTCGGCCACTTTAAAAGAGGTTGGGTCGATTCTAAATAACAGCTGACCCTTTTCGATTTTTTGGTTCTCTTTAACTGAAATAGACTGGATCGCCCCTGATACTTCGGGGTTTATTGTCGTTATATCTGATTGGACATAAGCGTTGTCTGTTTCAACATAGCGACCGCCTTTCATATAAACAAACACAGAAGCTAAAATAACCACTAAAGGCAATGCCACTAATAAAGTACGACGAGTCGTGCGTTTTTCCACTTGTTTTGAAACAGATGGATTATTTTCTTGTTCACTCATTTCCAGTATTTCCCCAAGTAAATTCTATAATGACGAGTCAATTGATAAATTTGTATGCATGACAGAGAGCGCATCCTGAAGAACAGTGACTTGCTCATCTGTTAAGCCTTGTAGCGCTTTCTCACGAACACGCTTCACCTCAACATCGATTTTTTCTAACAATGGCGCCGACTTCGCCATTAAATACAATCCATAGGCACGACGGTCTTTTGGGTCTGGACGACGCTCGACCAAATTATCTTCCGACAATTGGTCGATTAGACGAGCAAGCGTAATGGGCTGAATATCCAGCATTTCAGCTAATTGCACTTGTCGAATACCCTCGTAATGAGAAACGTATACCAGTGCCCGCGCTTGCATTGGGGTCATACAGAGATCGCTTTTTAAATACTCTCTACGCATGAGACGAATGATGTCTGTTAGAAGAAAACCAATGTTGTTTGTTTGCATTAAAACCACCAAATTTAATATCTTATGATTATTATATATATTACTTACTATATTCAATCTGGCTTTATAAAGATGCCTAATACTTCCTCAGTTTATGAAAAATAATCGTTTAAAAATCCTTAATATCAGAGGAGTCAGAGTCTGGTTTTAGTCAAGTAGGCACGTTATTGTGAAGAGTAACTAAAACAACAAGGAGAGTGATTTGAAATTACCCATACTTTTGATTACTGGTGGTGGGAGAGGCATAGGCGCAGCGACGGCTAAACTCGCGGCCCAACACAGCTATGAAGTTATTATCAACTACCGAGAAGATGCGACTTCTGCAGAAAACGTCGCCACTGACATAATCGCATCTGGCGGAATAGCACATTGCATACAAGCGGACATAAGCAACACTGAACAAGTCAGTAAGATGTTTGCCACAATTCGACGTAACTGGGGGCCGATTAAGGCTTTAGTGAATAGTGCCGGGGTACTAGATCAACAAGCACGCTTTGTGGATACCCAACCAGAACGCTGGCAGCGAGTCTTTCAAACCAATGTCTTTGGCACCATGCAATGCTGCCAAGAAGCCTTTCAAGACATGGCTAAGAGCCAAGGAGGTGAAGGTGGCGCTATCGTCAATGTGTCGTCTCTTGCCTCTGTTTATGGATCACCAAATGAGTACGTAGACTACGCCGCTAGCAAAGGTGCGGTAGATTCTTTCTCCAAGGGCTTTGCCTTAGAAGTGGCTAGCGATGGCATTCGAGTTAACGTGGTCAGACCTGGTTTGATATACACCGACATGCACGCCGATGGCGGCGAAGCAGGACGAGTGGATCGCATAGGGCCTAATTTACCGCTGCAACGCGGAGGACAGCCAGAAGAGGTCGCCGAAGCGATTCTCTGGTTCCTCAGCGACAAATCCAGCTATTCCACTGGTGGCTTTATTGATGTCGGTGGTGGCCGCTAAAAGCAGCATAGTTTTATTTACTCACGACACACTGGAATGAACTCGCCTTCTGCAAACTGCCTTGACGATATTTCGCATAAGAGGGGTAAGGGCATAGAGGGCGAGTTAAATCAGCCATACGTGCTGTAATTTCCGGATTATCCAGCCGTGTTGCTGCCACCACACTATGAGGTGCAGCCTTGCGTTCTACCCACGAAATTAGTGGCTGAAGCATATCAAACTGGTCCACAGATAAACCACCTTGGCCATGAGGCATGCCTGGGACACGATATAAACGCACGAACTCAGAAGCTCGACCTTCAAGGGTAAAGTCCAAGAAATCATACCAACGTACCGTGTCTTTTACAGAGAAAACAGGGTCACTATTGCCGTGAAAAATAATCATTTTTCCACCGTTATTGTGAAACCCCGTTAGCTTTGGCTTGGCAGCATCTGGCGGTGTCATTATAGACATAGCAGATTCTTTGAATTGATTATTCGTCGCAAATATTTTCGGTGCGTCTTTATCAAAGTCAAAGTTTAGTAAGTAGTTTTCCAATGAATACACGTCGCCAGGCACATTAGAATATGGAGTGGTAAAAATATGTGCTAAGGAAGCCCCTCCCATAACTAAGCTAATTGGCTTATTGCTCCACGCGGAACTTTCACTTTCCAGTTTCCACATCCGCCAGTTGTTAGAACGAATGCCGCTGTCATAAACCCAATCCGTGTATAGCGCTTGGTTTTTAGAATTGTGAGGCCCCATGTGCATGCGCATCAATGCCGCAACCTTATTCAATGAAAGACAATTTCTATCCAAGTCGTTTTTACAGACCAATGCCTTCGGATTGAATACCTTCTGACAGGCATCCACCGCAAAAATCAAGTCATCACTAATTCCATCCAATGTATCGCATTGGGTTAGTAACTGGTTGGTAAAAAATGTTAAATCACGCTTGCTCAAAGCTTGGCCGATATCATCATTGACACGACGTAACGCTTGAATATCCCAGGCATGTTGTAGAGCTGCTTTTGGTAAATTAAAACCTGGGTAGCCAACTAACAGCCCATCAAACATCTCAGGAAACCGAGAAGCGGCCACCATCGCCATACGACCACCGTTCGACTGACCAAGTCCATAAGCATATTGGACCGGAGATTGGTAATAACTTTCGACTAAAGATCGAGCAACAGGGTTTAGTTTTTGTACTGCACCATAGCCGTAATCTCGACGCGCTTCAGGATCATGACCAAAAGCGGCTCCACCGGCTAACCCCATTGCAGGATATGCTCTTGAATCATGGCCACCATTGCTTGAAACAACAGCAAAGCCTTGGTTAATCGCGTACTGAGAGTTAAGCAAACCTGTTATTTTACCTAATGCAGGCTTAACCTCACCGTCGTTGCCGCCATTAAATTGATAGGCAAAACGACCCTGCCAAAGGTTCGGTAAACGTAACTCAAATTTGATCGAATAAAACTTGTTATCAACACCCATACGCCGAGCCATAACACCGGATACTAAACAATACGGGCTCCGGACATCCTTATCAGCTCTCATCATTATGGTCTTAATGTCTACGTTTTTAGGCGCTTTGGAGACGAGTGCTTGGCAATTCTCTACATTCGCATAAAGAGGGTTTGCAGCAAAAATAAGCAAAACAGCAATTGATGCCGTCACAGTCAAAAGCATTTTCATTCACATCGTCCTTTTTGATACTGGATGCCAAATCTAAGGATCACACTTTCAAAGTGAGATACCACAAGCAAGTATTCAAAATAACCAATAATGAAAAAAATAGAAAGTTATCAGGAAGGAGAAAAGAAATAAAAAACGGGCTTAAAGCCCGTTTTGGAAAGCATGAATTAATGAGCGCTAAATACCAATAGATTGGGTGAAACTTCATTAAAATCCAATGCCATAGTCACACTCAGCGCCGTTACCGTAATAATGGAGAAGAAGAACACTTGTCGTGCCCAACCATTCACATCAATACCTGGACGGTAGCCTCGTAACGCCATTGCTAGCCACCAAAGGCTGGTAGCCAGTGCAACAACCATAAAACCTATTCCTACATATCCAGTCAGCGGTAATAGTGCTGCAACAACCGCAAAAGCGGCAATGTGAAGAATAATATGGCGTTTCGCTTTTGCAATGCCTTGTGACACTGGCAACACAGGAATGCCTGCTGCTTCGTAATCTTTATAGCGAAAGATAGCAATTGCGTAAGAGTGTGGCATTTGCCAAATACAAAACATAGTTAACAAAATAGCAGCACCAGCATCAAACTGGCCCGCCGCCGCACAATACCCCACAACAGGAGGAACAGCACCAGATAAACTACCAACAAAAGTCCCATATACGGACTTGCGCTTGAAATACATAGTGTATAAACCGACATAAACCACGTAACCAAATACGGCAAAGGCGACCGCAACCCAATTAGTGAAATATGACAGCAAAGCAAAACCAATAACACCTAACACAATACCGTGGAAAAACGCCGCTTTACCTGACATCTCACCATTCACCGTCACACGATTACGTGTGCGCTGCATTTTTGCATCAATATCTCTATCAATATAGTTGTTAATGGCACAGCCAGAAGCAACCACCAACGACAAGCCAACCACTGTCGCTAGCATAAGAATCCAGTCAATCTCGCCACGGGAGGCTAAAAAGAAGCCCCCCGCAACAGAGATGAGGTTACCCATAATGATGCCAGGCTTTGTCACCTGAAGATAACGCTTAAACATCTTTACAGGCTCCCGTCGGACACACATTACTTGTAATGAAAGAAGTCCGCATAATCATCAAATAACTCTGCTTACATCATCATTGCGTTGGAAGCGTAGATAATCCAAACGGATAACGCGACAACCATCACAATAATTACGGCAGAGAATATGAATGAATAAGTATCCAACTTACCTTGTTCAGAGAAGTCCAAATGAAGGAAATACTTCAAATGAACAAAAATCTGAACAATGGCTAACAATACGATTGTTATGTAAGTTGGACCCTTATCGAACGCTTCCGTCATTACCATCCAGAATGGAATACCAGTCAAAATAACAGACCAGATAAAACCAACCAAGTAAGACTTCACGCTACCGTGTGAATGCGCTTCAGAAGAATGATCGCTCATTAGATCGCCCCCATCAGATAAACAACGGTGAAAACACAGATCCAGATTATATCCAAAAAGTGCCAGAACAAGCTTAGACAAGCCAGACGAGTCAATGATCGACCAGTCAACCCTGTCATCATGATTTCAACAGCTAAAATAACCATCCAAATCAAACCTGCTGTAACGTGCAATCCATGCAAGCCAACAAGACTAAAAAACGCTGACAAGAAAGCGCTAGCTTGAGGGCCATTGCCGTTATGGATCAGATGCTGAAACTCATATATTTCTAGGGCTATAAACACGCCACCAAAAATAAAGGTCGCCAGCAACCACATTAACGTACCAGAACGGTTTTTGTTATGAGCACAAATCATTGCAAAACCGAATGTGATACTTGAAACAAGTAGCGCAGCCGTGCCCGCAAGGATTAACTCAAGATCAAAAATATCTTTACCGGAGACACCACCTGCTGTGTTCATAAAGAGCACAGCGTAGGTAGCGAAGACAGATGCAAACAACAAGCAGTCTGTCATTAGGTACAGCCAGAACCCAAATACAGTGTTTCCACCTGTATCATGGTGTTCGTCGTGATGTGCACCAGCTTCGTGAGCGTCGTGCGTATTCATATGTGTAGTGCTCATGATTACCCCTTAGCCACGTTATCTAGATGCTCATTTTCGATCTGAGCGATTTCATCAGGCTGTACATAGTAATCAACATCAGAGGTGTAGGCACGGGCAATAAATGTCACGATAGAGCCTACTAGACCAACGATTGCCAGCCACCAAATATGCCAGATCATTGCAAAACCGAATGCCGTAATAAGTGCACCAATGATGATACCCGCCTTAGTATTCTTAGGCATATGGATAGGCGCATAGCTTTCTTTACGAACGTAAGCCGTACCTTTTTCTTTCATATCCGTGAAAGCATCGATATCAGATACAACTGGTAGCTCTGCAAAGTTGTAGTACTGCGGCGGAGAAGCCGTAGACCACTCAAGCGTATGACCATTCCATGGATCACCAGTAGTGTCCAAGTTTTGTGCACGGTCACGGAAGCTTACGTATAGCTGTAGGAACTGACAGATAATCCCCGCCAAGATAACCAGTGCACCAACAAGAGCGATGTACAACCAGATGTTCCAATCAGGATTATCTGTATGGTTTAGACGGCGAGTCATACCCAAGAAGCCCAATACATAAAGAGGCATGAAGGCTAGGAAGAAACCAACTAACCAACACCAGAAAGCCGCTTTACCAAGCTTAACGTTAAGATGGAAGCCCATCGCTTTAGGGAACCAGAAAGCAAAACCAGCTAGATAACCAAATACCGCACCACCAATGATGGTGTTATGGAAATGGGCAATCAAGAACAAGCTGTTATGCAATACATAGTTAGCACCAGGTACAGCAAGAAGTACACCTGTCATACCACCTACGGTGAAAGTCACCATGAAACCAAGTGTCCAAAGAACCGGAACAGTCACACGAAGGCGACCACGGTACATAGTGAACAACCAGTTAAATAGTTTCACACCAGTCGGTACAGCGATGATCATTGTCATCACACCAAAGAAGGCATTTACGTTCGCACTTGAACCCATGGTAAAGAAATGGTGAAGCCATACGATGAAACCAAGAATGGAAATCGAAGCTGTCGCCCAAACCATAGATTTGTAGCCGAACAAACGCTTACCAGTAAAGGTAGACACAATTTCAGAGAATATACCAAATGCTGGAAGAACAAGGATGTACACCTCAGGGTGACCCCATGCCCAGAACAAGTTGATATACATCATTGAGTTACCGCCGCCATCATTCGTAAAGAAGTGGAAATCTAGGTAACGGTCAAGCGTCAACATTGCCAGTACAGCAGTCAAAATTGGGAAGGATGCAGCGATCAAAATATTGGCCCAAGTACAGGTCCAAGTAAAGATCGGCATATCCATCAATTTCATACCAGGTGTACGCATTTTAAACACAGTCGCCAAGAAGTTAACTGCGGTTAATGTCGTACCAATACCTGATATCTGCAATGCCCAAATATAATAGTCGACCCCTACACCTGGACTGTATTCCAACCCTGATAAAGGTGGATAAGCCACCCAACCAGTTTTAGCAAATTCGCCAAGGCCTAAGGAAATATTCACCAATACCGCACCAGAAACAGCTAGCCAAAAACTTAAGTTGTTTAGGAACGGAAAAGCCACGTCACGAGCACCAATCTGTAGCGGCACAACAATGTTCATCAGACCTATCATAAATGGCATTGCCATAAAGATGATCATAATGACACCGTGAGCCGTAAAAATTTGGTCATAGTGGCTTGGAGGTAAATAGCCAGGGTCACCGCTCGTTGCAAGCGCGAGCTGCAAACGCATCATAATGGCATCCGCGAAACCACGAATAAGCATTACCAATGCTAGAACGATATACATGATACCCAGTTTTTTATGGTCAACAGACGTTAACCAGTCATTCCAGAGTACACCAAGCAATTTGTGCTTAATAAGTAGGAAAGCAAGTACACAACCAGCGATCGCAACGACACACAATGTGCCGATAACAATCGGGTCGTACGGAAGAGCGTCCCACGATAGTTTGCCTAAGAGTGCAGACATTATTTTTCAGCCTCCGTATGCATATCATCCGATGAGTGTTCAGACGACTCATGATTCATTTCCATTTCGCCGTGATTCATCTCGCCATGATTCATTTCACCATGGTTTGAATTGCCTTGGATCATATTCGAATCAAATGTTGTGCCTTTAAGCAGCTCAACTTTGCCGTGGTCTTTCATGAATTTCATAACGTTATCATTAAAGATTCCAGGCTTAATAGAACCGTAATACTGAACAGGCGTTGCTTCATGCACAGGAGCATGCAAATCATATTCAGCAAGCTTGTCGTATGAAGCTTGATCCAATATGCCATTGTTGGTTGATCCAGCAATAGACTCAGCTTTCACACCTGCAACCCAAGCATCAAAATCGGCTTGCGTTTCTGTAGCGATCGCTTTGAACTTCATATTGGTAAAGCCAGGTCCACTGTAGTTCGCAGAATAACCATCAAATGTACCAGGTTCATTCGCGATCAAGTGAAGCTTAGTCACCATGCCTGCCATTGAGTAAATTTGGCTACCCAATTGAGGAATGAAGAATGAGTTCATCGTGCCTTCAGATGAAATTTGGAAAGCAACAGGAACGTTTTCAGGAAATCTCAATTCGTTCACAGATGCGATGCCAAGATCCGGATAAATAAACAACCATTTCCAGTTCATCGAAACGACCTGAACATTGATATGATCTTTATCGGATTTCAAAGGCTTGTAAGGATCCAGTGCGTGAGTTGATTTCCAAGTAATCACGCCAAGAATAATGACGATAATGACTGGGATAGCCCAAACAACTGTTTCTATTTTTGTGGAGTGTGACCATTTTGGCTCGTAAATCTCGTCACGACCTTCACGGTATTTCCAAGCGAAATACAGTGTCATGAAGATGACAGGAATTACAACAACCAGCATCAACAAAGTAGCAACAATAATTAGTTGCTTCTCTTCAATACCAACTTGCCCTTTAGGATCGAGCACACCACCCTGACAACCGGCGAGCAAGCCCACCATTAGCGCCAAAGCGACTTTACTTAGGATACGAGTTAACAAGAGAATCATCCTCTAACCCCGAGGTTCACAAAACTGCCACTTGAACATCAAGCAACAGAACGAAAATCCGGCAAATGCCGGGTATTTCAGTAAAGATCACCGCACTGTAAAAACAGTGTAAAAATCATTACTGCATTAATGACATTAACGCAGTAATGATTCTTTTGGATCACCTAAATCTGAAAAAGGGAGCTCCACAACTCATCATGCATCGCGCCTCAGCACGACTAGCTTGCTCATTAGGAGCAAACACATGAAACAAAGAGAAGGCCAGTTTCTGGCGAGCAGGGTTGATATTGGTCATAACGGACCAATAACTAACCAATAATAGGGTGGTAAAAACGACGCTAAGAAGTAGCCCCGCTTTAATAATAGGGTCGATACTGATAACACTTAGGCTATCAACAGAGGAAAGAGTAGTAATAAGTACAAAAAAACTAACAAACAAGCAAGACACAGCAACAGCAACGCGTAAGGTTTCCGCCAAGACGCTGGATATAGAATGCATGCAATGACGCAAAATGTCTTGAAAATTGTTCAATTTATTCATCCGATTCATAAAAACAAAAGTGAAAATACCGTTTTTACTCGCTTCATACGAATTTACGTGGGCGAAATATAGCAAAATTTAAGCAACCACACAAAGCGTAGTTTAGCCTTTGTTCCTCTTTGCTTCACTGTCTTTTTATAAAAATTCACATTCTAAGTGTAAGGAAATCCCTAATATTTACCCTTCACCCCAAGAGTAACGCCCTTATAAGACGATTTCCTTACAGTATGTAAATCTTACTTTACTCCAGTTTTTTCACAAACCAATGCTTCAATGCGACAATAATATGCACCATTGTTTCTTCACTAGGCCCACTAAAACCTAATAAAAAGCCAAATTGGCTTTTCTCGCCCAGGTTATTTGCATAATGCGCGGACAAGGGAGAAAGGCATACTCCATCGCTATCAATAAGCTCTTGAGCAATCTGTTGATCTAGAGCGACATCCACTTCCATCGTAAAAAGGCAATCTGGTTTTAATGCTATCAATACATGCATTCCACCACGAGGCTTTTTCCAGTCAAACCAAGGAGCCAAATGCTGATCTAATAACGCCAATAAAAAGTCTCGCTTGAGCCGATAATGCCGACGCATTCGATTCACATGACGATCAAAATGGCCTTGAAGCATAAAATCTGCCACGGCAGGCTGTATTGGCAAGGATGCAGATGACCCCAACACTCGCTGACTTTTTTGTAATGTCGCAATATGCTTCATCGGCGCGACGATAAAGCCAAGCCGCAAGCCACGAAATAGCACTTTCGAAAAACTCCCTACAAAGAATACTCGGTCTCGGGCTTGGTCATGCACGCTCGCCGTTTGCATAAAAGGCACATTGCTTCGTCCCTGATAAACAAACTCATTGTCGTAATCGTCTTCTACCAGCCACCAGCTTGGTGAATTTTCCTGTAATGCTAGCAACCATTGCTGTCGTCGCGCTGCACTGATGCTAACGCCAAGGGGGTATTGCCGATTCGGCGTTACAATTGCCACATTCGAAGTATGTTCACTGTCTGGAAAACCAGGTCCATCTTCGTCAATAAAAAGAGCGCCAGCCTTTGCATGAGAAGGAATTACCTCGCGTATTGGCGAATAAGTAGGTTCTTCTAACCACCATTTCATTGGCGAATATTCGGAATCACCTATGGAAGTGATTGCATGCTGCAATAAAAGCAGCGAATCCCGACTGCCAGCCGTAACAATAATTTGTTCGGCTGAGCATTCAAGACCACGAACACGATATAAATAGTCGACTATTGCCACTTTTAAATTGGGATAGCCTGCGTCATATCCCCCCTCCAACACAGCCAAATCAGGATTAAGCCAACTACGTCGCATACTTGCCGCCCATTTCTTGGTAGGAAAAGCAGACGCATCAGCACCGGCATCAAACGCCCACTTTGGAAGCGTTTCATTGTGAGATAGAAAGTCCGAACTAGGTTTTTTCGTCGAGCGATGCCTCACCATAGGCAAAGCAGCAACAAAAACACCACGCTTTTCTTCGCTAGTTAAAATACCTTCGGCAATTAACTGATCATAAGCCCGCGACGTGGTACTTCGAGAAACACCCAATGAGCCAGCCAAAAAACGTGAGGAGGGTAGTTTGTCGCCAACTGATAATTCACCCGACACAATGCCTTGTTGAATTTGATCAATCAATTGTTGGTAATAAGGTGCACCGTCCTCTAAAGAGAAACGTAAACTAGTAATTGTGTGCTTCACATCTGGCCTGCTTTTTTATATTGATTCTGGCTATTTTTATAAAAGCCAGTTTTATCTAAAGTCTTGTTATAGCCAACACCTCAACAAGACTCAAGGGAAGAATGCATGAGCCAGTCACTCGCAGAAACAGTATTAAGCAAAGTAAAAAGAGGGCCGAACCGCGCGTCCTACGACAAAGACCTAGCTCTAGAGATTATTGATGCAGCATTAATGTGCCATGTAGGACAAACTAAAGATGGCCAAGTCTTCGTTACACCAACGTGCCATTGGCGTGACGGCGACTATTTGTATTGGCATGGGCATTCTAAGGCGCGCAACATCAAAAGTCCCATTGATGCAGCTGAAAAGGTCTGCATTAATATATCGCAGCTAGATGGTTTGGTAATGGCGCGCTCGGCATTTCACCATTCAGTAAATTATCGTTCCGTAACCTTATTTGGCGTACCAGAGCTGGTCGAAGACAAAGAAGAAAAAGTGCGTCAACTCAAACTTTTCCTAGATAAAGTCAGCCCAGGTCGCTGGGAAACGTTACGTCCCGTCAACGAGCAAGAAATCAAAGCAACTGGCGTCGTACGTATCAAAATAGACGAAGCCTCGGTCAAATTCCGAGCTGAGCCTCCTGTCGATGATCCAGCCGATAACGACTGGCCAGTGTGGGCGGGCGTTATGCCGTTAGAAAGACAGTGGGGGGAAGTTGAGCAAGATCCGATCCAGAACAAAGATTACCCAAAACCTACGACACCAAACGCCCAATAGTGCACCTATTACATGCACTCTTTGACCTCACGAAAATGGACTTCAGCTAAGTAAAAAATAAAAAGTTATTTATCGCTAAATCAAGGACATAACTACTTAGACAACTCGTTCCAAAAGCAAAAAACTAACAAAACCAAACCACTTTTATGCACTTTTTATGTGCGTGAAAGTGGTTTTTTTCTTGCGGTTTTCCATAAAATCGCTACCCTTGCACACTTTTTTAAGCTTCTGCGCGTTTTTTAGGGTGCCTTTTTTATCCAAAAAAGCATTCCTAACATTCAACCCACGAACAATAAAACGATAATCCTATCGAATAAAGGGAGTGCCCTACATGGCAGCCATCATAGACTTTTTAAATACTATTTTCTGGGGGTATATCCTCATCTATGGACTACTAGCCGTAGGCGTATATTTCACTTTACGTCTAGGTTTTATTCAGGTCCGTCGTTTTCCAGAATTCATCCGAACTGTTCTTAAAGCCCCACAATCGGATCGTGGCGGTATCTCTCCTTTCCAAGCACTATGTACTAGCCTCGCTTCTCGAGTAGGAACAGGCAACATGACAGGTGTTGCTGTCGCATTATATTTAGGTGGCCCAGGGGCTATTTTTTGGATGTGGGTGGTGGCAATTATCGGTATGGCAACCGCCTACGCTGAAAGCACCTTGGCTCAGCTCTACAAAATGCGCGATCAAAATGGCCAATTGCGTGGCGGCCCTGCGTTTTACATCAGTAAAGGCTTAAAAGCACCTTGGGCTGGTGCGGTATTTTCGCTTGCGCTTATCTTGGCGTTTGGTTTGGTATTCAATGCGGTGCAAGCCAACTCGATTGCAGGCGCAATGGAAGGCGCGTTTGGTATCGACACCAGTGTGACTGGCATCGTGATCATGCTGCTAGCAGCAATTGTTATCTTCGGTGGTATCAAGAAAATCGCACGTTTTGCTGAAATCGTTGTGCCATTCATGGCCGTTTTATATCTATTGCTAGCTTTGTATGTGATCTTCGCCAATATCTCTGACGTACCAGCGGCATTCGCGTTAATCTTTAAGAGCGCATTTGGTATCGAGCAAGCTGCAGGCGGCGTTTTAGGTGCCATGCTAAACGGTGTAAAACGTGGTTTGTTTTCCAACGAAGCGGGTATGGGTTCTGCGCCAAATATTGCAGCGGTTGCTACGCCAAACCCTCATCACCCAGCATCCCAAGGCATGGTTCAATCATTAGGTGTTTTCATTGATACACTGCTGATTTGTACTGCAACGGCCTTGATGATTCTATTATCTGGTGCATTGGGTAACGGTCAAACAGGCATTGCCTTAACACAAACGGCGCTAACGACTCACATTGGTAGTGCAGGTCATTACTTTGTTGCTATTGCGATTTTCTTCTTCGCTTTCACTTCCATTATCGGTAACTACAGTTATGCAGAAAATGCGCTAACTTACCTAAAATGGGCGAATAAACCAGGGATTTTCATTCTACGCATCTTGGCGCTTGGCATGATCCCTTGGGGCGCTTATGAAAGTGTGGCGATGGTATTCAATGCGGCTGATGCAGCGATGGGTCTAATGGCAACTATTAACCTGATTGCGATCATGATGTTATCTGGTTTGGTAGTGAAATTAACCAAAGACTATTTCACGCAATTAAAAACCCACACGCCAGTGTTCAATTCAGACGATTACCCAGAAGTTCGTGACGATATCGACCTTAGTGTTTGGGATGAAAAACCCAGTAAATAAACGACGAACACAACGTTAGTGATGTTAAAAACACAAAACCCGCTGCGCAGCGGGTTTTTCATTTCTAATACAGTTTAGTAACAATAGGCTAAATTTTTGCGGCAATCTTATGCGCTAAACCATGTAAGAATGGCCCTGCGATAAAAGAAATAATACCCGCAGCAGGCCAAGCCAATACCCAAGCTCCCATCCAGAAAGAGACGAAATTTGGATGTAACCCAATATTCAGATACGTAATCCATGCGGACATCAACAACGACAAGGTAAACGACATTAATACGGCAAAAATAATTCTGTGTTTCATGTTTCTCTCCTAATGAACTTACCGTCTTCTCTATAAATAGAGTGCCCCAGACGAAAAGTAAGTAAACGACTCAAACTCTGAATACATACTAGCAAACAACAATATTTGTAAATATACTGATTTTTTAAAAACAAATTTACGAAAATGCAAAATGCTTGATGATCTAAAGATTTTTATTACTGCTGCCAATAAAAATAGTCTGACTGCCGCCGCTCAACATCTTGATATGACTATCGCTACGGTATCTCGCCGTATCAGTGCCCTTGAGCAAAAACTTGGCTGTGAGTTACTACATCGTTCAACAAAAGGACTAACACTCACACCAGTGGGAGAAAGCTACTATCGCGAATGCGCGGAATTCATCGATGCGTTAGATCAGCGAATTTCCAACCTAGACCAAACCCTAAACAGTCTAAAAGGTGATTTGAAAGTACTTGCTCCGGTAAATTTGGGCAGCGGACCTCTAGACTCATTTTGGCAAGGTTTTGTTCAACTGTACCCAGACATCGAACTAAACATCGAACTGAGCAACACACTGCAAGATATCAGAGACACCCGCGCCGACATTGCCTTGCGCTCGGGGAATCAACCAAGTTCATCATTGATTCAAAAGAAATTAGGTCACATTGAGCCTATTCTAGTCGCATCGCCTAACATGGCATTCCCACTGCCTAAAACGATAGAAGACTTACAACATGCGCCGAGCATTGCGTCCAACATGTTTGCCGATTGGTTACTGATTAATAATCAAGAAGATCGGCGCCCGTTAAACAAAGAGCACCGGCATATTAGTAATGACATGACAATCACACTCAACCTAGCGAAAGCGGGCGCTGGAATTGCCTTAATGCCCATGAGCATGGTGCATGGCGCCCTTGAAACTGGTGAACTTATTCGGGTATTGCCTGAATGGCGCGGTCAAAGTAGAGAGATTTTTTTAGTCTGGCCTTATCGACGCAGCTTGTCGGCCAGAGCCAAACTATTAAAAGATGAACTGACTAAATTCCTTCACCAACAAACTTGGTTTCACCCAAGCCCTTAACCTCAAAAGCAAGAGTCTAAAAGGGAAAATTTGGTTACACTAACGCTCGAATAACGACAGACCAGCTCTAAACAAGGATCAACATGGAAAACTTATTCTGGTGGCAATACGCCTTAATTGGCGCCATTTTTATATGGAGCGGCTTTGTTCGCAGTGGCTTAGGATTTGGCGGGGCGGTGCTCGCGTTGCCTTTTCTTTTATTAGTGAAAAACGATCCGCTGTTATTTTTGCCGATTATTTCCATTCATCTTTTGGTATTTTCTAGCTGGATTGCATGGCAAGGATCAAGAGCCACCAAACAACAAGCCATACTCGCAGCAGAACAAGGCGAAGCACCGCAAGAAGCGCAGGGTAACATCGCTTGGGGTTATTTAAAGAAAGCGCTTGGCATCATGATAGTGCCGAAACTGATCGGCGTATTTGGTTTATTAACCTTACCCGGCAACATAGTCACTGGCGTGATATTTGTCATTGTTGCTGTCTTTGCTGTGTCTTACATCCTGAATAAACCGTTTTATACCAACAACAAATTCCTCGACACCATCTTTCTTATGCTTGGCGGCTACGTCAGTGGCACTTCCTTAATCGGCGCACCGCTTATCGTCTCCGTCTTCGCCACCAAAGTACCGCGCCATCAACTGCGCGATACCTTGTTTGTACTCTGGTTCATTCTGGTGATGATCAAAATGGTGTCCTTCCTCATCGCCGGCATCGACCTACAACTCATCCATCAACTTTGGTTACTACCTTGCGCCTTGATTGGTCACGTCTTCGGACAAAAACTCCACAACCGAATTCAAAAAGCTGAAACACCCGTCTTCTTCCAATTCGTCGGCTGGGCGCTCCTCATCGTCTGCGGGTTTGGCTTGTACTCGACGTTCATGCTTTAAGGTTATTGGCTTTGCTTTGTCATATATAGTTAGCTCAGCCAATCACAGTTAGCTCAGTCACAAGATCAACCTCTAGCGGATAATGAAGTGCGCGAGATGTTGATCTGGTAACTCAGTGCCTTTGACTAGACAGTTTTGTAGGCCGGATGAACCGAGGGACGAGGTGTAATCCGGCATTACCACATATCAAAAAACACATGGCATAATCCTTTTCTTCGGTCAAGCCAACGCCGGATTACGGTCGTTCCTCCCTCATCCGGCCTACAGATTGAGTCAATTGATCAACCAGATAGACGATTGATTGATACTCGATGCCGCTGTGTTTCGATAAGCCAATCTCGCAAGTACGGCTGTTGGAGTAACCCGCTTCGCAGCCTTCTACGGCTTTGGCTAAGGTTTTGAGAGCGCTGGCGTTGAGCTCGGGGGTAGAGAAGCCTTTGTCGCCAGCAAAGCCACAGCAGGTAATGTCTGGCGGAATCACGACTTCGTCAGCAAGTTGGTGAGCCAGTTGCACGAAGCTGTCGGCGAGCCCCATGCGGGTGGTGCTGCAAGTGACATGCAGCGCGATTTTGCCGAGCTTATCTTTCACCGTTAGATTTGGCATCACATGAGTCGAGACAAAGCCCACTTGTTCATGCAGCTCTAAGCAAGGATCAAGGCTTTCTTGCATTCGCAGTAAACAAGGACTCACATCGCAGACGATAGGGATTCGCCCATTATCGCTGGCTTCGAGTAGTAACGTATTGAGATCATTAGCTTTTTGGCTCGCAGCGTCGAACTGACCTTTAGATTGAAACGCCATGCCACAGCATTGGCTATCAATGCCTTTGGGTACAGTGATTTTATAGCCCGCTTTTTGCAATACAGAGAACATCACCGTCATAACGGAGCGTTTATCGTCTGCATTCGGCCCTGCGCCCATGACGCGAGTCGCGCAGCTAGGGAAGTAAATCACTTCATTCTGCCTGTTATCCGCTTGCATCTCATTACATTGCATAACGGCAATCGACTTCAGAGACGAAGCAGCACTGGGCATTTGTTTATGCCATTTCGGCACTGCGCCATGGGAGACTTTATTCATCACTGAAGTGATGGCTGTCATGCCTGAATCACCAATAATACGACGCGCGCCGCTGGCAAGGCTGAGTCCGACTTTTGCGGTTTTGGTCACGCCTTCAAAATGATCGGCAACCCAATAACCGACTTTGCTGTCTGGGTGACGATCATGGCGTAATTCACGGGTTAAATCCCCCGTATTGATGCCAACTGGACACTGCATAGAACACAAACCACAGCCAGCACAGGTATCAACACCCTGATAATCATAATCTTTTTTCAGCTCAGCAAGACGTTCGGGGTCATCACCTGAGGCAATCAGTCGTTGGATTTCGCGCCAAATCACAATCCGCTGGCGCGGCGTTAAAGTAATAGATTTTGACGGACAAGAGGATTCACAAAAACCGCATTCGATACAGGTATCGACCTTGTCATTGGCTTTTGGCAAAGGCTTGAGATTCTGTACATGCAAGTTGGCATTGTGCGACAAGATCACATCTGGATTGAGCAAGCTTTGCGGGTCAAACGCGCGTTTGATTTGCCACATAATGTCGTAAGCTTCTTTGCCCCATTCCAATTCCACATAAGGCGCCATGTTACGGCCAGTACCGTGTTCCGCTTTTAACGAGCCTTTGTATTTCACCGCCACTAATTGCGCCACTTCGTCCATCAGTTGCTCGTAGCGTTTCACTTCCTTCGGATCATCAAAACCTTGGGTAAACACGAAATGCAAATTGCCTTCTAAAGCGTGGCCGAACAGAATTGCCTCACTGTAACCGTGTTTTTGAAACACGCCTTGCAGCTCCAAAACGCCTTCAGCAAGTTTTTCAATGGGGAAGGCCACGTCTTCAATGATGACTGTCGTACCCACAGAGCGAACCGCGCCAACAGCGGGGAACAAGCCTTTGCGAATCTTCCAATAAGAGTCGTAAATAACCTTGTCTTGAGTAAATTCGATTGGATTGAGTGTGGCTTGACCGCTTAACGCCTGTTTCACCAAGACCAAATTCGCTTCTAACTCTTCGGCATCGGCAGCCCGTACATCGACCAATAAACCCGCCGCTTGCGAGCCAAGAGTAGACAAAATGTCCGGCATACCCGGTTTGCCTTCCACCGCACACAAGCCAGCACGATCAATCAACTCCACCGCAGAAACCGGTGAGCTTTTTAACGCCGTCACCGCTCGACAGGTGACTTCCATATCCTCAAAGAAGATCATCGCGGCGGCTTTAATAGGATGATCAACCACGGTTTCATAGGTAACTTCGCTGATAAAACCCAAAGTTCCTTCAGAGCCGATCATCAAATGCAGCAAGATATCAAACGGATCTTGGTAATCGGTTAGGCTGTTTAAACTGTACCCTGTGGTGTTTTTTAAACGATATTTGTGTCTAATTCTTTCTGCTAATTCGCTATTAGCTTGAACGCTTTTAGACAAACGACTAAGCGTATCGAGTAAGTCTGCATGACGATTACCAAACGCCAATCGGCTGGCTTCATCGGCGGTATCCAATAAAGCACCATCAGCGAAAATCAGACGAGCACTTTGAATCGTATGATAGCTGTTTTGTGCTGTACCGCAGCACATCCCGCTGGCGTTGTTCGCTGCAATACCGCCAATCATACAGGCATTGATGGACGCTGGATCTGGGCCGATTTTGCGCTGAAAGGGCGCTAGCAGCTGATTGGCTCGCGCACCGATAATACCTGGCTGAAGTGAAATATGATGGCCATGTTCGTGAACTCGATGCCCTTTCCAGTTATCGGATAATTGCATCAAGATGGAATCGGTTACTGCCTGCCCTGACAAACTCGTACCCGCTGCGCGAAAAGTCACTGGTAAATTGCGCTTTCTGGCTTCTTTCAGCACTAACTGCACTTCCGCTTCATTATCGACTCGCACGACTAATTGCGGAATCAAGCGGTAAAAACTCGCATCCGTGCCATACGCCAAGGTACGAAGTGGATCACGAATCAATCGCGTCTCATCAATCGCGCCAGTTTTGGCGTCTTTCAAAGCAAAATATAGATCGAGATATTGAGCGGCTTTATCAGCAAGTGAGTCAGTGTTCATAGAAGCTTCCACGGCGGTAGCCTTTTTATTGTTAAAAAATATAGGTATTGAACATTAATGCTAGACAAATTGGTAAGACCAATTTACCTTTTGAATATAAGGCACAGTAAGAATTCAAAGAAACTTTGTCAACTGATAGTTTAGTCGATATTTCGTGAATTTTAGCGACAATATCAATTGGTTTTACCACTTTTTAACTTATACACAGCAATGTCGAAAGCTATCTTTAAAGAATACATTTTTAGGAAAAGTCATGGAATCCAATCACTTTGGTCGCGTTAAACAACCGAAAATTTCCGACATCATCATGAAAGAGCTCGAAAGCATGATTTTAGAAGGCAGTTTTACGGCGGGGCAAAAGCTGCCACCAGAAAGGGAATTAGCCGCACGTTTTGAGGTATCTCGCCCTTCGTTGCGGGAAGCCATTCAAAAACTGATCGCGCGCGGTGTATTATTCAGTCGTCATGGCGGTGGCACTTATGTGTCAGAACAGCTAGGCAGCTCGTTTGCCGATCCGCTGCAAGATTTGCTCAGTTCCCACGATGAGTTCTTATACGATCAATTGGAGTTTCGCGATGCGCTAGAAAGTCTCGCCGCGTATTACGCTGCTTTGCGCAGTACCGACGCAGACAAAACCAAACTCACACAGTGTTTTCATCAATTAATAGAAGCGAATCAACATAAAGCTTTCGCTTTGGAAGCCAAGTTAGATGTGGAGTTTCACATGATCATTGCTGAAGCAGCACACAACGTAGTCTTGCTTCACACACTCCGCAGCCTGCACGCTATGTTAGCGAAAAGTATTTCAAGCAACTTAAGAAACTTATTCGAGAAACAAGCCGCACGCCAACGAGTGATGGAGCAACATGCGAATCTATATCAAGCCATTATGGATGGCGACGCCGAAGAAGCTCGCACGGCGGCGCATACGCATTTGGTTTTCGTGGAAGATAACTTACTGAAAATGCGCCAAGAAGAAACGCGGATCCAGCGCTCGCTACGCAGAAACGAGCACCAGAATCCGCTGTAAACAACCTTTGGGGATTCCAGTGAGTATTATGTTTCTGCAATGTCCAAAGCATCGCTCAATGCGCCTTTCATAACGTCAATTGAAGGGGCTTTTCCCGTCCAATATTCAAAAGCAATTGCGCCTTGCTGAACGAGCATGCCCAAGCCATTTACTGTCGTACAGCCCTTGGATTCAGCAGTTTGGATCAATCGTGTTTGCGGTGGATTGAAAATTCCATCTGCAACTACCATATTTGCTTTAATTGAGTCTGTATCTATATCAAGCTCTTCGTCCACATTCGGGAACAAACCAATAGAAGTCACATTGATCACCAAATCCGTCTCGGCAGGAATCTGATATTGCTTTGTCCAAGCATGATATTCCGCGCCAGCCGACGTGTTATCGGTAACCAGTTGGGCAAGCTCTTCGCCGCGCTCTTGGTTGCGATTCACAATAGTTATGTGTGCTACGCCAGCTAGGGCCAGTTCCACCGCCACGGCTCGTGCCGCACCACCAGCACCGAACAAAACCACACGTTTGTTGGTCAGCTCTAAGCTAGATTTCACAGATTCTACAAAACCACGGCCATCAGTATTTTCACCAACTAGCTTGCCATCACGGTTCACCACAGTATTCACCGCACCAATGATACGAGCTGACTCGCCTAACTCATCAAGGTAATCAATAACGGACACTTTATGAGGAATAGAACAATTAAAACCGCACCAATTCATGGCTTTCGCACCTAATACGGCGTTTTTAAGGTCCTCGGGCTGAATTTCACAATTGATGTAACGCCAATCCAGACCTAAATCTCGATACGCAGCTTCCATCATTACGCCAGTAGGATTTTCTAGCGCTGGCGTGGCAAAAGAACCGGTTAACTCGCTTAAGAAATGCTTCGACATATTGAATTCTCTCCATGTTTGGTGGCTTTAAAAAAGAACACGTCATTCATGGTAACAAACCCAATCGCCAGAAAAATTTCAATTGTTAACAGAAGCCTTTACACGAAGTAATAGGCGTTATGAATTCGCGAACCAAACACCTTTTTTCATATTTTGCAGATAGCACCAATATAAAGTGATGGCTCTGGCGATAAACAGCATGGCTTGGCTAAACCATAAACCATGGTTGCCAAGGTCTTGAGTGATAAACCATACAGGGAAGAACACGCCAACCACGCAAATAATCATGGTGTTTTGCATTTGTTTTACACTGGTTGTGCCAATGAAAACACCATCCAACATAAATGACCAAATACCCAACAGAGGGAAGAAGATGAGCCAAGGTAGGTACAGAGCAGCATCGTCTCGAACACTTTGTACACTGGTCAGTAACGCTATGATTTGATTACCAAAAAGCCAAAATATCAGCATTAAAATCACCGCGGCAAACAGCGCCCAATAGGTAGAAAGCTGAATCACCTTCTTAAAGTTCGCTTTGTCTTTGCGGCCATAGTATTCGCCACACAAAGCTTCAACCGAAAAAGCAAAACCATCCAAGGCGTTAGAAATAATCATCAAGAAAGTCAGCAAAACCGCGTTCGCAGCAAGAATCGAATCTCCTTGACGCGCGCCTTGAGCGGTAAAAAACAACATAACCAATAGCAAAAGAATAGTTCGTACAAACAGATAGCGATTCACTTTCACCAAAGCCATGTATTCACGCCATTTTGCTAAAACGCTTAGCGGCACATGACCGGAAAAACCCTTTAACTTATGCCAAGCCAATACGCCAGCGACAGTTACACCAATATAATGCGCAAACACAGTTGCCCACGCCACACCGTCACTCGCCATGCCCAAACCATAAACGGCGACATAATCGAGAATCATATTGGCGACATTGATCACCAACAGCATCCACAACGGCCCTTTGGAATATTGCACGCCGAAGAACCAACCCATTAAGGCATAACCCGCTAACACGGCTGGCGCACTGAAAATCCGCGCTTCACAATACAAACGCGCCCAAGGTTCCACTTCAGCACTTGGCTCCATCAGAGTAATCGCCAAATCGATCAAGGGCCCTCGGAATAGAATCAGCATGAGCCCGATAAAAACGCCCATCAAAATCGATTGCAAAAGCAATTCACTAACGCGTCGTTCGTCGCCTTGTCCCAGAGCTTGTGCAGTCAATCCGGTTGAGCCCATGCGCAAGAAGCCAAATGCCCAAAATAGAAAGCTAAAAATGCTCGCACCAATCGCCACAGCGGCAAGGTGTGTTGCCGTGCCTAAATGCCCAACCACCGCTGTATCCACCAAGCCCAATAGAGGAGTGGTAATGTTCGAAATCATCGGTGGCCACGCCATGCGCCAAATTTTATGGTTTAACGTTATATTTGCTCGATATGAGCTAAAAATAGAATGTAAGGAAAATTTCGACATTCATGTCTCTCTTGTGGATACTTTATTTTCTGTGGGTAAAAATCGACCAGCAGCGGAATCATGCACCAGAAAAAAATGTGGAAAATCATAGCAGTTATTCACATTAAGCGGCACTTTTCACCATAAAAGAGGTTTTTTTCCTGAAAAAAACCATGGGATGATTCTTTTTTGCACTATTTACTAACTTGTCCACAAGAAACGTCACCATAAAAATATAAAATATTACCACGTTCTAATGTTGGATAAGTGGTACTTTTTTCCACAAGTAGCTCACTTCTTCGTGGAAATTTGCTAAACTTGCGATTATTTTTTTATCGTCCGGAGAACTCCTATGCTCAAGCAATTCAAGCCCTTTCTCGAAGGTTTAGCCGTCGGATGTGTCTTCATCAGTATTACTATGTTGTTTCAAATTCCGCTTTATATGAGCTTTATCATTGGCGCTTTGGCGGCAATAGGTGGCTACCGCAACTCGATCAAAATGGACAAAGAGAAAGAAGCAAAAAAAACACAAAATCAGCCAAATAATTCCAAACAAGACGCCGAATAAAATGACTCTATCCAATCCACCAGTATATGGTGAAGGTGACGCAACTCTACAAGCTGTCGGCGGATTACCGGGCTTGCAAAAATTAGTCGAAGCCTTCTATCGCATCATGGAAAACATGCCAGATTTTCGTCCGCTGTTTGATATGCATCCTAGCAATATTGAACTGACCATCGATAAACTGGTGTCTTTTCTATCTGGCTGGATGGGCGGCGAGAAGTTATTCTCGAAAAAATATGGCCCAATCAGCTTACCTCAAGCTCATGCTCACTTAATCGTTACCGAAAAAGAAAAAGCCATGTGGCTAAACTGCATGGCAGCCGCTCTCGATGAATTAGGTTATCCAGAAGATTTGAAAGCCTATTTATTACCTAAACTCGAATTTCCCGCGGAACGGATTCGACAGGTGAGTGCGGCTAGGCACGGCTAGAAATTTGCAACCCCTCCCTAACCCTCCCCTTGAAGATAAGGGGAGGGAACAAAAAGCCTTAGCTCCCGCTGCTAAGGGAGAAGGGATAATACATAGTCTTAGCTCCTCCCCCTGCTAAGGGGGAGGCTGGGAGGGGGTCTAAATGCGTACCTCTTTGGCAACGACAATCCCTAAGCGTTTCGCTAAGCGCGCTAGATTGGCGCGGTCCATAGACAGCTGCTGAGCGGCTTTGGTCCAATTTCCTTGATTGTCTTCTAGCGCTTTACGGATTAGATTTCGTTGATAAGTTTCTGTTTCTAAACGCAAATCGATTGGTTTGTGTATTTCTAAACGCGGCTCCAGCTCATTTTTCTGTATCTTTTCTTTAGCACTATTATCAATTTGTAACCCTGTTAAATGAGTAGAAGTGATAACGGTAATGCCCTTTGGATTATCTGCTTTTGAACTCTCGGCCTTAGAGAAAAGCGCAGCACGAGAAATAACATGCTCTAATTCACGTACGTTTCCTGGCCAGTGATACGCTTCAAGCATGTCGATAGCTGACGCAGATAACGTCAGTTGCTGAAGCCCTAATTTACGTCGGAAACGCTCAGCGAAGAATCCAGCCAACACAGGAACATCGCCTTGTCGTTCTCGTAATGGCGGTACTTGAATCGGGAAGACGCTGAGGCGATGGAATAAATCCGCACGAAAGCGATTTTCTGCGACTTCGGTTTCTAAATGTCGATTAGTCGCCGCGATAATACGAACGTTTACTTTGCGAATTTGATCTTTGCCAACCGCCTGAATCTCTTGATTCTGAATGGCTCGGAGTAACGTGCCTTGCACTTCCAACGGTAATTCACCAATTTCATCCAGCAATAAGGTTCCGCCGTCTGCCAACAAGAACTTACCATCTCGGTCTCGATCCGCACCAGTAAAGGCGCCTTTTACATGGCCAAACAGCTCACTTTCGATGAGGTGGTGCGGAATCGCGGCGCAGTTTACATAAACCATAGGCGCTTCCGCGCGAGAAGAATGCTCATGCAGCGCTCTTGCCACCAGCTCTTTGCCTACGCCCGTTTCACCTTCGATCAGAATAGAAAAATCCGACGAGGCAACCAGATTAATCGACTGTTTAAGGTCTTGCATCGCTTTGCTTTGGCCGATCATTTCACTACTTTGCTCGCCAATTACCTTCAATACATTTTGGGCATGTTGCGACTGGTTTTCTAATTGTTCCATCAAGATAGCGGTATTTAGCGTCATGGCAGCCATGGTGCCGATGATTTCTAACGCACGCGTGTCGATATCATCAAAAACGCCCGGTTGGATACTGTCTAAGGTGACAACTCCGATTAATTTCCCTTCCAAATACAAAGGCACGCCCATGCAAGAGTGCACAGGTAAATTCTCATCATGACCTAACACCATGCCATCGTAAGGATCGGGGAGAGGCGAGTCAGCAGGAAAACGTACCGGATAATGGTCGCTACTAATGGCTTTTAAACGAGGATGTTCATCAATAATAAATCGGCGTCCCATCATGTCATCCGACAACCCTCGCTGGGCAAGCGGCGTCAACACACCATGGCTATGAGACAACAAAACAACAGCATCGCAGTTAATCGTAGCCCGCACCGCGTAAACCAATTGTTCAAAACGATTGGGCTGTGTCACCGCACTAGCAAGATCAAGGGCAAAACTCAGTAAGGCGTTATTTGAAACCTGATTCATGGTGGTCGACTCATAAGGTGAATTACGGTTCGTGTCAATTTGACTCAAACATATCATATGGACTTTTTAATTTGCGAGTCTTATTGACTCTTATATTAATGTTAAAAATCTAAACAACTGATTTAAATAACTATTTTTTAGTTGGCACGGGCTTCGCTATAGAAAAGATAACAAGACTTTAATCATCCACTTAAAAGGATACAAAAATGTTATCTCAACAACACATAGACACAGTAAAAGCCACTATCCCGCTTCTTGCTTCTGCAGGCACAGCGATTACAGAGCATTTTTATCAACGCATGTTTTCTCATAACCCAGAACTAAAAGATGTGTTCAACATGACGCATCAAAGAACCGGTGGCCAACCGGCGGCTTTGTTCAATGCCATCGCGGCGTACGCTACACACATCGATAATCTAGAAGTGCTAACCAGCGCCGTGATGCGTATCGCTCATAAGCACACCAGTTTTAACATCCAACCAAATCAATACGACATCGTTGGTCATCACCTGATTGAAACCTTGCGTGAACTGGCACAAGAAGCGTTCACCAAAGACGTAGAAGAAGCTTGGGCAGCAGCTTACACACAACTAGCGGGTATTTTTATCAAGGTAGAAGGCGACCTTTATGCTGAACGCGCGGCGCAACAAGGCGGCTGGAAAGACTTCCGTCGTTTCCGCGTGGCATCTAAAACACCAGAATCTGATTTAGTGACTAGTTTCGTGTTTGAGCCAGTCGATGGCGGGGCCGTAATCGATTATCAGCCCGGCCAATACTTGGGCGTTAAGTTACATCCAAAAGGCAATGAGTTCGATGAGATACGTCAATACTCTCTATCCACAACACCAAATGGCAAAAGCTATCGCATCAGCGTCAAACGCGAAGGAAACGGTGACATAGCTGGCGTGATGTCGAACTATCTACACGATCACTTAAACGTAGGCGACGAAATTGAAGCTATGCCACCCGCTGGAGACTTCGTTTTCCAAGACAAGCAAACACCAGTGGTATTGATTTCTGGTGGTGTCGGCTTAACACCAATGCAAGCCATGCTAAATACACTCGCTAAGCAGCAATACAGCCACCCTGTGAGCTATTTACACGCTTGTGCTCATAAAGGTCAACATTCCTTCAAAGAGCATGTAAACAGCCTAAAAGGCCATTTAAATCTGTCCGTTCATACTTGGTACGAACAAGCCAAAAGCGAAGAAGAGGGCGTAACAAAAGGCATGATGCAACTGGATGTCATCAAAGACAGCTTACCACTGACGAATGGCGAGTTCTATTTATGCGGGCCTGTTGGCTTCATGATGTTTGTTAAACAGCAATTGTTGACTCTTGGGGTTGAAGCAGACCGCATTCATTATGAATTGTTCGGTCCGCATCAAGAGGTTTAATAGTCACTAAATAGTGGAAAAGAATCGATCAGTGTCAAAAACAGAATAAAGAATTCATTTTTTATTCTGTTTTTTTTTACGTTATATATATACTTCGAGACCTTAAATAATTCTAAAGGGAATTAGAGCATGACCACACTCAACAAAAACACATTCTTACATTGCGCAATTTTATCATTCGCAGCAACCACGAGCTCCATTGCTGTAGCTGCAGATTCAGATACAAGCTGGGCTGGGTTATATGGCAGCCTAACTATTGGCACGCTGCATGGTAAAGCGGATCCAGACACGACCGTCACTGACGGTAGCTACTTCAACACAGAAAACATAGACAAACTAAATAGTACCTTTCAGAAAGAGGTATCGGGCTCTTCTGCAACGGCATCGGCTCTTTTAGGTTATTTAAAACAACATGACAATTTCCTTTACGGTATTGAGGCCGACTTAACTGTCATGGGGTTCAATGAAAAAACAAGTACGACAACCCTCTACACATCAAGTAGCACGTTAGAAAATACAACGGATACAAGGATAAAAAGTCACTTCTCTTTGGCCATCAGACCCACCATTGGCTACAGTTTTGGCAGTACTATGGTTCAATTGAGTGCAGGCCCAGTCATTAGTCAATTTAATTATAAGTTCAGCTTTATTGATGACCAAGACGCTAAAACAAGTTCAGATAATGATAAAACAGAGATTGGGGTATCCGCCAATATTGGCATCAAACATAGATTTGATAATGGCTTAATCTTGCAAGGCGATTATATTTACTCTCAGTATTCTAATATTGCCGATAAAGACAGCTTACTCACTAACAATGCAGGGGCAACACAAACGGATAAGTTTTCTTATGACTCCGATTTCAAGTCACATAACGTTCGCATTGGTCTCGTAAAATACTTTTAAAAGACCACAGGTCATGCTCAGACTTAGAATGCAAAAGGGCATGAGTATCTGATAGTACTCATGCCCTTAATTTAACTATAAAGGCCTAATAGATTAAGCCCCATACGCCCAATTAAAAAAATCAGTAAGATTAAAAACAACACTCGAATGAAGCCGCTGCCAAATCGAAGTGCTAGAAACACACCAACAAATGCGCCAAGAATATTACAAACAGCAATGACTCCACCTATCTGCCACAATACATTTCCACTGGGTATAAAAAACAACAGAGCGGCAGTGAACGTTCCCATGTTAATGAGCTTTGCCGATGCGGATGCATTCAAAAAATCAAAACCAAAGCCTCGAATAAAGAGAAATATTAAGAAGCTTCCGCTTCCTGGACCAAACATTCCATCATAAAAACCGATTAAACCTCCGAACATTATCCCTTTAAAAACCTCAGTTCTTTTGCCTACAAGAACGGTATGATTTAGGCCAAGATCCTTTTTTCTAAACGTATAGATGGCCATAGAGATTAACAACAAAAACACCAAATACTGCATTAATTCTTCTGGTATTTTGGAAATAGATTTAGCGCCTAAATATGCAAAGACAAACGCAGAGATAGCGGTTGGAATCATGATGCGCCAAACAATGTTGATACGCTTCATGTAAGAGCGAATGGACGATAAAATTCCAGCCCAAACGGCTAATTTATTGGTACCAAACACCGTTGATAATGCCTGCTCAGGTAACGCATTCAACAAAGCAGGTATTAAAATCAGTCCACCGAAAAATGAAAATACACCAAGCATTATAATGTCTACGGTAATCTCCCTATATAAATTACAAGCGTTAGTTCCCAATACTTTGGAATCTTAATCAGCTCGATAAATGAATAAAAGTGACTTATATTGAATTTATAATTCACTTAAAGTGAGCATTTAAATGGAACTTCAACAATTACGCATGTTTAAAGCCATTGCTGATTTAGGCAGTATTGCTAAGGCGGCAGAAAAGCTTCATTGCGTCCCGTCCAACATAACCACTCGTATAAAACAGCTAGAGGATGAGCTAGGTGAACCATTACTTATTCGCAAGGGAAGAGGAGTAATACTGAGCCCATCAGGAAGCTTATTTCTGGAGTACGCAAACAAAATTCTTCTACTGTCCCTGGAGTCTAAAAGAGCAATAGCCAGAGAAAGCGCACCCGCAGGGAGAGTCAGTATTGGTGCTATTGAATCGTCTGCAACAAGTCGATTACCTAAACTTCTATCGAAATACCATCAGCGACATCCAAAAGTCGACATAGAATTCTCAACAAACACATGGAAAAACTTAGAAGAAGCGGTCGAAAAGCACGAGTTAGATAGTGCAATCATTGCTGTTAAATGTGTTAACCCAGCCATCGAATGTGTCGAAATTTATCGTGAAGAATTAGTGCTAATTGCATCATCCTCTTTTGGGCCCATCACATCGCCAACCAATTTAATTGGCAAAATTATCTACATGTGGCCAACAGGATGCCCTTATCGAAAAGCGCTTGAAAGCTGGCTAGAACAGAATAGCGTATCAGCTCAAATAACCAGCATTGCTAGCTATGGCACTATCTTAGGATGCGTAAGCGCAGGAGCTGGCGTGTCTTTGGTACCAAAGGGGATTTACGAACAGTTCAGGCAAATAGGCGGGGTAGAAGGATATGTCTTCAATTAATTGCACCCTGTCACAAACTATTTTATCTGGAATAAAAACACGGGATATCACAGTGCAAAAGACGCCTTTTTAGAACTAATTCGCACAGAGTTAACCACGCCAAACTTAAGTGTTTCAGCACATAAGATGGCTTAGTCGTTTCTAACCTTGTTGTTTTATCTTCTCTTTTAAAAAAAACAAAAAAGCATGAGTAACCGATGATACTCATGCTTTGTTTTTGAGAGGTTTGATTAGGACTGGGCAAGCAACAACGCTTGCTCTTTTTCCTCCACTCTTGTGAAGGTAGGGCGTGATGTAACACGGTCAATGTAGGCATCGACCACAGGGTTCATCGTAATTAACCCAAACGTGCGGCACCACTTCAAACTCAAGCCCCAAAGAATATCCACTGCGTATAGCTCCTCTCCCAATAAATAAGGGCCTTTGGCAATTTGATCGAATAACGTTTGCAGCATTTTATCGAAGCTACCATAGGATGATTGAGACGCTGCGACGTCAGGGCGATTAAACACTTTGTCGATCACGGCGGGCTCAAAACTGCTGCCTTGGAAGGCCATCCAGCGCAAATACGCTCCACGTTTTGGATCGTTAAAAGCGGGCGCTAAGCCTTTTTCAGGAAACAGATCGGCCAAGTAGGTGTAACAGGCAACTTGCTCTGTTACCGCAGTGCCGTTATGAACAAGGGTTGGAAATTTCCCCAAAGGATTGATAGCGAGAAACTCTGGTTGTTGATTTTCACCGGCTTTGAAATTCAGCACTTTCATGTCATAGGGAATCCCCAACTCTTCCAGCAATACCCAAATGCCAGTGCCTCGGGTTTGTGGAGCATGGTACAGGGTGATGGTGCCTTGGTTGCTTTGAATCTCGCTCATATCCGTTACCTCAGTAGGTTGTTAGATCATTTTTGGTGGTTACATGAGCTATATTAGTGACTAAACCTGACATCTAGTGTCAGGTTTATGCTTTATACTGGCGAAATAACTTAGCTCGACGACAAAGAACAACGAAAGGAGAATCTCATGCGAGCCAGCCGAATACTCAAAATGCTGATGATGTTGCAAACCCACGAGAAGGTCACGGCTGCAGAATTGGCTGACGCTTGTGAAACCTCTATTCGTACGGTTTATCGGGATATCGAAGCACTTAGCGCCATTGGTGTCCCCGTCTACAGCGAACAAGGAGTGCAAGGTGGCTATCGGTTGTTACAAGGTTATCGCACCCGTTTGAACGGACTTTCCGCCAAAGAAGCGGAAACACTGTTTTTAGCCGGGTTGTCTGGTCCTGCGCAAAAAATGGGGATAGACACCCTCCTTGCGGATGCTCAATTAAAGTTAAAGGCCGCCTTACCAGAAAACATACGACCAGAAATCGACCGCTTACAAAGTCGATTTTTGCTGGATGCGCCCAATTGGTTTTCTGACGATGAAAAAGTCACTTACTTGCCAGACTTAATGACTGCGGTATTAGAACAACGCTGTGTTGTCATGCAATATCAAAGTTGGAAAGGCGAAATTAATCGCCAGCTACAACCTCTGGGCATCGTTTTAAAAGGCGGGCAGTGGTATTTGCTCGCACAGGTAGACAATGACGTGCGGACATACAGAGTCTCTCGTATTGAATCATTAACCTTACTAGATGAAATATTCGAACGCCCCAAAGACTTTAATTTAACGGCATTTTGGCAAGACAGTTTACGCCGAATGGAAGTAATGCAGTTTCCTATTATTGCCGAGGTACGTTTAACGTCACTCGGCAGGAAAATCATGCAACACGTTTGCTCTTCCTATGCGGTGAATCAAGCTCAGATAGAACCAATAGATGATTCGGGTTGGCATAATGCTAGATTTCCAGTGGGAGACACGCCGTACGGTTGTACTGAACTGCTGCGTTTTGGAGCAGAACTGGAAGTGATAGGCCCGCCAGAACTGCGGGCAGAAATGGAGAAAATGGTGTCATCCTTGGCAGTGCTATATCAGAGAAATGCTTCTCCAAATTAAGCAAATTTCCTACCGAGCCATTGGCAGTAATCAGCTTTCCTGCTTAAACGGCAACAGTGTATGGGTATCTTGATGGTACTCACGCACAGCTTGCGCTTCTTCTTCACAGAAGTTGCCAATGGCTTCGCGGAAACCCTCATGGGCGATGTAGTGGACGCTGTGGCTAAATACTGGTTCGAATCCACGGGCGATTTTGTGTTCCCCTTGGGTGCCAGGATCAAAATGCTGTAACCCTTTTTCCAAGCAAAACTCGATACCCTGGTAGTAACAAGCCTCAAAATGCAAGCAATCGACTTCTTCCATACAGCCCCAATAGCGGCCATACAAGGAATGATCGTCGAAGAAGCACCATGACGCCGCAATGGCTTCGTAACCCCTGAAAGCTTGCACCAAGAGGATTTGATCGCCCATATTCTGAGCTAACTGACCGAAAAATTCTCGAGTTAAATAACCTTGCTGTCCACGTTTAGCGTAAGTGGATTGATAACACAGATAAAAGAAATCGATGTCCGCTGTGGTTAAATCTTTGCCGATGGTGCGAGTCAGTGTAATGCCTTCTTTGGCGACTTTTTCTCGCTCCTTACGTGCCGTTTTGCGTTTACGGCTAGAGAAGTGAGATAAGTAATCTTCCATATCTTTGTAATCACGATTGAACCAATGAAACTGACAGGAAATGCGGTGCAGCAGATCTTTGTTTGGTGCGAACAACGCCGCGTGTTCTGGCTTGGTAAATAACAGATGCCAGCTTGAAAACGCACGTTCTTGGTTGGCTTGGGTCATTAATTCAGCAAGGGCTGGGTACAGATGAGAAAACTCAGCGTCATCACCTTTGGGGTCTAGATGAGAGAAGATACGTAAACCCGTTACTGGGGAAAAAGGAATTGCCCAGATACGTTTAGGGAAGTAACGCATGCCGTAACGCTGGTAGGCATCCGCCCAAGACCAATCGAAAACAAATTCACCTTGGGAGTGGGTTTTCAAATAGGTTGGGGCGATGGCAAGAGGGCTGTCATCATCGTTCATTACAAGCAAATATTCAGGGTACCAACCAGTTCCGTCGCCAATACTTTTGCTTTGTTCTAACGCTTGATGAAAAGCAAATTGCGCAAACGGGTATCGCGTTTCTCCAATAGCCTCTTGCCATTTGGCTTCGCCTATTTGATCAACCGAACTGAACCATTGCGCTTTCATACTGCTTTCCTTTCTATCGCTGATTGCCAATACCGCTAGATTTACATCTGTTGGCGCATTACCTCAACTAAACTGGCCGTTTCAGGGCGAATTTGTCGCCACAAATAAAAGGCTTCTGCGGCTTGGCCTACGAGCATACCAAGACCATCAGCACCATCGGCACCATGCTCATGGGCCCACTGTAGAAAGATGGTGCGCCCTTTGGCATACATCATGTCGTAGCACCATGTTTCAGAGTTTATTAGCTCACCTTTTAAGGGTGGCAAACTGCCAGACAAACTCGCTGATGTGCCATTGATAATAATATCAAAATGGCCTTCGAGCGCCTCAAAAGACGACGCCAGGCAATCAAATTGATCCGCCAAGGATTGTGCTTTCTCAAGAGTGCGATTCGCAATGGTGACAGATTCTGGGTTTTCAGACAAAACAGGTTCAAGCACACCACGCACCGCGCCACCTGCTCCCAAAATAAGAATACGTTTGTCGGTCAAACTTTGTCCGTGGTTGCTAACAATGTCACGAACCATACCTATTCCATCGGTATTGTCGCCGAAAAGGTCACCATTTCGTCCCATCATCAAGGTATTCACCGCGCCCGCTTGTTTGGCGCGCTGGCTTAAGATGTCGCACATGGCATAAGCACGTTCTTTAAAAGGCACTGTGACATTCAAGCCTTTGCCGCCTTTTCCAAAAAAATCTCTGACTTGGTTTTCGAACTCTGCTTCATCACCAAGCAAGGTAGAATAGGCCAATTCTTGTTTTGTTAGTTCAGCAAAATGCGCGTGAATGCTCGGTGATTTACTGTGAGCAATCGGGTTTCCAACAACAGCGTATTGATCCACAATGTATTCCCTTGATAATTCTTCTAATAGTAAGCCGCAACTAGCGCGCAGCCAGCCACTCTTTTGATGTTAGGTAATAATCAGTTAATTTTGCTTCTTCACTGTTTGGCTCAATTTGATACTCATAGGTCCAGCGAACTTCCGGCGGTAAGGACATCAATATAGACTCAGTCCGACCCAATCCGCTCTGCAAACCAAAATGCGTACCACGGTCAAACACCAAATTGAACTCCACATAACGCCCGCGACGATGCAGTTGGAAATCTCGCTGCTGCTCTGTGAATGGCAAATCTTTGCGACGCTCTAAAATTGGCAAATACGCTTCAGTATAAGCATTACCTACCGATTGCATCATGCCGAAACAATGCTCAAAGCTGCCGTCGTTAAAGTCATCATAAAACAAACCGCCGATACCACGCGGTTCGCCACGATGTTTCAAATAAAAATACTCGTCACACCATGTTTTAAAACGAGAATAATAACCTTCACCGAAGGGCTCAACCGCATCGTAAGACGCTTGGTGCCAATGGATACAGTCTTCATCAAAGCCATAATACGGTGTCAGGTCAAAACCGCCACCAAACCACCAAACTGGCGCCATGCCATCTTTATAGACGATAAACAAACGTACATTGGCATGAGATGTCGGGGCCATTGGATTGTTCGGATGAATAACCAAAGACACTCCCATGGCTTCAAATCGCCCACCAGCTAGTTCTGGACGATCTGCTGTCGCCGAGGGCGGTAAGTTGTCTCCCATGACGTGAGAGAAGTTCACGCCCCCTTTTTCAATAACCTCACCACCGGCGATAACACGAGTGCGTCCGCCACCGCCATTCGGTCGATCCCAAGCATCTTCTTTAAAACGCATAGACGGCTCAACACTTTCTAACGTCGCGCAAATGTGATCTTGAAGAGACAGGAGATAGTCTTTAACGGCTTGGACATCAAGGTTCGTTACCGTAGCGGTTGAGCTTGCTGACATGAAATGCTCCATCTTGTGGTGTCGATTGTAGAGTAAATAAAAACGGCCTAATTATGTAGGCCGTAGTTTATCACTTAATAGACAATTTTCGTGAAGCATCTCACTAATAAAGACGGGATCCATCAGGACGCGTTCGCAGTAAATTAAGCACCCACATGTATTGTTCAGGATGTTTGGCTATCATAGCCTCCAACGCCTGATTCATTATCAATGCATCAGTCGTTTCATCTCCACTAGGAAAGTTCTCTAGCGGAGGAGAAATGAAAAGCTCATATTTGCCAGTTTCGGCATTGTAAGCGGGTAGCATAGGCACTACCTTTGCATTACTGAGTCTTGCCAATTTCCCTAGGCCCTTCATGGTTGCTTTGTTTGAAGCAAAAAAGGGCGTGAACACCGAGTGCTGGGCACCCAAATCTTCATCTGGTAAGTAATACCCTAAATATCCCTCTTTGATCGAAGACATATAGGGTTTAATTCCGGCACTGCGACAATAAACCCTCGCACCATATCGTATACGCTGTAAGTGAATCAGCCAGTTGAAGATTGGGTTTTTCTGAATACGGATCATGGCCACCGTTTTGTGACCTCTGACTGTCAACATCACACCCGCGTAATCAATGACCCAACAGTGCGGCACTAATGCAATTACATTTTGATCGCTTTCCAACAGAGGGAACAAATGCTCTTCCCCAGACATCACACAACGATTTTCGCAATGCCGCTTACTGCGCACAATTAGCTCACCATAAGCGATAAAAAACTGTGCTGCTGTTTCAAAGCTTTTCTTCAAAAGCGCCTCGCGCTCTTCAAGTGATTTTTCAGGGAAACATTGCTCCAGATTCACTCGCGCTCTTTTCAAAGCCCTGCTTTTGGTATGCAACAGACGGCATGCGATCCAACTGGCTAATTTATCTCGCCAGCGCTGAGGAAAATAGGCAATTAGTAGCGAAAAAAATACACCAATCCACGTCAACCAAAAACGTGGATGAAGAAAACGCCACTCAAAAGTGGGACTGTATAAATGCTTTTCGGCTGGACTCATTAAGCAAACTTTTCGCATAAAACATGGAAGCTTTATGATACATCAATCATGCCATGCCTGAAATTAGTATCTCGCATGGTTTTATAGATAACGACTTCGAAAGTCGGATAGAGCGTGATCAAAAAAGTCAGGCTGATTCGTGCCTTGTACCAGAATTGAAGCCCCATGCAGACAGGCAAGTAGTTGACTCGCCTGCATAAATCCTATTTTTTCAGTGGCTTCATTCAAACGCATAAAGACTTGAGTCAGCCAATCTAAGATTAACTGATAAAATGCAGCCAACTCAACACAAACCGCCTCAGGTAAAATTGGCTTGTTCGATGTCAGCATAGTACACAAACTCATATTACGCTGATCGACTATCTTGGTTTTAAAACCATCGATGAAACTATTCAACAGTGTTTTGGCGTCAATGTTTTCATCCTGCGGTTCTGGTAGTAGAGTCGAAAAATCTTCGGTGTAACGAGCCATCACGGCAGAGACCAAGTCGGCTTTGGTCGGATAGTGATAGTGAACACTCGCACTCTTGATACCCACCGCGTCGGCGATGTCTCGAAAACTAAACGCGTTATAGCCACCTTGCACGATAAAGCCTTCGGCCGTGTCCATAATTTTCGTTTTGGTGTCGTTTTTATCCGCTGTCATTTACTTATCTCATGTATTTATCTATCTAGTGATAGGTATTTTATTGACCCTACTTGAATACTCAAGCTATATTCTACCTATCTAGTGATAGGTAGAATTCTTTCCTACCTCATCAAACAGCCGGAGGAGGAGAATATAATGTACGATTTAGTAGTGTTGGGCAGTGGTCCTGGCGGGTACGCAACGGCGTTTCGAGCAGCCGATTTAGGTTTAAACGTCGCCATGATAGAGCGCCACAGGACCTTGGGCGGCGTTTGTTTAAACGTTGGCTGCATTTCCTCCAAAGCGCTTTTGCATGTTGCAGGTAAAATCCTGATGGCTGACGAGCCTGCTCATGGCGTGCAATTTGCCAAGCCGACTATCAATCTTGAAGCCATTCGACACCACAGACAATCCACCGTAGACACTCTAACCAGCAACCTTGCACTGATGGCTAAGGGGCGAAAAGTCACGGTTTTTTATGGTGAAGGCAAGTTTGACTCTACAAACTCTATTACAGTCTCAAAAGATGGTTCAGAAGAAAAAGTAGCATTCAAAAACGCCATCATCGCCGTGGGTTCTCGTGCCATTAAACTGCCCTTTGTGCCATATGACGATCCACGTATTTTAGACTCCACCAGCGCGCTACAGCTCGAACGTATTCCAGAGCACCTATTGATACTTGGCGGCGGCATTATTGGTTTAGAAATGGCAACGGTTTATCAATCACTCGGCGCGAAAATTACGGTTGCCGAGCTTGGCGAGCAGGTCATGACAGGCGCAGACAAAGACCTTGTGAAGGTCTTCGAGCAAGTCAACAAAGACCGCATGAGCTTTTTAACCAAAACCCAAGTGACCAATATAGAAGCCACACCAGAAGCGTTAAACGTTACCTTGAAGGACAAAGATGGCGAACGCCAGCTCGCTGTCGATGCAGTACTGGTTGCTGTCGGTCGCTCACCGAATGGCAAAACTGCTGGTATTTCAGACATTGGCGTCAAATTAGACGAGCGTGGTTTTGTATTGACTGATGATAAGTGCCAAACATCTGTACCCAATATTTACGCTATTGGCGATGTCACTCATGGCCCGATGCTGGCGCATAAAGCCTCGCACCAAGGCCATACCGCCGCCGAGGTAATTGCGGGTCACAAGGTCGATTTTCAACCGCTTGCTATTCCTTCTATTGCCTACACTTTCCCAGAAGTGGCTTGGGTTGGTTTAACCGAAACTGAAGCGAAAAAGCAGGATATTCCAGTTAAAACCGCCGTATTTCCATGGAGTGCCAGTGGACGCGCCATTGCCTCCGGCGTGACCCAAGGCAAAACCAAACTCATTTATGACGAAACAACAGACCGCGTCTTAGGTGCTGGTATCGTTGGTTCTCATGCAGGGGAATTACTCGGAGAACTGACCCTAGCCATCGAACTAGGTGCCACACTGGAAGACATCGCCTTAACTATCCACGCTCACCCAAGCCTCCATGAAACCGTTGGCTTAGCTGCCGAGCTCGGTGCAGGGACGATTACCGACTTGCCGAACAAGACAGCGAAAAAGGCTTAATGATTACGAGACTTTTGCGTGAGAAACCTATGTTTTCTAAATTACAACCTATTGATTTGTATTGTTTTTTTAGGTCGTGGCTTTAGCCCGACAAGACGAAATTTGTTGTAACGAGTTTTTTGTCGGCATAAATACGCGACCTACAAGATCAACGGAAGTGGTTTAGCAACACCCTCCTTCTCGGAAACGACAAGAATATTTTCTTATGATGAAACGCGATAATTAAGAAATCAGAGCTCAACTCACATAAACGATATGTTGCTCGTCATCATAACTAAAATTGAGAACTATCTGAATTTGGTTTTTCTCAAGGTGTAGCTTCGATACTAGATCAAACGTTCCTTTTTCGGCTTTTTCCGCAAAGGCTTTTAACTGCTTTTCCAGCATGATCCAAGCGACTTCATCCCTTGATTCATCGAAACTCTTATTGGCTCCAGAAGTCGTCCGAAGCCAACTGAAATACGCCAATGAATTCGTCTTAATATCCGCAGCATCACCAGCCTCCGAGACTATATAGTTCATACCACATAGGGAAAGCTGCTGTTGTAAATACGTTTTCCACTGCTGCATGAACTGATCTAAATAGGACAAACAAACCTCTTACAACTTATTAAACGTTATAGGCAAACATATAGAACACACTTCTTCAAAAGCCAGCAAGTAGAACAGTATAAATCTTTGTAGAAATCGCACCTATGCAGATAATTCATTGACTACTTTTTGCACTCGGTATATTTTGGATACAAAATCCATTTTTACTAATGGTCAGCAAATTCCTCCAATTTCTTTGAAAAGGTATCGAATGATGAGTAATGTAGTGTTAGATGTTAGTGTTTTTAACGGCATCATGCCGGCGTTGATGACGCCTTGTAAGGCGGATCGCACGCCCGATTTCGATGGCTTGGTGAAGAAGGGTAAGGAAATGATCGCGGCGGGGATGTCGGCGGTGGTGTATTGCGGTTCTATGGGTGATTGGCCTTTGTTTACGGATGCCGAGCGCATGGAAGGCGTGGAGCGCTTGGTGGATGCTGGTGTACCTGTAGTGGTCGGCACTGGGGCGATTAATACAAAGTCCGCAGTAGCGCTGGCGGCTCACGCACAAAAAGTCGGAGCGGCAGGCTTGATGGTGATTCCTCGTGTTCTGTCTCGCGGTACAGTGATTGCTGCGCAAAAGAACCATTTCAAGGCGATATTGTCAGCCGCACCAGATGTGCCTGCTATTATTTACAATAGCCCAGTGTATGGGTTCGCAACGCGCGCTGATTTGTTTTTCAGCTTACGTGCTGAGCACGCAAATTTGGTGGGTTTTAAAGAGTTTGGTGGTGAAGACGACCTTCGTTATGCTGCGGAGAATATCACCTCAAAAGACGACAGTGTGTTACTCATGGTCGGAGTAGATACCGCGGTATTCCATGGTTTCGTTAATTGTGGCGCTGTGGGTGCGATCACAGGTATAGGCACAGCATTACCAAAAGAAGTATTGCTACTGGCAAATTTGTCACGCAAAGCGGCCGCCGGCAATGCCGAAGCGCGAGTCCGAGCAAAAGAGTTGGAAGAGGCCTTTAGTGTATTAGCCAGCTTTGATGAAGGTCCAGAATTGGTGCTTTTCTTCAAATATTTGTTAGTGTTGAATGGAGAAGAGGAATACCGCTTACATTTCAATGAAACGGACGAATTGAACGATGCCCAACGCCATTACTGCGAACAACAATATGCCTTGTTCAAGACGTGGTTTGCCGATTGGTCTAAACAAGGTGGAGTGATTACAGAATGCAGGTAACACAATGATAGTTGTTGTCGATAGCCATACGGAAGGCGAACCAACCCGCGTCGTATTAGAAGGTGGCCCTGATCTTGGATCTGGGCCTTTAGCTGAACGAGCCAAACGCCTTGCGACAGAACATAAAGACTTCTATCGCTCATTAGTGATGGAACCCTACGGGCAAGAAGCCATGGTTGGCGCATTGTTGGTCGAGCCAACAAACCCTGAGTGCGTTACAGGGGTAATTTACTTTGATGCGGCGGCGGTCATTGGTATGTGTGGTCACGGCACCATTGGTCTTGCGGCGACACTGGCGCACATTGGCAAAATAGGCATTGGCACCCATAAGATAGAAACGCCCGTGGGCATTGTTGAAGTCACTTTGACCGACAGCAATACCGTCACAGTGCAGAACATATACAGTTACCGCTTCAAAAAAGGCGTTACTCTGAATGTAGAAGGCGTCGGTACGGTTGTCGGTGATATTGCTTACGGTGGCAATTGGTTTTTTATTGTTGATGACAGCCCAACGCCCGTATTACCCAGTAACATTCGGACATTGACCGACGTTGGTATCAAGGTACGAGAAAACATTTATGCCAATGGTATTGAAGGAGAAAACGGTGGCATTATCGATCACATTGTTTTCTATGGACCTGCACTAACAGACAAAGGGCACAGTCGTAATTTCGTCTTGTGCCCAGACGATGCTTATGACCGCTCGCCTTGTGGCACAGGCAGTTCTGCTCGCTTATCCTGTTTAGCAGCGGATCAGCGCCTCGCTCCTGGCGAAGAAATCTACCAAGAAAGCACTATCGGCAGCGGCTATACGTTGAGTTATCAGTTCTCCACATCCGCCAAAGTACCAGAAGGTGCTATCGTGCCATCGATTACTGGACAAGCCTTTATCACCAGAGAAGCCAAGATAATGAGCAACCCTGCTGATCCGCTCCGCCACGGAGTGTTACTATGAACTCGCAACACTATGATGTCATCGTCATTGGCGCAGGCATCATTGGAATAAGCACAGCGCTAAAACTTCAACAGCAAGGCAAGCAAGTCCTTGTGTTAGACAGTAGAGGCGTCGCAGCTGAAACTTCGTCTGGTAATGCAGGCGCGTTCGCCTTTGCGGATGTAATTCCTCTTGCGACACCGGGCATTATGCGCAAAGCGCCAAAATGGTTGATCGATCCTCTCGGCCCTTTGTCTTTGCGTCCGGCTTACGCACTGAAAATATTGCCTTGGATGCTGCGTTTCTGGCGCGCCAGCTGGAAAGACAAATACCAAGCCGCTTTAGCTGCGCAAGCCAGTTTAATGAATTTTTCAAAAGCCGCATTAGAGCGTCAGATTGAAGCTGTTAATGGCGAAGCCATGATTCGTCGCGAAGGGCAGTTACAGCTTTACGAAGGACAAGATGAGTTCAACGCCAGCCTTGCCGGCTGGCAGACTCGCCAAGAACACGGTGTGGTTTATGAGCTACTGCTCTGCCCACAGGCCATCGCCAAAATCCAGCCAGGCATTCACCCTAGGTTTACTCATGCTGTTTTTACGCCAGAATGGAAAAATGTTGTCGACCCTAAAATTTGGACAGATCATTTGGCCAATGAGTTTGAAAAACTCGGCGGTAAAATCGCCATTTCAGAGGTTCATGCTATTGATTTAAAAGAGGATTTAGTTGGCTTAAAATGCGATTCGGCGGATTATGAAGCCAGCCAAATCGTACTGGCAGCAGGCGCTTGGTCAAAAGCTTTAGCCCTGTCTATTGGCGACAGTTTGCCGCTCGATACTGAACGAGGGTACAACACAACCTTGCCCGCTGGTGCATTTGATTTAAAAACCCACATCACTTTTAGTAATCATGGTTTTGTGGTCACCAAGGCGGGCGGTGGCGTACGGGTTGGCGGCGCCGTCGAATTAGGTGGCTTGTCTTTAGCGCCAAACTTTAAGCGCTCCGAAATTTTGCTCGATAAAGCCGCTCAGTTTTTACCGGATCTGAACATTGAAAATGGCAAACAATGGATGGGCTTTCGGCCCTCTATGCCAGACAGCTTGCCTGTCATCAGTTACTCCAGCCAATCTAAGCGGGTGATTTATGCTTTCGGACATGGTCATTTAGGCTTAACGCAATCCGCAGGCACTGCGGAATTGGTTGCGGAGTTAATACACCACCAGCCATCAAGTATTCCACTTGAAGCCTATTCAGCTTTGCGTTTTAAGTGATTTTATACGCATTTCATTGAATCTTGGGAGATACCATGAGCGACAATATTACTCTTAGCCTAAACCAGGTACGTGAACTCAGTGAATCTGTGCTCACCAATAATGGCTTTAACGCAGAACACGCCAGTGCTATTACTGACATTATTTACACCAACCAGCTTGGTGATTGCCATTCCCATGGTTTGTATCGATTGTTTATGTGTGTTGAAAGCATTCGATCTGGTCGCGCCAGCGGCACTGCAGAACCAACCATTAGTGATGTGGGTCCTGCAGTTGTTCGCGCCGATGCGAACGATGCCGTTTCGCTGCTGGCGATGAAAGCGGCGATGCCTTTATTGATAGAAAAGGCGAAGAAGAATGGCGTCGCCGCTCTGGCGATAAATCGTTGCTTTCATTTTTCAGCGCTTTGGCCAGAAGTTGAAATGCTGTCGGCGGCAGGCCTGGTTGGTATGGCCATGTTGCCAAGCCATGCATGGGTAGCCCCTGCTGGCGGTAAACGCGGCTTGCTAGGCACCAATCCTTTTGCTTTCAGTTGGCCACGACATGGCAAAGCGCCATTTACCTTTGATTTTGCCACCAGCCAATTCGCTCGCGGTGAAATTGAGCTGTACCGACGCGCTGGAAAACCGCTTCCAGAAGGCGTGGCGATAGACAGTGAAGGCAACCCGACGACAGACGCAGAAGCGGCCATGAATGGCGCTATGCTGACTTTCGGAGGGCACAAAGGCTCTGCGTTATCCTTGATGATCGAATTAATGGCGGGGCCACTGATCGATGACCTAACCAGCAAGGAAAGTATGGAGGCAGCTGGGGGTAAACCAGAGGCTCCGTATCATGGTGAAATCATTATTGCGTTTGACCCTAATATGCTCAGTGGCGGCCATGCCGTTGAAAACAATGATCGCGCAGAACGACTGTTTGCCGATGTGATTGACCAAGGTGCACGTCTTCCATCACAACGACGCCAAGCAGCTCAAGTGTTTAATCTAGAGCGTAACGAGCTGGAGGTTCCACGGGCGCTTTACGAGGATTTATTGAAGCTAAAGAAAGGGTGAGCAGAATAGGGCAAAGTACGGTTACTGTGCCCTAGTTTGTTTAACGAATTCTATGACTTGATGTTTGGTATTTACCAGATGACGACGCAGTTGCTCTGTTGCCCCAAGCACATCGCCTTGACGCGCTAGATCCAACAACTCGTGGTGATCATGGCTGGCGCTTTCGCGTTTATTTTGTTTATCAATGTGCATGCTGACATAACGGTTAGCCTGCAAGGTTACTCGTACTAATAGTGCTTCCGTTAAATGACGTCCTGCCGCTTCGTACAATTTAGCGTGATATTGTCCATTTAACGGCCCCCATTCGGCGACGTTACCCGCTTGATAGGAAGCATCCATGGCTTCTAGCAATGTCTCGCATTCAGCCACTTGTTGCACTGTCATGTTTGGGATCGCTCGCTGAAACAGATCGACTTCCAGTAAAATACGCACATCAAAAATTTCGGCAATTTCTTCCAGTGAATGTTGAGTCACAGTCGCGCCACGATTATTCTGGAAAACCACTAAGCCTTCAGCATCAAGACGCTTTAAGGCCTCTCGGATGGGCATCCGCGAGACATCGTATTCTTCTGCTAATAATTCCTGACGAATCAACTCGCCTTCAGCAAGATCGCCAGACAAAATTCGCTGACGTAAATCCGCCGTAATGACATCGGGTAAGCTCTGACGAACAACCGCTCTTTTTTGCGCCAACTCCATACCCTCTTAATTTGTCCAGATAAACTGTTGTTACAGGCGAAACAGCCTTTAAATGATAACTTTATTATACTCAAAAATCGCCTAATGACGACGTAAGTCGTGCTTTTCCACCCCATCCCCTTAAAAAGTCATTTATACCCAAAGGGAGGTATTTCACGCTCGCCACGTCATCATGCAGAATCGATACAGAATATTGGTTTTGTCGCATTGACCTGTAAATGACAGTCAATGTTTGAACATCTTCAAACATTGAATTGATAGCTTCTCATTTTTCAAACTGTGCCCATTGCCTACTATCGATAGACATTGACAGTGCGGCACTGTGACGCGCACTCACCATCCTCCGCAATATAGTCTGGAGTGTTTTATGACAGCAATACTATCTCAACCTTCTCTACTAAAAAGTCACTCGTACATTGGTGGCGAATGGGTAGCAGCTAAATCTGGCAAGACCTTCGCTATTACCAATCCTGCCAACGGTGATCATATTATCGATGTTGCGGATTTAGGCGCAGACGAGACAACACAAGCGGTTGAAGCAGCCGAAAAAGCACAGAAAGAATGGCAGGGCCGCACGGCGAAAGAGCGTGCAACCTTATTACGTCGTTGGAACCAGCTAATTTTAGACAACCAAGACGATTTAGCGACCTTGATGACCTTGGAACAAGGTAAACCGTTTGCGGAAGCGAAGGGCGAAGTCGGTTATGGCGCGTCTTTTATTGATTGGTTTGCTGACGAAGCTCGCCGCCTGAACGGCGATGTAATTCCAACCTTCGCCAAGGACAAGCGCGTATTGACCATCAAACAGCCAATAGGTGTTGTCGCAGCCATCACGCCTTGGAACTTCCCAATCGCCATGATTACGCGTAAAGCGGGTCCTGCGCTTGCAGCAGGTTGTGCAATTGTGATCAAGCCTTCTGACGAAACGCCTTTGTGCGCCTTGGCATTAGCAGAATTAGCGCATCAGGCAGGCATTCCAGCGGGCGTTTTGAACGTAGTGGTTGGTAAAGACGCAAAAGCCATTGGCGGCGTATTAACAGGCAACCCAACGGTGCGTAAGTTGTCTTTCACAGGTTCTACACCAGTCGGTAAATTATTGCTTTCTCAGTGCGCACAAACGGTGAAACGTACATCAATGGAATTAGGCGGCAACGCACCTTTCATCGTATTTGATGATGCAGACCTAGACGCTGCAGTCGAAGGCGCGATCGCTTCTAAATATCGTAACGCCGGCCAAACCTGTGTTTGTGCAAACCGCATCTTGGTACAAGAAGGTGTGTACGATGCCTTCGCAGAGAAACTAGCCAAACGTGTTGCGACGTTTAAAACTGGCGATGGTTTTGCTGAAGGCGTCAATATTGGCCCACTGATCAATCCAGCTGCGATCAGTAAAGTGGAACAGCTTGTTGGTGATGCAGTAGCAAAAGGTGCGAAAGCGCTAATCGGTGGTTCCAAAGCCACGGCTGCTGGCGCGCAGTTCTTCGAGCCAACTATTTTGACAGGTGTAACGGAAGAGATGGACATTTTCTCTAACGAAATTTTTGGTCCAGTTGCGCCATTGTTTAAATTTAAAACCGAAGACGAAGCCGTTGCCATGGCGAACAATACCCCATTTGGCTTGGCATCTTACTTCTATTCCCAAAATATCGCGCGTATCTGGCGTGTATCTGAAGCATTGGAATACGGCATGGTTGGCATCAACGAAGGAATTATTTCTAGTGAAGTCGCGCCATTCGGCGGTGTGAAAGAGTCAGGCAGTGGCCGTGAAGGCTCTCAGTACGGCATCGACGAATATGTGGAAATCAAATACTTGTGCATGGGCGGCTTGGCGTAAGGCTTTACCTTACTCAACCACTCTTATCGTTAACTCTTAGGCGGTGCTAACGCCGCTTCATGTACATAGAGCTTGCTCTAAAAGGTGAAAGACAATATGAACAATGCAGATCTACAGAAACGCAAAGAAAGTGCTATTGCTCGTGGGCAAGGCAACATGGCGCCAGTTTATGTTGACCGCGCTCTAAACGCAGAAATCTGGGACGTGGAAGGCAAGCGTCACATCGATTTTGGTGCAGGAATCGCAGTAGTAAATACGGGCCATAACCATCCAAAAGTAAAGGCAGCGGTACAAGCACAACTTGAGCGCTTCACTCACACTTGTGTGATGGTTAGTCCATACGAATCAGCGGTAGCATTGGCTGAGAAGCTAAACGCAGCGGCACCAGGTAACACTCCGAAAAAATCCATCTTCGTTACCACAGGTGCCGAAGCGGTGGAAAACTGTGTGAAGATTGCCCGTGCTTACACTGGTCGTCCGGGCATTATTGCTTTCAACGGTGGCTTCCACGGTCGTACGAACATGACCATGGGTCTGACAGGTAAAGTGAACCCTTACAAAATTGGTTTTGGCCCTTTCCCAAGCGATATTTTCCATATCCCTTACCCAAATGATTACTTGGGCATTACCGAAGAGCAAGCACTTGCTGACCTTCAAATGCGCTTCACTTGCGACATTGAGCCTTCTCGCGTTGCGGCAATCATCATCGAGCCAGTACAAGGCGAGGGCGGTTTTTACATGGCTTCAGCAAGCTTTATGCAGAAGCTACGTAAACTGTGTGACGAACATGGCATTTTGTTAATTCTTGATGAAATTCAAGCAGGCTTCGCGCGTACAGGCACTATGTTTTGTCACGAGCAAGCAGGCATTGAGGCTGACTTGATGACAGCAGCAAAAGGCATCGCGGGAGGTTTCCCAATCGCAGCTGTGGTTGGTAAAGCAGACATTATGGACGCACCAATTCCTGGCGGCTTAGGCGGCACTTATGGCGGCTCTCCAGTGGGCTGTGCGGCCGGTCTTGCGGTATTTGATGTTATCGAAGAAGAGAAACTATGCGACCGAGCAGTAGAAGTAGGTGCTCACTTCGTTAAGCACTTAGAAGAAATGCAAACTGAGTACCCAAGCATTATTGGTGATATCCGTAATGCGGGCGCGATGATCGCAGTGGAATTTGTACACGATGGCGATGTGAACAAACCTTACCCTGAACTTGCTAAAAAGCTATCTGCAAAAGCCGCAGAAAATGGTCTAGTTCTACTTTCTTGCGGTATTCGCGGCAACGTTATTCGCTTCTTACCTGCTTTGACCATCGAGATGGACATCATCGACGAAGGCATGGAAATCTTTAAACGCTGCTTTAAAGAGCTTGTATAAGCTTTAACGTGCAAACAAAAATGCAGCTCAGAATCATCTGAGCTGCATTTTTTCGTGCTATCAAAAGTACTGTTTGTTAATGAGTTTTATAGTCACTAATCATCTTCTGTAGCTGCACCACTCGTTCAAAAGGCACACCTTTTACTTGTTGGTTCATCGTCGCCACAGATGCTTTAAAGGTTAGCAACTCTTCTGCTGTGGGCTCATAGACTTCTATGCCAGCTTCAACCAAGGCTTTATGATGATTCTGTTCTGAAGCTTTTACCCATTCAAAAACTTCTTTTTGCGCGGCAAGCGACATGGCCGTAAACTGCTCTTTTTCAGCTTGGGTTAAATTGTCCCACCAATATTGAGAAGCCAACACCAAACGGGCGGACATAATTACTTTCGCGTCAGTAAAATACTTCAACAGCTTTGTATGGTTAAATATAATAGGTACCGATGACGTATTAAGATAACCATCTGCAATACCAATACGTAGAGCATTCGGCACTTCAGAAAATGGTATCAGTACACCATTTGCACCCATTTTTTGGTATATAGTTTGCTGATTTTCATCCAATGCTCTCATCCGTAGACCCGACATATCAGCTACGGTCTTAACAGGTTTTTCATCATTAAAAATACCTAAAAACCCTCCCGTTGGCACAACCGCTAATATCCGGACGCCTTCACTGGATAAGCGTCTATTTACGCTATCCATATAATGGCTGTTTACAAAGAAATTATATTGATGATCCATATTTTTAAAAATGTAGGGAAGCTGTAACACGCGCATTTCAGGAACAAATTGCGCAGCAGATGAGTATTGGGACATGGATATGTCTAACGTACCCGAACGAACCTTGGCGAGACGTTCACTTTCTCCCCCTACAGTATTGCGAGCGAACGTTTCAGTCTTCCAGCCTTTATCCCTTAACGACACCAGCAAATTATCTACATATCGATACGTGCCAGAATTATCGCGATCCGGAACGGTATCCAAAGCGATACTCACAGAAGACGCATGGGCCGTTAACGCCATTAGCAAAGTGGAGGTCAGTACTATTATTTTTTTCATATTGCAGCTCTAACTATCCTCATACCAGCAAGAAAGTAAAATTTACCCTTATCAATATATGATAAACAATACACCCTTCACCTAGGAAAAACTTTTCGGAATTTTAGCTTTTAGTTAAAATTTGTATCCTGACTCATAAAACAAGCACATAAAAAAGGCGCTCTTACTGAAATAAGAACGCCTAATAATTGAATTTTTTATCCGCATTTACTTATCATTCTTGATGATAAATATGACTCATCAAGCTCTGAACCTTGGCTCCCGCTAACAGCTCGTCCACTAAACCAACGAGACGAACCTGCAAAGCCTCGTTCTTTACTAGACTAGATGGGAAGATATCGTTACGTTGCAATAAAGTGCCAACTAAGCTGACCGAATCGTCTCTATAGCGATTAACCGTTTCAAATAACACTGTTTCGAGCGGATCATTAATACTTTGTTGACCCTGTTCAGCATCACAAAGAAAGGCAATCCAGCCAGCAATACCAAGCTCTATCGCCGGTGCTGCCAGTGCTTGCGCTTGAAGTTCCGTTAAGCCACTCAACCAGCGTTGTGGCAGCTTCTGGCTACCGTCCATCGCAATTTGCTTGAGCTGGTGCTGTAAACTGTCGTTTTCAAAACGTGCTAATAACTGTTGGCAGTAGATCGCTATTTCCGTTTGGCTAAAGCTAGGTAAGGTCGGCGCCACTTCTTGCATCATATAATGTTCAAGAAAGGCACGAATATCCTTGTCTTGCACGGCGTCTGCGACGGTTTTAAAGCCCGCAATAGAGCCCAAGTATGCCAATAATGAATGACTTCCATTTAGCATTCGCAGCTTCATCATTTCATAGCTGGATACATCATCTACCATTTGAACACCAGCGGATTCCCACTGCGGACGACCTGCAGGGAAATGATCTTCTATCACCCACTGACTAAACTGTTCGCACTTAACCACGGTCGGCTCACGGATACCAGTGTCAGCTTTAATCATAGCAAGATCTTGCTCAGATACCGCAGGAACAATGCGATCTACCATGGAATTTGGAAACGCAACGTTTTTCTCAATCCATTGGGCGAATTCATCATCCTGTCCTTTGGCTAGCGCTACAACGGCACCTTTGGCGCGAATACCATTATGAGGCATATTGTCACAAGACAATACGGTAAAAGCCGAAAGGCCTTGCGCACGACGTTGCTTTAATGACTCAAGGATCAAACCCAAAGCCGTTTTAGGTTGTGATGGAGACGCCATGTCATGTTGAATTTCAGGAGCACCTACCAATAACTCGCCAGTAGAAGGCGCTAAATAGTAACCCTTTTCAGTAACCGTCAACGTTACTACCTTAGTTGCTGGAGCTGTCATTTGAGCGAGTAAGGCTTCTCGACCTTCATCAGAACCGCAGAAAAACGTGTTCTTAATCGCTTTAATCTCTCTTAGATTAGCATTACTCGTATCGGCATACTCCACTACATGATAGCAATGCTCAGCCGCATTCATCTGCTCAACCAAACTATAATTGGAGCGAATGTTTGCACTGGCGATCATCCAATCACCACCATGCAGAGCAAGTGTTTGCTCTAAATACACCGCTTGGTGAGCACGATGAAAAGCACCTAAACCAATGTGAACTATGCCAATATCATGCTTACTAGCGTCAATCTGGCTATTTATATATTGAACTTTCATTATTTAAATAATCCTAATTAACCCAACAGCGAAGGCAGCCACAATGAAATAGCAGGGACATAAGAAACCAGTAAAAGAACAACAAGGTTACAGATTAAGAATGGCCAAATGGCTTTTACCACCGCCGTCATTGGTAATTCACTGATACCCGCCGCCACGAATAAGCACACACCAACTGGTGGCGTTGTTAAGCCGATAATCAGATTAAGCACCGCCATCACACCAAAGTGAATTGGGTCCATACCAATACCTTCGGCCACTTTTAGCAAAGTAGGGAAAAGGATAATCAACGCCGCGATGGTTTCCATGAACCCACCAACGACCAATAACACGATGTTGATGATTAAAATTACCACCAATGGGTTTTCGCTAATGCTAAAAATAGCGCTCGCCAGCATTTGTGGTATTTGCTCACTGGTTAGGATCCAGCCGAATAAATTTGCCATTCCCACTAATAACAGCAAGCTGGTAGAACTTAAAACCGTATCAACTAATAGCTTGGGAAGGTTCTGCCAAGTCAGACCTTTATAGACAAACATGCCAACAACAAAGGCATATAAGCTGGCCATAATAGAAGCTTCTGTTGGTGTAAAGAGTCCACCAATAATCCCGTACAGGATAATAAAGGTCATTAACAGCGCCCAAAACGCCCCTTTACCAACGGTATAGATTTCTTTTAATGTGGCGCGTTTCTCGCGAGGGTATTGACGCTTCACGGCAATAATATAGGCCGTCACCATCATGGCAAGTCCTAGCATAAAGCCCGGAACGACACCGGCTAAAAACATCTTACCGACAGAAATGCCACTCAAAGAACCCACGATGATCATAGGCACACTTGGAGGAATGATGGGACCAATCGTTGAAGACGCAGCGGTAACCGCGGCAGCAAAGGGTTTGTCATAACCACTTTTCGCCATACCAGGAATCATCACGGCACCAATACTTGCTGTATCGGCTACGGCCGTACCGGAAATACCACCAAAGATCATCGAGCCACCAACATTGGCCAGTCCAAGCCCGCCACGAATATGGCCTAACAAGGCATTACTGAAACGAATAATGTAATCGGTGATATTGCCGACGTTCATTAAATTACCGGCCAGAATAAAGCCAGGGATACACAGCAAAACAAAGGAATCCATGCCAGCATATAAGCGTTGAGGCACAATAGTTAACGGAATCCCCACCATAGTTAAATACGTTAGCGATGCAATACCTAAGCAAAAAACAATTGGTACACCCACGAGCAGTAATAGAAAAAACACGGCAAACAATAAAATGATTTCCATTATGAGGATACCTCTTGATCATCTCGATCGAGCAATACAAGCACAATACTCATAAAGCTATAAAACGCCGTTAAAGCGAAGAAAAAGCTCACGGATAAAAAAGCCCAATACATGGGAACTTCCAGAGCGGGGGAGGTTTGCCAACGCCCAATTTGCGCATATTTGATGGCATAAGGCAGGATATAAATAGCGAAACTACCGGCCAAAAGGTGACAAGAAATTTGATACACTTTATTCCAGAATCGGCTTAATGCCCCCTGAAATAGTTCCAGTCGCACATGGCGATTATGGCGAATCACCAACCCAGAACCCATAACGATAAGGTATACAAACAAATAGCGGGAGAGTTCTTCAGTCCAAATAGGAGAACTGGGCAACATGAAACGAGAGACAACTTGCAAAACAACAACAGCCGCAATCGCTAACAGAGCCGATACCGCTAATACAGAAAATACCCAATCAACTATGCGCAGTAGCAATTGGATGCCATATTCCAACTTGCCAAGATAGTCTTTTGGGTTATTGGTTTGAGATGAGGTACTCATCGCACTTTTCTCCAAAGTGGCCTATTTTCGCTGTTTGAAGCGAAAATAGGCGTCTTAAACGGATGTAGATCTGGATCTGTTACTAGAGATTTAGATCTTGTTGTAAAGCGCAAGCTGTTCAGGCGTCAGAGCTTCTTGTACTGCTTTTTGAGCTGCGGCTTTGAACGCTTTCAGGTCTGGCTCTACAAACTCCATACCACGAGACTCTAGAGTAGAACGCAATTGCGCTTCATCTGCGGCAAACATGCCGTGCTCATAGCTTTGCATTTGCTTACCAGCGTCCAGAACAATAGTGCGCAAATCAGCAGGCATGCTGTTTAGTTTGTCTTGACCAATTACCACATAAATCCAGCTACGAACGTGACCTGTCAAATTCACATATTTCTGAACTTCGTAGAAGCTCGCGCTGTTAATCAGGCTAAGTGGGTTTTCTTGTCCATCAATCGTATTTTGCTGTAACGCAGTAAACACTTCGCTAAACGCCATAGGAATTGGTTTAGCGCCTAATGTTTGCCATGTTTTTACAAACAGAGGCACGTTAGGAACACGCAACTTCAAACCATCTAAATCGCTAGGAGATTGAATTTTGCGGTTAGACGTTAAATGGCGAGGGCCACGCTCAAACCATGCGATAGGCTGAAGACCTGTACGCTGAGTAATTTGATCAGTGATTTCTTTACCAACGTCACCATTAACGGCTTTTTTCAACTGTTCGGAGCTAGTAAAGGCATAAGGAACCGCCATTAATGCCGCTTTTGGTGCCCAGTTTTGTAGCGATTCACCCGTTATAGTCATATCCGCTGTACCAAGCTGAATGCTGTTGATCACATCCATTTCTTTGCCTAATTGTTCATTAGGGTAAAGCTTCACGTCGATACGGCCATTGGATTTTGTTTCGGCTACTTCTTTGAATTTCAAAGCGGCTTTATGCCAAATATTCTCTTCATTGGCTGGGTAGCCAAACTTCAAAGTAACATCAGCTGCCTGAGCTAAGCCAGTCAACAAGATTGAAGACATGACGGCGACTTTTAACATTGGTTTAATCATAGGGAACTCCATTTTTATTTTTAGATTTATATTATTGAGTTATCAATTACTTACTCATCTCAACAAGCACTTTACGAGTAAGTTCTGGGTGGTTTTCCATTAACTGAATACCATCGCCAATATCGTTTAAAGCAATTCGATGACTGATCAAAGCCAAAGGATCTAATCGACCTGACGAAATCATTTCAAGCACTTGAGGAAAACGGCGGTTATTAAGACGAGAACCCACTATTGTCAGCTCTTTCTTAATCACTTCAATTTGCGCAAGATCGCTTGGCGTAGAGGTAAAGCCCAACAAACCAACACGCCCAGCAGGGCAGGCAATACGTAAAATTTCGGGCAAAAGAGCTGGAATACAAGCGGCATCGGCAATCAAAGGTACACCTTCGCCATTAGTCCATTCTTGGATACAGTCTTCTACTTTGTTTACCCGACTATTGATCACGTCCGTTGCACCAAGCGCTTTGGCTGTTTCTAAGCGCTCATCAACAATATCAGTCACAATGATGCGTTCGATGCCCATGGCTTTCGCCACTTGCACGATAGTCAATCCAATCACGCCCGCGCCATACACCAACAAGGTGTCACCAGGAATAGGTTCCATGCGAGATAACACATTAGTGGCAATGGAATAAGGCTCAACTAAGGCTGCTTGTTCAAGCGTGACATTGTCAGGAAGCACTAAAACGTTGCTTGCAGGCGCGCTGGTGAATTCGCCAAAGCCGCCATTACGGTGTACACCAAACACTTGTAGATTCGCACAGACGTTAAAGCGTCCAGCACGGCAGGCATAACATTCGCCACAACTAATAACAGGGTCAACACAGACTTTATCGCCAACACTCACGTGCGTGACACCTTCACCAACGGCTGCCACTACACCTGAAAACTCATGCCCTGTAATTCGAGGAAATTTAACGAAAGGGTTTTGTCCATGAATAATGTGAAGATCGGATCCACAAATTCCGGCAAAGGCGGTTTTAATCAATACTTCACCCGCTTCAGCAACAGGCTGTTTGGTATCGATCAAAGCATAGTCATTTACATTTGCTACTTGAAACGCTTTCATAATTTTCTACCAATTCCACAAGGTGCCATCTTCAAGGCGATTAACCGGAAGATAAGCAGGTTTATAGGGATATTTCGCAGCAAGCTCTTCATCAATGTCGACACCATGGCCTGGTACGTCACCCGGCGTGAAAAAGCCATCGTTAAACTCATACGCATGAGGGAAAACAAGATCCGTTTCCTTGGTATGCGGCATGTGTTCTTGAATGCCAAAGTTCGGCACCCAAGTATCAAAGTGCAATGCGGCGCCCATACAAATAGGGGAAAGGTCCGTCGCACCATGGAAACCCGTTTTAACATGAAAGATAGACGCGAAATCGGCAATGCGCCGTACATTCGTTATGCCACCAGCATGGGTAATTGTTGCGCGGACATAATCGATGAGCTGATTTTGAATCAACTCTTGGCAATCGGACAAACTATTGAAGACTTCGCCAATCGCGAGCGGCGTTGTCGTATGTTTGCGGATTAATTCATAAGAAGACTGGTTTTCGACAGGCGTACAATCTTCTAGCCAAAATAAGTGGAATTTCTCAACTTCTTTACCTAAGCGTGCCGCTTGAATTGGTGTCAGGCGATGATGTACATCATGCAGTATATGCAAGTCTTCACCGAACTCTTTGCGAACAGCAGCAAATAGTTCTGGCACATGATTAAGGTATTTTTCCGTTGACCAAACATTCTCAGAAGGTAGAGCAGAGTCTGCAGGCTCATAAGGTTTGCCCGCTTCTTTAGAAACACCATAGGTTGTTGGGATACCTGGTATGCCACATTGTACCCGAACCGCTTTGTAGCCTAGTTCAACGTGCTTGCGAACTTCTTCAAGGCAGGAATCAATATCTAACCCAGTGGCATGACCATAAACCATGACTTTTTCACGGCTTTTACCGCCAAGCAATTGGTACAAAGGCATTCCTGCCATTTTGGCTTTGATATCCCATAAAGCGACATCTACTGCAGCAATCGCCGTCATACCAACAGGACCTCGACGCCAATACGCACCACGGTACAAGTACTGCCAAATGTCTTCTATTCGCTGTGGGTCTTTGCCAATTAGGGTAGGGATAACGTGGTCTTCAAGATAAGAAACAACAGACTTTTCACGACCGTTAAGCGTCGCATCACCAATGCCATAAACACCTTCGTCTGTTTCTATTTTTAATGTGACTAGGTTGCGACCAGGACAGGTCACTATTACTTTTGCTGATCGGATTTTCATAAACTACGATACCTAATTATTTTTTTTGGTATGCCAAATATCTATTATTTTCACAAAATAGCTGAAAACTTCACGTCTAACAAGTAAAAACAGCAAAATTGGCATACCAAATCACAATTACTACTCGCTTAATTGATTAAAATATCGACTTTAAGTACATCTTGCGTGAAAATGGCATACCAGATTGATGGCAATTAAAGTAATTAAGAATCCTCCTATGGCAGAACGACTCTACAGAGAAATTGGCGAAAGCATTAAGCAAGAAATTGCAAAATCCACAATGAAGGTTGGTGATAAGTTACCAACGGAACGTGTTTACGCAGAATTATTTGGCGTCAGCAGAACCTTGGTAAGAGAAGCCTTCATCATGTTGGAAATTGAAGAGCTGATCGAAGTTAGAAAAGGCTCTGGCAGTTATTTGAAAAATAGCCCTTCTTCTTTACTGACCATTGCTCACGTCTCGGATGTCGGCCCATTTGAGCTATTGCAAGCACGCCAAGAGATTGAAAGTTCAATCGCCGCGTGCGCAGCGCCTGTCATCACCAAACAAGACCTGCAAAAGCTGCAAGATATTTTAGATATCGAAAGTGCGGAATTAGAAGTTGTCGAAAATGCCAATAGCGCAGACAGAGACTTTCATTTGTCTATCGCTCAAGCAACTCAAAATACCGTCTTAGTTGATACGGCGACTCGCTTATGGGATATGAAAGATGGCAATCCTATGTGGAAAAAGCTCCACGCTCGAATACAGGATACGTCATATCATGATCAATGGCTGGAAGATCATAGAAAAGTACTTGTTCAGTTACGTAAACGTAATGCTGAAGGAGCGAGACAAGCGATGTGGCAACATATAGAGAACGTTAAACAAACATTGTTTAAGCTCTCAGATACGGAAGCGCCAGATTTTGATGGTTATCTTTTTGCCCAACCGCATGGCTAACCTCTAATACGGCGCAGAAATCAGCTCTTCAACCGTCTGATGTAACACTTTTAGGAACAATTCACGAGGTTTATTAGGTTGGGTGGTTTTCTTGCAAATCACGGCTACGCCTAAAGTGTAAGAGCGATTTTCTGGCGCGACAGCAAGTATTTTTCCAGATTCGACGTAGGGCTCCGCATAGCGTTCTGGCAAAAAGCCGATATAACGACCTGATAAGATCAGAGCTAGACGACTATCATAAAAATATGAAATCGCCGTCAGATTCATTCCTGAGATTTGCTCACTGATCGCTTCGTGCGGCTTTAACCCCGCGTGAGTTGCCGGGAACTTGTTCACCTGTTCGTCCTGCTCTTCAATGGACATAATCGCCAGTGGGTGATCCTTGCCACAATACAGATAACAATCATCGCTATATAAATGTACGTAACTTAACCCGTCCAGCTTGCGATGATAAGGAATAAAACCGATATCAGCCTCATCATTCAAAATCATGCGCTCAATGTTCGACATGGAAGACACGTTAGTGGTGATCGATACTTCAGGCGCTTCAGTGGAAAAACGTTGAATCAATTCTGGAAAGTGACTACGCGGATCTAAACTCACTTTATCTGACAAGGCAAGGCGAAGCTTACCCGTTAAGCTAGCGTTTAAGTTATTTACCGTAGTACGAAAAGCATCGAGTGACTCAAGTAGATTCTCGGTCATTTCATAAATGATGACGCCTTCTTCCGTGAGAGAGAATCCGCCGCGACCACGCTTACACAAAACAAGATTCAGGCGCGCTTCTAAATTAGAGATATGTAGACTGATAGTTGATCGGCCAATATTAAGCGAAGTTTCTGCCGCCGAAAACCCACCGCAATCGACGACGGTTTTAAAGACTTTTAATTGCTTGATCTCATAATCGCCGACCTGTCCCAGTGAATAATTCTTAACGCTCATTGCCTCTCCCCACGTGTACTAACCTAATCATCGCAATTTAGTTCGCTGATTATCTAACTTTACATTGATTTAAGCATCTTTGGCTTAAAAGCCCATATTGGTGTAGACGCTAGAGCGGGGTTAACTCACAGAATGAGCACAACGGCGTCCAACATTCATGGCGGATTCTGGCTATCGTGACACTCAAACAAGAGAAGAGTTAAAAGGTGTCAAAGCAAACGGGTTGATTGCATAGATTCCAATCTAAATATGTCTAAACTTATTATGAATATTGGTTGTTTTAGTGGTTTAACAAATACTTTTTCCTAGAATAATCTAGGATGGTTGAAATAAGTTCGTTCTTCTTTCAACTTTACATTGATCCACAACGACTCCCACCTATATAAGTTTATTTTATCACATATGATCTAAATATATGATTTTAATGCTCCCAGCTTTTCATCTAGCCTGTTTACCGTAATTAATACATTTAATATGGAGTTTTTTATGCCCTTAATGTCGTTATCTGTACGTCAAAAACTAATGGCAATTGTACTCCTTGTCTGCATTGGCTATGCAGGGTTTGGTGCCTACTCAGTTTATAATTTATCTTTGCTGTCTAGCGCCTCAGGTGACGCCAGTAATTTGAGCCGACTGACCACCCAAGTAAAAAATCTAGAAGTTTCTCTATTAAAGCTTGAACGAAAAATATCTGCGCTCACACCAAACGATGTAGAACCACTTAACCAAGAACTCAAGAGTATTAAAGAAACCATGGCCACAGGTTTTCAGATACCTCCTTCTCTGATCGATTCTGAAGGTATTTCACTGCTGGCAGATACACAAACCTTATTACCCAACTATATTACTGCCATTGAAAATTATCTAAAAACCCGCCAAACGCTAGGACTAAATAGCGAATCAGGGGCACTAGGAAAGTTAAATCAATCCGCCGACGAGCTGGCGGAAAAGTTCGGTACATTGGCTAGCTTTGGATCAAGCTTTAAAGACATAAGAAACCTAGAAAAAGACTTTCTTTTTTACAGAGATAACAGCCATCAAGAAGCTTTAATGGCGTCATTAAACGCACTGAAGGACAATATTAATAATCTCGGCTTTGACGATGTATTCGCCCAATGATTCAAACCTATGAAGATACCTTAGCCCCAGTTATTGCTCTCTCCATTGCCTTAAAAAAGCAACAAAGCGAACTTACAACATTAAGTAATCAATACACACAAGCCATGGATGAGAGCGCCAAATACCTGCAAAACACCTTACTGGCTAAGGCACAAATACGTTCATTAGAAACTGCTGAGCAAGCGCGCAGTTCTTTGGTAATCGCTTGTGTTTTACTTGCACTTGTTATCGGTCTTATTTTGTCGACGGTGATTCGCTCTTTAAACCGCAACCTAATCGCTGTGTTGGCGATATTAAAAGAAGTCGCGCAAGGCAAACTTGGTTCCCATAAACAGAACCAAGGTTCAGGCAATCCAGATGAATTCCAGCAACTATTTATTGCTTCAAACCAAATGTCCGATAGCCTGCGCTTATTGATTGGTCATTTAATCAACAGCAACGAGAAGCTGGTGCTCACGGCTGATGAGTGGACAGCGGTATTCAAACCATTGTCAGCGGCAGTGAGCGAATTCGTGATCGAAGCAATACATTAGCCACTTCTACAGAAGAAATATCCGCCACCGCTGATACAGTACAATCAATGACGCAGAACGTGCAAAGCGCTGCCAATGTCGCTTATGAATCAGCAACCAGCGGTGTCACAGCCATGCGTGATGCCATGACCAGCATTAGCGATGTGGCACAAACCATTCAAGATACTAACGAACGAGTTGATCGCCTTGGTGCACTTTCTAAAGAGATTGATGTGGTTATTGAGCTCATCGTCGGTGTCGCAGAGCAGACGAGTCTATTAGCTCTCAACGCAGCTATAGAAGCGGCTCGTGCCGGAGAAGCAGGTCGTGGTTTTGCTGTTGTGGCAGACGAAGTTAAAACGCTTTCAGAGCAAACAGTACAAGCATCGGGAAGCATTACAGAGAAAGTCGAAAATATTCAGAAGGAAACACAAGCAGTCATTGATGCTATGACGCTTAGCCTACAGAAAGTTGGTCGCAGCAAAGAACAAGGCGAAAACGCTGTCATGACGATCCATAGAGTCGAGCAAAACACTCTGGAAGCAATGAACCATACGCAGGAGATTACCCAAGCAATCAAAGAGGTTGCATTGACGACAGCACAAATGGCGCAAGACATGGACATCATTGCTCACGATATCAAAGACAATCACGCGGCAACACAATCTATCCAAATGGCCAATAAAAATGTTCATTATCAAACAAACGAATTAGCCAAACAGATACAAGGTTTTGACATCACTTAGCGGTTTTAAAGACCGGCTTGAATAATCTAAAAAACAACCGCCCCACTTCGGGGCGTTTTTGTTATTGAAAGCCTTATTCAAATCGAGATTAAGAAAAAGTAAAAAACATGCACGTTTTCAACACCATAGATCAATATTATTCACTATAATGCTGCACTCAATTCACCTGTTTTCTGCGCAATATTGGTGCGAACGGTCTTTTTTTGTGCGTTAATTCCCTTTAGTTAGCTGATTTTAAAAGGCTTTTAGTTTTTTTAATGTTTGATTGTGACAAAACTTTAGATAAGTTTTGTGCGCTTTAATGGTGGCGGCCTTTTTGAAAGTATCGAGTGCAAGGCGTCACAACATTCAAGGCGTGACTTTTTTATGCACTTTTGCACTCGAGGTAGCTCAATGATTAAGACGATACTAAAAGTAAAAAAACGATTGGTTGTAAGCTCTCTAGCGGTAGCTCTTGGATTAGGCGCTGTCGCTTCTTCAGCTCATGCTGCGGACTATAACTGGCGCTTCGCTAACCTATACAGCCGTGGCTCTGCATTCGGTGCGGTGTATGAAGATTTAGCAAAAAACATTGAGACTATGTCTGACGGCCGCATCAAGGTACAAGTTTTGTACGATGGTGAGGGTGTAGGTGCTTCTGGTATTTTTGGCGCTGTAAAAACAGGTCTAATCACCATGGGCGCTACGTTCCAATCTTTGAACGCAGGTGAGCTTCCAGCAGGCTTGGTTGAAATCGGTTTACCTGGCGGTACCAGTGACGTTGGTGAGCTAACGACCTTGTTCCAAGAAAAAGGCTGGGCTCCTATCCTTAAAGAAGCGTACGGTGCTCAAGGTCTAGTTTGGCTTGACCCTTACATTCAGCCAGCGGTATACGTTATTACCAAAGAGCCAATCAACTCAGTAGAAGACTTCCAAGGTTTGAAAATTCGAGCGCCTGGCGCATACGGCAAGTTCCTTCGTAACCTAGGCGCTTCTCCGGTATCGCTTGCTTGGTCTGAAATTTACACCTCGCTATCTACTGGTGTAATCGATGGCTCTATTGGCTCTAACATGATCGACCATCGCGATGGTAACCACGTTGAAGTAGCGAAATACATGTACCCACTTCCACTAGCTGGTGCTCAAGTGTTACCTATCATCGTTAACCAAAGCGCTTGGAACAAACTTCCAGCAGACTTGAAAGCAATTGTTAAAGCGGCAACAACGGTTCACGCTCAAGAGCAAATGACCAAGTCTAAACTTTGGGAATCTCAAGCAGTTGCTGACATGGAAGCGAAAGGACTTCAGTGGAGCCCAGAGCCAAGTGCTGAAGACAAAGCAGCATGGAAAGATGCTGGTGCGAAACTTTGGGATGAGTACGCAGCGGCAGACAAATACAGCAAAGAGTTAATTGACGTTCTACGTGAAGAACAGAAATAATTAACACAGTACTAACTAAAACGGCCTTCTTGATGAAGGCCGTTTTAGTTTTCCGATCCATCCTTACAGGTACAAAACAATGATAATGACTGCGATTAGACGTTATTGTCTAGGCGTCCACGCATTGGTGGCTTTCATTGGAAACTCCGTTTCCTATCTGATGCCAGTATTAGCATTTGTCGTTGCATTCGAGGTTTTCTCTCGTTACATCTTAGACAGCCCGACCATTTGGGCTTACGACACATCGCTATTTATTTTTGGTTACATTGCAGCACTAGGCGGCGCTTACGCCCAACAGCAACGTGCTCACATCAATGTCGACATCCTTTACAACAAAGTCTCTGCTCGAACCAAAAGCATATTTAACCTATTTTCATTCGCTCTCGCCATGTTCTTCATGATCATCGTCTGCAAAATGAGCATAGGTAAGTTTGAAGAAGCGCTCGAGTTTAATTACCGACGCCAAAGTGAATGGGCTCCTCATATGCATCATTACTGGCTAATGATGGCAATCGCTAGCGTGCTGCTAATTTTGCAACTTTCCAGCGACTGGATTGATTCCTTACATCAAGCGATTACTGGCAAACCCTTATTGCCAGAAGTACAGACAGAGCAAGAGGAAACGGCACCATGATTAGTATTGAACTATTAACGGGCATTTTATTCGCCTGCATCATAGCGTCGTTTGCCTTGGGGGCACCCGTTGGTTTAGCGCTGGGTGGCATTGCCATGGGTATTGGTTACATGACGTGGGGCGATGCGCTCTTTAACGTTATTCCCACTACGCTTGAGTCGACACATTTTAGTTTCATCCTGCTCGCCATCCCCTTGTATATTTACATGGGGCAATTGCTTACTCGCTCCGGCATTGGTGATGCCATGTTTAACGCCAGCCAAATGCTAATTGGTCGAGTACGTGGCTCACTCGCTATCAGCGTTATTGTGGTGTGTTCTATGATTGGTGCCATGGTTGGCATTATCGGCGCAGGTATCATGACGTCAGGCAGTATCGCATTGCGTCCCATGTTAGAGCGTGGCTATGATAAACGCCTTGCTTTAGGCGTCATCATGGCCGGTGGTGGTTTAGGTATTTTGATTCCACCTAGCATCCCAATGATCATGTTTGCATCGTCTACGCAGAACTCAGTAGGGCGTATGTTTATTGGCGCTTTAATTCCAGCGCTTATCACAATTGTTTTGCTGATCGCTTACGTGGTGATTTCTTGTAAATTGAACCCTCAACGCGCACCCATGGATGTTGTGCCAGAAGTGCAACCAACACCAAAAGAGAAGTTCCTAACCGCTCGTGATGGCTTGCTAGCTCTGCTGCTGATTGTCGCGGTTTTGGGCAGTATTATCATGGGCATTGCGACGCCAACAGAATCCGGTGCCATCGGGGTCGTTGGCGCGATTATTTTGGCGATTTTCTTTAAACGCTTCAAACCACGTATGGTAAAAAAAGCCGGCATGCAAGCAGCATTGCTTGTCACGGTCGCAATGTGGATTATCGTTGGGGCATCTGTGTTCAGTAACTTCCATTTGCTAATGGGCGTACAAAGCATGGTAGCCGGTTTCACCCAAGATTTGGGCTTACCACCAATCGTAGTCATCATGCTGTTCCAATTGATCATGCTGTTGCTGGGCTTCATTATCGATGAATTCATCATCGTTCTAATGTGTGCACCTATCTTCACACCGATTGCTGTATCCCTTGGTTATGATCCGATTTGGTTTGGTATCTTGATGATTCTAAATATTGAGATCGCCGTACAAACACCGCCTTATGGTTTTGCGTTGTTCTACCTAAAAGGCATCGCACCTCCAGGCATAACCATGTTGGATATCTACAAGTCCATTACGCCATTTGTATTGCTGAAACTTCTGGTTCTTGTCATCGTAATGATGTTCCCAGAATTGGTGACTTGGTTACCTAGCCAACTAATGGATGGCTAAAACCAATAATACACACGAAGAACAACGATATTAAAAAGGCGACTCATACACATTGAGTCGCCTTTTTTGTTTCAGTTTACTCGATAAATTGCCCTATAGATTAGTAACGCTTCAAGATAATCGCTGCGTTTACGCCACCAAAACCAAAGCCATTACATAATACATATTCAACACTTTTTTCTCGTGAAACCAATGGGATAAGATCCAAATCCGCCATACTGTCTTCTGGATTTTCAAGGTTTAGTGTCGGTGGCAAGATGCCTGATATTAGCGCCTGCGCACTGAAGATAGTTTCTACGCCACCGGCAGCACCTAGCAAATGACCCGTGGCAGATTTCGTCGATGAAATCGCAACCTTTGTCACCTTATCTCCAAACACTCGACGCAAAGCGTTTATCTCACCACGATCGCCCACTGGCGTCGACGTAGCATGAGCATTCACATAGCCAATTTGATCCGCAGAAATGCCAGCCATTTTAAGCGCTGTTTGCATCGCACGGGCAGCACCGTTGCCGTCTTCTGGGCCAGATGTCAGATGGTAAGCATCACCACTGGTGCCATAGCCAACAACCTCCGCCAATGGTGTGGCACCGCGAGCCAAAGCATGCTCAAGCGTTTCGAGCACAACTAAGCCTGCACCTTCGCCCATGACAAAGCCTTCGCGATCTTTATCAAAAGGGCGAGACGCTTTTTCAGGATCCTCATTTCTCGTAGAAAGCGCCTTCAAGGCACCAAAGCCAGCCAGAGACAAAGGATCAATACAGGCTTCCGTACCGCCCGCCAGAGCCACTTTCGCTTCACCCGTACGCAACAAGCGCATAGCATCACCAATCGCTTGCACGCCCGCGGCACACGCTGTTACTGGCGTACCTATTGGTCCTTTGAATCCATATTTAATCGAAACGTTACCCGCCGCAAGATTGGCAAGAAAGGCAGGAACCGTAAATGGCGACAAACGTCGTGCACCTTGCTCTATTAATGTCGTGTGCGCTTGAGTAATGGTTGGCAAACCGCCAATCCCCGTTGCAATGATGATAGCGGTGGCTTCCTGGTCTTCAGCAGTCATTGGTCGCCAGTTGGCCTGTGTTAAGGCTTCTTCGGCAGCAGCAAGAGCAAATAAGGTAAATAGATCAACGCGTTTTCGATCCTTAGGGGACAAATAGTCAGACTCGTTCAAACCATTTTCTTGCTCTGTCTGGCTAGGAACTTGCCCCGCAATGTGCGTATTTAGCCCTTCCGATAAAGTCGTTGGTAATGAGCGAATACCAGATTCACCGCGAATCAACCTATCCCAAACCGAAGCCACGCCTAAACCCAGCGGTGACACCAAACCCATACCAGTAATAACAATTCGTTCTTTAAGCGACATGAGATAACCCTCTTAAGTTTCAGCAGAAAGAAAGTCACCATGCTAGAGTGAGTCTATATATGATCAAGATAATATTTAGAATCCGATTTATAATCGAAGAAAGTGTCAGTCAACGAGGAGGTTTAGTTAACTATGTCTTACACGCCAAGACACAAAGAACAAACTAGACAACGAATATTACAAGCGGCAGCAAAACTATTTTGCTCCCATGGCTTTGATCGCGTCACGCTGAATCAAATTATGAAAAAAGCCAACATGACGCACGGTGCGTTCTATGCGCATTTTTCTGGTAAGAGCAGCTTATATGAAGCGGCCATGCAATTCGCTACCTCCAACGCTTTTTGGGCGAGGGACGACAAACAGACCGAAGGAAAAGAAACCCATATCAAGGCACTAGTGACTCGCTACCTTAGCTGGGGACGAAATGACAAAGAACACCCATCGCCATTGGAGTTTTTAGTCACAGACGCCGCTCACAAAGAAGAGAAAGTTCGCCAAGCCTACCAAGCGTGTTTTGATAGCCTAGTCGAACGTCTTACTGAAATCCTAAAAAAACGCGGCAACAAAGAAGCCGAATCACTAGCGGAAGAGACAGTGGTTTCATTAGTGGGAACCGTCGCCATTGCACGCTCTTTTGCGCAACCACTGCAAAACGACTTCTTAAAACGCGCCCAAGAACGCATCGTCAACCGACTCAACAGCACAGTATAAGGCTCACATAGGATTTTTTCAGTGCGGACGTTCACGATAGATCATACTGTATTTAATTATAATTTTTTCACGTGAAACAATCAGATAAGGCGTTTAGGTAAGGAATAGAGCAAGTGGAAGAAGAGTAACGCTTACTCTTCTTCCTCGTTTTCTAGATACCAGTTCATCACATACGGAGCAAGTTCAGCCCCCGATACAAAGAAGTGACCGTTGAGTAGGGTTTCTCTTTGGTTGTAACGAAAGGGCTTTCCATCCGGGGTGACGAGCATTCCGCCAGCGGCTTCGATGATGGCTTGTTGAGCGGCGGTGTCCCATTCACTGGTTGGGCCACGACGCAGATGCAAATCGGCAATGCCTTCCGCAATTCGACAGCCTTTGATTGAACTGCCTTTTGGCAACTCTCGCACTTGCTCGTAACTTTGCTTTAATTTATTTTTCAGCGAGGCGGGAAGAGCAGGGCCGTGACTTCGGCTTGTCATGGCAATGATAGGTTCGCGTGGTTCGCGAACATTGATGCTTTCGTATTCATCACCTTGCCATTTAAAGGCGCCTACTGGTAAATCTTTCCATGACTGAGTCACACCAAAATAGCCTTCAGTTGTAGTAGGTAAGTACACCACGCCAAGAATCGGCGCGCCGTTTTCAACCAAGGCAATATTAATACTGAATTCGCCATTACGCTTGATGAATTCTTTGGTACCATCTAGAGGGTCGACAATCCATAACATAGGCCATTGAGAGCGCTCTTCGTACGTTACAATGCCTTCTTCGGACAGAACTGGAATAGTAGGCGTCAATGCCTGCAAACCTGCTAGAATAACTCTGTGGGCCGCAAGATCTGCCGCAGTGACAGGACTGTCATCCGTTTTTTGTTCAATCCCTAAATCAGCACGTTGATAAATATCCATGATCGCATCAGCAGCATCGTGTATGATTTTTTGGAGAGCTTGGAAAATTGGGTGTCTACTAACGTCCTGCATAACAGCCTCAAATATGACAACAGAATAGGATCAACGCATTCTTTATGAGTAAACCAGAAAAGCAGTCGGCACCACAAGCCGTTCGTTTAGATAAGTGGCTTTGGGCTGCACGTTTTTATAAAACGCGTTCACTTTGTAAAGACGCAATCGATGGTGGCAAGGTGTCTTATAACGGCAGCAAGGGTAAAGCCAGTCGGAATGTGGAAGTTGGCGCCTTAGTTGGTATACGTCTTGGTTGGGACGAAAAGGTCGTCGAAGTCAAAGCGGTTAGCGAACAGCGCCGTGGTGCGCCAGAGGCTCAACTGTTATATGAAGAAACAGCGGCATCGATCGCAAAACGAGAAAAACGCGCTCTTGAAAACAAATCCTTCGGCGGCCGAATCATGTCCGACCATAAACCAAATAAAAAAGAGCGTCGCGATATTAAACAACTTAAGAAAGATATCTTTAGCGACATCTAACTAATAGCTCGACGCTCAAGAGAAGGTCAGTAGTGCCCGTTCAACTCCGGCAATAAAGACCTTCTCGATTTTCTACACAACCCACCAGTTCCAACTCCATTAATACCTGCATCATCAGTCCCGCATCCATTTTGGTATGGCGAATCAAAGCATCAAAATCCATCGCTTGGGCTTCTTGCTCTATTACGGCAATGACAGCTTTCGCATTATCGGATGTAGATTCCGGCAAAGGATTAAATCGGCCTGAAGAAATTCTCGGCGCAATATCAATATGTTGATTGCTACTTTGTGAATAGGGCTTTTTCTCGCTTATTTTCTCGGATAATACCGGTAGCCCAGAGCACTCAGATAAAATATCGTCCACATGACGAACTAGAGTCGCACCCTGTCGAATCAGTTGATGACAGCCCTCAGAATGCGGGTCAATCAAACGGCCGGGGAGAGCAAACACTTCTCGATTCTGCTGCACTGCATAACTGGCACTAATTAGAGAACCGCTCTTTATCGAGGCTTCTGACACTAGCACGCCCATACTTAAGCCACTAATAATTCGATTTCTAGGAGGGAACAGATGCGGCCTAGGACTAGTTGATAGTGGGTATTCACTCACTAATGCACCACCTTGCTCTAGGATTTCATTAAACATCTGGCGGTTATGGTTCGGGTAGCGATGAAATAAGCCCGTCCCCATCACTGCAATAGTCGGTGTGGTTTTGCTTTTTAACGCCCCCTGATGAGCAGCCGTATCAACACCCATTGCACCACCACTGACAACACAAATACCACAATCAGATAATTGTTCGGCAAATTGCAAGGTGATATCTCGCCCATAACGACTGCATTTACGCGCACCAACAATGCCTATTTTTGGCAGTGCCAATATTTCAGGATTACCTTCCACATAAAGAAAAGCGGGGGCAACAGTAATTTCTTTCAGTGCAGCTGGATAGAAGCCATCTTCTTGCAGCACCAAGTGGTGATTGTGACCTTCAAGCCAAGCTAACGATTCATCACGCTTGTCTTCCTGTTCCTTGTTAAGAGTCCCGGCAGAAAAATAAGCCATCGCTTCACGGGCAGTAATCTCTGGCCATTTAAGAGCAATCAGTAAATCATACGTAATTGCCTGAGTAGAACCTGCCTCATCAGATCGGTTGAACAAAGATATAGTGTCCAGTTCATCTGTCGATGAAGGCTGATCCAGTTGACTGAGGTAAGTATAAAGACGTGATAAACGAGATGGTCCTATGCCAGACAAGAAACTCAAGCATAGCCAATCGGTTTTGGACAAACCTGAGGCATTAGAAATCGACATGATAAACAGCTTCCTTGCGAATAAATCTTGAGCATTCCTTGCCCAAACAGTTAACAAAAATATTGAACCAAAAATAAATAGTATTTGGCTATTGAGGCTATTCAATCATATTGGCCAAAAAACCGCCACGAGAAGACTGCTCAATAGCCAGACTTGCGTTACAATAGACAGAATGAAAAGGGTTGGGGAGAACGTCTCCACTCATGAACAAAGACACATCGTTGGAAAAGATCATGGCTGTTTTAACTGTACTTGAATACCCAGACAAACGCTTACGCAAAGTTGCTGAACCTATTACCGAATTCACTGCTGAGCTACAAACTCAAATCGACGACATGTTAGATACCATGTACGACGAAAATGGCTTGGGCTTGGCGGCGACACAAGTGGACTATCATTACCGTCTCGTTGTAATGGATTTCTCTGAAGAACGTAACGAGCCGATCGTTTTTATAAATCCAGAGTTTGAAGTATTAGACGACGAAGCCAACGAATTTCAAGAAGGTTGTTTATCTGTCCCGGGCTTTTACGAGCACATTTATCGTGCAGCTAAAGTGCGCGTCAATGCGTTAGATCGTCACGGCAAAGCTTTCTCATTGGAAGTTGATGAGTTAATGGCCGTTTGTGTGCAACATGAAGTAGATCACCTTGATGGCAAATTGATGGTTGATTACTTGTCGCCATTAAAGCGTAACCGCATTAAAAGCAAACTAGAAAAAGCCCATAAACTGGCTCAGAAACAAGGTTAAGAAGATCACTCTTTTTAACCAATAGAACATTGATACTCGTATTATAAAATCAGGCTTTGGCCTGATTTTTTGTTAAGGAACCTTTATGTCAACCTCTCCACTTCGTATCGTTTTTGCTGGTACACCAGAATTCGCAGCGGCTAGCTTGCAAGCAGTCTTAGACTCTAAATCAGAAAAGCAATATGACATAGTCGGCGTTTATACTCAGCCAGATCGCCCAGCAGGACGCGGTCAGAAATTGGTTCAAAGCCCTGTGAAGCAACTTGCTATCGCCAACGACATTCCCGTTTATCAACCGCTAAATTTCAAGCTAGAAGAAGACAAGGCACAGCTTGCTGCATTAAATGCTGACATTATGATTGTTGCTGCCTATGGCATCATTCTTCCAAAAGTTGTCTTAGACACACCAAAGCTGGGTTGCATCAATGTTCATGCTTCTTTGCTGCCTCGCTGGCGCGGAGCAGCTCCTATCCATCGTTCGTTGATTGCTGGTGACAGCGAGACTGGCATCACCATTATGCAAATGGATGTGGGCTTAGATACGGGTGACATGCTGTTAAAAGCACACTGCGATATCAAGCCGACAGACACGTCTGCAACACTGCATGATCGCTTAGCGGTTCTGGGTGGTAGCGCATTGATTGAAGCCCTAGAGAAACTGAAAGCAGGCACATTGATTTCAGAGCAGCAAGACGAAAACCTTACTTGCTACGCAGCCAAGTTAACCAAACAAGAAGGTGAGGTGAACTGGGCATCTACGGCAGAATTGATCGAACGCCAAATTCGTGGTCTGTCACCATGGCCTGTAGCCTATACAAATAGCCTTGCAGGAGTGATGAAAATCCATGCCGCACACATTGCCAGCGTTAACGATGAAGCGTCCAAGCCAGGTGATATCTTAGTCGTTAGCAAAGAGGGAGTTATTGTTGCAACAGGGCAAGGATCTATCTTAATTTCTGAAATCCAATTTGCTGGCGGCAAGCGAATGAAAGTTCAGGACGCACTTAATGGCAAACACAAAACAGCCCTAGAAATTGGGCAACGCCTAGGCCTACACGAGCAAGTAGCATGAATAAAACTAACAGCACACCATCCATCCAGCACAGTGCGCGACAAGTTGCGATAGAGGTCATCACCAACATTTTGCTTCAGCAAGGTTCACTTAGCACTCAGCTTGCTCGACGCCAAGCCGATGTCGCTAGCGAACACATTCCCTTGTTAAAAGAATTATGCTTCGGCGTTTGTCGTCAGTACCCAAAGCTAAACAGTATCGCCTTGCATTTATTGGCTCACCCTTTCGAAGAAAAGGACACAGATCTTTATGCTGCCTTACTTTTAGGTCTTTACCAATTAAGCTATATGAATACGCCAGATCATGCGGCCGTTCATGAAACCGTAGAGTCGTGCCGACTGCTTAAAAAAGACTGGGCAACCAAATTAATAAACGCCGTTTTGCGACGTTACCAACGCGAAGCTGATGAAATTATTATGAACCTTGAGTCAACGCCATCCGTTGAATACAATCAGCCCAAATGGCTACTTAAGCGATTCATTAAACATTGGCCAGAACAGTTTGAAGAAATTGTTGATGCTAGTAACACACATCCACCAATGTGCATTCGAGTTAATGAAAGCCGAGTTTCACGTGAAACATATCAAGAGCAGCTTAACGAATTAGGCATAAAATCCAGCACGGGAGACTTTTCTACCTCAGCTCTGTACCTCAAAAATGCAGTACGAGTTGGAGAGTTACCTAATTTCGAGGAAGGTTTTGTAAGTGTGCAAGATGAAGCGGCCCAATTGTCAGCGCACATTTTGAACCCTAAAGCAGGAGAAAAAATATTAGACGCTTGTGCAGCACCAGGAGGTAAAACCGGACACCTACTAGAAAAAGGCAATAGTATCGACCTAACTGCCGTTGAGCTAGAACCTTGGCGTATGGAGAAAATTGAGTCTAACATTCAGCGCCTAGGCTATAACGCACATTTGATTTGCGCCGATGCTGGTGAAATAGAATCATGGTGGGACGGTGAACATTTCGACAAGATACTGCTAGACGTTCCTTGCTCAGCAACTGGTGTTATTCGTCGGAATCCAGACATCAAAATCAATCGTAAGCCAGCAGATATCGATGAGCTTGTTCTTATTCAGCGAGAAATCCTTAGTAGGGTTTGGACCACGCTAAAATCAGGCGGCTACATGTTATATGCAACCTGTTCTTTAATGCCTGAAGAGAATGAGCAACAGATACAATATCTTCTTGAGAATCAAGCTGACGCAAAAGAAGTTGCGATAAATACCTTAGCGTCTGAATTTAAGTTAGAGTGGGGCATTCCCGTTAGCCACGGTAGACAATTATTCCCAGCCATTGAAGGTCACGATGGTTTCTATTATTGCCTACTCCAGAAATCCTAGCTCCTAGCCGCATATGGGCACAGTCAAGTTATTGAGATAATGAAGGTTTTATTAATAAGTTCAGTAAAATGTTTCACATGGAACACAGTTTACTGAGCTTTTTTCTCTCTGTATCCATGGAAAAATAGAGCCCAATCCTTGAGATTCAAAAAGCATAATGTCCTTACTTATATTTTCGCCATTTGATTACTTTAACACTAGCCAAAAACAATCCTTAAAAACCATCAACAGCTAAGCCATAGAATCAAGAAAATTAATTACGACTATTTAGCAACTTCAAGTTAAATAATGATCTTTATGTGGGTAAACTTGTACAACTGAATTCGAGTAAAAAGTACACTCTGGCAATCAGTCTCGAGCTCACAACAAACAACGCTTTCTCTAAGGTGCATAAAGGCAAACTATGAAAATCATCATAATAGGTGCGGGCCAGGTCGGCGCGACACTTGCTGAAAACTTAGCAAGTGAAGATAACGATATTACCGTCATTGATACAGATCTAACCCGCCTTAGAGAGCTGCAAGACCGTCTCGACATACAAACGGTTGAGGGTAGTGGTTCGCACCCTGATGTATTAAACCAAGCTGGCTGTAATGACGCAGACATGCTGATTGCAGTAAGCAACCAAGACGAAACAAATATGATTGCTTGTCAGGTTGCTCATACGCTATTTAAAACGCCAACTAAAATTGGGCGTGTTCGCTCAAGTGCCTATGCTCATTACCCAGAATTGTTTGCTGACGCAGCCATCCCAATGGATGTTCGAATCAGCCCAGAAAAAGAAGTAACGAAACATCTAAGCCGACTTATCCGTTATCCTGGTGCGTTACAAGTAATGGAGTTCGCAGAAGGTAAAGTTCAATTGGTGGTGGTGAAAGCAGAAAAGGGCGGTCCACTCATCGACCAGCCTATAAGCTTTTTGAAAGAACACATGCCGTCCATTCAAACTCGTATAGCAGCCATTTATCGTGATGGTAAATCTATTTCTCCTGACGGCAACACACATATTCACGCCAACGACGAAGTTTTCTTTCTTACCGCTCAACGTGACGTATTGGATGTGATGAGTGAATTGCGCCCTTTGGATGTTCCTTATCGACGCATCATCATCGCTGGCGGCGGTAATATTGGTGAGCGTTTAGCGCAGAGTTTGGAAAAAGAGTACCGCGTTAAAATCATTGAACGGGACCCTGAGCGTTGCCGTTATTTATCTGAGACATTGGACAACACCATAGTGCTCAACGGCGATGCGTCTAAGCAGGAATTACTGCTTGAAGAAAACATCGAATCCACCGATGTATTCTGTGCCTTAACCAATAATGACGAAGCCAACATTATGTCTTCTATGTTGGCAAAAGTACTTGGCGTTCGCACCGTTATGACCATCATCAATAACCCTGCGTACGTCGACATCGTTCAAGAAGGCATGATCGACATTGCGATTTCGCCCCAACAAACCACCATCAGTTCGCTGCTAAGTTATATACGACGTGGAGATGTGGTGAATGTTCACTCGATGCGTAAAGGTGCTGCGGAAGCATTAGAAGCGGTTGCTCATGGCGATTATCGTTCTTCGAAAGTGGTTGGCCGCAGCATTGCCAATTTGAATTTACCTGAAGGGGCGACCATTGGAGCCATCGTTCGTGAAGAAGATTTGATCGTCGCCACCAGTGAGTTAGTAATTCAGGCAGAAGATCACGTCATAATCTTCGTAACCAACAAGAAGCAAATACCCGCTGTGGAGCAACTATTCCAAGTGGGGCTGACTTTCTTCTAGCCGAACTTATAGCGGTAACACTTCAATGGTTATGGCTTTTACAAGACGTTTATGAGAAATACAGTAAAACAGACAAGAGACCGAACAAGGGTTTCATCAGAATTTTAACGCAGACCTGACGACACAAAATTGTCAGGCTCTAGGAAGCAAGTATGCATTTTAGTGTTATTTTACGAGTCATCGGATTATTGGTTATGGTATTCAGTGTGTCACTGATTCCGCCAATCATTGTCTCTTTGATTTATTCTGATGGCGCGCTAAATGCGTTTCTTTATGCGTTAGGCATCAACTTAATCGGCGGCTTTTTACTCTGGTTTCCAGTTCGTAATGAACGTGGCGAATTAAAAATTCGTGATGGTTTCTTAGTAACGGTATTGTTTTGGACGGTATTGGGCTTATTCGGTTCGGTGCCGTTCTTCTTAGCGGAAACACCAGACTTAAGCTTTACCGATGCGCTGTTCGAGTCGATTTCAGGACTCACCACCACAGGGGCTACTATTCTCATCGGCATCGATGCTTTGCCTCAGTCTATACTGTTCTATCGACAGCTACTTACTTGGTTAGGCGGTATGGGTATCATCGTATTGGCCGTTGCCATTATGCCAATGCTGGGTATCGGTGGTATGCAGTTGTATCGGGCTGAAACGCCTGGGCCAGTTAAAGACACCAAGCTCACGCCTCGTATTGCCGAAACAGCAAAAGCGCTTTGGTACATTTATGCGACCTTAACCAGCGTTTGTGCTTTGGGTTATTGGATTGCAGGAATGAGCTTATTCGATGCCATTTGCCATAGTTTTTCGACGGTCGCGATAGGCGGTTTCTCAACTCATGATGAGAGTATCGGTTACTTCAATAGTGTCGCTATCGAAATGATTTGTACCTTTTTTATGATTGTCTCAGCATTCAACTTCGCACTGCATTTCTACGCTTGGCGTCACAAAAGTGTATGGCATTATTTTAAAGATCCTGAAGCACGTTTCTTTTTATTGATACTGTCTTGTACGGTTATTTTGTCGACTCTCGTGCTTGCCATGACATCGACTTACGATTGGAGTACATCGATTCGCTATGCGGTATTCGAGAGTGTTTCCATCGCAACGACATCCGGCTTTGGCACATCGGACTTCGCTAGCTGGCCGCATTTCTTGCCTTTCTTATTGATCGTCACCTCGTTTGTCGGTGGCTGTGCCAGTTCGACAGGTGGCGGCATGAAGGTGATTCGTATCCTATTAATCCTCAAACAAGGTATTCGGGAAATCAAACGATTGATTCACCCAAATGCGGTCATTCCGGTTAAGGTTGGCGGTAAGGCAATCAATGAGCGAGTCGTTTCTGCAGTATGGGGCTTCTTCTCAGCCTACTTGCTAGTTTACGTGATACTGATGATTGGTCTAATGGCAACAGGATTGGATCAAGTTACGGCTTGGTCTGCCGTTGCAGCAACGCTGAATAACCTAGGTCCGGGCTTAGGCGACGTCGCTTCTAGCTTTACAAATGTCAGTGATCCTGCAAAATGGATGCTGTGTTTTTCTATGTTATTGGGTCGTTTGGAAGTCTTTACCTTGTTGGTATTGTTCACTCCAATGTTTTGGCAAAAATAGAAAGCAATAAATGTTAGAAGGATTAAGACAGTGACACCGGCGATTAACCAACTTAAAAAACAGAAGATTGCGTTTAGTATTCACGAATACGAACATGATCCACAGTGCTCTAATTTTGGAGAAGAGGCGGCAGAAAAACTGAACCTTGATCCTGCTTGCGTGTTCAAAACACTGCTTGTTACCGATGACAAAAACACCTTCGTCACCATTGTTCCAGTAACGGGTACTTTGAATTTAAAACGCGCCGCCAGTGCACTAGGCGTAAAAAAATTGCATATGGCAGACGTTAAAGGTGCCGAGCGCCTTACCGGTTATTTGGTGGGGGGTATCAGCCCAATAGGGCAAAAGAAAAGCCTGGTCACTTGTATCGATGAAAGCGCCCAAGCTTTTGAAAAAATCTATGTTAGCGGAGGACAACGAGGATTAGAGATCGGCCTTGCACCAAACGACCTTAGCCTCGCTTGTCGAAATACCACTTTCGCAGCGATTGGCGAAACCAAATAGCAGCGAAAATTCCACTGCCAATCATATAACTCAATTCAAAAAGGCATTTCTCCCCATGACGCAAATTAAACCTATTATTCTGTTAGACCGAGATGGCGTCATTAACCAAGACTCAGATGCTTATGTGAAATCAGTAGAAGAATGGCTGCCCATTCCAGGCAGTATCAAATCCATCGCTGCACTTTCCAAAGCGGGCTTTAAAGTCTTTGTGGTGACGAACCAATCAGGCATTGCTCGCGGATATTATGACGAAGTCACTCTGCAAGCCATGCATGATAAAATGACAACACTGGTAGAAGCAGAGGGCGGCAAAATAGACGGCATTCAATATTGCCCCCATGGACCTGATGATGTCTGCAACTGCCGCAAGCCCAAAAGCGGCATGATTGAAGCGATTGAAGCAGAACTTGGCTTGTCTTTTGAAGATCACCCAGCAATCATGGTTGGAGACTCTCTACGAGACCTTCAGGCAGGAAATGCGTGTGGTTGTTCATCAGTATTGGTGTTAACAGGAAAAGGCCGTGAGACGCAGTACAAGACGATAGACTTCCCATTCAATGTCTATACTGATCTTGCCGCATTCACCATAGCGACGTTACACAAATACAGCTAAGCGAAATTGAGCATTCATAACTAAGAAGCAGAATGTTAGTGACTATTTACTAACATTCTGCTTCCTTATGTTTATGGCTCTAGCGGCCTCGAGTCATCACAGCCAACCTCTGCCAACTCAAGGTAACTAACACCACCAAAGCTAATAACAGATAGGGAAACGCTGAGGCGCTAAATGCTTCAAGAATTGGCCCAGTTAAAGACGGAGCCACCAGCGCACCCAATCCACAACACACAAAAACATAGCCTGTGCGTTTGCCGTTAAGTGCCATAATGCTGTTGCCAAAGGAAAACAGCATAGGGAAAAAAGCAGAGCAACCCAATCCTAACCACAAGGCGATAAACACCAGCGATACATCAGAGAAAATCATCATCAGGCTTCCAGTTAAACTCACTAGCAGCAAACCGTAAATACCTTGCCCTGGGGTAATAAATCGCAATAAGAATACCGAAAATAAACGTCCTAGAGATAAGCTAACAAAAAACCAGGTCACTAAAATTGCCGCAGTGTTTTGATCCTCTCCAGACAGAATTGCATACGTACTGATCCAACCAGCGATGGTAATTTCAAATCCCACATACAAAAACATGACTGTCAGAAACGCCAAGAAAGTGGCTTTTTGTTTTGTTTCAGGAACGACTTCACTGGCTCGAACTTCGAAAGTTGGGCTCGGTTGTTTCCATAAAAACAAAGGCAACAACAAAGCGTATATGGCAATCATCCAATAACCCGCGCCATAAGTTTGTCCTGTCGCCCATTGAGCAAAGACCAGAATCAACGGAGCTAACATAGCGCCAGCACTATGGCATAAATGCAAAATGGTCACATAAGAGCCCACTTTATCTTTGTGCAGCCACAGCATCATCATATTGCCACCAGCGTTAGCAGACACTTCTGTGGCGCCAAGCAAGAAAAACAATACCACCAACATCGACAAACTGGTTGAGAAGGGCACTAAAAGCAAACCGACGATCATCAGCAACAGCATGAGAATCAGATAGTGATGACCCTGCCAGCGGTCAAACATTCGGCCTGCCAATAGAGCGCCAAGAATATTGCCGATTGCTCGGGCACTAAACACTATGGATATTTCAGCTACCGAGGCATCGATCAAATCCGCCAAGTAAATCAAACTCGGCCCAAGTACGCCGGCCACCGCACCAACCGCAATAAACATGGCGCAATAAAGCGCAGTACGAGCTATTTCCTTCATCGGGGAAAATCCATTACTGACATTATTTTGAACGATATAAGATGAGTTGGATTTAATCATGCAACTTGATTAATTAATAGCCTCGAGAAAGGGAATAATAAATAGCTTTAGAAGAAGTTGGCTTTTGAAACCGATTAAATGATAATGGTTATTATTTGAGTAATGGCAGCCATGACATATCAAAACAGACTCACTCGCATAGAAAAGGTTTTAGACTACATCCATGAAAATCTGGAGGAGTCGATCCATGTCACAAACTTAGCTGAAAAAAGCTGCTGGTCAAGGTGGCAGTTTCAACGCGTTTTTGGGCAAGCGACAGGCCTTACCGTTGCCCAGTACATTAGGGAATTACGTTTAAGCAAAGCTGCCGAACTGTTGCTATCGAGTAAAACTAGACACGTAGATATTGCAATACAATGTGGTTTTGACTCAGAAATAAGCTTCTCTCGGGCTTTTAAACAAATGTTCAACTGTACCCCAAGAGATTATCGCCAACGTGGGAAGCGTCATGGATTACGTACTCCACTACAATACAGACGCCCCAATAAAACCAAAACAGAGACACTACAGTCCTTCACACAAATACGCATTGAAAGCCACGATGCCTTTCAAGTTCAAGGTAAATGCGATTGGATTCGAGGATTACTGTCTTCTACCCCTGATTTTTCAGAACGAGTTCCACAGCTTTGGTCTACAGTCATGGCTGAAATAGAAGACATAAAGAAAGGCGCTCGGCCCATTGGTATCATTGACACTCAAGATCATCTCCAACATCCAGATCAAATGCTGTATTGGGCAGGGTACTTAGAACCAATCAACACATCATCCCCAACCACGTTTAATGGTGCCAAGCCATTTCATACCACATTAGATATGGTGAAGGTGCCACTTCAAGAATACGCGGTGATTCCGGTACATGGAAAAGCTACTGCTATTGAAAAAGCATTAGAGTGGTTTATCTTCCAATGGTTGCCTGAATCTCATTATTACGGTGTGCAAGGCTATGAATTAGAAATTTACGAGCCTGATTATGACCCAAACAATCCGCAGAGTTACATGGAGTATTGGCTACCAATCAAACCAAGGTAATTTTCAACCGATACTTTCTCCCACTAATTGAAGATGCACCAAAAGGTTAAGTTTTATATTTTCAATAAAAATAGAATGAGATTCATTATCAATATTGTTTTATTCTATTCTCGGAGTTAACATGAAACTGTCTGTGCATTTACAACTCTCGTTGCTTACCTTAGTAACGACTTCAGCGTCGCCTTTATCTCTTGCAGCAAACGTATCAGAGACAAGTGACACAAGGCTAGAAGGTCAATTAGACGCTCTTGTGGTGACAGGACAGACATATCGTAATACCGCAACTAAAACCCAATTAGACACAGAAGAAACACCACAAGCGATTTCAGTGATAGATCAAAACGCATTACAGCAAAGAGGTACAGAAACGGTGGCAGAAGCCGTTCGCTATGCCTCTGGTATTAACACCGAATTACGTGGCGGCGCAGTGACTCGATTAGATTTTTTCAATATTCGAGGCTTCAAGAACGACAAGGCCTACTATGATGGACTGCAACTACTTTATAACGACTGGAATCTACAGCCACAAATCGACATGGCTGCTGTAGAACAAGTGGAAGTCTTCAAAGGCCCAACTTCAACTCTGTATGGCGCTATGCCTCCTGGAGGCATGGTAAACCTAATCAGTAAAGTACCGCAGTCAGACAGCCAACATAGTGTGGAATTAACATTAGGCAGCGACAGTAAACGCGAAACACAGATCGATAGCACTGGCGCCATTAACGATAAACTCAACTATCGTGTCGTGGGCCTATTTCGCCAAAAAGATGGGCAAGCCGTTACCTCAGAAGAAGAGCGCATCATGATAGCGCCTTCTATTGATTGGAAGATCAGTGATGACACTATGCTTAACCTCAATATGTATTACCAACAGGACCCCAAAATGGGCGTCTATTCCTCCTTGCCATCGAAAGGCACTGTCTATAACAGTATTAATGGAAAGCTGCCTTCTGATGCCTATTCAGGTGATACGAACTGGGAAACTTATGACAGAGATGTGCTATTGCTGGGTTATAAACTCGATCACAACATCAATAATACTTGGCGTTTTTTACAAAATGCTCGTTTCACCACAGCAAAAGCCTACCAAGAAAACACCTATTCTTCTTCGCTAGACAGCGATGAAAGAACCTTAAACCGTCGCGCCTATCTCACAGACGAAAAATCCGAAGGCATCAATATAGACAGCCAATTTTCTGGATTATTTGACATTGGCAATGCCGAGCACAATATTTTGGTCGGTTTAGATTACCTAAAGCTTAAGTCAAACGTGATCTACGAAGATGCTTTGGCGCCTAGCATCGATCTATATAACCCAGATCACGAGCAGATTATTAGAGATAACCTAAACTTTGCAGGGTCAGGCTACAGCAGTGATTTCACAATCGACAAAGAACAAACAGGCATGTATCTGCAAGATCAAATACGTCTTGATCAATGGGTACTGATTGCTGGTGGCCGCTACGATCAATTCAAAGCGACTGAAAAGGGCAGAAAATACGGCGCGACAACCAATACCAAGGTCGATCAAAGCCAATTTAGTGGCCGAGCCGGCGCTCTATACGAGTTTGCTAATGGCATAGCGCCATTTGTTAGCTACGCGCAAAGCTTCGAACCTATCACTGGCGCAGACCGAAATGGTAAAACGTTTGATACCTCCACAGCCGAACAATGGGAAGCAGGGCTAAAATACAAAAGACGAAACATCACCGCCAGTGCAACGGCGTTTGAAATCGTCAAAAGTAAGGTGCTCACTCGTGATCCGAATGGTTCTGCGTACGACAAAATTCAAGTAGGAGAAATGCGCTCTCGTGGTATAGAGCTTGAATTACAGCAAGCACTTACATCCGATATCAGCCTAAAAGCCGCCTATACGCTGCAAGATGTAGAAGTAACCAAAGATAACAGCGGTATAGAAGGTAACACACCAGTTTGGGTGCCTAAAAAGCAATTCAATACTTGGTTAACCTATGCACCAACAGAAGGAAAATTAGCTGGCGCATCATTTGGGGCCGGCGCTCGTTATGTTGGTCAAATGCAGCTCGACGCAGCAAATTCGAACACCGTACCGTCTTACACCTTGGTCGATTTATCCATAGGTTACGACTTAGCTATGCTGTCTAAGCAATGGCAAGGCGCCAGCGTGAGATTTTCCATGAGTAACGTATTTGATGAAACCTATTACAGCTGCTACGACGAATCTAACTGCTGGTTCGGCGACGAAAGAGCCTTCGAAGTCAGCGCCCGCTATGAATTTTAGATATCACATAGCAAAACTGAGAGGTAAAGAAACATGGAAAGGCTTATAGACCGTCTTTTCACCACTGCCAGATCTTATATTGCCGTACTGGACGGAGAAGAAAGTGTCTCTAATGAGAAGCAAAACACAACCAATGTGTCTGCCAAAAATCCAGAACACGCACTGCAAGTTTTGCATAGCACATTACAAGAGGCGCACCCAGAAACGGGTGCGCCTTATTGGCGTATAAGATCTTGGGGATTAGTCTGTTGGCAGCCGATTTATTTGGCAATGATTTGCGTCTATCAGCTTAAAGCTGTGCCTATAAGCTTACAAGACTTAGAGCAAAAGCAAAACGGTGAGATGATCGCGGGGTATTTTTTACAGGATGGAATATGGCAGGAGGGAAGTCAGGAGGTTCTGATAAATAGCATTTGTGAACAGCTAACGGTTCTTTTTCAGTCATTTGAAAACGCGCATGTTAATGCCTTTGGCGGAAGACCTGCTCTTTACAAAGGCTTGCTGGCCGATCAGGTAATGAGTGCATTGATCGCCATAGGTAACTTGCTACCTATTGATCAGAAATTCAATCTTGAGCAGAATTTTCGAGATTGGGCAGAAGCGATGAATTTACCCTTGAAACCGCTTGCTGGACTACGCCGACAAGAAAAAGATTCGCCTATTTTTGTTCGTCACACGTGCTGCTTACACTTCCGTCGTGATGGCGGAGAGCTCTGCGTGAACTGTCCAAGACTGCACACAAGAAGTGCCAAACAAAAGCAACTTATTAGCCATTAGCCGCTAACAAGTTGCTTAAAGCCCATTAACCTTTTAAAAACTGTCCTACCCAAGCCATGAGCTGCTGATTATCTATCGACTCATCAGCAACCGTTTGGCGCGCTTTCGCAGCGACGTCAGGAGTCAATGTCACACCATCATATAAGTCGATCAATTCGTTTTCATAAGCCTTTGAAAATTCAGGATGACCTTGGAACGTCAAAATACGATCCTCATAAATGAGCCCAGCATACTGGCAGAAATCACTACTCAAAAAACTCGTCATTTTTTCTGGTTTTTCCAATACTTGGTCTTGGTGAAAAGCACAAAAAGCGATGTTTTTCTGAGTTAGAGGCAACTTAACATTATCCATAACTTGGTAATGATGAACTCCCACACCCCAACCACCATCAAATTTAGCGACGCGACCACCTAGTGCTCGTGCGATGACTTGGTGACCAAAACAAATGCCGACCAACACTTGGCTTTTGGCATCCACTGCACGTATGAACTCACACAAGCGGATAATCCAAGGCTCATCAGCATACGCATCCGCTTTAGAACCAGTAATCAGCCAAGCATCACACTTATCCGTACTGTCTGGAAATTCATCCAAACGAACGTCAAATATTTCAAATGACAACTCAGGCTCTAATGCGGCAATTTGCTCAGCAAACATTTCCGCATATGTAGGGTACTTAGAGCGCAATACATCGGGCGTAATGCCCGCTGCGAGAATTCCTATCTTCATTAAATACTTACCTCAAGAACACAACGGTTAAGGGTTTTGGAATCGGTTTTGACGGCGCATGATAAAAATAGCGGCAATCACGGCAACAGAAACCACCAATATCATCAATGTGGCTAGCGCATTTATCTCTGGCGTAACGCCAAGTCGAACTTTAGAGAAAATCACCATAGGTAAAGTGGAATTACCAGGACCAGAAACAAAGCTAGCAATAACCAAATCATCCAACGATAACGTAAAGGACAACAACCAACCCGATAATATCGCTGGTGAAATCAATGGCAAGGTAATCAAGAAAAACAACGACACCGGCTTAGCACCTAAATCCATTGCGGCTTCTTCCAAAGTCTCGTCCAGCGAAGACAAGCGCGATTGAACCACTACAGCGACGTACGCCAAACAAAAAGTCGTATGCGCGATGACAATCGTAGTAGTGCCTCGGCCGGCGGGCCAACCAAACATACTTTCCATCGCCACAAACAACAGCAACAATGACAAGCCGGTAATTACCTCTGGCATCACCAAAGGGGCAGTTACCCAGCCCGCCATCATGGTTTTGCCTCGAAATTTACCCATCCGACTCAATACAAAACCCGCTAACGTGCCCAATATGGATGCCAAGGTCGCACTGATGAAAGCAATTTTTAAACTCACCCACGCTGCGTTCATAATCTGCTCATTTTGAAACAGCTCTACGTACCATTTGAGTGACCACCCACCCCATACTGTCACCAGTTTAGATTCGTTAAAGCTGTAAATGATCAAGGCAACAATGGGTGCGTACAAAAACAAAAAGCCGAAGCCAGCACTAAGCTTCAGAGCTAAAGAATGATTTTTCATTACAGAGCCTCCTTGTTGCCATTACGCATAAACATAATAGGGCCCACCAAGACAATCAGCATAATGATCGCCACAGCAGACGCTAAAGGCCAATCTCGGTTTAAAAAGAATTCATCCCATAGAACTCGACCGATCATCAACGTGTCTGAACCACCCAATAACGAAGGTATAACAAACTCACCTACCGCAGGAATAAACACCAACAAACAACCAGCAATGATGCCGGGTTTCGCCAATGGTAAAGTGACAGAACAAAATGCTCGCCATGGCTTAGCACCTAGATCTTTCGCAGCTTCAATCAAGCTCATATCCATTTTTTCTAGTGTGGTATAAAGCGGCAGAATCATAAACGGCAGATAGGTGTAAACAATGCCAATATACACAGCCACATCCGTTTGTAAGATTTGCAATGGCTGATCAATCAAGCCTAAAGACATCAAAGTGTCGTTGACCAAACCATTTTTTTTCAACAGCGACATCCAAGCATAAACGCGCAATAAAAATGACGTCCAGAAAGGCAAAATAACCAAGGATAACAATATTGTACGTGCCATCGAACCACTACGAGCGATAAGGTAAGCAATCGGAAAGCCAATAATTAAAGTGAAAAAAGTCGACACTGCAGCAATGCGCAAAGAGCTTAAATAGGCGTCTAAGTAAAAACGTGATTCAAACAAAAACAAATAATTGCCAAAGGTGACTTTTAACGTCGCGTAGGCGTTGTTTGGATCCCATTCCAATAAAGGAGAATAGGGAGGCACCGCAATCATTGCCTCCGAAAGCGATATTTTAAACACCACCAGAAAAGGGATAAAGAAGAACGCCGCCAACCACAACATTGGCATTAGAATGACAAACCAGCGCCCCAAGCGAATTGTTTGCAAACGCTGCAACAGCGTCAGCTGTGTTGTATTGGTAGATGCGTTTATCATGATGTTAGTACCACGCTGCTGTCAGCATCCCAAGAAAGGTATACATGATCATCCCATGTTAGACGCTCACCGGTATCTCGGTGGGAATTGGGTTGTGTGATACGAACTTCTTTACCTGACAGCAAACGCACTTTGTAGATAGACTGGCTCCCCATGTACGCCACTTCCGTAATTACCCCTTCTGCGGAGTTATTTTGCGCACTGGATGGCTCGCGCGCTATACGCATTTTTTCAGGTCGAATGGCTACATTTACCAATTGATTAGGCGCGCAACTGATGCCGTGATCCAAAGCGATAAGGCCATTGGTGTCATCACATTGAATCGCCGCACTGTCACGCTCATCCGACACCACAGTGCCCCTAAACAAATTCACGTTACCAATGAACTCAGCAACAAAACGATTATTTGGGTATTCGTACACTTCGTGAGGTTCGGCGGTTTGGACAATTTCACCATTATTCATCACACCAATGCGCGTTGCTAGCGTCATCGCTTCTTCTTGGTCATGTGTTACCACTACAAAGGTGATACCAAGTTCATCTTGTAATCGCATCAATTCGAATTGTGTTTCTTCGCGCAGTTTTTTGTCTAACGCGCCCAAAGGCTCGTCTAACAAAAGCAATTTGGGACGTTTCACCAAAGAACGCGCTAACGCTACACGCTGACGCTGACCACCAGATAACATATGTGGTTTACGGCGAGCAAGATGACCCATCTGGACCATTTCCAAAATATCGGCCACACGCTGTTTTACTTCACGGCTTGGCAAACCTTCACGTTTTAAACCAAATGCTACGTTTGCTTCGACGGTCAAATGCGGGAACAAAGCATAAGACTGGAACATCATATTAACTGGGCGCTCCCATGGCGGAACATTCGACATGTCCACACCGTCAATGATGATGCTACCCGACGTAGGAGATTCAAAACCCGCTAACATGCGCAATAACGTACTTTTACCCGACCCCGACCCACCCAACAGACAGAAGAGTTCATTTTTATAAATATCCAGAGAAACATTATTCACAGCAGTGAAGTCTCCGAACGTTTTATTGATTTGCTCAATGCGAACAAAAGGCTCAGCGTCTTTTTGACGCCAAGTTGGCATCGTTTGAGTAGTAACGATGGGAGAAACAGAAGACACAGACATAAAACACACCAGTCAGCATGATAAGTATTCAAGAAAAGTGACGCCGTAATGGCGTCACTCACGTACAGATGGCTGCTTAGCGCCCAGTTTTGATGTTAGTCCAAGCGCGCGTCAAGAGACGATCGAAGCGTGCAGTATGAGCTACTTGCACGAACAGTTTCTCTTTGACTTCCTGAGTTGGGTAGACACCTTTGTTGGTGGCCACTTCGTCGTCTAGAAGAGGAACCGCGGCCGTATTTGGTACTGCATAGAAAACATAATTCGAAATAGCCGCTGCTATATCCTTTTTAAGGATGAAATCGATAAATTTGTGCGCAGCTTCTGGGTGAGGAGCATCTGCAGGCACAGCCATCAAATCAAACCACACCAAGGTGCCTTCTTTTGGAATCACAAACTTAATATCGACGCCTTGATCGGCTTCTTCTGCTCGGCTTTGCGACTGTAATATGTCACCGTTGTAGCCAATCGCTACACACACGTCGCCGTTGGCTAAGTCTGATATGTATTTGCTGGAGTGGAAATAACGAACGTTGTCCTGGGCCTCTGACATTAGTTTTGCTGATTCAGTTAACTCATCTTTGTCTTCCGAGTTTGGATCTACGCCACGGTAATTATTAACAACCGACATAACTTCTGCAGGAGAATCCAACACGGCAATGCCACAATCGTTCAACTTAGCCGCAATACTTGGATTAAATAAAATATCCCAAGAATCAATATCAGCCGTACCCAAGCGCTCTTCAATCATTTTGGTGTTATAGCCAATGCCGATCGTACCCCAAGCATAAGGAATGTTATGGACATTACCCGCATCGTGCTTTTCGATTTGCTTTGCCAATGTTTGATCCAAATTGCCGTAATTGCTCAACTTGCTTTTGTCGATAGCTTGATACACGCCCGCTTTAACCTGACGCTCAAAGAAAGAATTAGATGGCATAACCACATCGTAGCCAGAGCCACCCGCCATGAGTTTTGCTTCCAACACTTCGTTACTGTCATAAACGTCGTAATTCACTTTGATGCCGGTTTCTTTCGAGAACTGCTCCAAAGCACCCGGTGCCATGTAATCCGACCAGTTATATACGTTTAAAACACCTTCAGCGTAGCTACTAGCTGCAAAAGTAGATGCTGCACCAGCGACCAATATACTCAATACATTGCGTTTCATGTGGAATTCTCCAATTTACAGCCAACGTGACATCAGCTGGTTCCTGTTGTGATGTTGTTTTCATATTAAAGCCTCTGATGGGCTCTATTTTCTAATGTAACTCTGAGCTGTGCTCTTACAAATAGGCTTCATATTCCACGTTGGAAATACGACCATGTATTTTTTGTTGTTCTTGTTCTTTTGCCGCGCCATACACACGAACAAATTCGCTTCCTAAATACTCAGTTAAGAACGCGCTGTCTGCAAAAGATTCAGTGGCTAATTCCCAACGATTCGGTAGCGGTTCAAAACGTTCCGACATTGCATAAGCATCGCCTTCAATCGGCTGTGGCGGAGACATTTTTGTTTCAATACCATGCAACGCAGCGCCCAACACCGCCGCTAATACTAAATAAGGATTCGCGTCCGCGCCAGCCACACGATGCTCAATACGACGAGCTATGTTGTCACTTTCTGGGATACGCACTGCTACAGTGCGGTTTTCATAGCCCCAACTTGCAAATGTCGGTGCATGTGCCCCATTTTGAAAACGGCGATAAGAGTTCATATGCGGCGCAAATACAAGCATAGAATCAGACATATGGTTCAATAACCCAGCAACCGCTTGTTGCAATAAACCCGAGCCTTCGTCTGTGCCGTTATTAAATACGTTATTACCTTGCTCATCCAGCAAACTAAAGTGGACGTGAAAGCCATTGCCGCTCTTATCTGCGTAGGGTTTCGCCATGAAAGTCGCACCAAAGTCATGTTGGCGAGCAACTCCTTTAATCAAACGTTTAAACATAATCGCATGATCAGCGGCTAACACAGCGTCATTGCTATGCTTCATGTTGATTTCGAATTGACCTGGCCCTAATTCGGAAATAATAGTGTCTGCAGGAATACCTTGAATCTCACACGCCCGGCGGACTTCCGCAAAGAAGCCTTCTAAGCCATCCATTTCTTCGATGGAATAACAGTCAGTTTTGTTCAAACGCACACCGTTGCCTTCTACGATAATAGGAGGAGAAGGCTGGCGCTTGGCTTCTGACTGTCCGTCTAATAAGTAAAATTCTAACTCCGTTGCCACTACAGGTGTGTAGCCAAGGTCCTTGAAGCGCTTAACAATGCGCGTCAGTATTTGACGAGGGTCTGGATAAAATGGCGTGCCATCCATGTTGTACATCATCGCCAAAATTTGATCACGAGCCGATTCCGCCCACGGTACAGAAATAGGTTCAGGGTGGACTGGAAAACACACTCCGTCGCTATCACCCGTCTCGAAGACCATGCCATTATCGAGAACGTCGTCACCCCAATGGTCAAATCCAATCACTGATTGAGGAAGCTTTACCCCTTGCGTCATAACGCTTTTCAAACCGCTAGAGGGCATTCGCTTACCACGTAAGTTGCCGTTTAAATCTGTGATGAACAGATCAAATTCGTTGTTCCCTTCGTACATATCAGACATAGAATGTTCTCTTATGAAATTAGCCTTACTGCAGAAGAAGTTGTGCTCTCTAAAATGATAATCGAGTTTTAATTCGATTTTCATATTGCTTACACACGATTTAAGTCAAATTCTTCCGATATAAATCACCTTAACCTGAGCAAATGATGCGAGTAACTATCCCCGAGTGGGTATATGCAAAGATGGAACCACTTGTATATAAATCACGCTTTAAAAGTTGACTGCTTTTCTTCACATTCAGCTACTTTACTGATATGTATTAATAAAGAATCATCTTAATGTGTTTGAGGACATAGCTTTCTAGTATCATAAGCCGAAAAATCATTCAGGTTATGTCTTCATTTTTACTACAGAAATCATGAGAAAGTCGATGGATATTTTGCAGAAGCAGATCAATTTTAGGAAAGAAAGCAAAACCGATTAAAAAGTCGACTTAAGCTTAATTAAATAGACTCATTTATAATAGCCAGTAGTTTGTGTATTTATCATTGTCATTTGAGAAGGGCGCACTAATGACGTTTTCTCACACAAGAGATACATGACGAAGGATTTAAAATAATGCAGAAAAGTACTCTAAGAGGGCAATTATCATTACCCGAATTAATGAAAGACCTAGGAGCTCTCACCAATCATATTCGGGTCCCTAGCTTTCCCATTGCGTTAGAGGGGGTTCTTAGCAACATTTGCTATTTCGACACCATCATTATCGTAACCTACAAAAAAGCGCTTAAACCACTGCTGATTCATCCAAGTGACCCGAGTGAGCAAAGCCACACCCTACGGATGTATTTAAACAAGGCTTATTTATTAGACCCCTTGTTTAACGCCATTCAGCAAGGCATCACGCCGGGGGTTTATCGTTTGGTCGATATGTCACCCGATTCATTCGAAGATACAGAGTACTACCAAACTTGTTATCGCAACTTTGACTTAGTCGATGAAATTAATATTTTGGTGGAATTAGATGCAACCACGACTTGTGCAGTTTCGTTGGGGCGTCAGAAAGCAATTGGGTCCATTCGTCGAACAGAATTTAATAACTTGAAAAGCGTTTTTCCGATGCTAGAAGCCTTGATTCGTCAGTTTTGGCTAACGCAAGCAGGGGAGTTCGTCGAAAAAGAATCCCGTTCAGGACCATTAAAATACGCGCTAAAAACCTTTGCTCATGGCGTGTTAACCAACCGCGAGCAAGAAATTTTAGGCTTGCTGCTGAAAGGTCACTCGTCAAAATCCATCGCCAACGAGCTAGGCATCAGTGCCGGTACAGTAAAGGTACACCGTAAAAATATCCACGCACGTTTAGACACATCAACACAGTCGGAAATTTTTACCTTGTTCCTCAGCCACCTAGACTCACTAGACAGAGAAAAGGGTTAATATGAAAAGCTGCGCACAGAACGACTATTCAGATTCAGGCTCATTTAGATGTCGTTCTAATACGCTTGTTAACATCAGTTTCAAATCATCAAGCGTGCGGGCTGCACGGCGTTCATTTTGGTTTACCACAACCAGGTACGTACTGTGCGTTACCTCTAGGTATAGACGCGCGATACGTTCTCGCTCACGAATGTGCTTTTTCAGCCCTAACCGTTTAAAAACCTTGGCCATTTGAGAAATTACCATATCATCATGGCGCTCATCTAATTCACGCAATTCTTGCACTGAAAACATAGCCTGTACTAGGCGTAATACCGCACGCTGCTGACGATAAGTTCGCAAATTAATGTCTACAACTTGCTCAATAAAGTAGGGCAGCGTCATCTCTTCCAAATGCCACTCTTGAATGTCTTTTAGTACTTCTTCAATACTGTCCAGCCAAGACTTACCCATGGCATAGAGAATGGCGTGTTTATTCGGAAAATAGTGGTACAAAGATCCCACAGAAATACCGACTTCTTTTGCAATAATAGCCGTATTCAGATCATTCAAACCTACGGTTTCCAGCAACTCGCTAGTCACGTCTAAAATTTGCTGTGCGCGTTTAATGGAACGAGACTGTACTGGCTCGCTACGAGGCGAAACAGATTGCATGGTTTTCATTGTCGTAGGGGGGTTTGCCATAATAAAAATTGGCTTCCTTATATACAGAGTACATCAAATAAAGTGATTAAATTATACACATACCAATGAACACTAAACATACCCATCACTAGCCATTCGTCATATTAGGGCAAACGATCTAACATTGAGTAATACAACATCCCAGTAACTAAACCAGGCCAACGAAGTAAAGTACCACCTGGAAAATCACGCATAGGAAGCCTTTCAAATGCATCCATTTTTTCTAACGAACCTTGCACGGCTTTGGCGAAAATCGCACCAGCATATGTCGCCATCGCTACTCCGTGACCTGAATAACCATGAGCAACAAAAATATTTTCTTGCTGGCGCGCAATATGCGGCATTCGATTCAGCGTAATCGCCAACGTTCCGCCCCAGGCATAATCGATGCGATAATCGCCTAACTCAGGGTAGGTTTCTAACATGTGTTTTTTAACAAACCCTGCAATATCCTTTGGAAAACGCTGACTGTAATTTTCACCGCCCCCCCACAACATTCTCCTGTCTTTTGATAGACGGTAATAGTTCACAACAAATTTCGAATCAGCTACAGCAATGCGATCTGGGTTAATTCGATTGGCAACGCTTTCTGGTAGTGGCTCTGTTGCAATAATAAAATTATTAATTGGCATGATTTTTCGTGCTGCTGGGCCATTTAAGTGCCCAAGGTAGCCATTACACGCAAATAACAAATAACGGCAACGAACACGACCTTTGGCCGTCATAACCTCAGGTTGCTTGCCATCTGTGTATTCCAATACCGCGGAATGATCGTACAACTCAGCACCGTATTCTTCCGCCGCTTTCGCTAACCCAAGCGCAAAGTTAAGCGGGTGAATATGCGCACCCTCCTTATACCATTCGCCACCATGATAACGATCTGTACCCAATTTATCGGCAACAGTTTTAGCATCTAGAAACTCAACATCTTCGTAATTTAGCTGCTGGCGCTTATATTCAACCGCTTCTTTAATTTCATCTGCGTGACGTGATTTAGATGCCACATGTAATACTCCAGCAGCCAGATCACAATCGATTTGGTATTTCTCAATCAGCTCCTTTACCAAATCAACCGAATCGACCGAGGTTTGCCACAATACATCAGCTGTGTCTTTGCCGACCTTTTTGGCCATCTCCGCGTGGCTCATGTTATGACCTTGGCAAATTTGTCCACCATTACGCCCAGAAGCCCCCCAGCCAATTTCGTTGGCTTCCAGTAAGACCACTTGAAAACCCGCTTCTGCAAGATGCAGAGCCGCTGAAGTACCTGTAAATCCTCCACCTATAATGCAAATATCAGCACTGTGATCACCCACTAACTGAGGGCGGCTTTTGTACGCTCTTGCCGTAGCTTCATAGTAGGACGGCTCATGTTTGCTCAAGGGAAACTCCTGTCATAATCCAAAACTCAATAACCGAATGATTGATCGAATTTATAGTCAGTGTCAATTGTAATATGAACTTATTTTTTGACTAAGTGTTGATTTAATGATCAAAGTAAAATAATGTTTAAACCGAAGCATTATTCGGGTTGTAGAAAAAAACACCCTAGAGCAAAAGCCAGTATAAAAACGTTACGGCTTAAGAACATTCGTTAAGCAGCCAACTTAAGGTGAGTTATGACAGAGTTTGAAGCTTTTTTAAAAGAGCATGCAATTACTGAAGTCGAGTCAACATTAGCAGATATGACAGGGAATGCGCGGGGAAAATTTTACCCGACGTTCAAGTTCCTTGCAGAGAAAACGGGGCGCATCCCTGAAACCGTTTTAGTGCAAAGTGTGACGGGGGATTGGGCTGACAATCACTACGACATTGTCGACGCCAGCGACCGAGATATGGTGTTGAAACCAGACCCAAACACCATACGTATGGTTCCGTGGGCTGACGAGCCAACGGCTCAAGTTATAAACGACTGCTATACCACTGATGGCAACCTTCACCCGTTGGCAAGCCGTACTATTCTGCGTCATATTTTGTCACTTTATGAAGCCGAAGGCTTAAAGCCCGTCATAGCGCCAGAAGTCGAGTTCTATCTGATCCAACCCAACACAGATCCAGATTATGAACTAAAACCGGCGGCAGGACGCTCTGGCAAACGCGAAACATCACGTCGTTCGTACAGTATTGATGCAGTAAACGAGTTCAACACCATCATTGATACCCTGTACAGCTATTGCGAAGCTCAAGGACTGGACGTAGACACCTTGATCCATGAATCCGGTGCCGCACAAATGGAGATAAACTTTATTCATGGTGATCCACTCGACTTGGCTGACCAAGTGTTTGTGTTCAAACGCACTTTACGAGAAGCCGCACTCAAACATGGCGTGTATGCTACTTTCATGGCGAAACCGATGAAAGATGAGCCAGGCAGTTCGATGCACATTCACCAAAGTTTGGTAGAGGCGAAAACGGGGAAAAACGTCTTTGATGATAACGGTAAACCAAGCGAACTGTTCTATCATTATTTAGGTGGTTTGCAGAAATACACGCCAAACGCGATCTCTTTCTTCGCACCAAACGTCAACTCCTATCGTCGTTTTTCACCAGAAATGGCTGCGCCAATCAACATGAACTGGGGGTTTGATAATCGTACAGCAGGGCTACGTATTCCGTTTTCACCGCCACAAGCAACACGCATTGAAAACCGTTTTCCGGGTGCTGACTCTAACCCATATCTAGCTATTGCGGCGACCTTGGCATGTGGCTATTTAGGTATGAAGCAAAAGCTACAACCAACCGATCCTATCAAAACGAATCAGCCACCGTCCGATTACCCAGAAGTAGAAATTGCAAGAACACTAGAGGAAGGCCTACGCCTTTTGGAAGAATGTGAACCATTATGTAACATCTTGGGCAAGGACTTCGTCACAGCTTATATGGGTGTAAAACGCAGTGAGTTCGAGACCTTTAACCGGGTTATCAGCTCTTGGGAGCGCGAACATCTATTGTTGAATGTGTAATTATTTTTAATCCACTGAGCATCACGACAAGGATAAAAAAGCTTTGCGTGATGTAAGTAGAGTTATCACTGAGGAACCAAATCATGACACAGAAAAACCTTAAAATGCGTCAATTTTTACCCATTGCGGGTATGGTCTGTGCGCTAGGCACAACAGCTACGTCTGTTTCTGCCGAAACGCTAAAATTCTTCAACTGGTCGGATTACATTGCCGAAGACACGGTTGAACGGTTTGAAGCCGAGACTGGCATTCAAGTCATCCAAGACGTTTTTGACAGTAACGAAGTGCTTGAAGCAAAACTGCTAGCAGGCAATTCAGGTTATGATTTGGTGGTGCCAACCGCGTCATTCATGGGACGTCAGATTCAAGCGGGCGTGTTTGGCAAACTGGACAAAGCCAAGTTACCTAATCTAAAGCATCTAGACCCAGAGCTGTTGTCTTTCCTTGAAGCTGTCGATCCTGGTAACCAATTCGGCGTGCCATATTTATGGGGTACGACAGGTATTGGTTACAACGTCGATAAAGTAAAAGAAGTCTTAGGTGAAGATGCACCCGTAAACAGCTGGGACCTAGTATTTAATCCAGACAACATGGCCAAACTGCAAAAATGTGGTGTTATGTTTTTAGACTCACCAGACGAACTGTACCCACTTACACTCAACTATTTAGGTAAAAACCCCAACAGTCGTAATCCTCAAGATTATGCGTTAGACAGCGAAGCGGTCAAACTGCTAAAAGACGTGCGCCCTTATGTGTCTCAATTCCACTCCTCGCAGTACATCAGCGCACTTGCTAACGGCGATATTTGTGTGGCTATTGGTTGGTCTGGGGATGTGATTCAAGCACAAGATCGCGCTATTGAAGCCGATAATGGCGTAAACATCGAATACAGTATCCCTAAAGAGGGAACTCAAATCTGGTTTGACATGCTGGCTATACCTAAAGAAGCTGAAAACAAAGAAGCTGCGTACAAGTTCATGAACTTCTTATTACGCCCAGAAGTCATTGCCGATGTATCAAACTACGTGGCGTACGCGAACCCAAACCTAGACGCGATGGATCTACAAGATCCCGATATCTCTAGTAATGAGGGTATCTACCCAAGCGACGAAGTGAAAAAGAAACTCTTCGCACAGAAGGTACGAGGCTTAAAGATCGAGCGTTTGATGGTACGTTTATGGACAGACATTAAAACCGGACGCTAAGAAGCGACGGTTACTCTATCGTAAAACTAAAAATGCCTAACGATTTGTCGCTAGGCATTTTTTGCCTTTAAATAAAGCTGAAAGGTTAGACTGGAATCTGTTGCGTAATACAGTGCAAGTTGCCACCGCCCAACAAAATATCACGAGCAGGAATGCCAATTAACTCATGCTTAGGAAACGCCGCTTGCAAAATAGCGTGGGCTTGCTGGTCATTTTTTTCATCCAATAGGGGGTAAAACACTGCACCGTTACAAATTAAGCAGTTCGCGTAGGAGCCAGCTAAACGATCATCCGTGGCGCGCTCCATACGATCTGGCTGTATCAAGCCTGCCGCTTCTTCTTCTCGAATATAAAGAGGCCCAGGCATAGGCAATTTATGAACTATAATCTTACGGCCACGCGCATCGCGAGCCTCAGCTAATATATCTAAAGCCTGCTGACTAATGGCGTATTGCGGGTCGTTATTATCATCGCAAACCGTCAATAAGACTTCACCGGGACGAACCACATGCAAGATATTATCGATATGGCCATTGGTTTCATCGTTGAATAAGCCCAACGGCAGCCAAACCACTTTTTCAATCGACAAATACTCTTTCAGCAGCACTTCGATATCTTCTCGGCTTAACTCTGGATTTCGGCTTGGGTGTAACAAGCACTCTTCCGTTGTATAAAGTGTACCTTCTCCATCGCAATGTATTGAACCACCTTCAAGGATAAAAGGCGCATCATAACTTTCTACGCCTTCCTGCTGGGCAATATGACTGGCAACACTTTGGTCATCTGACCAATCGTCGTAAAGCCCGTCCAATTCGCCACCCCAAGCATTAAACTGCCAATTAACGGCACGCTTCACACCCGCTTCATTGATGACCATGGTTGGACCGATGTCTCTCATCCAAGCGTCATTGTAAACCATAGGAACAATCTCAATGGAACTTGGCAACATGCTTCTAGATTGCATTTCGTATTCAGGCAACACCGCCAGCTTTACCGTGACATAGCCACTTAAGCGCTCAATAAAATGCGCGAAAGCAGCCTGCGCAGGAAAGCCGTTATCACGCCAGTTATCTGGACGTGTAGGCCACGCCAACCAAACAGAGCTCTGAGGGTTATGCTCGCCTGGCATCCAAAAATCATCCGCTTTGGGAGTGGTTAACATGATGCCTCCTATTTGACCTGGCCATCGAGTGTTTTGATGACATCGTAATGTTCTGGTCGACGATCACGAAAAAGCCCCCATGCTTTACGCTGAGAGCGCACTTTTTCCAAATCAAACGTATGCACAAGAATCGCTTCGCTATCGCGGTCTGCTTGCTCGATTAATTCACCACGTTCATCACAAATAAACGATGAACCATAAAATGTCAGTGACAAATCACGGTGCTCTGCTTGCTCTGTACCAATTCGGTTAGAGGCAATCACAGGTGTCTGGTTGGCAGCGGCATGTCCACGCATGGTGTTCGTCCAGTGAGGCATGCTGTCTAGATCCGATTGGCTCGGCTCAGAGCCAATCGCCGTTGGGAAAAGCAATAAATCCGCCCCCATTAGAGCCATTGAACGAGCGGTTTCTGGGAACCACTGATCCCAACAAACCCCCACACCAATGCAACCAAACTTGGTGTGCCATACTTTAAAACCTGTATCACCAGGGCTGAAGTAGTACTTTTCCAAGTAACCATCGCTGTCTGGAATGTGTGTTTTACGGTATACGCCAAGAAGTTCACCACCTGCATCTATCATTGCTAAGGAGTTAAAACGAACTTGTCCGGCTTTCTCAAACCAACTAAATGGCAGTACGACATTTAGTTCGGTGGCCAATTCTTGGAAACGTTTAAACGCCATATTTTCAGCCAATGTGATCGCCAAATCATGATATGGCTCGTGGATCTCTATGCAAAAATAAGGCGTTTCAAACAACTCCTGAATTAGGATAACTTGAGCCCCTTTGGCAGCAGCCAAACGTATTAGCTTTTCAGCACGATCAAGGTTATCTTTCTGATTCCACGTGCAATGCATTTGCGTAGCGGCAACGGTTATCTTTGACATAAGCTGAGCTCTCCAAGTGACAGTTTGTTAGAAATTTTTCATTATTTTGTCTGACTAGACGATGTTCTAAATCCAATTTCGTCATCTTAGAGAATTCGGAAAATTACGATATACCCCCACGGGGATATGGTACGAAAGGACGCTGCTCAGTTAGTTTAGATTCATAGCAACTCATTTAGCGTTTTTATTGGACGCCAAAGAAAGGAATTACGTATGAAAACTTACCAAGAATGGCAAGCACTTCGTAACACAATTAGCCTGCATTCCGACGCCTACATTAATGGTGTTTTTACACCAGCACAAAGCGGTGACACGTTCGATTGTATCAATCCGACGGACGAGTCCTTGTTGGCAAAAGTTGCTAGTTGTGATGAAGCCGATGTGAACCTGGCTACTGCGGCAGCTAAAGCAGCATTTAAAAGTGGTATTTGGTCAAACATGGCACCAAATAAGCGCAAACGCATCTTACAAAAATGGGCCGATTTGCTAGAAGAGCACCAAGATGAACTAGCCTTAATAGACACCTTGGACATGGGTAAGTCGATTTCAGAAATGGTCGGCATCGACGTACCAGATTCCATCGACAGCTTACGTTGGTCGGCCGAATGCATCGACAAATTGTACGGTGAAATAGCTCCAACGAACCCAGACAATTTGGCACTGATCAGCCGCGAACCATTGGGCGTTGTCGCTATTATTACGCCTTGGAATTACCCATTAATGATGGTGATGTGGAAAATTGCACCGGCTTTGGCTGCGGGCAACAGCATCATTCTAAAACCGTCTGAGAAATCGCCGTTGAGCGCTCTCAGAATTGCCGAGTTGGCAACGCAAGCGGGGATTCCAGATGGCGTATTCAACGTCCTCCCAGGTTTTGGCCACACCGCTGGAAAAGCCCTTGCGCTGCACCATGATATTGGCACCTTAGCGTTCACTGGTTCTAGCCGCGTGGCAGGACTACTGATGCAATACGCGGGTCAATCCAACATGAAGCGGGTTTGGCTAGAAGCGGGAGGCAAATCGCCTTGTATCGTCTTTGAAGACTGCAAAGACATTGAAGCGGCTGCCAAAGGCGCAGCAACGGCCATTTTCACCAACCAAGGGGAAGTGTGCATTGCCTGCTCCCGTTTGTACGTTCACAGCAGCATCAAGGACGCCTTCATGGTCGCCTTGCTTGAGGCAGCAAAAACCTACGTACCCGGCGACCCATTAGACCCAGCGACCAAAATGGGACCCATGGTCGACAAAGCCCAGCTGGATACCGTAACCGGGTTTATTGAGAGTGCGATTGCTGATGGCGCCACGTTGGCATTAGGCGGCGTTCCCGATTATCAAGAAGGGCAGGGGTTCTACGCTAAACCAACCATTTTTACCGACGCAAGCCACGCAATGACCTTCGTGAAAGAAGAGATTTTTGGCCCTGTTTTGGCGGTGATGACGTTTGACACCGAAGCCGAAGCCATTGAATTGGCGAACGATTCGAAATACGGCTTAGGCGCATCGATCTGGACCAATGATTTGGGCCGTGCGCACCGTGTCAGCCGTCTACTAGAGTCTGGCATGGTGTGGGTAAACACGTGGGGCGATGGCGATACAACGGTGCCTTTTGGTGGCGTTAAAGCGTCTGGAAACGGCCGAGATAAATCGTGGCATGCGCTGGAAAAATACACTGAAATTAAAAACACCTGGATCAGTCTGAAATAAACCAAATCTAAGACTCGCAAGCCATTGTTGGATTAATAGGGGCGTTAATAGCCCCGCTTTTTTACACTACTGTAGACGCACGGATTAACGCATCTACACGCTATAGGAGAGGTTCTCTATGTCATCCCCTACTCATGCAAATTCATACTACGCGGCCTCCGCAAATGATAAAGCCATTCGTCCACAGCTAACGGGTGAGCATCGTTGTGATGTCTGTGTCGTTGGTGCTGGGTTTACTGGCATATCGACCGCCCTTAGCTTAGCGGAAAAAGGCAAGCGCGTGATTGTGGTTGAAGGCACTCGAATTGGCTTTGGCGCATCAGGCCGTAATGGCGGTCAAATCGTTAACAGCTTTAACCGCGACATCGACTACATCTACAAAAATTACGGCGATAACATTGGTCAGAAAATGGCCAAAATGGCGTTTGCTGGCTCTGAATTGATTCGTCATCGCATCGAAAAATACAACATCGATTGTGACCTCAAGCACGGTAACGTCTTTGCAGCGTGCAACAAAAAGCAATTTGAAGAATTGAAAGCCAAAAAAGCTCTGTGGGAAAGCCATGGACATAACGAGTTAGAGCTTTTAACCGCTGACAGCATTCAAAATCATATCGGTTCAGACCGCTATGTGGGTGGTTTATTGGATAAAAAGGGTGGTCACATTCAACCGCTGAACTTGGTGCTTGGACAGGCCAAAGCGTTTGAGGAGCTTGGTGGTCAGATATTCGAAGACTCCGAAGTGATTCGTCTAGAACAAGGTAAACCCGGCAAAGTCGTCACCAAGAAGGGCACAGTGGTTGCTGATACTATTGTCGTTGCTGGTAACGCTTATATGTTTGGTTTATTGCCAGAAATAGAGAAGAAGGCCATGCCATGCGGCACTCAGGTGATCGCCACGGAGCCATTACCGGTCGAAATCCAAAAACAACTGTTACCAACAGATCATTGTGTTGAAGACTGTAACTACTTATTAGACTACTACCGTCTATCTGGCGATGGCCGTCTGATTTACGGAGGCGGCACCACTTATGGCGCGCGTGATCCGGGCAAGATTGAATCCATCATAGTGCCAAAAATGTTGAAAACCTATCCGGTATTGAAAGACACTAAGATCGATTTTGCGTGGACAGGCAACTTCCTGCTGACCATGATGCGTATGCCACAAGTGGGGAAAATTGGCGATAATCTCTACTATGCGCAAGGTTACTCTGGCCACGGTGTGACCAACTCCCATCTGATGGGAGAAATCTTATCCGATGCCATTGATGGAGAAATGGAACGCTTTGACGTGTTTGCCAGCATGCCTCAGTATCAATTCCCTGGTGGGCGAATGCTGCGTATTCCTTATACAGCTGCGGGTGCTGTGTATTACAACCTGCGCGATAAATTCGGAATTTAAGATCACGGCTATCTTGTTTCAAACCAACACACTGCTTTCGAGCAGTGTGTTTTCCTCTCGATAAAATGTAAGTATTCACTTACTTCTAAGCGTTTTAAAAATAGACTTACCTTAGCCTTCACAGAAACAAAAAGTTAATTGTCCAATACGCTAGATTATGCGCTTACAGTTTCTTTCTGTAAGGACTGAGCCGCCAAAATATCACTGATATTATCTTCTATCCAATCTGCCAAATTGGCAACACGATCCGCAACTTCCAGACCTAATTCCGTCAAACTGTATTCCACATGTGGCGGAACAACGGGAAAGGATGTGCGCAATACAAAGCCATCTTGCTCTAGCGCTTGCAGAGTTTGCGCGAGCATTTTTTCGCTCACACCAGCAATTTTACGGCGCAGTTCACTGAAGCGTTGAGTTTCACCATCTTTGAGTGCAAACAGCACTAAAACCCCCCAACGACTTGTCACGTGTTTCAAAATATCGCGAGAAGGGCATTTGTCTGAAAAGACATCGCCTTTTTCAAATAAGCGCGACATCCCATTTGTAGACTCTTGCAAAATATTTTCCATACTTACCTTTTTGTACGTACTTACTAAAAGTTTGTTAGTGATTTATTCTACTTCCATCAAGTTAAAACTCAAAGGAGAAAAGTATGATTTTAGTAACTGGTGCATCGGGTCAACTTGGCCGTCTTGTCATTACTTCACTATTAGAAAAAACAGCAGCAAGCAATATTATTGCTGCGGTTCGTAACCCAGAAACAGTGGCAGATTTGGCAGAAAAGGGCGTTCAAGTTCGTCAGGCAGATTACAACGATGTGGCGTCACTTGTGACGGCTATGCAAGATGTTGAAAAAGTCTTGCTGATTTCTTCCAGTGAAGTCGGCCAGCGCACCGCCCAACACAGCAATGTGATTAATGCCGCTCAACAAGCCGGTGTTTCTTTGCTGGCTTACACCAGTATTTTAAACGCGGATAGCTCGCCACTCATCCTTGCACAAGAGCACGTAGCCACCGAAAAATTATTGGCGGAATCTGGCGTTCCTTATGTGCTACTTCGCAATGGTTGGTACTCTGAAAACTACACAATGGGCGTAGCAACCGCATTGCAATACGGCGTTGTTGGCTGTGCTGGAGACGGCAAACTGGCTACTGCTGCACGTGCGGATTATGCTGCTGCGGCCGCGGCCGTACTTGTAAAAGACGGACAAGCGGGCAAAGTCTATGAACTGGCTGGCGATAACGCTTTCACGTTAAGCGAATACTCCGCTGCGATCAGCAAGGTATCAGGTAAAACCGTCGCTTATCAAAACGTTCCTGAAGCGGAATTCACCCAAATCCTCGTTGCCGCTGGCTTACCAGAAGGCTTTGCCGCCATCCTGGCTAACTCAGAAATTGGCGCGTCCCAAGGTGCCTTGTTCAGCGACAGCAAAGATTTATCAACGCTCATTGGCCGCCCAACCACATCGATTGAAGACTGCATCAAAAAGGCGTTGTAAGTTGTCAAATAGGGCTTAATTTGACAGCCTGCAAATTAAGCCCTATAAACTAGTTTCGCTCTACATTTAGGGATTGTTTGATGAAGCTTGAGAAATTAGAAGGAAAGAAAATATTTTCTCTCGATATGTATTTAGATTTTATAACTAAAAAAGAATTCAGTCGTATTGGTCTAGTTGAAGGGAACAAGGATTATGCTGTAGATATAGGAAGCAATCAATATAGAATTATGCCTTTAGGTGAAGGTGAGTTCTCTCCTATCTATTATCGGGGCCAAAACCATTATCATTCTCCGTGTAAACCTTCTATTTTTAGACCAGATATTGATGATTTATCCTTGATAAGAAGGTATGAATTTGAACGTATACTAAAGAAAGTACGTATTAATAACTTAGTAAACCACTACCTTCTTATTAATGATCAGCATAGTTTTAGTGTGGAAGTAGAAGGACTATGCCAACACTATGAGCTTCCGACATCTCTCTTAGACGTTTCGAAAAACAAAAGCATTGCTAAGTTTTTTGCTATGTGTGAATTCAAAGACGGTCACTATTTTCCAAGGAAAGCTGGTAACGCATACATTTATAAAATTGATCTTACAAAGGTACAAGAAAAAGATCGTAATAAAATTTGTCTTATTGGAAACCAACCATTACCTAGGTCTAAAGAACAATCCGGAATTGCTATAAAGCTTAATAAAGACGAAGACTTTAATCTACAAAGCTTTGTATCTCTAGAAAAAATTGAATTTACAACAGAAGAAGCTATTGAAATATTTAATGAATTTAAAAACGGAACTGTTCTTTTCCCAAAAGATTCTATTAAACTTTTGATTGATGAAATATTATTAACAATATCAAACGAATCGCTATTACACTTTTCTGTAGAGCATAAAAAAGATTTTTATGCTCAGTTCAAAAGAGCTTTAGATAAAGAATACTTTATTTCTAATGACTATTACACAGATTTATTAAAATCAAAAAATTATAAAAATCTATTTTTCGAGATCGAGAACTATATAAAATCCAATATGTTGGAGTTTGGCATTAGAGGATGGAGTGAACATTTTGAAGGATAATTATCACTTCTGTTTGAACTTAATTGATAATATTATTTCCATAACACATTTTTAAAAGCCCCACTTCTATCGGAAATGGGGCTTTTTTGTAGATCAAACGAAAACTTAAACGTCTAGGTTCGCTACGTTCAAGGCGTTGTCTTGGATGAAGTTACGACGTGGTTCCACTTCGTCACCCATCAAGGTAGTGAACATTTGGTCAGCGGCTACGGCGTCATCAATAGTTACGCGCAGCATGCGACGAGCATCTGGGTCCATAGTAGTTTCCCAAAGTTGCTCAGGGTTCATCTCACCCAAACCTTTATAGCGTTGTACCGTCATGCCGCGAGAGGCTTCTTTCATCAACCAAGCTTTCATGTCGCTAATAGTTTTCACTGTTTCACGACGTTCGCCACGCTGGATGTAAGACTCTTCGCCAAACAACTCTTCAACAGTTTCAGACATGGTCACAATACGTTTGTACTCAGGCGAGCTGAAGAAGGTACCTTCAAAGCGATAACGGTTAGACACACCGTGAGACATAATGTCGACTACAGGTAAATAAACCTTACGTTCTTCATCTTTTTCTACAGAGAAATCAAAGCGGAAACCAGTACGAGCGTCTTGTGGCATTTGGCTACGGATGGCTTCAACCCATTCCATTACCGTTGCTTCGTTGGTCAAATCTTCTTGTGTCAGTGCTTTACAGTACAGAAGTTTGCCCATTACATCTCTTGGGTACACACGAGACAAACGCTCAACATCGGCTTCAATGTGAATGTAGTCACGCATCAATTTTGCCAGGTGCTCCCCTTGAATGCCTGGAGCATCTTCGTTGACGTGCATATGAGCGCCATCCAAAGCGACTTCGATCAAATGCTGATCCAATGCCGCTTCGTCTTTGATGTATTGCTCCTGCTTACCACGTTTGATTTTAAACAACGGTGGTTGGGCAATGAAAATGTGACCACGTTCGATGATTTCTGGCATTTGACGGAAAAAGAAAGTCAACAGCAGGGTACGAATGTGCGATCCATCGACGTCGGCATCGGTCATGATAACGATGCTGTGGTAACGCAATTTATCAGCGTTAAATTCGTCACGGCCGATACCACAACCCAATGCAGTAATCAGGGTGCCTACTTCAACAGACGCCAGCATTTTATCAAAACGGGCTTTTTCGACGTTCAAGATTTTACCTTTCAGAGGCAGAATGGCTTGTGTACGACGATCACGACCTTGTTTTGCCGAGCCACCTGCCGAGTCACCCTCCACTAGGTAGATTTCAGAAAGCGCTGGGTCTTTTTCCTGACAATCGGCCAATTTACCAGGTAAGCCAGCGATGTCTAGCGCACCTTTACGACGAGTCATATCACGAGCACGACGAGCAGCTTCACGGGCACGAGCCGCATCAATCATTTTGTTAACGATGATTTTGGCTTCACCAGGTTTCTCAAGTAAATACTCAGAAAAACGTTTCGCCATTTCTTGTTCTACGGCCGTTTTTACTTCAGAAGATACGAGCTTGTCTTTGGTCTGAGAAGAGAACTTCGGATCCGGTACTTTTACCGATACGATCGCAGTCAAACCTTCGCGGCTGTCATCGCCTGTCGTTGCGACTTTTTGCTTTTTCGCAAGACCTTCTTTTTCAATAAAATTGTTCAACGTTCGCGTTAACGCGCCACGGAAACCCGCAAGGTGGGTACCGCCATCGCGCTGAGGAATATTGTTAGTGTAACAGTAGATGTTTTCTTGGAAGCCTTCGTTCCACTGTAATGCCACTTCTACAGCGATACCATCTTCTAGGTCATCACGTTGGCAAATAAAGTGAAAAATATCGTTGATTGGCGTTTTGTTGGTATTCAAATGCTCAACAAAAGAACGCAATCCGCCTTCGTAGTTAAAGAATTCCTCTTTACCAGAACGCTCGTCTTTTAATTTGATGGCAACGCCAGAGTTCAAGAATGACAATTCACGTAGGCGTTTGGCCAGGATGTCATAATAAAACAAGATGTTAGTAAAGGTATCAGCAGAAGGTTTGAAATGAACCGTAGTTCCTTTGCCGTCAGAGTCTCCAATAATGGCAAGAGGAGCTTGTGGTACACCATGCTTGTAATGTTGCTCGTACACTTTGCCGTTCTTACGAATCGTCAAGGTGAGCTCTTCAGATAAGGCGTTTACAACCGAAACACCTACACCATGAAGACCACCAGAAACTTTATATGAGTTATCGTCAAACTTACCACCAGCGTGAAGTACCGTCATGATAACTTCGGCAGCAGACACGCCTTCTTCTTCGTGCATATCAACCGGAATACCACGGCCGTTATCAGACACGGAAATAGATTCATCAGGATGAATCAGAACGGTAATCGTGTCACAGTGACCAGCAAGGGCTTCATCAATGGAGTTATCCACGACTTCAAATACCATGTGGTGCAAGCCTGTGCCATCGTCCGTATCGCCGATATACATTCCTGGGCGTTTACGTACGGCATCTAGCCCTTTGAGCACCTTGATACTGGACGCTTCGTAATTATTTTCACTCATTTAACTCTCCTGCAAACCTTTGCTCAATAAAGACAATTCGCCATTATTCATAGCAAATTGACGAACGTCGGTTGTATCGGCCCAAGTAAAATCCGTTGTATCAGGCTCGACACTGGTAATAAAAATTTGGCTGTTTAATGACTCCAACAACTGACAAAGTTTCTGTCTGTGGTTGGCGTCCAACTCAGCTGGTAAATCATCCACTAAAAATACCAGAGGGCGACCCATATCGATCAATAACTGTCCTTGAGCAATCTTCAGTGCAGAAACCACCAACTTTTGCTGGCCACGGGACAAGGTGTCTAACGCATCTCCCGTTGCAGTTTTCACACGTAAATCAGCTCGCTGGGGGCCTGTATGCGTATAACCAAGCTCAATATCTCGCTCGCGTCCCGCTTCCACAGCCATGGCTAAGTTTTTCTGTGCATCCCAGCCTTGAAAGAACTGAAGACTCACTGAAAGCTCTGTGGTTAAGAGCGATAAAACCTTCTCGAAATGTGGCGTTAGCTTTTCCACATAGTCTTTTCGAGATTGATTAACTTGCTCGCCCAGCCGGATCAATTCCTGATCAAATGCCGCTAATAAACTGTGGGATATTTTACCACGTCTGAGCAAGGTATTCCGCTGTTTTAATGCTTTTTGCCAGCCTCGCCACGCTTGAATGAAGTCTTTATCAAAATGAAAGGCTCCCCAGTCAATAAATTGGCGCCGAATGCTTGGTGATCCTTCTAATAATCGGAACGCATCGGGGTTAATCAGCTGTACAGGAAGACGTTCTGCCAGCTCAATAACCGACTGAGCGCGTTGTCCTTGAATACGCACATCAATCTGACCATCACGATAGCGTTGCAAGCCAACGGGCACTGGGCTGCCTTGATCTTGATGTAATTGGGCAAAGACAATACATGCTTCGTTTTCGTGCTGAATATAGGTTTTGTGCTTATGACTACGGAAGGATCGGCCAAAAGACAAAAGGTGAATAGCTTCTAAGACCGAGGTTTTACCGCTGCCATTTTTGCCAACGATCACATTCACTTGGGGCGAAGGTTCAAAGCGCACACTAGAAAGGTTGCGAACATGAGAGATGTCCAAACGCACCAGCGGCATAACTCTTAAACCTTAATTGGGGGAGGGAAGACAGCCCTCCAAGCATTTGATTCTTTCAAACGCTTGGAGGGTGATAGGTCTATTCATCTAGCTGATAATTATAGACGCATCGGCATCACAACGTATTGTGCTGCGTGACTTTGAGCTTCTTCGATCAAGGCACTGCTGTTCGAGTCGTTTAAGGATAAACGTACTTCCTGAGAGTCTACGACACCCAATACGTCTAATAAATAACCCACGTTGAAGCCCACTTCCATATTGTCGCCTTGGTATTGCACCAATACGGATTCTTCAGCTTCTTCTTGCTCTGGGTTATTAGCAAAGACTTGCAACATGCCATTAGAAAGAATCAAACGCACGCCACGGTATTTCTCGTTAGAAAGAATCGATGCACGTAGGAATACTTGGCGTAATTCCAAACGATCTGCAATAACTATTTTTTCGTTGTTACGAGGAATAACGCGATGATAATCAGGGAATTTGCCATCAACTAGCTTAGAAGTGAACACATAATCCGCGACTTTGGCACGAATATGGTTTGTGCCTATCGTTAGCTCAACCACTTCATCGGTATCGTTAAGCAAGCGGTTTAATTCCAGTACACCTTTGCGAGGTACGATAACTTGCGTCAGATCGCCACTTACTTGGGCGTCTTCAACAGCCGTTGCTAAACGGTGTCCATCGGTTGCTACTACACGTAATTGACCATCAGCCACTTCTAACAGCATGCCGTTAAGGTAATAACGCACATCTTGGTTCGCCATGGCAAAACCAGTACGGTCGATCAATCGACGCACGCTGTTTTGTGCGATAGACACAGACAAATCACCTTGCATATCTTGGATATTCGGGAATTCATCGGCTGGCAAAGTAGACAAGCTAAAACGTGAACGACCTGAGCGAATGACCGCTTTTTGATCGTCCAATGTGAATTCAATCACAGCGCTGTCTGGTAAGCTTTTGCAAATATCCATTAGCTTGCGAGCAGGCACGGTAATACGGCCTTCTTCGCACTCATCTAATGGCACATGTCCAACTAACTCAACTTCTAAGTCAGAGCCAGTCAGTGTTAATACTTGGTCTTTCACTTCCACCAATACATTGGCCAAGACAGGCATAGTTTGCTTGCGCTCTACAACGCCTGCCACTAGTTGAAGTGGCTTAAGAAGTGTCTCGCGGACGACTGAAAATTTCATTATTTTCCTCGTAAACTCAAAGTCTTAGACCATCAGGTGGTCAGGATTCGCATCAATTGTTTATAGTCTTCACGGATATCCGAATCGGTGTCTTGCAGCTCTTTGATCTTACGAATCGCATGCAATGCAGTCGTATGATCTCGTCCACCAAACGCATCACCAATTTCTGGCAAACTGTGGTTGGTCAATTCTTTTGCTAATGACATCGCCACTTGACGAGGACGAGCCACTGAACGACTACGACGTTTGGACAACAGATCACTGATCTTAATTTTATAATATTCCGCGACAATTCGCTGGATATTATCAATGTTAACTAGCTTGTCTTGCAAGGCCAAAAGGTCTTTTAACGACTCACGCACAAAATCAGGCGTAATAGCGCGCCCAGTAAAATGCGAGTTAGCGATAACACGTTTTAGTGCACCTTCTAGCTCTCGCACGTTGGAGCGGATTTTCTGCGCAATAAAGAAAGCAGAATCGTAAGATAACTTGATGCCACTTTCATCTGCTTTACGCATCAAAATAGCCACACGAGTTTCTAATTCTGGAGGCTCGATAGCGACAGTTAAACCCCAGCCAAAACGCGATTTCAGGCGATCTTCCAGACCTTGAATTTCTTTAGGGTAGCGGTCACAGGTCAAAATCATCTGCTGTCCGCCTTCTAACAAGGCATTAAAAGTGTGGAAAAACTCTTCTTGGGTTCTGTCTTTACCGGCAAAAAATTGAATATCATCAATAAGTAAGGCATCCACAGAACGATAATAACGTTTAAAGTCGTTAATCGCGTTTAACTGCAAAGCCTTTACCATATCGGCAACAAAACGCTCGGAATGCAGGTAAACCACCTTAGCATTCGGATTGTGACGCATCATCTCAGTACCGACGGCTTGCATTAAGTGAGTTTTACCTAATCCAACCCCACCGTATATAAAGAGGGGGTTATAAGCACCGCCTGGATTTTCAGCAACTTGTAGGGCTGCGGCATGAGCCAGCTGGTTCGATTTACCCTCGATGAAGTTATCAAAGGTAAAAGAATTATTCAGGTTCGCGCCGTGGTTAATACCACCTTCAACTTGTACTTTACGTTTGGGCGCCGTTAACGGCAGTTGCCCCTGTTCATAAGGTTCAAGTTCACCGCGTAACCCTGTGCCAGACAAAGTTAATGGCGCTTCAAATTCGAGATCGGCATGTGGCGGCCCATCTTCTTCATCCATTAAACCAAAGCCAGGACGATAACCAGATTCTCTTGCGACTTCATTATTTAAAGGGCTGATAACCGGTTCGCTTGAAACTGGAGGCGGTGGCGGCGACATCTGATTCGTTTGAGCGAAGTTTTGAGCTTTAACTTCCAGCTTTAAAGCAGGAGCAAGGTCATCACCCGCAAATTCAGACAATAACTCTTTTATGCGCGTTTGATATTTGTTACTCACCCAATCCAACACGAATCGGTTTGGTGCGCTCAGGCGCAATTCTCCATTAGGCATCATTTCAGCCTGTAATGGACGAATCCAAGTGTTGAACTGAGATGTGGAAAACTCACCCTGCAAACGCTGCAGGCAAAGATTCCAATGCTCCAAAGACACTGTAAACGTACTCCCTGGTTGAGTGACAGACAAGAAGCGGATTTTACATCGGACAATAAAAGTTATCCACATATAAATGGAAAATAAGGCACACAACTCTATAAATTCAAAAATGTTAATAACACAAGAGGTTATGCACATCGGTAGATAAAATATTTCTCGTGTGCATAAAGGAGATAGTTATACACATATTAACATTGGTTTATTTTTATGTTTTGCACAAGTAAGATATTTTTTATCTTTTTGATTTTTATACACAATAACTAATTAAAAAAACCTTCTGTGGATAAGATATCAAAATGATTTTTTCTTTATCCACCACTAAGGTAGAAGTCTGTGTGTAAGTGCTTAATGAATTGTGAAGCTATTTATTTAATAATTTTGCGCCTAGAAGCATTGAATTTACTGAGGAAAGGCTCTAAAATCCGCGCCCTGATTTGACCAATCAAATGTAGAGGCTTGGCGACCGCTAACCCTCAAAACTCAAACACTGCATTCAGTGAGAGAATTAAGATGAAAAGAACTTTCCAACCTAGCGTTCTAAAACGCAAACGCAACCACGGTTTCCGTGCTCGTATGGCTACTAAAAGCGGACGTCAAATCGTCGCTCGTCGTCGTGCTCGCGGACGCAAGGTTCTAAGCGCATAAGCACGCTAATGACCGACTATTGTTTTCCTCGGCATGTCAGACTTCTGAATGCCGGGGATTATCAATCTGTCTTTAACGACACCTCCTCCAAAGTCTTCGCAGGCGAATTCCTTTTATTGGCACGAAAACGAGATGATGACCAAGCTCGACTGGGTCTTATTGTGTCCAAAAAAACGGATAAACGCGCGGTAGGCAGGAATCGTATCAAACGCTTGGTGCGTGATTCCTTTCGTCACCACAAAATACCACTTTCAGGTCTTGATATTGTCTTCCTAGCAAGACAAGGTATCAAAGAGCTGGAAAATGCTGATTTGCACAAACGACTCGACAAAGCGTGGGATCAATTGGCAAAAAAAGCTCAAAAACCTGCTCAAAATAAAAAACGCGACCAAACTAGACAGAAATAGGCTGAAAAAACTGCCAAAGGCTGGTTTAATAGCGCGTGATTTTTATAAGGGTTCTGTGAACCTATTGTCCAACCAAACAAATTAGTTGAATACCATGGATTTCAGACGTTACTTTTTATGGGGTGCGCTTTTTATCAGTGGCTACCTACTGTTTTTACAGTGGAGCCAAGATTATGGTCCTCAGTCCACTCAAAGCGTAGCTCAAAGCACACAATCTCAATCTGAGATAAACTCTCAAATGAGCGATGATTTGCCTTCGGCAATTCAAAGCACAACCGAAGCCAATGCCGAAATCCCACAAAGTGTGACAAAAATCGCACCTGGGAAGTTGATTCAAGTCACAACCGATACCCTTCGTGTTGCGATCAATCCAGTCGGTGGTGATTTGGTTGAAGCCGCTCTTCTTCAATATAAAAAAGAATTAGGCAAGCCTGATCCATTTGTTATTTTAGAAGATGGCAGCGAGCGCACTTATGTGACTCAAAGTGGCCTAGTTGGACAAAATGGTCCAGACGCTTCTCCTGAAGGTCGTCCAGTTTACCAATCTGAAAAAACCGCTTATTCCTTAGCGGAAGGTGAAGATTCTCTTGATGTGAACCTTTACTACACAGATGCTCAAGGCGTGAAATATACAAAAACTTTCCGCTTTATGAAGGGTAAATACCGTATTCGTCAATTGATCACAGTAGACAACGCTTCATCTAATACATGGCGTGGTAATCTATTTGCTCAGATCAAACGTGATAATACGCCAGATCCAAGCCAAGCAACGAGCATGGGCCTACAGCCTTACCTTGGTGGTGCGATTTCTGACGAACAGACGAAATACAACAAGATCTCTTTCTCTGATATGAAAGAAGAGCCTGTTAAAACAACCACGACTCAAGGTTGGGTTGCGGTACTTCAGCACTATTTCGTGTCTGCTTGGGTTCCAGAGCAAGGTCAAAAAGTGACATTGCAAGCTCGTACTAATGGCGACTTCAACATCATTGGTTTCACTGGTACGCCAGTAGAAATTGCAGCAGGCAAACAAGGTACATTGAGCTCTACTTTCTATGTAGGTCCAAAATTACAAGACCACCTTGAAGAAACCGCTACAAACCTAGATTTGACCGTCGATTACGGCTGGTTATGGTGGTTGGCTAAACCACTATTCTGGTTGCTTACTCTAATTCAGTCATTCGTTATTAACTGGGGCATCGCGATTATCTTGGTTGTGGTCTGTGTAAAAGCAGTCTTTTTCAAGCTATCAGCAACAAGCTACCGTTCTATGGCGAAAATGCGTAAATTCGGCCCAGAAATTGCCAAACTGAAAGACCAGTATGGTGATGATCGTCAGAAGATGTCGCAAGAAATGATGGCGCTGTACAAGAAAGAAAAAATCAACCCTCTGGGTGGGTGCTTGCCAATCTTAGTACAAATGCCGGTTTTCCTTTCGTTATACTGGGTATTGATGGAATCTGTTGAATTGCGCCATGCGCCGTTCTTCCTGTGGATTCACGATTTATCAGTGATGGACCCATTCTTTATCCTGCCAATCTTGATGGGTATTAGTATGTTTGTTCAACAATCACTTAACCCTACGCCTCCAGATCCAATGCAAGCTCGAATCATGAAGATCATGCCAGTGGCATTCTCCATCTTCTTCTTGTGGTTCCCAGCTGGTTTGGTTCTATACTGGGTAACGAACAACACCTTATCCATATTGCAACAATATGTGATTACAAAACGCATCGAAAAAGAAGCCTGATACTAAATAGGCTTAGGTTTTGATTAAAAAGGCTTCCCATTGGGAGGCCTTTTTTACGTTTAGATTGCCTTGATCCCTCAGCTAACGGACAATGGCACCAACCTAGATACATTACTTTTATTGCACAGAGTTTGATTATGACTGATTTCCAATACGCCACAGACCAAGACACCATTGCCGCACAAGCCACAGCTCCCGGCCGAGGTGGCGTAGGCATCATTCGTTTATCAGGCCCCAAAAGCCTTGCCATCGCCCAACAAATTTTGGGATTTGAACCTAAACCACGTTACGCCCATTACGTGCCATTCAAAACAACGAATCAAGAACAACTTGATGAAGGCATCGCCTTATATTTCCCAGGACCAAACTCGTTTACTGGCGAAGACATCTTTGAACTACAAGGTCACGGTGGTCCGGTCATTATGGACATGCTGCTAAGCCATTGTGTTGCTCTTGGCGCACGTTTAGCCCGCCCAGGTGAATTCTCTGAACGCGCCTTTATGAACGACAAGATGGACTTAACCCAAGCGGAAGCCATTGCCGATTTGATCGACAGCACTTCGGAGCAAGCCGCTAAATGTGCGCTACGCTCCTTGCAAGGTGCCTTCTCTACACGCGTTGATGAATTGGTCGAAGCCTTGATTCACCTGCGTATTTACGTTGAAGCTGCAATTGATTTTCCAGAAGAAGAAATCGACTTCATCGGTGACGGCAAAGTTGCCACTGAACTGGCAGACATTAAAAACAAGCTAATCGAAGTGCTTAAAGAAGCCAACCAAGGCGCCTTGATTCGCGAAGGCATGAGCGTGGTTATTGCAGGGCGCCCCAATGCGGGTAAATCTAGCTTACTAAACGCTTTATCTGGCAAAGAATCCGCCATTGTCACTAACATCGAAGGCACCACTCGTGATGTCTTGCGTGAACATATTCACTTAGATGGCATGCCGCTGCACATTATCGACACAGCAGGCTTACGCGACAGCCCAGACGAAGTAGAGCGCATTGGTATTCAGCGCGCATGGGACGAAATCAGTAAAGCAGATCGCATCTTAATGATGGTCGACAGCCAATCTATTGATTCAAAAGACCCAAGTGAAATCTGGCCAGAATTTATGGAGAAACTAGGCGATACTAAACACCTAACCTTGGTGCGTAACAAAGTCGACTTAACCAAAGAAAGCACAGGCATCGAAATGGTCTCAGGCGTCTCTGTGATCTCTCTATCGGCAAAAACAGGAGAGGGCGTTAACGACCTGACCGAACATCTCAAAGCCGTCATGGGCTTCGACAGCACGACTGAAGGGGGCTTTATCGCTCGTCGTCGTCACATAGAAGCCCTCAACAAAGCTAACCGCTTTTTAGACGCAGGCTATGAGCAACTGCACGGTTACGGCGCAGGGGAATTGCTGGCTGAAGATCTGAAAGAAGCCCAACAAGCGCTTAGCGAAATCACCGGTGCTTTCACCAGCGATGACCTGCTAGGCCGCATCTTTGGCTCGTTCTGTATTGGGAAATAATGGAAAAAGGTTGATGAACACTTGCTCATCAACCTTTTTTTGCCATTTTTCAGTTAGTTGTATATTTGAATCTAAGCCTTAACATTCACCAATACACGACCTCGTACTTTGCCTTCAAGTAATTTATTAGCCGTTTCTACGACATCGTCCAAGCCGATTTCTTCGCTCATGCTGTCAAAATCTTCTGGCTGTAGCAGTTCGCTCAAACGTTGCCATGCTTCAATGCGGTCTTGTAATGGCCGCATGACGCTGTCGATACCAATCAGCTTGATGCCTCGTAAAATGAAAGGTGCTACAGAAGCAGGGAAGTCCATGCCTTGTGCTAAGCCACAACACGTCACCACACCGCCGTATTTGGTAGTGGCACAGGCATTAACTAAAGTGTGACTGCCAACACAGTCGATGACGCCAGCCCAACGCTCTTTTTGCAACGGCTTGCCCTGCTCAGACAGTGTATTCCGGTCGATGATGTCGCTCGCACCAAGGCTTTTCAAATAGTCGCTTTCTTCCATTCGTCCAGTAGAAGCAACAACGTGATAGCCAAGACGGTTCAGTAGGCGAATCGCAAAACTGCCAACGCCACCGTTGGCGCCTGTCACTAATACTTCGCCTGAATCAGGCGTAACACCTTGTTTTTCAAGAGCAATTACCGACAACATAGCGGTATAACCCGCTGTACCTATTGCCATAGAATGCTTGGCATCTATACCTTTTGGAAGCGGAATGAGCCACTCGCTTTTGAGTCGTGCTTTTTGAGCCAAACCGCCCCAATGCATTTCACCCACACCAAAACCATTCAGTATGACGAAATCGCCTTCAGAGAAGCGCTCAGAATCGCTTTGTAGAATTTTACCGACTAGATCGATTCCAGGCACCATAGGAAAAGAACGCACAACAGGAGACTTACCAGTGATAGCTAAGCCGTCTTTGTAATTTAAGGTGCTGTAATGCACTTCAATCAACACATCACCTTCTGGCAGCTGATCTTCCTGCAGTTCAACCACGGATGCTGTGCTTTTCTTGTCTTCTTGGGTGATCAATAAACCTTTGAACATAAATCCTCCAATTTTAGACCGTTCGTCTATTTATATGGACAAAAAAGCCAAGTAGCTTCACTTGGCTATTGTCATTAATTTGTATTAATTTGAATTGCTTGGATAAAAAACGCCATGAACAAGCTTAGTGGTTGTGTGCTTTTGACTAATCTAGCCCGATGAACAGCGCCTTCCCAGCCAATCCAAAATGCTTGAGAAATATCGTTAATATTGCCTGTAAGATCAATTTCACCTTGTTTTTGACTTTCTAATAAACAGGTCGCCACTCGTACTTGCCAGCTTTGATAGGTTGCTTGCAGTTGTTCTCGAAACGCCTCAGAAAGCAGACTGGATTCTTGTTCCAAGTTACCCACTAAACAACCACGTTTAAATTCGTGCCGGACAATGCCGTCTTGGGCGTCTTGAGCAAAACGCTGTAATCGCTCTAGCGGAGAAAAAGCCTCGTCCAGTAAGAAACCATCTAACTTAGCTTCGAAATAACGGCGATAACGCTCTAAGACTGCCAAACCAAAGGCTTCTTTACTAGAAAAATAATGATAGAAAGACCCCTTTGGCACACCAATCGATTTTAAAATCGGATCAATACCACTGCGAATAAAGCCAGATTCCGTCAATATTTGCATTCCAGCACGCAGCAAAGCCTCTTTGGTATCCAAAGAATCGCTTGGTTGTTTTTTAGGACGACCACGACGAGGTTTATTCGGCAGATTAACGGTGGTATCTGGTTCATCAAGGATAGAGAGCAAGTGTTTATACCTAGGCAATAAAATACGATAGGTATTAATTTAGACCACCTGTCTATTAAATTCAACAAAGTAAATTCAATAAGGAAAAAAATTATATTACGGCGTCTTCTCTTAGCTTGTCTTTTGTCGGAGGCGCACCAAAGTAGCGTTTATAATCTCGACTGAACTGATGAATACTTTTATAGCCAACTTCTAAAGAAATCTGACTGACATTCAGGTGACCTCGGTTTAACAGCATTTGTGCTTTCAATAGACGCAAACGCTTCAGGTACTGTAATGGAGACGATCCTGCGATGTTTTTAAAATGATGGTGGAAGCTTGAAACACTCATGTTGGCATCTTCTGCAAGCTGTTCCACACGGACTTCTTGATCCAGCTGCTGATGCAATTGTTTAAGGGAATTCACTATCAGCGAAAAGCGTCCTTGATTAAGCACCAAGGCACGTAACGCATCCCCTTGCGAGCTTTGCAAAGCTTCAAAAACCACCTCTCGAACTCGACTCGGCCCCATTATTTTTGCAGTATTTGGGTCGTATAAAGCTTTGATAAGGCGAGATACAGACTCAATCATTTCATCACTCATTGATACTGAAGACATGGGGAAATGGGATACAGATAGCTTTAAATCATTTTCAGAAGAAACAGAAACTAACTCAGATAACAAAACTGGATCTATATCAATAGACACTCCAAGAAGAGGTTCATCTTCGCTAGCAAAGGTTTCACACTCAAAGGGTAAAGGCAGTGTTTGAACTAAATAATGGCCAGAATTATAATGAATTTCACGATCACCCAAGTAACCAATTTTACGACCTTGGACAATAATAGTAAGTCCAGGACTATAAATTAAAGGTATTCTAGGTAAGGATTTCGCACACTTCATCAAGCGCACATTGGCAATTAACGTATCAGAAAAACCTTCCGAACTTACTAGAGGTTTGATCAAATCTACTAAATTTCTATCGGTCATATTTGATCCATCTATCTATAAAAATCAATGAAGTTATTATCCATACAAGATTGTGTAGGAAAAGTTATGTTTTAACTATTTAGAGAAATAGGCAAAACAATAGCAAGAATGCACAACACAAAACATCAAAGCTTACTCTACACTAGGTAACACATATTTCATGTTCTAACACTGGAGTAACTATTTATGAGCCAAGCAAAATCTTATGCTGCACTCTCTGCAACAACCCCTTTAGCACCCTTTTCATTTGAACGTCGCGCGCTTCGTGAAGACGATGTAAATATCGACATTCTTTATTGTGGTGTTTGTCACTCTGATATTCATACGGCGGAAAGTGATTGGGGACCAAGTAATTACCCAATCGTTCCTGGCCATGAAATTGTCGGTAAAGTCACCGAAGTTGGCAGTAAAGTGTCCAAATATAAGATTGGCGACATTGTCGGCGTAGGTTGTATGGTCGACTCTTGTCAGCATTGCTCCCATTGCGCCGCGGACTTAGAGCAATATTGCGATAATGGTCCAGTCGGAACCTATGGTGCTCACGATCTAATCGACGGAACTTTAACCTACGGTGGTTATTCAGATCACATAGTAGTGCGTGAAAAGTTCGTCTTATCTATTCCTCAGACTTTAGAACTGAGTAAAGCCGCTCCTTTATTATGTGCTGGTATCACAACGTATTCTCCACTACGTCATCACGGCATTAAGGCAGGCGATAAAGTCGGTGTTTTAGGAATGGGCGGTTTAGGCCACATGGGCGTGAAATTCGCAAAAGCCTTTGGTGCAGAAGTGACTATTTTCACTCGTTCAGAAAGTAAAATTGCAGAAGCGAAAAAACAAGGCGCAGATTATGTGATCGTTTCAACTGACGAAGCACAAATGAAAGCAGCCGCAATGACATTCGACTATTTATTAGACACCATTCCCGTTCAACATGATTTGAACCCGTACTTGGGTTGCTTAAAAGTCGATGGAACGCACATTTTAGTCGGTCTTATCGAACCAATGGAACCAGCGGTTCATGCGGCCAACTTGGTGATGAAACGTCGTGTACTCACTGGTTCTTTGATCGGTGGTATTGCAGAAACACAAGAAATGTTGGACTTCTGTGCAGAGCATAACATTGAATGTGATGCTGAGATGATCAATATCCAGGATATCAACCAAGCTTATCAGCGCATGAAAAAAGGCGATGTGAAATACCGATTCATTATCGATATGAAAAGCTTGAAAGAAGAAGCTTAACCTCGCTTTATAGCTTCTTACCTTAAAAAGCGCCTTTGATAGGCGCTTTTTTTTGCTCTATTTTCTATCGCGGTCCAGTTTAATAACTAAAAAACGCAACAGGGCGAGGGCGCTAAGGCCTGTAATCAACTCGTTTTCTTCTTAACCTCGTCGCCACTGCACAAGAAACTTCTCTCCATTGTTTCATTGAATGCCGATATCGCTTTTGATAATTCAATACAAGCCACTCTCTCAAATATAGCCTCATCCTCATTTGTCGCTTTATACAGTGAAGATGATCATAAAGGCAAAATAGTTACTCACAGGTAGATTTTTTCAAGATTGTCTTTCTTTCTCCACAATGGCTCGAACATCAACAAAAATCAGGATCTAAGGTAATTATTCACACTGGCTATCTAGAAAAAAATAAAATTTTTTATTTTTTTTCTTGTGGATTATTTTTTTTAGAAAAAGGGCTTTTTTTGTGGAGAAAAACATAAAAAAACATAATAAACAACAACTTAAAGCATTCAAGAAACAAAAAACAGCTTGTTGATAAGTATGGTGATAGCTTGATAGGAAGTTTTGCACAGTTTTTAACAACTTGGACCTTAAAAATCGACTCTGTATAAGTCCCTATTTTATGCACAGGTTTAGGTTATCCACACCACAAGATAACCCGCCCTGTCTTAACAAGATGTTATCTTTATAAACACTTAATAAGTATAGATTTTTTATCTTTATACACAGAAATTAGCTTGCTATATAAACATAACAAACATAAAAGACCTTATATACTTACTTAAATATATTAATATTGATGACCGGGTTAAGAGAGTTTCGATCTCTTTCTTTTTGGAAATTAGCCTATATACTAAGCGGCCTCAATCGATGATTGATCGTTTTTTATTCATTTTATTTAGTAATACCGAGGTTCCTGTGGATTTCCCAAGTCGCTTTGATGTGATTGTGGTTGGTGGCGGACACGCTGGTACAGAAGCAGCTTTAGCAGCAGCTCGTATGGGCGTTAAAACTTTGTTACTTTCTCACAACATTGAAACTTTAGGACAAATGTCCTGTAACCCCGCCATTGGTGGCATAGGGAAGTCCCATCTGGTTAAAGAAATAGACGCTTTAGACGGCGCTATGGCATTAGCAACAGATCAAGCGGGGATTCAGTTTCGTACTTTGAACTCTCGTAAAGGACCTGCTGTTCGAGCCACACGAGCTCAAGCTGATCGCATTTTATATAAAGCGGCTATTCGCCATAAGTTAGAAAACCAAGAAAACTTATGGCTTTTTCAACAATCGGCTGAAGATCTGATTGTTGAAGATGGTGCTGCTCGTGGTGTGATTACTCAAACAGGTATTCGCTTTAATAGTAAAACCGTTGTTTTAACGGCCGGTACCTTTTTAGGTGGCGTTATCCATATTGGCTTACAAAACCACTCAGGTGGCCGTGCTGGTGATCCGCCATCTATTGGCTTAGCGCAAAAACTTCGAGCTTTACCATTCCGTGTTGATCGCTTAAAAACGGGAACACCACCTCGTATTGACGCACGTACTGTCGATTTTTCTCTGATGCAGGCACAACCTGGTGATGACATTGATCCTGTTATGTCATATATGGGCAATCGTGCAATGCATCCTCGTCAAGTTGAGTGTTTTATTACTCATACTAATGAACAAACTCACGACATAATTCGTGCTGGTATGGATCGTTCACCAATGTACTCTGGTGTTATAGAAGGCATTGGGCCACGTTACTGTCCTTCTATTGAGGACAAAATAGTACGCTTTGCCGATAAGAACTCTCATCAAATCTTTATCGAGCCAGAAGGTTTAACGACACACGAACTGTATCCAAATGGTATTTCGACATCTTTGCCATTTGATGTACAAATTGAGCTAGTACGTTCGATGAAAGGCATGGAGAGTGCCCACATCACTCGTCCTGGTTATGCTATTGAGTACGATTACTTTAATCCTCAGGATTTAAAATATTCTTTAGAAACCAAACACATGCCAGGTTTGTTCTTTGCAGGACAAATCAATGGAACAACAGGTTATGAAGAAGCTGGCGCACAAGGGTTACTGGCTGGTCTAAATGCTGCCTTATTAGCTCAAGATAAAGAAGCGTGGACGCCGCGTCGTGATGAAGCCTATCTAGGTGTATTAGTTGATGACTTGATTAGCATGGGTACAAAAGAACCCTATCGCATGTTTACTAGTCGTGCCGAATATCGTTTGATCTTGCGTGAAGACAATGCTGACATGCGTTTGACTGAAAAAGGTCGTGAGCTTGGTTTGGTTTCTGATGAGCGTTGGGCTGCCTTCTGTAAAAAACGTGAAGCAATAGAAGTAGAAACGCAACGTCTTAAATCGAGTTGGGTTGTGCCAAATACACCAGAAGCGGAAAGTATCAATCCTAAATTGGAAACGCCAATTACTCATGAATACAGCTTGTTGGATCTACTAAAGCGTCCGAACATTGTGTATTCCGATGTAGCGAATTTGAAAAATGCTCTTGATGAGCCTGTGGACGAACAAGTTTCTGAGCAAGTACAAATTGCTGTGAAATACGCGGGCTACATTTCTCGTCAAGCCGAAGATATTGAGCGTCTACGTCGTCAAGAAAATACCGAGCTACCTGAAGATTTGGATTATACCAAGATGGAAGGTCTTTCGAATGAGATCAAGCAAAAGCTGACTCAACAGCGCCCTGCAACGCTTGCGGCAGCATCTCGAATCCAAGGTGTGACGCCAGCTGCAGTATCCTTACTATTAATTCACTTGAAAAAACGTGCGATTGCGCGCAAAAGTGCCTAGAATCATCAGCCGATAATCCTTAATTGCTATCTCTATAGAAATGGATCGACTGTGACACACTTTGACACTATTCAAAAAGGCGCCCAACAAATGGGCGCTGTTCTATCTGATGAAACCATTCAGACACTTGTAAAATACTTAGCCATGCTCGAAAAGTGGAATAAGGCTTACAACCTAACTGCTATTCGTGATGTTGAGCAAATGATCACATTACACTTGTTAGACAGTTTGGCGACATTACCTTTTATCACCGGTGAAAATATTATAGATGTCGGCACTGGACCGGGTTTACCTGGTATGGTGCTTGCTATATGTTATCCAGATAAACAATTTACGTTATTAGACAGTAATGGCAAAAAAACACGCTTCTTAACACAAGTTAAGATGGAGTTAGGTACTCATAACGTAACCGTAGCCAATGAACGTGTTGAAAAGCATGCTTTTCAAGGCACTTACGATCATGTTATTTCAAGAGCTTTTGCCTCTTTAGAAGATATGATTAATTGGACGTTGCCGCTTCCGAAAGACTCGGGTAACTTTTTGGCTATGAAGGGTGTTTATCCTAGCGAAGAAATAGCGACACTGCCCAAAGGCGTTGATGTAGTGTCTGTAGAACCTCTAAATGTGCCAAATGTTCAGGCGGAGCGTCACATGGTTGTGATGACGCGTAAAGGATAAAGCATGGCAAAAATCATAGCAGTAACCAATCAAAAAGGTGGCGTTGGTAAAACCACTACTTGCGTTAATTTAGCAGCATCCTTAGCGGCGATGAAACGTCGAGTGCTGTTAATTGATCTTGATCCACAAGGTAATGCAACAACAGGTAGCGGTTTTACCAAAGAAGAATTAGACACCAGTGTTTATGATGTATTGATTGGTTCTCATGGCGTAAAAGAAGTCATGAAAAAAAGCATGCCTGGGGACTACTGGGTATTGCCTGCTAATGGTGATTTAACTGGTGCGGAAGTCGTTTTACTAGATTTACCAAGTAAAGAAACACGCTTACGTGCTGGTTTGTATGAAGTCGACAATGACTTTGATTATATATTGATGGATTGTCCGCCTGCATTGAATATGCTGACTGTTAATGCGTTAGCTGCTTCACAGGGAGTTTTGATTCCGGTGCAGTGTGAGTATTACGCGCTAGAAGGATTGACCGCTTTACTGCAAACAATTGAGCGTATTACTCAGGCATTAAATCCCTCTCTAGAGGTCGAAGGTATTTTACGAACCATGTATGATCCTCGTCCTAGTTTAACTCACGATGTTTCTAGCCAACTCCATAAACATTTTGGTTCCAAAGTGTATGATACTGTGATTCCTCGAAATATTCGTTTGGCGGAATCACCAAGTTACGGCTTGCCAGTTTTACATTATGAAAAACAATCTCGAGGCGCTATTGCTTACTTAGCATTGGCCGGTGAGTTTATTAGAAAATCTGTCGCATAATTATTGTGTTATAAGCGTACTTTGATACCAATTAGGGTTAATGAAATGACGATGAAAAAAAGAGGCCTAGGTCGTGGCTTAGATGCATTATTGGCACCACAATCGACGCCAACTAATGAGGCTGAAAGTGGCTCAAACAATGAGCAAATTAAAGGTCTGACTTATTTACCAGTAGAATGGCTTTCTAAAGGGAAATTCCAACCTCGTCGTGACATGAATCCTTCACAATTAGAAGATTTGGCTGCTTCCATTCGTACCCAAGGCATCATGCAGCCGATTGTTGTACGACCAAATGGTCATAATCAATATGAAATCATCGCCGGTGAACGCCGTTGGCGAGCTGCCAAATTGGCGGACTTAACACAAGTACCTGTGATTGTGCGCCATGTCGAGGACGCTGATGCTGTCGTGCTTGCTCTGATCGAAAATATTCAACGCGAAGACCTAAACCCCGTTGAAGAAGCCTTGGCACTACAGCGTTTAGTTGAAGATTTTCACCTTACTCAACAAGAAGTTGCCGATACCGTTGGTAAATCTCGCTCGACAGTAGCAAATTTATTGCGATTACTAGGTTTAACACCAGAAGTACGTCGTTTATTAGAACATGGTGATATCGAAATGGGCCATGCTCGAGCGTTATTGCCATTAGAGCATGACAAACAAATTCAAGCAGCGTCACAAGTTGTCACTAAATCTTTGTCTGTTCGTGAGACGGAACGATTAGTGAAAAACTTTCAAGTCGTTGATAAAAATGAAGATAACAAACCATCTCTGCCTGATTTAAGTGCAGAAGCTGAACGCATTAGCCAAAAGATTAATGCAGCGGTGAAAATACAGCCTTCAGCAAAAGGAAAAGGTAAGCTTGTCATTGAGTATAGAAACCCTGAGCACCTAGAACTCTTGGTTAGCGAGCTCCTGGCTGGGAAATGAAGCAATTCGTGACAAGTGCTTTTTTCTATCTAGACAAGATGAGTAGAAACTGATCCCACTATCCGTTTTAAGTTGAACACAGCCGCCATAACCCATATAATGCCTCGAATTTTGTAAATCATCACATTGATTGCACTTTTATTGTGCAAAAAGAGAGTTTGTAATGGAGGCAAATAAGCCACTAAGCGCCAGTGCAATGATTAGCGCTAAAAAGAAGGCTGTGTTTCGTTTTCTTTTATTGCAATTAATGCTCACTTTTTTTGTTTCTTTGGGAATCTTTTACATCGTTAATGGTCTGTATGGGTACTCTTTTTTATTAGGAGGGCTGACCAGCATACTACCCAATGTTTATATGGCTTGGCGGGTGTTCGGCCATAAAAGAATTTTGCCTGCGAAAGAGGTTGTTAAATCTTTTTATAGAGGAGAGGCTGGTAAGCTGGTTTTAACTGTCTTACTGCTATCACTGGTGTTTATTCTGGTGAAACCTCTGGCCGCTGGAAGCTTTTTTGCGGGCTTTAGTTTAGCAATTTTGAGTCACTGGCTCAGCCCTGCTGTTATTCGTTAATTTAACGAACAGTGGGCGCGTGGTTTTTATCATTAAAAGAGCGTGGATATAAATATGGCAAGTGAAAATCCAACAGCTTCGGAGTACATAAAGCATCACCTTCAGAATTTGACCTTTGGTCAGCATCCTGATGGTAGCTGGGGTATTGCGGAGACATCTAAGCAAGCTGCAGACATGGGCTTTTGGGCGATTCACCTAGATACAATGGGATTCTCTATTGGTTTGGGTATTTTGTTTTTAGCAATGTTTCGTTTTGCAGCGAAGAAAGCGTCAGTAGCGACTCCTACAGGCCTACAGAATTTCGTAGAGCTTATGGTTGAGTTCGTTGATAACTCAGTCAAAGAAAGTTTTCATGGCAAAAGCAAAGTTATCGCTCCATTAGCGTTAACCATTTTTGTGTGGATATTTTTGATGAACTTAATGGATTTGGTACCAATTGACTTCATTCCTAGAATTGCTACGGATGTTTTCGGTATTGAATACTTTAAGATAGTGCCGACAACAGATATCAATGCTGCACTAGGTATGTCTTTGTCTGTCTTCTTCTTGATTATTTTCTATAGCATAAGCATTAAAGGGGTTGGTGGGTTCATGAAAGAACTTACATTACAGCCTTTTAATACTCCAATCATGATTCCATTTAACTTTGTTTTGGAAGTGGTTGGGTTATTAGCAAAACCTGTGTCATTGGCATTGCGATTATTCGGTAACTTGTATGCCGGTGAATTGATCTTTATCTTGATTGCTCTTTTGCCTTGGGGTGTTCAGTGGGCTTTGTCTGTACCATGGGCAATTTTTCACATACTAGTCATAACACTGCAAGCTTTTATCTTCATGATGTTGACTATTGTATACCTGAGCATGGCTCACGAAGAACACTAAGATATTGTTATATATAGTAATATTTTTTTAAACTTGAATCTAAAACTGTAAAATCTAGGAGTTAAAATGGAAACTGTAGTTGGTTTAACTGTTATCTCTGTAGCAATCCTTATCGGCTTGGCTGCATTGGGCACAGCAATTGGCTTTGCTATCTTGGGTGGCAAATTTCTTGAAGCAAGTGCGCGTCAACCAGAACTTGCGCCAATGCTACAAACCAAAATGTTCATCGTTGCAGGTCTTTTGGATGCTGTATCTATGATTGGTGTTGGTATTGCGTTGTTCTTCACTTTCGCTAACCCATTCATTGCTCAGGTTGCTGGCTAATACGTCGCTTGATTGTAAGTGATTTATTTTTTGAACGACTAGAGCGAGGATATTAGCGTGAACTTGAATCTCACACTTATAGGCCAAGCTATTTCGTTTGCCATTTTTGTCTGGTTCTGCATGAAATTTGTGTGGCCACCAGTGATTGCTGCGCTCGAAGAGCGTAGCAAAAAAATAGCAGACGGTTTAGAAGCAGCGAACCGCGCTTCCCGTGATCTTGAGTTGGCACAAGAACAAGCCGACCAGATTTTACGCGAAAGCAAAGACAACGCGGCCGAGATTATTGAACAAGCCAACAAACGTGCGAACCAAATGATCGACGAGGCGAAAGAGCAGGTGATTGCCGATGGCAAACGTCTGCGCGAAGCAGCTCAAGCAGAGATCGAGCAAGACGTTATGCGTGCTAAAGAAGCATTGCGTGCTCAAGTTTCTGTTCTTGCATTTGCTGGTGCCGAGAAGATTTTGGGAGCCACCATTGACGAAAAAGCACATAGCGAGATCGTTGAACAGCTCGCCAAAGAGCTTTAAGCGAGGGTCTAATGGCTGAATTAAAAACAGTCGCGCGACCGTATGCGAAAGCCGTTTTTGAAGTTGCTAAAGAGCAAGGTCAAATTACTGAGTGGGCTGATATGTTAAGCATATTAGCTGCTGTAACAGTAGAACCTAAGCTTAAACAGGCACTTAAAAATTCGGCTTTTAGTGCGGAAGAGAAGGCAAACGCTCTAGCGGACGTTTGTGCAGAAGTAGCTACAGAGCAAGGTAAAGCATTTTTGCTTACCCTTGCAGTGAATAAGCGTTTATCGCTTCTTCCTATGATTTCTGTGCTATTTTTACAGTTCAAACTGAATTTCGAAAAAGCCGTAAATGTTGAATTTACGTCTGCATTTGAACTTACAGCAGAACAAACACAAGCATTAGCCGCTTCATTGGCGAAAAAGTTGGATCGTACAGTCAACTTAACCAGTGAAACAGACGCAAGCCTACTTGGTGGCGTGGTTATTCGTACAGGTGACTTAATCATCGACGGTTCAGTTCGCGGTAAACTAGCGAAACTGGCCGAGGCGATAAACTCCTAGTGTTTCGTTAAATCGAAACCAGGGTTGAGGAATTTAGCATGCAGCAACTGAATCCATCTGAGATCAGCGAGATTATCAAGAAGCGCATCGAGAACCTCGATGTATCTTCTGATGCCCAAAATGAGGGCACAATTGTCAGCGTGGCAGACGGTATCGTTCTGATCCACGGCCTGGCAGATGTTATGTACGGGGAAATGATTGAATTCCCTGGTGGTGTTTATGGTATTGCTTTGAACCTAGAGCGTGACTCTGTCGGTGCAGTAGTACTTGGTAAATACCAAGACCTTGTAGAAGGTCAAAAAGTGAAATGTACAGGTCGTATACTGGAAGTTCCAGTAGGTCCTGAATTGCTTGGTCGTGTTGTTGACGCATTGGGTAACCCAATCGACGGCAAAGGCGCAATCGATGCAAAATTAACGGATAAAGTTGAGAAAGTGGCACCAGGCGTTATCGAACGTCAGTCCGTTGATCAGCCTATCCAAACGGGTTACAAAGCAATTGACGCCATGGTGCCAATTGGTCGTGGTCAACGTGAGTTGATCATCGGTGACCGTCAGATTGGTAAGACAGCTCTAGCAATCGACACCATTATTGCTCAGAAAGATTCTGGCATTAAATGTGTGTACGTAGCGATCGGTCAGAAACAATCTACTATTGCTAACGTTGTTCGTAAGCTTGAAGAAGCTGGCGCAATGGAATACACCACAGTAGTAGCCGCTGGCGCATCTGATCCAGCAGCAATGCTTTACATAGCGCCATACACTGGCTGTACTATGGGTGAATATTTCCGTGACCGCGGTGAAGATGCATTGATCATTTATGATGATTTGACCAAGCAAGCTTGGGCTTACCGTCAGATCTCTTTGCTTCTACGTCGTCCGCCAGGTCGTGAAGCCTACCCAGGTGACGTATTCTATCTTCACTCTCGTCTTCTTGAGCGTGCATCACGTGTAAACGTTGAGTACGTAGAGAAATTCACCAATGGTGAAGTGAAAGGCAAAACAGGTTCTTTGACCGCATTGCCAATCATCGAGACTCAAGGTGGTGACGTATCTGCATTCGTACCAACCAACGTTATCTCCATCACAGATGGTCAGATATTCTTGGAAACGAGCGCGTTTAACTCGGGTATCCGTCCAGCGATGAACGCCGGTATTTCGGTATCTCGTGTAGGTGGTGCAGCACAAACTAAGATCGTCAAGAAACTTGGCGGTGGTATTCGTCTTGCATTGGCTCAGTACCGTGAATTGGCGGCTTTCGCTCAGTTCGCATCTGACCTAGACGAAGCGACTCGTAAGCAGCTAGAGCACGGTAAACAGGTTACTGAACTGATGAAACAAAAGCAGTTCTCTCCTATGTCTGTAGCTGATATGGGCGTAGTTCTTTACGCTGCTAATGATGGCTTCCTTGAAGATGTTGAAACAAGCAAAATTGCTAGCTTTGAAAAAGCATTGTTAGGTTACATGAACAGTGAACACACTGATCTTATGGCTGACATTAACAAAACTGGTAATTTTAACGGCGAGATTGAAGCGACATTTAAAGCGGCAATCGAGAAGTTTAAAGCGACGCAAACTTGGTAATGAGTTTGGTGGCAAGCTAATTAGCCTGTCACCACTTTCTTGCAGTTTGTGAAATAACATTCTCACAAGGGCAGTTCTATTATGGCAGTCGGAAAAGAGATACGCACTCAGATTTCGAGCATTAACAATACGCGTAAAATTACTCGTGCTATGGAAAAAGTAGCAGCAAGTAAAACGCGTAAAGCTCAGGATCGTATGGCCGCTTCTCGTCCGTATGCGGAACGAATTCGCCAAGTAGTTGGTCATTTGGCCAACGCGAATCCTGAGTATAAACACCGTTACCTTACCGAGCGTGAGGCGAAGCGTGTTGGTTATATCGTAGTCTCTTCTGACCGTGGGTTATGTGGTGGTTTGAACGTTAACGTGTTCAAAAAAGCCATTAAAGATATGAAACAGTTTGCTGATTCTGGTGTTGAAATCGACATCTGTGCGATTGGTAGTAAAGCCGTTTCATTCTTTCGTAACTACGGCGGAAATGTAGCAGCAGCCTTCACCGGTTTAGGTGATGCACCAAAAGCTGACGACTTAGTCGGCAGTGTTAAGGTGATGCTAGACGCATTTGATGAAGGTCGTATTGATCGTCTTTATGTGGTTTCAAATGAGTTCGTGAATACCATGACTCAAAACCCGACGGTTGAACAACTTTTGCCATTAAAAGCGGAAGAGAATACAGAGTTACAGCACCACTGGGATTACATCTACGAACCAGAGCCTGTTGAAATTTTAGACGGATTATTGGTTCGCTATATTGAATCTCAAGTATATCAGTCAGTGGTTGAGAATATTGCGTGTGAGCAAGCAGCTCGTATGATTGCGATGAAGAACGCAACAGACAACGCCGGCGATATCATTGATGAATTACAGTTGGTGTACAACAAGGCTCGTCAAGCAGCGATTACTCAGGAAATTTCTGAGATAGTCAGCGGCGCGGCAGCGGTTTAAGGTATTTAGGTATTTAAGAGGATCCGAACATGAGTAGCGGACACATCGTACAGGTTATCGGTGCTGTTATGGACGTGGAATTTCCACGTGATAGCGTGCCAAAAGTATATGATGCCCTGACCATTGAGGGTAAAGAGTTGGTGTTGGAAGTTCAACAACAACTAGGCGACGGTATTGTTCGTACCATCGCAATGGGTTCTACTGACGGTATTAAACGTGGTTTGGTTGTTGAAAACACAAACAAGCCAGTTTCTGTACCAGTTGGTACTCAAACACTAGGACGTATTATGGACGTTCTAGGTAATCCGATTGACGAAAAAGGCCCAATCGGCGAAGAAGAGCGTTGGTCAATTCACCGTTCAGCTCCTTCTTATGCTGAGCAGTCTTCTAGCAACGAATTGCTAGAAACAGGTATCAAGGTTATCGACCTTGTTTGTCCTTTCGCGAAAGGTGGTAAAGTTGGTCTGTTTGGTGGTGCCGGTGTAGGTAAAACCGTAAACATGATGGAACTTATCCGTAACATCGCTATCGAGCACAGCGGTTACTCTGTATTCGCTGGTGTTGGTGAGCGTACTCGTGAAGGTAACGACTTCTACCACGAGATGACTGACTCGAACGTAATTGACAAAGTATCTCTTGTATACGGCCAAATGAACGAGCCACCAGGTAACCGTCTTCGTGTTGCTTTGACTGGTTTGACAATGGCTGAGAAGTTCCGTGACGAAGGTCGTGACGTACTTTTCTTCGTAGATAACATCTACCGTTACACGCTAGCGGGTACAGAAGTATCTGCATTGCTAGGTCGTATGCCATCTGCGGTAGGTTACCAACCTACACTTGCTGAAGAGATGGGTGTTCTTCAAGAACGTATCACCTCTACTAAGACTGGCTCTATCACGTCTGTTCAAGCGGTATACGTACCTGCTGATGACTTGACAGATCCATCTCCAGCAACAACCTTCTCTCACTTGGACGCAACGGTTGTATTGTCTCGTGACATCGCATCTTTGGGTATCTACCCAGCGATCGATCCTCTAGATTCTACTTCACGTCAGCTTGACCCACTTGTTATCGGTCAAGAGCATTACGACGTAGCTCGTGGCGTACAGATGGTATTGCAACGTTACAAAGAATTGAAAGACATCATCGCAATCTTGGGTATGGACGAGTTATCTGAAGAAGATAAGCAAACGGTTAACCGTTCTCGTAAAATCCAGCGTTTCTTGTCTCAGCCTTTCTTCGTAGCAGAAGTATTTACAGGCGCACCTGGTAAGTATGTTTCTTTGAAAGACACGATTCGTGGCTTTAAAGGCATCTTGGATGGTGAGTTTGATGATCTTCCAGAGCAAGCGTTCTACATGATTGGTAGCATCGACGAAGCCGTCGAGAAAGCTAAGAAACTTTAACCATCACGCGTAGTAAAAGCGTCTAACGGCGCTTTTACTAAGTATGACTAAGAGAGGCAACTTATGGCTATCACAGTACACTGCGATATCGTAAGCGCTGAACAAGAGATTTTTTCCGGCTCGGTCCAATTTCTTGTGGCTTCAGGATATAATGGTGACTTAGGTATTATGCCTGGTCACGCTGCATTATTGACGACTTTAGAAGCTGGTCCTGTTCGTGTGGTTAAAGAAAATGGTGACGAAGAGGTTATCTTCGTGTCCGGTGGCTTCCTAGAAGTTCAACCGCACCGTGTCACCGTCTTGGCTAACACAGCCACTCGTGCAAGAGACCTAGACGAAGAAGCTGCAGTGAAAGCGAAAGAGCATGCGAAAGAGCTCATAGCTAATCAGCAAGCTGATGTCGACTATTCTCGTGCAACTGCGGAATTAGCAGAAGCTGTTGCGCGTTTGCGTACGATTCAGCAGTTCCGCGAACATAAGTAAGCGGCAACGTTGAGTTTGAAGTCAAAAAAAAGCAGCTTTCGAGCTGCTTTTTTATTGCCTGTTATTTGAGTGCAATGTTGTTTTTTAGAGCATCTTCCACAAAGTATCGAAGATGATCTGCTGGGCTTTGGCTATGTCTTTTGACTCCAACACCACGGCAGAAGGGAAGTTGTTACTCGCCAAAGAGATGATTGCACACTTTGGTGGGTAGATAGCGATATAACTGGCATCAACCGACCCTTCCGTTTTAATCCACTTACGTTCTGATAATTCCGCTTCTTCGCCACCATCCCCCAGAGCAATTACTTTTACGTTAATACCAAGCTTTACACGCTGCTTTGTGTAGTTAGGAAAAGGTCGATACAAAAAGGGACGAATCGGTTTAGACGAAAACACACAATATTCTTTGTGGTCTTGTTGCGACACCACGTTTAAAATATCGCGCAAAACCCACTCGATACCATCATCGCCTTCGTAATAGCGTACATGTGTTTGATGATAATCCGGTTGCTGCTGATGCAAATTCGGAATAATCGTGTTTTTTAGGTTATCGATGGTCTTGTTCAGGCGGTTACGTTTTTCTTCCGCTAGGTTTAATAGAATATCAGGGTTTTCAGCGGTAAAAAGTCGACGTTTTCCTTTTGGAAAATAACTCACAATGCCTTTGCTTTGCAGCTGTTTTAACGACTCATAGGTTGTGCCGCGGTTAATGCCGCTGTGTTCGGCAATATCTCGAATGGAAGACGGCCCTAGCTTTAATAGCGTTTGGTAAAGTTGCGTTTCTCTTGGTGTTAAACCAAGCATTTCAAAAGCTTGCTGAATCATATGGCTCACAGTACATAGTAATTATTTAGAGAATGTAATCTGTATTTTCTAAGTTCACAGAATACACTTATTGACATAAAAAGCGCAGGACGATCTGGCTGCGAGGAGAGAAAAGTGACAAACGATCAACGATTTGGTGGCATCCGCCGTTTATATGGCGATGCAGCGTACGAGCTTTTTACTCAAGCTCACGTTTGTGTCATCGGTATTGGTGGCGTTGGCTCATGGGCAGTAGAAGCTCTGGCTCGTTCTGGTATTGGTCACATCACGCTGATTGATATGGACGATGTTTGCATCACCAATACCAACCGTCAAATTCATGCTTTAGATGGCAACATTGGCCAATCAAAAGTGGATGTCATGGCGGAACGTATCAAGTTGATTAGCCCAGAATGCCAAGTAACTTGCATCGAAGACTTTATAACCCCTGAAAACATCTCTGAGCTGCTCTCTACGCCGTTTGACTATATTATTGACTGCATTGATAGCATTAAACCAAAAGCGGCTCTAATGGCGTGGAGTAAGAGCAACAAGCGTAAAGTCATCACAGTCGGTGGTGCGGGTGGCCAAATCGATCCAACTAAAATCTTAGTTGGTGATCTCGCTAAAACTGAAAAAGATCCGTTAGCCGCCAAACTGCGAAATTTTCTGCGACGTTATTACAACTTTACCCGCAATCCGAAACGCCGCTTTGATATCGAATGCGTCTATTCCACCGAGCAATTACGTTATCCGCAAGGGGACGGCACCGTGTCTCATCAGCGTTTAAAAGGCGATACGGAAACCAAAATGAATTGTGACACCGGATTTGGGGCCAGCACCGCAGTAACGGCTTCCTTCGCGTTTGTCGCGGTGTCGAGAGTATTGGAAAAACTGGCTCAAAAGGCGAATTAAGTAATGACACCGACAACCATGACTTTCTTTGAACGCTTTGAGACCGATATTCTATCGGGCAAGAAGACGATTACCTTGCGTGATGAAGCGGAAAAGCATTATGTTCCTAACTCGGTTGTCACTGTGTCTACCTTCGAAGACGGTCGAGAGTTTTGTCGATTAAAAATATTGTCTGTCGAGCCTGTCTTGTTTGACGCTTTAACGGATTATCATGCTGAGCAAGAAAATATGATCTTGGATGAATTGAGGGAAGTGATTCAAAACATTTACCCTGGGATACAGCAGTTATATCTGATCTCATATCAGCTACTATGATGCAGAAATAAGCAGAAAGTTATGACTATTGATTATCTGGTAGCTACGAATGTAATGAGAAGGATGTTTATCCATGCATAAAGGTGAATATTGTCATGTTACTAGTAGCCAATCTCTAGATGGCCTTGAGGTGATTCATGCGCAATTCACGGATACGGTGTTTGGTAAACATGCTCACGCTGATTATGTCATTTCTATTGTTGATGCGGGGGTTATGCACTTTAGTCACAAAGGAACGACGCATAATGCTTTACCAGGGGAGTTATCTATTGTTAGTCCTGATGAACTGCATACGGGCTCTAAAGGTCGTGGTGAAGGTTGGCGTTATCGTGCTTTATACCCTTCGTTAGATCGTATGAGCGGGTTATATCAAGAGTTGTTTGGGCGATCTGGTGCGCCGAGCTTCCATGGGAGCATTTTGCAAGATGAACGCTTGAGTCGCCAAATGCAGTTATTATTGGTTAAGCTCGAATCGGGTGCTGAAACGCTGGATTTGGAAGTGCACTGGGAGTTATTTTTAGTCAATCTGCTGCAAAAACACGCGATGCAGCGCGGCCAATCGCCAAGAGTGCTTGGACCGGCTCAATCAAACGTCGAGCGGGTACGTGATTACCTTGCCGATCAGTATCATCATAAAGTTTCTCTGGAAACCGTGGCGCAACAAGCGGGTATCAGTAAGTTTCATTTAATCAAAGAATTTAAGCGTTACTTTCAGCTCACACCGCATCAATATCAAATTCAGCAGCGCCTGAACCATGCCAGAGCACAACTTAAAGTAGGGTTGAGTGCAATAGATGTAGCGCATCGTTGTGGCTTTCATGATCAAAGCCACTTCACTAAAGCTTTTGTGAGTGCGATGGGAATTACTCCATCGGCGTACCGACAGCAATTTTTTACAAGATAAGACAATCTGTCTAACTTACAGTAGCACTTTCTTTATGGCTCAATAGGATCAGAAATGGAAGGTCAGCTAGCGTTTTTAGTCATTTGTCTTGCATCGGCCGCTTCCCCAGGACCTGGTGGTTTAGCGGTTGTCAGCAACAGCATTAATCACAATCTTCGTGGTACGTTACCGGTGATCTTTGGCATTGCCATAGGGTTGATGTTGGCCTCTTTACTGGCTAATACATGGCTATTAGCCGTGATTCACTCGAGTGAGCAAGCGTTTCAAATTATGACGTGGCTTTGCAGCGCTTATATTACCTATTTAGGCTGCAAAGCACTGTATTACGCTAACAGTGAAATGACCATATCGGCAAAGGGTTACAGCTTTAAAAATGGAGTGCTGATCTCGTTATTGAATCCCAAAACACTGGTGTTCTTTGGTGCTTTGTTTCCGATGTTCGTGCCATCAAATGAGCATTTTGTGACCTATGCTATATTGCTTACGATCGAGCTGGTGGTGATTACCTTGATCATCCATGTGTTGATCTCATCTGCGATTGATAAGGTGTCCCACTTACTGAAACACCATATAGTACTAATTAATCGTATTACGGGGTTATTATTTATTGGTTTGGGTATAGCGGGTTTTATCGCTTAAGAGTTGAGTACAGCTACGCCTGTATTTGCTTCAGCTCTTAACCTTCTTCAAAATCGCCAATACCCCATTGTTTCTAGAGCTGGTTAGGTAGCTTGATAAGTTGAGTTCCGCTAGCTCTGCTCTTAGATCCATTTGTTGAATATCCGCTAGCGTTTTTCCTTCTACTAAGCTCAATATGGCGACGAGTACGCCACGCATGAGTTTGGCGTCGCTGTCGGCTTTGAAATGACGTAGACCATCTTTTTCTACAATAATAAGCCAAACGGCGCTTTCACAGCCTTTTACCTTGTTGTCTTCGGTTTTATCTTCAGCGCACAGTCTTGGCTGTGTTTTGCTTAAGGTAACCAGTGTTTTAAAGGTTTCTTCTTTACTGCGACAGTTTTTCAGTTGGGCTTTTATATTTACTGGCTTTTGTTGTTCTAAAGAGTCTGTCATCACGGGTTACTCATCGTTTAGTAGGTCTATGGCGTCGAGTAATACATCACAGAAACGGTTGGCTTCTTCCATGGTATTGTAACAAGCAAAAGAGGCTCTTAACGTTCCGGCAACGCCAAGTTGTGCCATTAACGGATGGGCACAGTGACTGCCAGCTCGAACCGCGACGCCTTGGCTATCTAGGTAAGTGTTCAAATCTAAGAGGTGAATATTGGGTACACTTAGGGAAACCAAAGTTGTGTTTTTCTCGGGCGAATAAATCTCGATACTGCCTTCTTTATGTAGACGCGCATAAGCGTGAGCGGCGAGGGATTGCTCCCAAGCTAGCAAGGCGAGACGATCCTGCGCGTTCAGAAAATCACAGGCCGTCGCCAATCCAATAACGCCTTCAATATGTGGCGTTCCTGCTTCCAAGCGATAAGGCAAAACATTGAATTCAGTCGCTTGGTATGAAACATGACGCACCATTTCCCCGCCAGTTTGGTAGGGCATCAAGACTTCCAATGCATGACTTTTGCCATATAACACACCAATGCCAGTTGGTCCGTACATCTTGTGGCCAGAGAAAACATAGAAGTCGCAATTAAGTGTTTGTACATCAACAGGATAGTGCGCCACGGCTTGAGCACCGTCGACAAGGGTAAATGCGCCTTGTTGCTTGGCGTGATCCAGCATAGTTTGTAGCGGTGTGCTGGCGCCAATGGCATTGGAAATTTGCGTCGCGGCAAAAATACGCGTGCGATCGGTGAAGTAATGGCTGAATTCAGGTTCCCATTCGCCATTGGACGTTAATGGCAGAATACGTAATCGAGCGCCCGTACGAAAGGCCAATTGCTGCCAAGGCACCAAATTAGCGTGATGTTCTAAACTGGTGATGAGGATTTCATCTCCGCTTTCGAGTATATGTTCTAAGCCAAATGCGACAGTGTTGATGGCTTCTGTCGCGCCTTTTGTCCAGATCACGTGGCTTTGTTCGGGGGCATTAATAAAGCTGGCGACAATTTCTCTGGCCTGCTCAAAACGGTTTGTAGCTCGGTCGCTCAGGAAGTGCGCACCTCGATGAACATTGGCGTTGAAATTTCGATAATAGTCCTGAATCGCATCCAATACAGGCAAAGGTTTTTGAGTAGTCGCTGCATTATCCAAATAGGTTAATGGATGATCATAGGCCGATTGCGCCAGAATAGGGAAAAGGTGACGAAGCGAGGAAGGGTCAAAAGCCATGGATACTCTACTTTATGTTTGAACAATGAGCTGATTTTAACCGATGATAGATTGATTAAAAGCGATGTAATCAGCCTTAAATTGATGAAATTGTACCTTAACCCCCATCAAAATCGTGAATTATTGGGCTTTTACTTGCGTTTTTTAAAGACAGCTATAATGATTGAGAACAGATACTAGATGACAAACTAGAAAAGGTACAAAACGGTGGCGGATTTTTTATATAAAGGTGTGGTGGATTGGTTTTTGTATCAGATGTCGCAAGAGGCCATAGTGCCCGGTGATAAAATGCCATCCTTGCGAGCTTTATCGAAACAGTTGAGCCTTAGTTTAAATACGGTCATTCATGGCTATGAGTTATTAAGCGAAGATGGTTGGATCGAATCTCGTCCTAAATCGGGCTATTTTGTTTGTCACCGCAGTGAGACAAAACCAGCTTTGTTACTGGCAGGTGATTCTCTACGAGAGTTAACCAATGATGGTACCAAACCTGCTTGGTCGTGTCTTGCGCATCGTGGTGCTTTGGTGGATCAAAGCGAAGCGTTCTTAAACTCTGTATCACGCCAAGAAGAAGATCATCTCCCAGTACTAGGAAAAGGCCATTTAGCGGCTCGTGAAGCCGTTAGTGAGCATTTAAAAGGGCTGGGTATCAAAGCGCATGCTTCTCACCTTTGGCTAGGGTATTCGCCTTTAGCTATGTTTACTCAAACCGTGCAAACACTGACTCAACGTGGTGATAACGTGTTGGTGTTAACACCTTGCGACCCTAGAATTACCACCACCTTGCAGAGCTTAGGGCGACAAGTAATAACCCTGACAGCAGGTGAGCGTGGCGTTGATTTAGACTTAGCTATCCGTTGTTTACGCGATAAATCCATTCGTCTGATTGTATTACCTGGGCAGTTCTCATTCCCTACGGGTCAGTTGGTGAGTAATTTAAGTTTACGTCGTTGGTTGGCAATTATCGAAGAAACCAAGTTACCAGTGATTGAGTGGGACTTATGTTCTCATTTGGCGTATCGCGCTGGCTCCATGATGACCTATAAATCATTGGACTCGTCTGATCATATTGTTTACATCGGCGGTGTGGAATCAAAAGGCGTAGACCGTTCGGCAAGCTGGTGTTTGCCAGGTAAGCATCAAGCTTTGTTGGAAGGGGCCTTTTTAGGCGCAGACATGGCGTTGAGCAATGCCCAGCAAGCGGCACTAAGTGATGCATTACAGCCAAATAGCAAACGTTCATTAACCAGACGTGCTCGAGATGTTTGGGCTAATTCGGAACGTGTTAAAGCGCATTTGGAAGCGCGACTTGGCGAGAAAGTCAGCTTTGCTGCCAGCAAAGGTGGTATGTCACTTTGGATGCGTTTGTCGAAACCATTAGAGGTTTCCAGTATGACGGCATTATTAGCCAGCTTTCGACATGCTATAGTGCCTGGTGCTTTAGTGAGCCATGAAGCGGATGCGAGTAACTGGTTGGTGGTCAATGTCACCTTGGATGATGTGGAGCCATTAGCAAAAGCCTTGGCGGATCATTTGACGGATGATGAAGTTGAGTCTGAGGCTGAGCCAGTTAAAGAGGCAATGAGTGAAGAGTCCCCTGAGGACTATGAACAAACAGAGACTGAGTCTGTTGCCGAAAACCAAAAAACGGAAGAACTTGTCGACGTAATAGAAAGCGACTTAGCACAGCCTGAGAAAGAAGAGAAAAAGTCTCGTCATACAACAAGCGAGCCACTTTATAACCCAATGTTGGATTTGATTAACCATGATTTTGGTTAATCGTTGTTAAGAGAGACAATTTAAAAAGGCGCTTTTAAAGCGCCTTTTTTATGCTTTTTAGCATATTGTTGTGATCTTTGTAGTCTAGCGGAATTTGTGTCAGCTTATCGCCTATCAATAAAGCTAAAGAAGGAAAGGAGTTCAAGCCAAGGTGTCTTGCTTGTTCTATTTCTTCTTCTAACAAGCGTTCATTCTTAATGTGTTGCATGTTTTTTTGGAAGCCTTCTGGGTTCATGCCTATGTGCTCAGCGCACTTAATAAGCGTGTCCAGGTCCGACGGGTTTTTAGCATTCAGATAATACGCTTCTTGGATAGCGTGATACATCTCTTCTTCTAATCCAGTATCTCGTGCCGCATAACACGCTCGGCAGGCTGGATAAGTTGAACGGCGAGGCGTTGTGGTTCGCCAAAAATCAAAATTAAAGTCGCTGCCGAGAGTGGCTTGAATGTTTTTCCACGTAGCTTCTAGCTTGAGCTTCATGTCATCTGACATGGCAATATCTGAATCAACAGCAAGACCGCCAAGCATAGGTTGAATGGTTAATTGATCTTGATCGATTAACGGTTGCAAGGCTTTTTGTAGCTTGGTCCAGGTAGGTCGAAAACCCCAACACCAACTGCACATAGGGTCATAGCAATAAATAAGTGTGGCAGTCATTGAAAAATCTCTATCGAAAAAAACGAGGCGTCTAAAGTAGCAGGCTTTTCGGCTATTACACAACAAGTAGACATTAGAGGCATAAAAAAACGGCCACAAGGTGAATTGAAGCCGTTTTTAATGAGCACATGTTTCATGTGTAGTAATAAGAAATTAGCCTTTTAAAATAGCCGCAATCGCATTACATAAAGGTTCCATGTTGTCGTGAGTCATACCTGCAACACTGATGCGTCCTGATCCAACAATATAAATACCGAACTCTTTACGCAGCTGAGCCACTTGATCAGGGGTAAGGCCAGAAAAAGAGAACATGCCTTGTTGCTGCGAAATGAACGAGAAATCTTGGCTAACGCCTTTGATTCTTAAGGTATTTACAAACAAGCTGCGCATTTCGTGAATACGAGTACGCATGGCTTTGACTTCGCTCTCCCACAATGCGAACAGTTCTGCATCATTAAGGATTTCAGCAACGACAGCAGAGCCATGGGATGGCGGGTTGGAGTAGTTGGTACGAATACAGCGTTTTACTTGTGTAAAGGTAGCTTCTGCTTGCTCCGTGGTTTCACACAGAATAGTAAGAGCGCCAACACGTTCGTTGTATAAACCGAAGTTTTTAGAAAATGAGCTTGCAATTAGCATCTCAGGAACGTGCTCTAAGAAAGTACGCAGGCCTTGAGCGTCTTCTTGCAAGCCTTGACCAAAACCTTGGTATGCGAAATCAAACAATGGCAAGAAGCCTTGCTTGCTACAAAGCTTAGCAAGCTGGTACCACTGTTCTGGTGTTGGATCTATGCCAGTTGGGTTGTGACAGCAACCATGAAACAGAACTACATCGCCTTCAGGTACTTGAGACAGGCTGGCAAGCATGGCTTCAAAGTCTAAGGATTTGCTGTCGGCATCATAATACGCGTAGCTGCCGACTTCTAAGCCGACTGATTGGAAAACAGACTGGTGGTTTGCCCAAGTTGGGTTACTGACCCAAATTGTGGCTTCTGGTAAATGTTTCTTAATAAATTCTGCTGCAACGCGTAATGCGCCTGTGCCGCCAGGAGTGTGGGCTGTTTGAGCAAGTTGCTTGGTAATAATAGGGTGATCTTTACCAAATAAAAGCGCTTGCACGGCAGATCGATAAGCGGGTGCGCCTTCGATACTGAGGTAACTTTTGGTTGTTTCTCGAGCCAACAAGCGTTCCTCGGCTTGTTTGACGGCCTTCAAAATTGGTGTATTGCCTTGTTCGTCTTTGTATACGCCAACGCCCAAGTTGATCTTATCGGGATTGGAATCATTTTTGTAAGCGTCATTTAGACCAAGAATTGGGTCTGCAGGAGCAGCTTGGATATGTTCAAACATGGTAACTCCCCAAAAGGGTTATTGTCTTTTTTTATTATGGATTAGAAGATATAAAAATCAGACTGTATGGTACTCCAAGACGTGGCTGACCGCCATAAGTTGGAGTAAAAGGGGAAGGAATTAGCGTACGAATTGGTCGCAAAAAAGACGATTGGTTTTTTTGAGAGAATAAACCGTCTAGACCTAACCTGATGTTAGGTCTGATTTGTTTGCCTAGTACCTCAGATCAGTAGGGTGAAATTAATCGTCCCAACCGTTTGAGATATCCTGATGCAGACGTTTTTCTTCTAAATGCTGTTCAATTGCACGTCTGGCTTTTAACATACGCGCTGCGTCTTCCTTTTGATTCCGTTCTTTTGTTTCGTTCTCCAAACTAATGGAAGCATGCATTATGTCGGTTTTTACTTCAGTTAATGTTTCAGCAAAATCGCTCATCGTTATACCCTTTTGGACGTTCGACGACATTGAAATACACAGATCACTGTCATCGACTGTTAAAAAAAGTCAAAATAGACAGACAACATATTTTTCAAGTTAATAAAAAACTCAAATCGATCAAAAATCAACCTATTTTTACGTGTTTTTTATGACAAATTTATTAATTAATCATGGCGGAATGCAATGGACGTTTCTTTTATCCTCGATTCACTGAATGACAAGCAGCGTGAAGCCGTTGCCGCACCTTTACAGAATAGCCTTGTTCTGGCGGGGGCGGGATCAGGTAAAACCCGAGTCTTAGTGCACCGTATTGCATGGTTAATGCATGCTTATGAACTGTCACCTTACAGCCTGATGGCAGTGACTTTTACCAACAAAGCGGCTCGTGAGATGCAAGGTCGTATAGAACAACTGGTGGGAGTGCCTCCTCAAGGTATGTGGGTTGGTACTTTTCACGGTTTAGCGCATCGTTTATTGCGCGCCCATTGGCGCGATGCGGGACTAAAAGAAAACTTCCAGATAATGGACAGTGACGACCAATTACGATTAATCAAACGCATTATGCGTGAACTCAATATCGACGACACGCGCTGGCCGCCTAAGCAAGTGTCTTGGTTTATTAACGCGCAAAAAGACGAAGGCCGCCGAGCAGCCCATGTGCCAGACAGTCATGATCCTTTTTCCAAAGGCATGCGTGAGCTGTATTACCATTATGAAGAAGCTTGTGAACGTGGTGGATTATTGGACTTCGGCGAATTGCTGCTTCGTGCTCATGAGCTGATGCTCAGCACGCCAGCGTTATTGCGTCATTATCAAGATCGTTTTCGTCATGTGCTGGTGGACGAGTTTCAAGATACCAACACCATTCAATACGCGTGGTTACGTATCATGGTCGGCAGTGAAGGCACGATTACCGCCGTGGGCGATGATGACCAGTCAATTTACGGCTGGCGTGGCGCGAAAATTGAAAATATTCAAAACTTCACCAAAGATTTTAAAGACGTTGGCACCATCCGATTGGAGCAAAACTATCGCTCAACTGGTCATATTTTGAACGCCGCCAACGGCTTGATCAAACACAATGATGATCGCCTAGGGAAAGAGCTTTGGACCGACAGCGGTGAAGGCGATCCAATTTCTCTCTATGCGGGATTTAACGAACAAGACGAAGCGCGCTTTATTCTTGGCATTATCAAACAATGGCGTGACAAGGGAACGTCTCTGACGGACATGGCGATTTTGTATCGCTCTAATGCTCAGTCTCGAGTTATTGAGGAATGCCTTGTTAGGGAACAGATTGCTTATCGAATTTATGGTGGACACAGGTTCTACGATCGTCTTGAGATCAAAAATGCTTTGGCTTATGCCCGTTTGGCATTGGATCCGAATGACGATGGCGCGATGGAACGAGTTATCAACGTACCGCCTCGTGGTATTGGTGAACGCAGTATTGGTACCTTGCGTGAAATTGCACGTGATAATGGCTGTTCTATGTGGCAAGCCGCGCAGGAAGTGGTACGTCAGTCCTTAATGACAGCGCGAGCAACGAATGCCATTAAAGCATTTTTACATCTAATCGAAGGCTTGAGCACGACCGTTCAGCAACCCGATTTGAACTTGAACGATATTTTTGAACAAATTATTGAAGAAGCAGGCTTGATTCCTTTCCATGAAAAAGAAAAAGGCGAGAAAGGCGAAGCGCGAATCGAAAACTTAAAGGAGTTGGTTGGTGCGGCTGGCGGATTCAGCTGGAGCGACGAGGACGAAGAGTTTAGTTCTCCGTTGATGGCGTTCTTGGACAAAGCGGTATTGGACGCGGGCGATGCGCAAGCGGACGAGTACCAAGATGCAGTGCAGTTGATGACATTACATTCGGCGAAAGGACTGGAGTTTCCACTGGTATTCTTAACGGGCGTGGAAGAAAACGTTTTTCCAAGCAAGATGTCTTTTGAAGAGCCGGGTCGTCTCGAAGAAGAACGTCGACTTTGCTATGTGGGTATTACTCGGGCGATGGAAAAGCTTTACATCACCTACGCGGAATCGCGTCGTTTGTTTGGTAGTGAATCGTTTAACAGCCCTTCGCGCTTTATCAAAGAGTTACCGCAGGAATGCTTGGAAGAAGTACGTCTTCGCTCACAAGTTAGCCGTCCTGTGTCTTTGCAACGTCCTGATTACAACTTTGAAAAGAACAAACTACAAAACAGCCGCACCTTGAACAATTACAAAGCGCCAGAAGTCACGGTAAACATGGGCGATCGAGTGAATCATCCGGTGTTTGGTGAAGGCTTAGTGATCAACTATGAAGGCCAAGGCCCGCAAGCCCGCGTTCAGGTTAACTTCGACGATGAAGGCACCAAGTGGCTCGTGTTGTCGTTTGCTAAATTGGAAGTTTTGTAGCTTTGGTTTAACTTAGTTAGTCCTTGGTTAAAGTGATAATGAGTAAGAGAATATTTGTATCGGCTTTGGATGTTGGTATAAGTCTCTAACTCATTTTTTGAGTTATGTTAATCAGGAGGCGATTCCATTCTTATCTCTTTAGCTTGTTCAAGTGCAGGATTAAAAGAGTGGTGAGGCTGTTGATCGATTATTATCAAATCAAAATCTGAAATTTGGGCAAAGCATTCTCTAGATGTTTTCCCAAATTTAGTGCTGTCAACCAGTAGAATCTTCCGTTTTGCTCTCTTCATGGCAAGTTTTTTCATGGCTATTTTATTCGCGTCAAAATCCAGAATAGACCCATCAGTTTCGATTGCTGAGCACCCTATTAAGGCGTAATCAAAACGCATTTTGTCTAGTTGCTCAGTAGTTTGAGACCCTGTTAATGAACCATCTTTACCACTTATTTTTCCGCCAATGACATAAATATTTTCATTGCCTGACTTCTGAAAGCTCATTGCGGTAGCGCATGACGAAGTGTGTATGTTGAGAGTTTTACCTTTTACTGCGATTAAAGATGCTGTTTCTACTGTTGTGCCAAAATCAAGATAGATGTCTGCTTTCAATGGTATAACTAATGAAAGAGTATGACCTATTGCTATTTTTCCAGAGGTGTTAACTATTTGTTTCTGTATATAGCCTGACCTCTTAGAAGATGATAGCGTTCCTGCTCCCCCATGGAATCTCTCTACTAAGTGCAGATTATCCATCAGAATGATGTCTCTTCTGACTGTTTGTTGAGATACCTCAAACATGGATGCGAGAGCTTCAATCGTAACGAAACCACTTTCTTCTATAACTGAAAGTGCCTCTTTCTGTCTTTTATTTAGTTGCTCTGTTGTCATTTTTAAACTTCCGCTCATTACTTTTCGAGTCAAAAAATATTTTCTTGATGACTTGGTGATTTAAAAAATACAAAATGTAATTATTCTTACATTTTTAGAATTAATAAGTCTGGACGGAGTGATTGTAAAACTCTTAACGAATGTTCGTATACTGTTAATTTAAACGCGTCGTTGTCTAACTATGTCAAAAAGTTTGATGGCTTAAGGTAATCGTAGTGGAATTAATATATGCACTGTATAGAGTAAATGAACATACTACTGATATGGCTGTAGAGATAGCCTTTAACAAGGCTACCATGAGTTTTACCTTACTTGGATAGCACTTATAAAAATTTATTAATTATAGTGATAATATTCTATAAATGTAATTAAAGTGACATTTTTAAAGTCTATATTTGTAATCTAATTTACAAAAATGGTTCGATCTAAGAATGTCTTCTATTATGGAATTACGTGATGTTACACGTTGTTTTGACTCCAATACCGTACTTGATCATGTGTCAATAAAGGTTGAGCAAGGGAGCTTTACTGCGTTACTTGGAGCATCAGGCTGCGGTAAATCCACCAGCTTACGGATCATGGCTGGTCTTGACCGGCCTACTTCAGGTGAAGTGCTGCTTAATGGTCGTGATGTGAGGGGCCAAAATGCCTATGAGCGTAATGTTGCGATGGTGTTCCAGTCGTATGCCCTCTATCCGCATTTGACCGTTGCTCAGAATATTGCGCTACCTCTTACCATGCGCCATTTATCCAATTTGGGTCGTATGCCGCTCCTTGGCTCCTTTGTACCCGGTGCGACGGAGGCTCGTCGTACGATCATGAACAAAGTCGTAGATGCAGCGAAGTCGTTGGGATTAGAGGAGTTATTAGATCGAAAACCTGGCTCACTTTCAGGCGGACAAAAACAACGTGTTGCTCTTGGGCGAGCATTGGTACGTGACCCTGCACTGTTTCTGTTAGATGAACCGCTTTCCAATCTTGATGCACGGCTTCGAATTCGCATGCGAAGTGAAATTAGCTCGCTGCATCGTCTTACTGGTAAAGCCTTTGTGTATGTCACGCATGATCAGACTGAAGCAATGGCAATGGCTGATCAGATTGTAGTGATGATAGGGGGTCAGGTTGCTCAGGCTGGTTCACCGCGTGATCTGTATGAGCGTCCTGTACACCGTGATGTTGCGGCATTTATTGGTCATAACGCGATTAATTTTCTTGAACCAGGTGATGGTATTAATGTCGGAGACTCAATTGTCGGCCTTCGTCCAGAAGATCTTACTCCTAACACAGCAGGTTCATTGTCTGCCAAGTTAGAAGCTTCTGAGTATCTGGGTTCCGAGATCATGCTGAGTTTACGTAGCAGACGAGGCACCGAATTCCGTGCGATAGCGCCGGGCGACTATATTGTACCGACGATTGGCAGTGATATACGCCTTGCTTACGAGCCCCAGCGTGTGCATTTATTCGATGCAGTAACGGGAAAGCGTAAGTCGGGGGTCAAACATGAAGCTGTCACTTGAAAAACGTCAGACCCTGACGAATCTCTGGCTGGTTGGCCCCGCCACGCTTGCTATGGTTCTTTTTATTTTTCTGCCCGTTGCGATTGTTGCCGTTTTGTCTTTCACGGATTACCAATTTGGTGCTAAGACGTTCAATTGGAGTTGGTTAGATAATTATATAAAACTGTTTTCTTCGAGTATTGGGCGTCGTGCGATTACCAATACACTCATCTATGTTGCCGTTGTTATTCCGTTTTCGGTTGGCTTTGGGCTACTTGTAGCGATGGGCTTATTTCGCATGGGAAGCTGGGCCCCAAGGTTTTCCAATGTGTTGAAAACGGTCTACTTTTTGCCAATAGCATCCACACTAGTGGCTATGTCAGTCGCATGGCAAATGCTGTTGCATCCGTCACTTGGTCTTATTAATCAGGTATTAGTTGCTTTTGGTGCTGAGCCTCATAATTGGCTGAGTGATCGTGGTTTGGTGCTTTATACCTTGTCTATGATAGGTGTCTGGAGCAGCGTTGGTTACAACATGATCCTGTTTTTGGCTGGTCTCGCTGCTATCCCATCTGAGCTGTATGACGCTGCCGAAGTAGATGGAGCTGGCAGTAGCTGGTCGCGCTTTTGGACTGTTACTTGGCCAATGTTGGGGCCCACAACCTTGTTCGTTATGGTAATTACGGCAACCAATGCATTTCGTGTATTTGAAACAGTTGCTACCATGACTCGAGGCGGTCCTGCTTTTGCCTCCGATACACTTGTTTATGCGTTATATCGCGAGGGTTTTGTCTATTTCAAGGCTGGTTATGCCAGTGCGATTACCATGGTGTTTTTCGCTTTTTTGTTGATGTTAACCTTGTTGCAGTTTTGGGTCATTGAAAAGCGAGTGCACTACAAATGAAACCAACTTTTATTAGCCGCATTATTTCGTCAAGCTTTTTGGTGGCCGGTGCCGCCGTGATTCTATTACCTTTTGTGTGGATGTTGTCTCTGGCTTTTAAGCCACGTGACGAAATTTTTTCGACCTCAATACAGCTTTTGCCTTCACGTCTAGAATGGAGCAACTTTATCTTTGCTCTGACGGAAACCAATATCCCGTTATTTCTGTGGAATGGTACGGTGGTCGTACTTGGCATATTAGTGTTTCAGGTGATGTTTGCTGTACCGTGTGCCTACGCTTTGACGCAACGACGCTTTCTTGCGCGTAAGCTGATTTTTGGTTTGGTTATGATTGCGCTGATGGTGCCTTTTCATGTGACGGCGATTCCAATCTTTCTTGGATTTGCTCAAGTTGGCATCCTCAACACCTATTGGGCTCTGATTTTGCCTTTCATCCCTACAGCGTTTGGCATTTTTCTTTTCCGGCAGTTCTTTGCGCAGCTGCCGTCTGATTTGTTTGATGCTGCGCGGGTTGATGGGCTTAGTGAAACAGCCATTGTTTGGCGTATTGCTTTTCCTTTGGCGCTTCCAGCCGCAACCGCTTTCGCTATCTTTTCGGTGACAACTCATTGGAATGATTTGTTCTGGCCAATGATTGCCACAACGGATCCCAATCTAGCGACCCCTCCACGGGGTATTTTGTACTTTCGTGATGAGGAGTCTGGTGACAACGTTGGTCCGCTCATGGCCGCTGCATTTATCGTCACAGCACCACTAGTCATTCTTTTCCTTATGGCGCAACGCAAATTCATTCAAGGTCTCGCTTCTGGGGGGATAAAAGGGTGAAGTTCGTAAGTCTAATTGGCCCAGAAACGACTGTGCCTTGTCTTTCTTAAAATACTGGAGTTACACACGTGAAAAAAATTCTGTTATCGACTGTAATTGCTTTATCTAATGTTATATCAGTACAAGCGGCTGAGACTGAAATTCGTGTTCATTACGCGATCCCTACCATTTGGTCGGACACGCAACAGATATTGTCCAAGGCATTCATGGATAAGAATCCAGATATAAATGTCATTATTGATGGTCCAGCAGAGAGTTATGGTGATGGCTCTCAGCGACTACTTCGTGAGTCCATTGCTGGAACAGCACCAGATGTTGCATATGTGGGGCTTAATTTATGGCGAGTGCTAGAAGACCGCGGACTGGCTCAGCCAATTGATAGCTTCATTGGAGATGACCCTTTGTTATTGGGCTACACGCCTGCGCTTTTATCTCTGGGACGCTATAAAGATACACAATATGCTTTAGCCACTTCAGCATCTACGATGGTGATGTATGTTAATCCTGAGTTGGTTAAAAAGGCGGGTGGCTCAATGGATAATTTCCCCACGACCTTTGATGGTGTTATCGACTTAGCGGCTAAGATAAATGCGCTTGGGAGCAATATTGATGGGATTTGGGTTTCCCCTCATGACTGGCGATTCCAATCGTTACTTGGCTCATATGGTGGTCGACCTATGAATAAAGATGAAACGGATATTACGTTTGATAACGTGCAAGGTATTACTGCGGCTGGTCTTTATCAGCGTTTCTCTAAAGAAGCTGGTATGAAGACTTATTCGGAAAATGACGCCCGTCAAGCTTTTCCTGCTGGAGCTCTCGGCATAATGTTCGAGAGTTCATCGTTACAGGCTCGCTTTACAGAAGGAGCAGGTGACAAGTTTAATCTTACAGTTAAGCCTACTCCTATCGCCTCAGATGATAAATCAAAGGTTTATTTCCCTACCGGAGGCTCTGCTATCGTCATGTTGGCAAAAGACAAAGTTAAGCAACAAGCTGTATGGAAATACATGGCTTTTGTGACCAGCCCAGAAGGGCAAAAAATCATTGTTGAAAATACAGGTTACGCGCCAGCCAATTCGATATTGATTGAAGATAAAGTATATCTTGGTGATTTCTATAAAAAGAACCCTAACGCGCTTGTTGCACATACCCAGATTGCAAACTATGCCGGCCCTTGGTTTGCCTACCCTGGTGCTGAAGGGGTTGCTGCTACTGAATTAGTCAGCGCTTCTCTGGTTGAAGTAACTGAGGGTGCTGATCCATCCAAGGAAATGAAAGGATTGGCTGAAACCATGCGAGATCTTCTTGGTATGAAGTAATAAAATGGTGAGTCCGGTAGGCGTTAATTTTACAACCCCTATAGGTTCTCACCTTTCTTAAGCTACAAATAGTCTTCGGCTATAAAAAGTAATCGTCAAAAATGTAAGTGCTCTTACGTATATTAAATTAATAAATTTGGAAGTAAATATCCTTACAATCTCAAGGACTGTTCATGCTCGACCAATTTAAATACGACTCTGTCAACAATAAAATTTATTACTCTGGCCAATGTTGGCAGCCGAAATCCAGAACATGGATCCGTGATGAAGATATCCCTAACAATGCTGAATACGTAGAAGATCACAAGGCTATTCTTCTCGCACTGGAAATGGGGACGGTCTCATTACCGATTGGAGTCATTGGACCAAAGGTAAATGCTACAGATGAACAACTATTCTTTGCCGAGGAGGTGGGTCGTGCTGTCGCAGAAATGGGACTTCCGCTCCTAACTGGTGGTAAAACTGGCGTAATGGAAGCCAGTAGTAGAGGAGCTTTCAATGCTAACGGATTAACAATCGGTATATTGCCAGATGAGTGCTGGTCAGCTGCGAATGCTTATATCACTATCCCTATCGTGACAGGATTAGGTCCTGCTCGTAATGCTATTATTGGTCGTACTTGTCCGGTGCTGATAGCAATCGGTGGAAGTTATGGCACATTAACTGAAATGGCATTTGGAATGCACTTTGATCGTTGCGTTCTAGCTTTGTCGGATGCTCCGGAGGTTGAAGGAGTGGTAAAATTCAATACGGTTAACGATGCATTATATGCTGCCGTTCGTGCTTGGTTTGGGTTGCATCTGTAACTTATGAGGATTTGTATTTTCCAACATTCCTATTCAGTATAGATTAATAGTTTTTTTCATGTAAACCTGTCGATTATATAAGCAGCTAGACAGGGAGAAGTCTAAGTAGCAGCAATCTCAACTGTTGTAGGGGCTTCACTAAAATCCCCGCAGAGCTTACTGCGGGGATTTTTATTTACGGCAATTTTTTTCAATTGGATGTAGACTATTTAGAGTTGTAAGTATTTGGCTGATGAGGAGTGTGGCATGTCTATTCGTGTTGGTTTGATTGGTTTTGGTTTGTCGGGGCGGGTGTTTCACGCGCCTTTTGTGATGAATGATCCTGACATGACGATGGCGTATGTTTGCAGCTCTAAGGTAGATGAGGTTAGGGCTGTGTTGCCAGACGTGTCGGTGGTATCGTCTGCAGAATCTGTGTTTGCTGCATCGGATGTAGATTTGGTGGTGATCACTACACCGAATTCGTTGCATTTTGATCAAGCAAAAAAGGCATTGGAAAACGGCAAACATGTTTTGTTAGAGAAGCCGTCTGTGACCAGTCTAAGTCAGATAGAAGCATTGTGTGTTCTTGCTAAACAAAAAAGTTTGGTCTTTTGCGTGTATCAAAATCGTCGTTTTGATGGTGATTTTTTGCGTCTTAAAGCGTTGATCAAAAGTGGTGAATTAGGTGAGTTGAAGCATTTGGATTCGCGCTTTGATCGCTTTCGTCCTGCCGCTCAAGCTCGCTGGCGTGAGGAGCCGGGTGTTGGTACTGGGATTTTCTGGGATCTAGGCCCGCATATTTTAGATCAGGCGTTATGTTTATTTGGTCCACCGAAGTGGTTACACGCGAGTATCGATAAGCTACGTGAAGGTAGCCAAGCCCATGACTGGTTTGAGGTGGAGTTGGGTTATGACGATAAGCGTGTGCGTTTAGCATCAACGCCGTTTGAGGCAGGTGAAATGCGCCGTTTCAATGCAAGATTTACCAAGGGCAGTTGGCAATGTGTGGGGTTGGATCCACAAGAAGAGGCCTTACGAGCAGGTCAAATGCCTTGGGACGCAGACTTTCCATCCAAAGCGACACAGCAGCGCAATACTCGTTTTGTGGCGCATTCCCAAGATGATATAGAGAGGATTAACGAAGCGTCAACACAAGGTGATTATGTGGCGTTTTATGCCCAGTTACGTGATGCCATTCTGGGGAAAGGCGAGGCTCCTGTTGCTATGGAACAAGCCTGCCAGTTGATTTATTTGATTTGTTTGGCGGAGCAATCTGCAGAAAGCGGTCAGCGCATGTCTTGGGGTTATACGCCGAATTTCTAACTTTCGTCAATTTAGTCGAAAGAAATCGCAAAAAAGGGTTGAGCAAGGTTCTTACAATTCTTATCATCTTTTGCCTTTTTGATGTTTTATGCATCAAAAGGGCATTTTTCTGTCTGATTTTATAATAAAAATACAATAATGAGCGGTGTTTTAGCATTCGTGGATTATTGATCCTGTCTCTAAGATTGATTGATGTAGGGCATCTCTTTCTTGTGTCACAGACAGAGTTATTGTTATCAAGTATCTAGCTCCTGAGGGAAAATAATGCGTAATTTAATGGGATTGGGCAGATTGGCGTTCGCTGGTTTGCTAGCTGTGTCTTTGGTTGCTTGTGGTGGATCAGAGAAAGCTGAAGAAACGGCAAAAGTTGAAAAGAAAGTAGAAACCATTCATTGGAAAATGGTCACAGCCTGGCCTAAAAACTTTCCAGGTTTGGGAACGGGTGCTGAAGCATTCGCAAAAAATATTACAAAAATGTCTGATGGTCGTTTGGACATTAAGGTCTACTCAGCAGGAGAGTTAGTTCCAGCACTGGAAGTATTTGATGCTGTTTCCCGTGGTACTGCGCAAATAGGTCATAGTTCTGCATATTACTGGAAAGGTAAGGCGCCTGCTGTACAGTTTTTTTCGTCTGTACCATTTGGTATGACAGCACAAGAGTTTAACGCTTGGCTTGAATTTGGCGGTGGATTAGAGCTGTGGGAAGAAGTTTATGCTCCATTCAACATTATCCCTATGGCGGCAGGTAACACAGGTGCGCAAATGGGCGGTTGGTTTAATAAAGAAATCAATTCTTTAGCGGATTTTCAAGGTTTGAAAATGCGTATGCCTGGCCTAGGTGGCGAAGTGCTTAAAAAGGTTGGTGCTGTGACGGTTAACCTTCCTGGTAGCGAGATGTTTACCGCTCTTCAAACTGGTGCTCTTGATGCGACAGAGTGGGTTGGCCCTTACAACGATTTAGCCTTTGGTTTGTATAAAGCGGCGAAATACTACTATTACCCAGGTTGGCAAGAGCCAGGTTCTGCAGTTGAAGCGCTGATCAACAAAGACGCCTTTAATGCCTTGCCTGTAGATTTGCAAGAGATTGTTCGCTCTGCAGCTGCGCAAGCTAACTTGAATATGCTGAACGAGCTAACAGCACGTAACAATGCGGCTTTGCAGACGTTGGTTGATGAGCATAATGTTACTTTGAAAAAGTTCCCGAAAGATCTTTTGGAAGCTTTGCGTGTTGCATCAGACGAAACACTTAAAGAAGTGGCGGCTAACGATGCAATGAGCCAAAAAGTGTATGACTCTTTTACCGGCTTCTTACACTCTGTGAGCGAATGGCATGATATTTCTGAGCGTGCCTTTATTAATGCTCGCGCAACCGACTAATGCTTTTCTTATTCATAGAATAGAGAACAAGTGATCTTGATAAGCCCTGCTATCCATTGATGGTAGGGCTTATTTTATATTGCTAGCCTAATGCAGCTCATTAGGCTAAGTCATTAATATTGAGTGTGATTCACTCATTAATGGATAAGCGCATGAATAAAATTAAAAAGTGGAATCAAGCCTTACTTGTCGGCTTGATGGCAGCAACATTGGCTGCTTGTGGCGGGACAGAAGAAAAAGGGACCGCAAAGGCAGAGCAAAAAGTGGATGTTATTCATTGGAAAATGGTGACAACTTGGCCGAAAAACCTCCCAGGAATGGGGACGGGTGCAGAGGCGCTGGCGAAGAATATTAAAGAAATGTCTAACGGGCGTTTGGATATTAAAGTCTATGCTGCTGGCGAGCTTGTACCTGCATTAGAAGTGTTTGATGCCGTTTCTCGTGGCACGGCACAAATGGGCCACGGCTCGGCGTATTACTGGAAAGGGAAGGTGGCTGCGGCGCAGTTTTTCTCAACTGTCCCTTTTGGTTTTAATGCACAAGAGTTTAATGCGTGGATTGCCTATGGCGGCGGTTTAGAGTTGTGGGAGGATATCTACGCTCCCTTTAACCTGATCCCTATGGTTGCTGGTAATGCTGGCGTGCAAATGGGTGGTTGGTTCAATAAAGAAATCAATTCCCTAGAGGATTTCAAAGGTTTGAAAATGCGTATGCCTGGGTTAGGTGGCGAAGTACTGAAAAAAGTCGGTGCATCACCTATCAACTTACCGGGTAGTGAAGTATTTACGGCGCTTCAAACGGGTACGATTGACGCAACCGAATGGGTTGGCCCTTATAATGATTTAGCATTTGGCTTGTATAAAGCGGCGAAATACTACTATTACCCGGGATGGCATGAACCAGGTTCTGCTGTTGAAGTTATCTTTAACAAAGACGCGTTTGCGGCTTTGCCTAAGGATCTACAAGCTATTGCTCGTGCAGCGGTTAAACAGGCTAACTTAGACATGATTAACGAGTTTACCGCGCGCAATAATGATGCACTGCAAACCTTGGTCAATGAACATAATGTGATTCTTAAGCCGTTCCCACGAGATCTGTTGGAAGCACTTAAGAAAGCGTCGGCTGAAACATTAGAAGAAGTCGCGGCTAATGACCCTAATAGCCAAAAAGTTTATGAGTCTTTCAAAAACTTTATGGCTCCAGTAAGTGAATGGCATGATGTGTCCGAGCGAGCTTATATTAATGCGCGTGCGGACGATTAAGACGCTAAGCTTTATATTTTAAAAGCACTAATGTTGATAAAGCCTCGTTATCTTTGATAACGGGGCTTTTTTGTTTTACTGAGGGGATGAATCGAGCGATGAAAGAAAGAAATATCAAAAAAGACTTGAGCGCTGACAGCGCAATTCATACTATTCAAAATACTTAGTGCAGAAAATATGTATAAAAGTTCGAATTTCTTCCTCAATACAAAAGGAAGAAATGAAAAGTAATTAGTGTTGCTTTGGTTTGAAAGCTAAGTCTTATAACAATAAATGTAATCAGTCTCCTGAGGGATAAAAAATGATAATAAAAGCGTGGGGTAAACTGGCAATAGTCGGTTTGGCTGCAGCAACGTTGGTTGCCTGTGGTGGATCTGAAGAAAAAGAAACTGCTCAAGTCGAGAAAAAAGCCGATGTCGTTAATTGGAAAATGGTCACAACTTGGCCTAAAAACCTGCCTGGTTTAGGGACTGGCGCAGAAAGCCTAGCAAAAAGCATCAACGAGATGTCTAACGGTCGTATCAATGTAAAAGTGTATGCGGCAGGTGAATTGGTTCCTGCATTGGAAGTGTTTGATGCGGTTTCTCGTGGCACAGCACAAATGGGTCACGGTGCAGCGTATTACTGGAAAGGCAAAGCCCCTGCAGCGCAATTCTTTACTGCGGTTCCTTATGGCTTCACTGCACAAGAAATCAATTCTTGGATTCATCACGGTGGCGGTTTGAAACTGTGGGAAGAAATTTACGCACCATTTAACTTGATCCCAATGGCTGCGGGTAATACCGGTGTACAAATGGGTGGCTGGTTTAACAAAGAAGTAAATTCTTTGGCAGACTTTCAAGGTTTAAAAATGCGTATTCCAGGCCTTGGTGGTGAAGTTATTAAAAAAATTGGTGGCATACCTGTGAACTTGCCTGGCGGAGAGATTTTCACCTCTTTGCAAACGGGCGCGATTGACGCAACCGAGTGGGTTGGCCCATATAACGACCTTGCATTCGGTCTTTATAAAGCAGCTAAATACTATTACTACCCAGGTTGGCATGAGCCAGGTTCTACAATGGAAGCGCTTTACAATAAAGAAGCGTTTGAAGCCTTACCAAAAGATCTTCAGCTAATCGTACGTGCTGCGACTCGCCAAGCAAACGCAGAAATGTTGGATGAATTCACCGCATTGAATAACGCGGCACTCCAGACGTTAATCAATGAACATAACGTGACGTTGAAATCTTTCCCTGATGATGTATTGATAGCGCTGAAAAAAGCTTCTACTGAAACATTAGAAGAAGTAGCAGCTGCAGATCCATTAAGTCAGAAAGTCTATGACTCATTTAAGGAGTTTGGCGCGAAAGTAAGAGCGTGGCACGAAGTATCTGAGCGCGCTTATATCAATGCTCGTGAGCTTGAATAGTTACTTGTTATAGGATATTGCAGGCATACCTAGGTCATTGATATAAAAAGCTTCGTTAGCAAATATAACGGAGCTTTTTTTATGGGTATTATTAATTTAGATGAACAATACCCATAAAAAAGCCTTGAGCCTTTATATTGCAATTAATACTATTAAAACCACTTAGCGCATAAGGTATGGCTATAGAGTTAGTTTTAACTCGTTGTTGCTTGCTTGTAGTGTCGAGCCAAGTTTCTTATAAAAATAAAGGTAAATTAGTCTCCTAGGGATAATAAATGAGAACAATAAAATCGTGGGGCAAGTTAGGGAAACTGCGATTAAGTCCCCAATATGAGACAATGCCGATCTGACCATTACCTCAAGACCGAATGACATGAATCAGCTTTCCTTCGCCGATACCG
>NZ_QPJQ01000001.1 GCF_003337275.1 Marinomonas foliarum | reverse complement strand
CAAGTGGGTTAAGTGGTGATTAAATGTCGCTTCTGAGGAAATACTGTCACAAGCTGAAAGTCAGCTAAAAATTGTCTTACTTGTTCGTATGTTCCTTAGACACTATGGTGTTGTCTTCTTTGTCCCATAAAATAGGCACGGTTACTCTTCCACTATAATTAGGGTCGGCTTTAGTATAAAGCTGATGAGCAAAGTTAACCCTGTGTAACGGATCTCCGATAGCAATATTTGGATCGGTAAAAGCTTGGTCCTGTTTGAATTCCCAACCGTTTTCAAGCATGTCAGGGTGAACACAGCTGACACTAATTAGGTCTTCTAACTGCTTTAGCTTAATGAAAACCAGCGCACGGTGTGCCCAAGGGCATGCCAAAGAAACATATAAGTGATAGCGGTCTGCTTGCGCAGGAAAATGATTTGCATTGTTTGCATCATACTCACTGGCTGGATAGATCCAGTTACGGAAAGCTGATTCACTACGAACGAACTTGCCTTGAGTTGATTTTGTGTCGTACCACTGGTCAACCCACTGACCGTCTACAAGTAATCCCATCTTATTTACCCTCAAATTATAATTCACACTATTATTAATGAAATTGAATCGTTTTCGGGGCAATATATTGATCGTATTTAATCGAATGATTCGATGGGTTTGATTTTTTTATGTCTGAACGTTTAGGTTCATTGTTAGTTCCGTGCTGTATTTTGCTAGTCAGCATCTATGCTAGTTTGTATGTTGGTATGCTGCCACCCTTGTGGTTTGATATTTTGCCATTGCTTCCTCTTATCTTAGCAAGTGTCGCTATTTTACTTGCTTGGCATTTTAATAAAGGTCGAGTCCTGCTCTTGGTCTTGTTGTTGCTAATTCCAAAATTGTATGGCTCTTCCGATCAACAGGCCTCACTGACGGCCTATCTGGTCGTTTCTTGCTTTTGTATTTCTTTACTAGGATTTATTCCAGAGAGAGGTTTCTTTAACCGGTTTGCAGTAAATCGCATTCTTTTTATTGTTATGTTGATTGGCTGGTGTTATGCCATCGAACGTAGCTGGGTTTCATTTTCATTTTTAGATCATCATTTTTTTAATATTGGTGTGACCTGGTCGACGGTGTTGCTTTGGTGTGTCTTGTTGTTTAGTGCAGGAGCGATGGGTGTTGCTTGGTGGTTTAGTGGAGATACGTTTAGAGCAAGTGGTTTAGTCAGTATTGTTAGTTTGCTGGTAATGAGTCATTTTGTATCTTCGGATACGCAATTTGATGCGTTGTTATCTGCACAGTTTCTTTTATGGGTTTGGTTTTTGTTGATGGAAAGTCATCGTATGGCTTATCTCGATGACCTGACGAAGTTACCTGGTCGACGAGCGTTGAATGAGCAGTTAGTGGGGTTGTCTAAACAGTACGCTATCGCCATGGTGGATGTGGATCACTTCAAAAGATTTAATGATACGTACGGGCACGATATGGGGGATAGGGTACTAAAAAATGTTGCTTCTAAATTGAAGTTGTTTGCTTACCCAGGGCGCGCATTTCGATATGGAGGTGAAGAATTTACGGTTGTATTTCGTAGTAAGCACCTTGCAGAAGCAGAAGCATCGTTAGAGACCATTCGTGAGAGTATAGAAGAAGCGTTTGTTGAAGTGTTTGATCCTAAAAAGAAACAGGAAGTTGACGTGAATGTGACTGTGAGTGTTGGGGTTGCATTTGCTACAACTGGAGAGCCTACGGACTCGGTATTAAAGAGAGCAGATGATGCCTTGTATCTCTCTAAGAAAAAGGGTCGAAATCGCCTTACCAGAGCGGCTCAACCTAAAAATATTTAATTTACTTATATAAATTGATCGATCGGTCAACTTTTTTCTTCTGAACTATTGCACTGCCAATTCAGCAGTCTATAATCAGTGTCTCAATTGCATACAAAGACATTGATTGCGTTTTATAAAAATCAGAATAGATTTTTGGTACTCAATGTTTTGTTCAGAACATTGATATGTTGTATCTGCAACATATCAATTACAGCGCCAACGTGGTGTAGCAGTTAGCCTAGTGACGAATGCCTATAGTCACTAACGTCTCTGCTGCGAGGGGAAATGGGGAGCTTCGGCTCCCTTTTTTTCGCCTGATTTTTGTTATCACTTCGTGCCAATTACAAAGAATGTTATCCTCCTTTTGTGTCGCACAGGAAGGTAAGCCGATACTGAAAACAATTTCCCTTTAGTACTATATTTGATCAATGAGGCTACACCTTTGACTGACGTTAAACGACCAAAAGATCAGCTGAAAGCGCATATTCGAGCGCAGAACCAGACACTCATTCTTGAAACATCAGAGCGTGTGTTCGCTCGACAAGGTCTGGCAAAAACAACGACTCAGATGATTGCTGATGAGGCTGGCCTGCCAAAGGCCAATGTGCATTACTATTACCGCTCTAAGAAAGATTTACTTGAAGCTGTATTGGAGCGTATCTTGCGCCTATGGTTAGATTCGGTGAGTGAATTTAATGCGGCAGAAGGTCCGAGGATTAACCTAACTCGTTATATTAGCGAAAAAATCGATCAATCTCGTTCTAATAAAAATGCTTCTAAAATTTTTGCGATGGCACTGATTGGCGAAGAAACCTTTGTTTTAGAGTATCTTAGAAATTTATTCGTAACCGAGCTGAGCCGAGAGAAAGTAACAATTCAAGAGTGGGTGGAGCAGGGGCTGATGGCTCCTGTGTCGACCGAGCATCTTTTTATTAGTATTTGGGCAATGACCCAAACTTATGCGGATTTTGATGCGCAGGTAAAAATTATGCTGCAGAAAGATGAATTAGAAAAAAGTGATTATGAAGAAGCTAAACACTTTATTACTCGTATGGTTTTAGTTGGCTGCGACGTGAAGGATTAATTAGGGGTACATTTGAGGGTTTGTTATGACATTAGAAAGTGGTATCACGTTCTTTTTAGCTATATTTATTTTTAGCATTACTCCAGGTCCAGGCATTTTTGCTATTTTGGCGAGAAGCATGACAAAGGGTGCACGGGCCTGCATATCACTTAGTCTTGGTATGGTGCTAAGCGATATCATTTACTTGGTAATGGCGTGTTATGGTTTGGCTGCGATAGCATCAACATGGGAGAGTGCGTTTTTAGTCATACGTTATGCAGGTGCGGCCTACTTAATATATTTGGGGTGGAAAATGTGGACTTCTTCTGTCTCTTCCTCTCCGACAGATATTGGGGCGTCAAGCAGTGAGATGGCGAGTTTTATCCAAGGCTTTATGATCTCGGCTTCGAACCCTAAAGTCATTCTTTTTTATGTAGCCTTCTTGCCGACCTTTATGGATTTAACTGCTCTTGGTGGTGTGGATATTGTATTGGCCTCTTTCTTAGCTTTTATCGCTCTTTTGCTTGGTCTTACTATGATTTCCATTTGTGCCTCGCAGGCACGAAGATTTATGAAGTCTGAACGTTCAATGAAGTCATTGAACCGGACCGCTGGCGGTATTATGGCGAGTGCCGGCGCCTTTTTAGCCATGAAGAACTAGCGCAAAAGTATTGCTTTCTTAGTACTTATGGCTGATTAGACGTAAAAAAGGCTCTGCTTGTTTACAAGCAGAGCCTTTTTGTTATTTTCGAAATGAAGTTAACGAGTACCGTAAATTCTGTCGCCTGCATCGCCTACGCCAGGTCGGATGTAAGCATGCTCGTCAAGGCCGCGGTCAATTGAGCCTATGTACATAGCCACGTCAGGGTGTGCTTCTTTAAAGGCTTCTATGCCTTCAGGTGCGGCAAATAAACAAATAAAGCGAATGTCTGTTGCGCCCATCTCTTTCATTTTTTCGATGGCCATGATTGCAGAGTTACCTGTCGCCAGCATAGGGTCGACAACAATGATGGTGCGTTCATTTACTGAATGCGGCATTTTCAAGTAGTACTCGACAGGTTGCTTTGTCTCAGGGTCTCGGTATAAGCCAACATGACCAACTCGTGCACTAGGAGATAGCTTTAATACTCCCTCAGCAAGTCCATTACCTGCTCTCATTATCGTGACAATACAAAGTTTTTTCCCTTTGAGGACGGGGCACATGGCTTTTTCTAATGGTGTCTCTATTTCAATATCGACAGTTTCTAAATCTCTTGTGGCTTCATAACCAATGAGGGTTCCAAGTTCTTCTACTAGCATGCGAAATTCACGTGTGCTGGTATTTTTGTCACGAAGACTTGTTAATTTATGCTTAACAAAAGGGTGCTTTACTACATGTATGTCTTGGTAAGCGTTAAGGATTTCATCGCGGGTCATTGGCCATTCCTTTTTAATCACTAAGGGAGTGTGAATGTAAGTGAGTTATCTTTTCATCGTTTAGCTAATAATAGCATTAAGTCAGAATTGACCAAATAACTAATCCTGTCTGTACGGTTAGTTTGTGGCTTGAAGTGAGCAAGTATTTGGGAAAATAACGCCGAGCGTTGTTTTCGGTAAGATCGTCATTACATAGAAGGTATACAGAAAGAGTAGATATTAGCAATTTATCGCTAATGCTATTTTTAACAAAGAGGCGATTTGTGAGACCTTAATGATGAATGATGATGAACAATATTTAGATGAACAAGAAGTAAATGATGTAATGGATGGGGTTGAAGATATTGAAATTAGTGACCCTAAAGGCCTTGCTCTGCCTGATGATGTTTTGCCTGAAACGCTATTTATTTTACCCATATCCAGCCGTCCATTTTTTCCAGCACAGGTTCAGCCTGTTATGGTGGATGCAGAACAGTGGGAAGATACTTTAGAGCGAATTGCCGAGCATCCGCAAGCTGCTGTCGGTTTAGTCTACGCTGATAAAAAAGCAAAAAAAGAACCTTCTGTTGACGAATTTCGTTCTATTGGTTGTGTGGCGAGAGTTCATAAAGCCGAGAAACAGAACGACAAATTGACGTTTTTAGCCCAAGGCGTGAAACGCTTTGAAGTCATCGAGTGGCTAAGTGAGGAGGCGCCTTATTTAGCGCGTGTTCGGTATATCAATGATGTTAAGTCAAATGATGATGAATCAAAGGCGTACTCTATTGCGATCCTTGATGCAATCAAGCAGTTGATTCGTTTGAACCCTTTATTTAGTGAGGATTTAAAACAATACCTAGGGCGCTTCTCTTTTAATGAATCCGGTCTGTTAGCGGATTTTGCGGCGTCTATTACTTCTGCTGATGCTGAAGAGTTATATGATGTTTTGGCGACAGTCCCTGTTCCTGCTCGTATGCATTTAGCTTTGACTTTGCTGCGAAAAGAGCTAGAAATTGCTCGTTTACAAAATGAAATTAGTGCAGAAGTTAACGATAAAATCAGCAAGCATCAGCGTGACTTCTTCTTAAAAGAGCAATTGAAAATCATCCAAAAAGAATTGGGTATTTCAAAGGACGATCGCACCTCAGATGTCGAAACGTTCGAAGCTCGCTTGGAAGGTAAAATTCTTCCTAAAGCAGTAAATGACAAAATTCAAGAAGAGTTGCATAAACTGAGCATTCTGGAAACTGGTTCCCCAGAATATGGTGTTACACGTAATTATTTGGATTGGGCGACGGCGCTGCCTTGGGGGATTCACTCTAAAGATAATTTAGACATCAAGTTGGCTCGTGAGGTTTTGGAATCCCATCACGCGGGTCTTGGTGATATAAAAGATCGTATTGTGGAGTTCTTGGCGTTAGGTGCGCATCGTGGCGAAATGGGAGGAAGCATTCTTCTTCTTGTTGGTCCTCCAGGTGTTGGTAAAACATCCATTGGTAAGTCTATCGCAGAGTCTCTAAATCGTAAGTTTTATCGGTTTAGTCTTGGTGGCATGCGTGACGAAGCAGAAATTAAAGGCCATCGACGTACTTATATTGGCGCTTTGCCAGGTAAATTTGTCCAAGCGTTAAAAGATGTTGAGGTTGAAAACCCTGTCATTATGTTGGATGAGATCGATAAGATTGGCTCTTCTTTTCAGGGGGATCCAGCTTCTTCTTTATTGGAAGCATTAGATCCTGAGCAAAATGTTGAGTTTCTTGATCATTATTTGGATATGCGTATCGATTTGTCTAAAGCCTTATTTATTTGTACGGCAAACCAGCTAGATACGATTCCAGCGCCTTTGTTAGATCGAATGGATGTGATTCGCTTGTCTGGTTATATTGGTGATGAAAAATTAGCGATTGCTAAGCAGCATTTATGGCCAAAATTACTCAAGAAAAACAAGCTGTTGAAGAAACAGTTGAATATTACGGATGCTGCGTTACGGCATATTATCGAGCATTATGCTCGTGAGGCTGGAGTGCGTGGCTTAGACAAATTGCTGCAAAAAATCCTGCGTAAGAGTGTTGTAGAGCTGATTACGGGAGAGAAAGAGCATATCAGTGTGGGCGTCAAAGATGTCGAAACATTGTTAGGTATGCCTTACTTCCGACCAGAAAAAACCTTGCAAGGTGTTGGTGTGGTTACAGGCTTGGCTTGGACTTCGATGGGCGGGGCTACTTTGCCGATTGAAGCCAATAAAGTACATGATCTAACGCGTGGCTTAAAACTTACGGGTAAGCTTGGCGAGGTCATGAAAGAATCAGCTGAGATTGCTTATTCTTATGTATTTTCTCACACTAAGAGCTACCAGAAATCACCAGAGTTCTTTGATAAGAGTCTTGTGCATTTGCATGTCCCTGAAGGTGCAACACCAAAAGACGGCCCAAGTGCTGGCATCACTATGGCAACAGCTTTGATGTCATTGGCAAGAAATGAGCCTATACGTCGAGGGTTGGCTATGACAGGTGAACTTACATTAACGGGTCAAGTGCTTGCTGTTGGTGGTATTCGTGAAAAAATCATTGCTGCGAAACGCAGTAAGATTAATGAAATTATCTTACCAGAGCCAAACCGTCGTGACTTTGAGGAATTACCTGAATCGGTGAAAGAAGGGATGACGGTGCATTTCGCAGAGCGTTTTGCTGATGTCGAAAAAATTGTCTTTAATCGAACGAATAACGATCTTCATTAGATTATCTGCGTGGTGAGTGTGAAGTAAGCATTTTCTCTACTCTCCATACATGAGAAAATACAGAACCGGACAAGCAATTGCTTGTCCGGTTTTTTTATTTTGTTTGTATTTTTGTCGCTCTATAGATGCGTCATTTTTAGGGGAAACAAATGCCAGGTCCGGCAAAGCTTACAGAAGGTTCAACCTTTAAACATGTTGTTAGTATGTCTGCCACTGGTGCGTTTGGCCTGATGTGCATGTTTTTGGTCGACCTTGTCGACATGCTTTTCCTCTCGATGTTGGGCGAAAAAGAAGCGGTTGCGGCTGTTGGGTTTGCCAGCACGATTATGTTTTTCACCATCTCTTTGAGTATTGCTGTATCAATCGCTGCAACGGCATTGGTATCCAGAGCAATTGGAGAAGGTCAAATTGAATTGGCCAAGCGGCATGCCGTGAATGTGTTGGCGTTCGGTATTTTTTTCTCGACTGGGATTGTGTGGCTTTTGTGGTCTAATATCCCTCATATCTTGTTATATATAGGTGCGACAGGGCGAGCATTGGATTTAGCTACCGGCTATTTGCAGATTTTAGTTCTTGGTATGCCGGCAGTAATGATTGGTATGATTGGCTCTGGCATTATGCGAGCACTAGGCGATGCACGTCGAGCAATGTACGCAACTATGATTGGCGGCTTAGTTAACGCGGTACTGGACCCGATTTTCATTTTTGCATTTGGCTTGGGGGTGCAAGGGGCGGCCATCGCTTCTTTGATCGCGCGTTTTTCCATGGTGGCTGTGTCTTATTATGGCGTTGTCCATATCCATAAAATGTTAGGCGAATTTGATTTGATGGATTTTTTTGAGGACGTTAAATCTATCTCCCTAATTGCTGTTCCTGCCATGCTAACCAATATGTCTTCACCGCTAGCAAATGCCATTGTAATGGAGCACACAGCTTCTTTTGGTGATGATGCTGTGGCTGCTGTCGCCGTTATTGGACGTATTATTCCTGTTGTGTTTGGTGGCATTTTTGCTTTGTCTGGCGCGGTGGGTCCTATATTAGGACAAAACTATGGGGCGGGGCGTTTTGATAGAATGCACAGTGCAATCAGCAGTGCGGTGGTTTATGCGCTTGGCTATTGCCTGGTGCTCTGTTTTTGTCTTTATCAGATGCAAGATTGGCTGGTTTCCGTATTTCATGCGTCACAGGGGAGTGCGGATTTGATTCGCTTTTTTGCTACGTTTGTTTCTTTTAGCTTTTTCTTCCAAAGTTTACTCTTTATTGCGATTGCGGTTTTTAATAATCTGGGCAGGCCGCTAAATAGTACTTTGCTAAATTTCGGCCGAGCAACGCTAGGTACGTGGCCTTTGATTACTCTCTTTTCTTGGTTTATGGGGGCAGAAGGGATACTTTTCGGACAGGCTGTTGGGTCAGTTATTTTTGGTTGTTTGGGGTTTTATATGGCTAGAAACTATATTACTGAACTTGAAGAAAAAGAAGCCTGTGAGATTTTGCCTAGCAGCCTGCATAATTATGATGAGATTATATAAGCGTTATTACCACTACTTCTTATTTGGCGATGATGTCATCGACGTGTCGCCCAAAGTAAAAATTCCTGGTTACCATCTCCGCCTTTTATCGGGCTTTCTATATAGCATTTCACCTCGAAGTCTAGTCCTTGGGTAAAGTCTTTGATATCTTTTTCAAGCTGTTTTACTCGTTGTTTGTCTTTTACTATTCCACCTTTACCGATGAAGTCTTTGCCTACTTCAAACTGAGGTTTTACTAGGGTTATTAGATGTCCTTCTCTGCTGAGTAAGCTTGGTAGCTGTGGCAAAATTTTGGTTTGTGAAATAAAAGAGACATCCATAACAACAAGGTCGAAGCCCTTTTCGGGAAAGTGTTCGTGCAGATCTTCAACCGATAAATTGCGAGCATTAATGCCTTCTAGACAAACGATGTTTTGATTATCTCGTAGGCGTTGATCAAGTTGGTCGTGACCCACTTCAACACCAACAACTTTGGCTGCTCCATGTTGAATAGCGCAATCACTAAAGCCTCCGGTAGATTGGCCGATATCTAATACAAGGAAACCTTCGATATTTAGTTTTGTATGCAGTAGAGCGCCTTCAAGTTTCAAAGCCCCACGGGAAACGTATTTGTCGGCTTCGTCTGAGGTGATGTTTAGCTCAATATCTGATGGTAATTTTAAGCTAGGTTTGGTTGCGGTTATCCATTGCTGGTTTTGTTTGTATGAGACTCGTCCTTCACTGATAAAGGTTTGTGCTTGAGAGCGGGATTTAGCAAGGCCTTGCTCGGTAAGGATTAAGTCAATACGTAACATGGAAAACTCGGCAGTAAGATAATTAACTCGAATATTAGCAAAAAATGAATAATCAAAGTAGATTTAAAAGCAACAGAATAAGTCTTGTTGTAACCACTGGTGATTGTCTGAGGAAAGCCTGTGCTATTAAAAACACTAATTAATACAAATGAACTGGCCCTACTGCTTGGGCAACCAAACGTGGTTGTTTTAGACTGTCGATTCTATTTGGCCGATCATGCTAAAGGTAAATCAGAATACGATAAAGGTCATATTCCTGGCGCTATCTTTGTGGATGTTCATCAAGAGCTTGCTGGGCCTGAGGCGGAACTGACTGGCCGACACCCTTTGCCCGATGATCTTATTTTTTCGGAACAATTACAGGCTTGGGGGATAGATTCTAATACGCACGTTATTGTGTATGACGATATGGGAGGCGCAATTGCGGCGCGTGCTTGGTGGATGCTAAGTCAACAAGATATTCATGTGCGCGTTTTGAATGGCGGCTTTCCTGAATGGTTAAAACAAGGACAAGAAGTCTCATTGGCGTTTGTAACGCCGACCGTTTCACCTAATAATATTAAGGTTTCGTTTCCTTGGGCGATTAGTGAGCAAGCGATAGTTGAGAATTTTGAGACAAACCAATTTCAGTTAGTGGATGCTAGAGCCTCAGATCGCTTTAATGGCGAAAATGAAACTATGGATCCCGTTGCTGGACATATTCCTGGTGCCATTAATCGTCCTTTTTCAGATAATCTAGATGAAAATGGCTGCTTTAAACCTGCAGAGCAATTGCATGTGGAGTGGCAAGATTGGTTGTCTAATAGCAGTGATTCCTATGTATATTATTGCGGATCTGGAGTGACCGCTTGTCACAATGTTTTGGCCTTAAACCATGCCGGAATAGAGGCTAGGCAGGTTTATGTTGGATCGTGGAGTCAATGGTCAAAAAGGATGCTGCGAGCGACGGCTTTGTAGAATAGCGACTTTTTATTTGTATATAAAACCGCTCCCTCTTAGGTATAGGGGGAGCGGTTTAGATACAATTTAGTTATTTTGGTATGGCTCCAGCCATGAAAATTTGTACTTGTTGGTGTGTTTCCCCCCAGATATGCGATTTAACGGCATGTAAGAAATGCTCTGCCTCTTTTAGGGTTACGATTCCATCCATTAATTTGATGCCAATGCCCTCTTGAGTAAAGAAAAAATGCCAAGTGTGCTTATCAATGACAGCTTCGCCTTCACCATTGTTGTAGCTCACTTGTTGGAAGGAATAGTCACTCGGAATAAAGCAGGAAAGCTCCTGCCCTGAGGCGCCATAGTTAAGATCAGGGATATAGCCTTGACGGTCGACCAGTTCAAACTTCATATAGAACTCCTTGTTTTTTATTAATATTAGCTGTGGTGTTCTTTATTTGCTGTATTTCTTAATGTAATTCATAAAAAAGACATGTTTTGGCATTTTTAATTACGGTACAAACTGTAAAATAGCCTCTTTTCAACACAAACTCTATATCTTTAAAGTAAAGGATCAAGCGAATGAAAATAGCAGTGGCAGGAACAGGGTATGTTGGCATTTCAAATGCTCTGCTATTGGCGAAGTACAATCATGTTGTTGCATTGGATATCGTGTCAGCTAAAGTTGATATGCTCAATAGAAAGCAATCACCTATTGAAGATAATGATATAGAGCGCTATCTGGCTGAAGAAAAGCTGAACTTTATTGCGACACTAGACAAGGAAGAGGCTTACCTTGATGCTGACTATGTGATCATCGCAACGCCTACAGATTATGATCCAGAAACAAATTATTTTAATACCAAGCATGTTGAATCCGTCATTCAAGACGTGATAAGTATTAATCCAAATGCTGTTATGGTGGTTAAATCTACAGTGCCAGTTGGCTTCACTAAGTCCGCTAGTGAGCGTTATGGAACTGATAATTTGTTGTTTTCGCCTGAATTTTTACGTGAAGGCAAAGCATTACATGACAATTTATTCCCTTCACGAATTATTGTTGGTGAAGTGTCTGATAGGGCTCAGGTGTTTGCCGACCTACTTGTTCAGGGGGCAGAAAAAACGGACATCGATGTTTTGCTTACTGGCTCAACCGAGGCGGAAGCTATTAAGCTGTTTGCTAATACCTATCTAGCTATGCGTGTTGCATTTTTTAATGAATTAGACAGCTACGCGGAATCCCATCAGTTGGATAGTCGCCAGATTATTCAGGGTGTAGGTTTAGATCCTCGTATTGGGAGCCACTACAATAACCCCTCATTTGGTTACGGTGGCTATTGTCTCCCTAAAGATACTAAACAGCTACTTGCTAACTATGACAAGGTTCCCAATAATTTGGTGAGAGCCATTGTCGATGCTAATGCGACTCGTAAAGATTTTATCGCTGAATCAATTCTAAAAAATAACCCTAAAGTTGTTGGTATTTACCGTTTGGTGATGAAAGTCGGATCGGATAATTTTAGAGCGTCAGCAATTCAAGGAGTCATGAAGCGTATAAAAGCAAAAGGAGTTGAGGTGGTTGTGTATGAACCCTCTCTTCTAGAAGATAACTTTTTTAATTCAAAAGTAATTAAAAACCTAGAAGAATTTAAGGCGCTTTCAGATGTTATTGTGGCTAACCGAATGACAGATGATATGTCTGATGTGAAAGATAAAGTTTATACACGTGATTTGTTTGGTGGAGATGTTTAAATGGCGAAGAAGGATTTAGCTTATCAATGAAGGCTTCACTTTCTCTTTCGCTGTAGCTCAACCGTTGGAAGGGATAGTTAATCGGAATAAAACAGGCAAGCTTTTGCTTTACGTCATCATAGTTAAGATCCAAGCTATAATAAGCTAGGAGAGGTTCTAATACGTCTACTAAACCTCAGTCTTTCAGCGAAATCGTCAATGTAGAGCACCTCGAACATAGAACCACCATTCACATTCGACATTCGCTTCGAACAACAGTCCTTCATCCTCCAGCTAAGGTAAGAGGGTTTGTTCGCACTTTTTTAGCGTGACTTACTAAGGCTTTTGCATACACTTTTTCTTGAAAGCGCTAAAGAACCTACTTAAAATGTATTTTATATTTTGTCTAGCAGAGCATTAATTTTCCGATTTAGCTCTCATTTTTTTATCGCAAAGATGTAAGCCTTGTTAAGTTGATGACTTATTAGCCGGTCGTTATTAAGCAAAAGCCAAGAGCTTATTGTTAGGAAGTTGTTAGTTTATGTCGGAAGTAAAGAAAATTTTAGTGGTACGCAATGATAAAATTGGTGATTTTGTCCTTGCTTTACCTGCTATACAAGCGATTAAAAATGCTTTTCCTAGTGCCACTCTGACGGCATTGGTGCCAAATTACACAAAAGACATCGCTCAATCCTTTGCTTGGATTGATGACATCATTATTGATCCTAAGGACCCCCTAAATAAAAAATCATTAGTAACAGAACTTAAAAAACGTGAGTTTGATGCAGTGATTTGTTTGTTTTCAGACTCTTATAATGCCACTTTAGTTCGACAGGCTAAAATACCGATTCGAGTTGCTCCTGCCACAAAGTGGGTGCAGTTTTTATATACCCATACACTGCGTCAGCGTCGTTCTAAGTCAATTAAACCTGAATTTCAATACAACCTAGAGTTGGCTCATTATTTTGTGGCGTTGTTAGGTGGTGAAGACGAAACAGAAATGTCACCGATGTTTTCTTATTCTCCTGAACAGGTAACTAAGCAGTTAAACAAGCTTGATGAGCTTGGAGTCAGCACTGTACGGAAATTGTGTTTTGTTCATCCCGTGACCGGTGGATCTTCTAACACGCTGACGCAAGATCAATGGGTGAAACTGATTGTTTTCTTAGATAGTATTGATTATTTTCACTTTGTTATAACCGCAGGGCCAGGTGAAGCGCCTATTTCTCAGTCATTAGTTGAAGCTCTGCAAGGTTTGGTTAGTCATGTAAGCTTATACGATAAAAATGATGGTATTGCAGACTTCATGAATTCTATTGCTACTGCCAATTTGTTTATCGCTGGGTCAACTGGGCCACTACATATTGCTGGTGCGATGGATATACCTACAATTGGCTTTTACCCTAATAAACGCTCCTCTAAACCTCTAAGATGGAAAACACTTAATACTCAAGGTCGTTGGTTACCTTTTACCACTAGTGGACCAGAAGTATCTTTGGCTGATTTGGAGGTGGCTAATTTCTTTGATGAAATAAGAACTTGGTATACGAATCTTTAAAATAGGAAGTGCTTTTAAAATGTCTAATAAGATAAATGTACTGCACATTTGCCTTTCAGCCGGCTTTGGTGGATTGGAAATGTACCCTATGCGAGTCGGGGTAGTAATGATGCCTTTGGGTTGTAAGGTGTACGGTATAGGGCAAACTGACACACCAACGAATACTCGTATGGTGGAGACATTTGATGGTGTGTTATCGTTAGCTAGTCGTGGTGAAGGTTATCAAAAACTGTTGCGTCTTGCGCAATGGATTAAGCAGCGTGATATTGATGTTGTTCACTGCCATAAATCGAGTGATTTGACGCTGGCTGTTTTATTAAAGAAACTATGTCATTTTAAATTAATTTACACCGATCATATGGGTGTGAAACGACCTAAAAAAGATTTTTACCATCGCTTTATCTATCGCAATTTAGATTTGGTATTATCAATTAGTAAGTTTGCTCGTGAGCAAAATCTTAAAGCGTTTCCTATGCCAGAAAGTAAAATACAGCTTTTGTGGAATGGGACTGAGATAGTTGAAGTCGAAGATATTGAGCTTGATTTAAAAACTGAGTTGTCATTGCCTTCAGGTACTATTTTAGTTGGTAGTGTTGGTCGGCTATCAAATGGCAAAGGACATCTAGAGCTATTGAAGGCCTTTAATCAGCTAGTGCGAAGTCAAGTGCATCTGATTATAGTGGGTGGACTGACAGCCGAAACAGGTGGCTCTACAGAATATGTGCAAATGCTTCAGTCTTATGTTGCTGAAAACGATTTACAAAATAAAGTGACGTTTTATGGCTTCACCGATAAACCTGATACCTTGTTGAAAACTATTGATGTGGTGGTGATACCTTCACATAATGAAGCGTTTGGATTGACAGTTATTGAAGCTATGGCGGCAAGAAAAGCCATTATCGGCTCCAGTCGTGGCGCGATTCCTGAGCTTTTAGAAGACACGGGTGTTATTGTGGATCCTTTTGATACTCAAGCTTTTGCTGATGCGATAGACAACCTGAGCTCTAGTGTTGAAGAAAGAAATCGTTTGTCTAATTTGGCAAGAAAGCGTGCTTGCGAACTCTTTGACCAGAAAAAGCACGTTTATACATTGTTAGATATGTATAAAACTTGCTGATAATTAATCTGGACGTTTAGGTTGTGAGCGTATCCAAAGATCGGCGTATTTCACAAAAGTGGAGTGGGCCGACAATACAGCAAGAAGAAAACCTTGCTTACCATCTAAAAAGCCACGTTTTATGAGGTACATTTTTATGAAGCAAGCGAAAGCGTGCAGTGATGCATTGCTTAGAGATGTTTTTTTGCCGCGTTTTTCTTTCTGATCTGCTGATAGTTTTGCATAAGATGCTGATTTTACTAAGTAATGCTGAAGGTTGTCGTAGGTATAATGTATTAAATCACCTTTTAATGACTTCAGTTTCACATCTTCCGCTAAAATCACTTTTTCATGTACTAAGTCGTTTGAGTAATTGCCTTCGTTTATCTTGTAAAGTCGCGTTACTCTATCTGGGTACCAGCCAGAGTGCTCAATAAAGCGCCCAAAGACCCAGCTTTTTCGATTGATACTGTAGGCTGTTTTATCTTTATTCTGAGCTACAGCAGCTAAAATACTTTCTTTCAAATCTTCTGTAACGACTTCGTCCGCATCAATCCAAAAAACATAGTCTGTGGTGACATATTTTTGCGCTGCTTGCCTTTGTTCCCCAAAGCCTTGCCAGTCTGATTTTAAGTGAAAATGTTCTGTGAATTTTCCTGCTATTTCTTGAGTGTTGTCATGGCTTCCTGAATCAAGAATAACAATATCATCTACCCATCCAGTTAAACTGTTTAGACAGCTTTCTAAATTCTTAGACTCATTTTTAACAATGAGCGCAGCGGTTAGTGTGGCTTTTGGGTTTTTGCTCATAATGAAGAGTTTTCCGAAGGTGAAAGATTTAAAGCATCAATTAACATTTCTGGAAGCAATTGGTTTTGACAATTTGTATGCTCCAAAGGACAGGTTCGTTTAAAGCAAGGTGAACATTCTAAGTGTAAATTATGAATGGTCTTGTTGTCAGTAAGCGGTGGAGTGAATAATTCGCTGGTTGATCCGTAAATTCCATGTACTTCCGTGCCAACTGCGGCAGCTATATGCATCAATCCTGAATCATTGCTAACGGCTTTTTCTGATATTGCGAGTAAATCAATAGCGTCGACTAATTGGGTTTTTCCGCACAGATTGATGGCGTATTCACCAAGACCATTAACAATTTCATCTCCGTCTACTTGATCTTTTGGACCACCCAAAACCCAGATTTGATAGCCAGCTTTAATGGCTGCTTTTGCTAATTTATGGAAATAAGCAATGGGCCACTGCTTGGATGGGCCAAACTCCGCGCCAGCCATTAGAGCAATTGCTGGCTTATTCGATAAATTGTGCTGCAGGTGGAGCTTTTTCTGATTCTCTGGGTCCACATGTAGCAGTGGAGATGGCGTGCTTGCTGGTGGGTAAGCAAGCTCGTTAGGTAGTCCTAAAGATGTGAAGCGTTTTACTGTTTGGTTCAGAATACCCTTATCTAGTTTGCGCCGTTCATTGAGTAATATAAAGCGTTGTTCGCCAGTAAAACCAACACGCAGTGGAATATCGGCAAAGAAAGGGACTAATGCCGATTTCCAAGAGCGAGGCATCACAATAGCGCGATCATAGTGCTCTGAACGAAGGGAGTAACCGAGTTTGCGTCTTGTGTTTATTCCCCATTCTCCATGGCCTGTGGGTAGAGTAATGGCATTACGAACTTCTGGCATTCTGGCTAATATGGGGGAAGACCATTTTGGACCAATTACATCAATAACAGCCTCTTTATCACGCTGTTTTAGCGTGATAAAGAGGCTTTGAGCCATTACCATGTCACCAACCCAAGACGGGCCAACAATTAAATATTTAGCCATTCGTATCGAGCCAACCTAAGTAATCTTGAACGCCTTGAGCTAATCCTCGGAATTGGCCCTCATAACCAGCGTCACGAAGTTTTGTTATGTCCGCTTCAGTAAAGCTTTGATAAGCGCCCTTTAGATGTTCGGGGAAAGGGATGTATTCAATTTCACCCTTATCGTAATGAGATATCACTGTTTCCGCAATTGTACGGAATGGCTCAGCTTTACCTGTACCTAGGTTGAAAATTCCTGTTTTTTCTGGGTTTTCTAGAAACCAAAGCTTGGTGTTCACTAGGTCCTCAACGTAAATGAAGTCACGGCTTTGACCGCCAGCTTCATAGCCATCATAGGCACCAAAAAGTTTTGGATTTTCTCCTGCTAGTACTTGGTTTCGGAGGTGAAAAGCCACGCTCGCCATGCTGCCTTTATGCTGTTCACGAGGGCCATACACGTTGAAATAGCGGAAGCCTACAATTTGGCTTTTCGCGTCCGGCAAGATAGTGCGAATATATTGGTCAAATTGAAATTTGGAGTAGGCGTACATATTCAGTGGTTTTTCGTTTTTACGTGATTCTTGGAAAACGGGGCCAGAACCATAAACCGATGCGGATGAAGCGTAAGAGAAAGGCGCGTCATTCTTTAAGCAAAAGTCTAATACCGCTTTTGAGTATTGGTAATTCACGTCCATGACGTATTTGCCGTTCCATTCAGTGGTTGCTGAGCAAGCACCTTCATGGAAAACTGCAGTAGGAATAATGTCTAGTGTGTCATTTTTAATAGCGTCTAAAAAATCGTACATATCCATGTAATCTGCAATATCAAGATCGGATAGATTTAGGCACTTTTTTCCATCTGTTAGATCATCAACCAAAAGGATATCTGTGATGCCCTTGTTGTTTAAGGCTTTGATGATGTTGCTGCCGATAAACCCGGCACCGCCGGTTACTATATACATAATGCATTTATCCTAATGTCTAAGGTTAACTTAACCAAGTTTGCCTCTAGAGTTGTGAGCTAAACTCAGAAAGAACCATGAAAACTGTTGTTCGCTTTTGCCCATGCTATCACTTCTGTCAGGCCGAGAAAAATATGATAACTGCTGGTTCCTGGGAGTGGAAAGTCTTTTGCTGAGTTGTCTTCGTTAAGGTATTCATTCCAGCGTCCATTTGGGAGTAAATAGTATTGTTGCATGAAATTGACAGCCTTAACCAAGCGATCTATTTTTTCCTCTTTTCCAATGGGCATAACAGTGATGGCTTTTAAATATTCAGTGATTGGCCAAATACGCTTTTCTCTATCGAGAGGTTGATGGGTATTTCCATCTATTTGATTATAAATACCACCATTTTCTGCGAGACCATAACGGGTTGCCGTTAACCATAGTTGTTGAGCTAAATCAGTGTACTCCGAGTTAGGCAGTATTTTATTTGCTTGGAAGAGCAGCCATACCCATTCGAAGTGATGCCCAGGCTCTACTTGATTGCCTGTTTTAGGATCAAGGCTCCAATCTGTACTGAAAAATTCTCGTAGAGTCTTTGTTTCTTTATGATAGAAGTGCTTGAGCGATAATGAAAGTAGAGACTGGATGGCCTCTTTATATTCTTCATCATGTGTTGCTTTAAAAGCGGCTACATAGCCCTCTAGTAAATGCATATGAGGATTTTGACGTCGTACCTGTTTACTGTGCACCGGGTACGACTCATAAAAACCACCAGACTCAGCTTGCATGTTTTCTAGTAAAAAATAATGCGTTTTTTTCATGAATTGAAGAGCGCGATCGTCCCTTGTTACAGTGTGGTAGTAGCTAAAAGACAGTAGAACAAAGGCTAGAGCATAGGCGTCAGACTGCTCGTCTTTTAAAGAAAGGTCGTCGTGTAAAGAAAAAGTCCAACGATCGCGGGTAAAATAATTAGAGGTGATAAAGTCGAATAGAGGAGTTAACTGTGCTCGCCACTTTGGTACATTCTTGATCTGGCAGGCATGGCTAAAAGTATACAATTGACGACATTGAGTTAATAAGCGAACACGACCAAGGGTGTTGTTTGTCCAATCGTGATTCATGCTTTCATAGCTATGGCCATCTTCCTTGTTGATACCATAACGAGACCAATTGTTTAAAAGCTCATCAAATAAGAACGATTGGCTAGATAATAGAGCGGAATTCAGCATTGTGTAAAAGCCTTATTTCGTATGTTTTAGGTATGTCCAACTTAGCAGAGTAGTATGATAAGATGAGTGCCTCTAAAAATCGATTATTATGTGGCTATGAACTCTTCGTATCTAAATTTTAAAGATAAGCACATCCTTGTTGTTGGGGATGTTATGTTAGATCGCTATTGGCATGGCGGCACCTCTCGTATTTCTCCAGAAGCTCCTGTACAAGTGGTTAAAGTTTCAAACATTGAAGATCGACCAGGAGGCGCAGCAAATGTTGCGCTTGGTTTAGCCAAATTAGGCGTTTCTGTAACGCTAATTGGTGTGGTAGGCAATGATGAAAATGCTGATATATTGTCTCGCTGCTTAGAAAAAGAGGGTGTGACCTGTCGATTTGTGCGCTCAGAAACCTTGCCCACTATCACTAAGCTACGGGTTATGAGCCGTCATCAGCAACTTATTCGTTTGGACTTTGAGGAACGTGAAGATAGCCTCTCTCAAAACGATGCCTTGGCAAAAACGGTCGAAGAGTGTTTGCCCGAATCTGATGCCGTTATTTTTTCTGACTATGCTAAAGGCTGTCTGGCAGATGTTCAGGCATTAATTAAACTATCAAATGCTGCTAGGGTACCAAGCTTTGTTGATCCTAAAGGTAATGACTTCTCCATTTATCATGGGGCAACTTTAGTTAAGCCGAACTTGCTTGAGTTTGAAACTATTGTTGGCAAGTGTCATTCAACGAAAGAGCTGAAAGAAAAAGCCAACGCTCTACGAGAGCAATTTGGCTGGAAGGCTTTATTAGTCACTCGTGGAGAAGATGGCTTGATTTTATTGAGTGAGGACAAACCTCCTTTCTCTTTGGCTACGGCGGCTAAAGAAGTGTTTGATGTTACTGGCGCAGGTGATACCGTTATTGCCGTATTGACCGCTGTTTATGTGACAAGTAAGCGTTTCATTGATGCGGTTGAATACGCGAATCAAGCTGCCGGCTATGTTGTCGGTAAACTTGGAACAGCCTCTATTAGTGCTGAACGACTTGAAGCCATTATGTTTCAACGTTCACATAGTTCTAACTTTGGCGTGCTTTCCCCTGATGATCTCCTTGCACAAATTAAACTCGCGCAAATGGATGGTGAAAAAATCGTTTTTACGAATGGATGTTTCGATATTCTTCATCCGGGTCATATTGCTTATATGAAACAGGCTAAGGCTCTTGGGGATCGCTTGATTGTTGCTGTTAACACAGACTCATCGGTTAAGCGTCTCAAGGGGGAAAAACGCCCGATAAACAACCTGATTCATCGTATGTCTGTACTCGAAGGGGTTGGGGCAATTGATTGGGTGACATGGTTTGATGAAGACACACCAAAAGAAATTATTGAATTCTTAACTCCAGATGTTTTGGTTAAAGGTGGGGATTATTCCATAGAAACAATCGTTGGTGCTGATCATGTCTTAGCTCATGGTGGAGATGTTAAGGTGTTAACCTTTGTTGATGGTTATTCAACTACCTCAATCATAGAAAAAGCGAACTTATAAATGCAAGATAAAGATAATGTTGAGGCTTTACCTCAAAAGGCGACCGTATCTGGCATGAAAATTTATTTTCGTTTGTTGGGGTATGTGCGTTCGTCTTGGTTCTATTTACTGTTAAGTGTCATCGGCTATGTGATTTATGCAGCAATGGAACCCGCTTTGGCCGCTTTGTTAAAGCATATTGTTGATATTGTCTCAGTGGGTAGTATTTCAGAAAGACGCTTGTTGATACCTATGGCCATTCTGGGTGTATTCATTGCTAGAGGGGTAGGTACTTTTTTAGGTAACTATTTTATGGCAAAAGTGGCTAATAATGTTGTGTTTGATTTGAGAACCAGCATGTTTAACAAATTAGTGTTGTTGCCTTCTAATTATTATCACTCTATTCCTACTGGAAGACTACTTGCTAAATTAACATATGATACAGAGCAGGTAATTGGGTCTATCACTCAAGCAATACGAGTTCTTCTACGTGAAGGGTTAACTGTTGTTGGTTTGTTCAGTTATATGGTCTACATGAATTGGCGTCTTTCTTTACTGTTTTTAGTGGTTATTCCTTTGATAGGCTTGGTGGTGTCTTACGCTTCTAAGCGTTTTCGTAAATTGAGTACCCGTATTCAAAATGCTATGGGAGGTGTAACAGATGTTGCATCTGAAGCGATTAAAGGGCATGAGGTTGTCAAAATATTTGGCGGTAGCCATTACGAAACTGAGCGATTTAATAAAGCTGCGCATGAGAATCGACGCTCGCAGTTAAAAATGGAAATGACTAAGTCCCTGAATATTCCAATTGTGCAGTTTATTCTTGCTTTGATGATGGCTGTTTTGATTTGGCTCGCTTTGAGTCCTGCTATCAGTTCTCATATGTCTCCAGGGGACTTTATTGCTTTTCTGACCGCTGCGGGCATGTTGGGCAAACCTATTCGTCAGTTGACGGAGGTGAATAGTATTTTGCAAAAAGGCATCGCGGCCTCCTACAGCATTTTTGACTTCCTCGATATGGAAGAAGAGGTCGACAAGGGAGGAGTGTCAATAGACCGCTTAAAAGGGAATATTGAATGGCACTCTATGTCGTTCAAATACCCTGATGCTGATAAAAAAGCTTTGATGAATATTAATCTATCATTACCAGCAGGTAAGACTTTAGCGTTGGTGGGGAGATCTGGTAGTGGTAAGTCTACCATGGCAAATTTGATTCCTCGTTTTTACGATTTTGATGAAGGCAGCATTAGTATTGATGGTGTTTCTATCAATGATTATAAACTGACGGAATTGCGTTCAAATATTGCTCTAGTTAATCAGCAAGTAGTTCTGTTTAACGGTACGATTCGCGAAAACATTGCTTATGGTCACCTGAGTGATGCTAGCAATGACGATGTTGTTGATGCGGCGAAAGCAGCAAATGCGTGGGGCTTCATTCAAGAACTTGATCACGGATTAGAAACCATGGTCGGGGAAAATGGTGTGTTGCTTTCTGGTGGTCAACGTCAGCGCATAGCCATTGCTCGAGCCATCCTGAAAAATGCGCCGATTTTAATACTAGATGAAGCCACTTCGGCATTAGACACTGAATCTGAGCGTGCTATTCAGACAGCGTTAGACGGTTTGATGGAAAACCGTACGACTATTGCTATTGCCCATCGATTATCAACTATTGAGAACGCCGATATTATTGCTGTTGTAGATCACGGGGAAATCATTGAGCAAGGTTCACATAGTGAATTGTTGGCGATGAATGGGGCTTATGCTCAACTTCATAATCAGCAGTTTAGTGATACGACCGCCTAATTATGTGGCTTTACCGTATTCTAATTGGTCTGTTTACGCCGCTTGTTTTGTTAAAAATTCGGCGATTTAAAAAAGACTATGTGAATTATAGGGCGAAAGAGGCGTTTGGTTTCTGGTCACCTGTTGAGGCCGATTTGTGGGTTCACTGTGCTTCTGTAGGGGAAGTTTTGGCTGTACGGCCATTAGTGACTCAGTGGCAAGAGAAGTTTCCTACACATCGATTATTAATCACGACGATGACGCCCACTGGTGCAGAGCAAGTGGCGAAAACTTTTCCATTTGCTGAGCACCGCTACTTGCCGATGGATTGGCGCTCTAGCGTAAAAAGAGCGCTCAAAAAACTTTCCTGTAAACACCTTTTGATTGTTGAAACTGAGCTCTGGCCAAATTTACTGCAGCTTTCAAAACAACGGGGGTTACGGATAGACGTGCTAAATGCTCGCTTGAGTGACCGTTCTTTTCAGCGTTATCAGAAGTTCTCAACTATTTCACGTCCATTGTTTGCTTTACCTGACTGCTTTTTGGCTCATGCGCAAGCGGATGCTACGCGCTTTGAAGCGATGGGGGCAAAGAGAGTGCTGGTCACAGGAAGTATCAAGTTTGATCTCGCTGTTCCCCCAGAGGTATTTCAGGCTAATTGGCGCAGCCAGCTTGGCCCTCGTTTTGTTTGGGTGGGAGGAAGCACACATCAGGGTGAAGATGAAATGCTGTTGCGAATTCATAAGTCGTTACAGCAAAAATATCCAGATGCATTGTTAATACTGGTTCCCCGTCATCCGGAGCGCTTTGAGGCGGTCAAGGCGTCAGCTATGCAGTCTTTTGAGCGCGTTGCGCTTCGAAGTCAAACAGAGTTGGATCAATGGGATAAGTTTGATGTAGTGATAGGCGACTCTATGGGGGAGTTGATGTATTACTATCAGGCCTCTGATATAGCCTTTGTTGGTGGTAGTTTGATTAAACGAGGCGGCCATAATCCGATTGAGCCTGCTCTACTTGGTAAAGCGATTATAGTTGGCCCTTATACGTTTAATTTTCTAGATATTACAGAGCAGCTTTTGCAGGTGAATGGCGCGATTCGTTGCCAAGACGAGACGCAATTAGAGAAAGTTGTCATTGATCTTGCGGGGCAATCGTCCCAACGATTCCGACTAGGCCAGTCTGCATTACGTTTCGCCGAAAAAAATCAAGGCGCTGTGACGAGAGTGCTTAGCGAAATAGACTTCCGCTAAGCGACTCTTTACAATAGCGACCATTATCTCATGGGGTGTTTTAGCATTTAATAAATGTTAAAGCTGAGAAGCGGTTTTACCGCTAACCCACCGAACCTGATCCAGATCATGCTGGCGTAGGAATCGAGATAGCAAGTTGAGCTACCAGCATGTGTAGTAGTTCAAATATCACTCTTGCCATTTCCCCTGTACGCCGCTCACTTATTTTTTAGGAGCGACACTTTGAAACCATTTTCTTTATCCTCTCTTTTTTCTACGACTGCCATTAGTCTTAGTATGGTTATTGCGCCAGTATCATTGGCGGCAGATACTCTAAATGTTTATACCTATGACTCATTCGCATCTGATTGGGGGCCGGGTCCTAAGATAAAAGCGAACTTTGAAAAAGAGTGTGCATGTGAAGTGAATTTCGTCGCGTTGGACTCTTCGGTTGGTATTTTGTCTCGTGTGCAACTAGAAGGTAAATCGTCTCAAGCTGATGTGCTTTTGGGACTAGACTTAAACCTAATGGAAGCTGCAAAACAGACAGGATTATTGGTTAACCATGCTGTTGATACGTCGGCAGTTACTATTACTGGTGGCTGGTCTGATAAAACGTTCGTGCCATTTGACCAAGGGCATTTTGCTTTTGTTTACAATTCTGAAACGCTTTCTAATCCACCGAGTAGTTTGAAAGACGTAGTAGACAATCAAGACCTTCGAGTCATTTATCAGGATCCGCGAACCAGCACGCCTGGTTTGGGTTTATTGTTGTGGATGAAGTCTGTCTATGGCAATGATGCAGCTGATGCCTGGGAGCGCTTAGCAAGTCATACTGTTACTGTGACGAAAGGTTGGTCTGATGCTTACGGATTGTTCTTAAAAGGCGAGGCAGATGTTGTATTGAGTTATACGACTTCGCCTGCGTATCATATTGTGGCAGAAGGTGAGAATAAGTATAAAGCTGCCGCCGCTAGTGAAGGCCTTTATCCACAAATTGAAGTTGCCGCAATGATGAAAGACGCGCCTCACCCTGATTTGGCTAAGCATTTTATGCAGTTTATTTTGCAACCCGGTTTTCAATCGACTGTTGCGACAGGGAATTGGATGTTGCCTGTTGTTAAGCTGGATGAAAAACTACCATCAGCATTTGATAGTGCTTTAAAGCCAGCTAAGAATTTAGTTTTGCCTGCAACTGAGGTTGCGCAAAACCGTAAGGCTTGGGTAGATGAGTGGTTGGATGCGACGACGCGATAGAAGGAACTAAGTTGCTCTTTTTACGAACGGCGAAAAGACTCGCGCCAGCGTTAATGGGTGTTGGTATTTTCTTGTTGGTAGGGGCTGCCAGTCTGGCGGCTCTTTTACGTTATAGTGATCTGCCGTCATGGCTTGGCTATCTGCAGCAGCCCTATCTTTGGCGAGTGGTTCGCTTTTCTTTATGGCAAGCTCTGCTGAGTAGTGGTATCAGCTTACTTATCGCCATACCTGTGGCTTCCTGCCTTATTCATCGTTCATTTTATGGGCGATCAGCACTTCTTCAGCTATTCTCAATTTCTATGGTGGTACCAACCATTGTGGCTGTTTTAGGGTTGGTGGTAGTTTATGGCCGTACTGGTTGGCTGAGTCAAATGTTTGGTGTGCAAGTTCCTTTATATGGCTTGGTTGGGATTTTATTGGCTCATGTGTTCTTTAATATGCCATTGGCGGTGCGTCTTTTATTGCAGGGATATGATTTGATCCCAGCAGGGCAGTGGCGTCAGGCTTCGCAGCTGGGATTCTCTCGCTGGGCCGCCTTTCGATTGATCGAGTGGCATTATATGAAGAAAGCCTTGCCAGGCGCGTTTGTGCTGATTTTTATGTTGTGTTTTTCTAGCTTTGCTGTGGTGTTGAGCCTGGGGGGCGGGCCAAAATTCAGTACTTTAGAAGTGGCCATATATCAGGCGCTACGTTTTGATTTTGATCTCAATAAGGCCAGTTTCTTGGCGCTGTTGCAGGTATTTATATGTACCTTATTTGCGGTTGTAGTTTATAGGCTCGCCCCGGTGAATCGCCAAGATGCGAGCCTGTTAGCTGTTAAAAGTTATGTTCTCAAAGATTCTATCTTAGCTAAATTGGCAGATGGTCTTGCTATGCTCTGTGCTCTTTTGTTGGTTATCCCACCTTTTGTGGCTATTTTTGACCCTGTTTTTTCACCTGTCTTTTTAAGCACATTACAGTCGACTGCCTTGTGGGGTGCTGTGCTTGTTTCTATGAAAATTGCGCTGCCTGCTGCGTTGTTGAGTTTATTGCTGGGTATTTGTTTTGGGGTGCTGGCGCGTTTTTGTATGGCTCGTCAGTACTTGGCGTTTTTGCCGAATAAAATAGAGCATTTAGGTAATATGATTTTAATGGTGCCAGGATTAGTGATTGCCACAGGGTTGTTTTTAACTTTGCGAGACCTTGGTATCGGGTTGCAGTCGAGCTATTGGATTGTTGTTTGGGTTAACTCTGTGATGGCTCTGCCTTTTGTGTTGCGGGCACTTATGCCTGTTCTGTACCAGCAGGAGCGGCGCTTTCGAAATGTGTATTTGAGTTTGGGGATTCAGTCTTGGTCACGGTGGCGCCTAGAATGGCCGCTTATTAGAAGAAGTGTTGCACAGGCATTTGGTTACGCGCTTTTGCTTTCTTTGGGGGATATGGGAGTTATTGCGTTATTTGGTAGTCAGGGCTTGGTGTCCTTGCCCTTGTATTTGTTTCAATTGATTGGTTCTTATCGTTTGGAAGAGGGAGCTTGTGTCGCTGTGGTATTAATCTCTTTGTGCTTGATGCTGTTTTATTGCTCGTCTCGCTTTATTGGTGGAGTAACTATTCGTGTTAAAGATTGATCTTCAATATGATTGGGAAAATTTTCATGCGAATTACTGTGTGAATATTTCCCCCGGTGTCACCACTTTGCTTGGTGGTAGCGGCGAAGGGAAAAGTACACTTCTACATTTGCTGGGGGGCTTTTTAACAGGTCGAGGAGTACTTTCTTTCAACGAGGCATCTCTTCTTTCTTTGCCTGCTTATGAAAGGCCGATTTCGACCTTATTTCAAAGTGATAATTTATTCCCTCAATTAACTGTCTGGCAAAATGTTGCTATAGGCTTGTCTCCTTCATTGTCTTTGAGTAAAGAGCAAAAGCAAAAAGTCCAATGGGCACTTGATAAAACACAGCTGCTTGATAAAGCCGAACGTTTTCCCCAGGCGTTGTCTGGCGGCCAAGCTCAGCGAGTCGCTATTGCTCGAGCACTGGTTCGGAAAAAGCCGATCTTATTGTTAGATGAACCTTTTAGTGCGCTGGATCCAGCATTGCGTGAAGAAATGCTGCACTTGGTTAATGATGTAACCCAAGAACTGGAGCTAACGACCTTGCTGGTGTCGCATTTACCAAGGGAAGCGACTTTGGTTGGCGGACGTGTCATTCTGATTGAGCGGGGTTGTGTTACGGCTCATGAGTCCGTATCGGTATTGTCTCAGGCTGAGCCTCATCCACTTTTTTTTCGTTACTTTGGCGTTTCTGGTCCTGAAGAGATTTAGCATCGTCATGTTTAATCACTCGATAAGTTAGTTTTGTTAGGTTAAATATTTCTTCTACTTTTCTTAAATATAGAGTGACCACGTGTTGGATAACAATGAGTTGTTGAAAAAAGGGATTGCTATGACAATTGCATATGCGTTTGTTATATCGATTACTGCGTTGGCAGCCAAGCAGGCACAAACCATGATTGCGGTATCAACACTGGTTTTCTGGCAAAGCTTGTTTTGTGCCTTAATTTTATTGCCACAAATGCGAGGCCGTTGGCAAAAGCGCCCATTTTCAGTTTGGAGAATTCATTTCCTGCGTAGCTTTGGTGGTTTCATTGGCTTTCTTTGCTATTACTGGTCCTTAAATCATATTCCTTTAGTAGAGGCGTCTTTGCTTAGAACCTGCGCGCCCTTATGTGTGCCGTTTGTTGTCTTAATTCTCCATAAAATAAGGGTGCCGAAAAGCCGTTGGGTGCCGCTTGTGGTTGGTTTTATTGGTGTGGCGTTTATTATTCAGCCAACGCCAGATCATTTGAATCCTTGGCATATTGTTGGCTTTATTTCAGCTATTGGCTTGGCGCTGTCGATGGTGACGACACGTATGTTGTCACAGCAAGTGTCAGGCCAAGAGACGTTGTTTGTGTATTTCTTTGTCTCGACAGCGTTGTCTCTTCCCTTGGTGTTTATCCAAGGGGATTCTGTCGTTCTGCCTGTTGATGTATGGCCTCTGGTTGCAGTGGTTACTATTACACTATACGTTGGAATGTATCTTTATAATCTGGCTTACACTTATGCACCTGCCAGTATAGTGTCACCAGTGAGTTATGTTGGTGTTGTCTTTAGTGGCTTTTGGGGGTGGGCCGTTTGGGAGCATGTGCCAGATATTTACGCCATTCTTGGAATGTTATTTATTTTCTCAAGTATTTTAATTAGTACCCGAATGGCGCGTGATAGGGGGTAGTTTTTTTGTTGGTGATTCTTGTGGAGTAATGAAGCCCACTATGAGTACAGTGTAGACATAGAAGCCGATTAACGGCATTTCCTTTAGCTGCTGTATAATCATTACGGAATATATCACTTTGAGAGAAGTCAAGGTGTAAAAAGATGTCTAGGCTGCTGGGGCTTACAACAGTGATGGCGTCGAAAGTTGAGATTAATGTCCCTGCATTTTGAATCCAAGATGTCTTGCTGCCCGACTTGAAAAGAATAGCTAGCAATAAATAAACGGAGGAATAACATGTCCTTTGCTTTGCTTTGCTTTGCTTTGCTTTGCTATTTTGTTTTTCTTTTTGCCCAATTTTGTATAAAAAGGCCGATTAGGATGCAGGCCAATCCAACCAACGTAGAGTGTAAAATGGGCTCTCCAGCAAATTGTGAGAGCCAGACAATAGATAATAATGGTGACAGAAAGATTAAGTTAGCTACTTGGCTGGCGTTTGAGGTGAGCTTTAGGGCCTTATTCCATAATACAAAACTCAATCCCATCTCAAATAAGCCTATGTAAATAGCTCCCCATAAGCCGTTATTATCCCAATGGGTTAGTTCTCCTGTTAACGCTGCATAAATGAATATTAATGGCAATGCGAAAACAAAGTTAAGAGTGAGTCCAACCAAACTTGGTCGTTTATCCTTGGTGTTTAAAAGCCAATATAGCGCCCAAATAATTGTGCTTACAAGGGCGAAGGAGACACCAGAGGCGTTAGAAAACTCTAAAGAACCTATTTGCCCACGTGTTGCAATATATAGTACTCCAAAATAGCATGCGGCAGCCGCCATATAATCAGCAGTTTTTAGTCGCTGTTTAAGAATGGGGACTGCCATAAAACTGAGAGTTATAGCCCAAGTGTAATTAATTACTTGAGCCTCTTGGGCCGGAAGTGTGTTGTAAGCTTGGAGCAATATTAGGTAATAAAGAAAAGGGTTAATGGCCCCAAAAAATAAAGACGATTTCCATGATTGTTTGGCGTATGACATCAGAGAGCCAAATTCTCCTTTAATCACCAGAAGTGAAGCTAGAAAAAATAGTGAAACGACATTTGCAACGAGCAGTAGCTGGGTGGGAGAGAAGTGCCTTAGTGATATGGAGAATGCAGTCGCAACAGTCGACCAAAGCAACACGGCACCTAGCCCAAAAATCATGGCTTGAGCATTGTGAGAAAGTTTACTCATGGTCTATCTGTTCCGAAAGTAATAGTCTGAATGTAATGCGATAGCTAAGTTGCATCGATTAAAATGAAAAGATAAAACCCAGTGAAGCAGCGTTAACTGTGTTGTCTTCTACGATAGGGCTTTTCAAAATATCATCATCAAATTTGGTTTGGCTAATGCCTAATATAAGATTCGCATTGGATGTAATAGGGTAAATAGCTCTGACCCCATATCTTATTTGAGAAATAGCACCTGAGTCATAGGCGGCAATAGCGCCCCCAGTTCGAATAGATTCACTTCTAGAAATACCAAATAAATGGTTGCTCATTTTATTGTCCATATGGCGATATGAAAACGATGGTATTATTTTCCATGTACCTATAGGGATTGGATAACCTAACCCTACCTGAGCGTAATAACCGTCGTGTTTACCACTTATATCTTGTGCAACTTTTGTTGAAAAGATTCCTAAGCGGTAGCTGGCAAAAGCCATGATGCTTGGGTCTCTCTCATCAAGTAATTGGATGCTTGTATTACTTGAGTCATCAGGATCAAAGCTTAATCCTTCATAAGATATTCCTACGGCAAAGTTTTGTAACGATTGTCTTGGCAAGAAACGATACCCTAACTCTGGTAATTGAAGGTAAAAATGCTCGCCTTCATAGCCTATGTTTGGCAAGGATGCTGAGCGGCTACTCGTTTCTTTGTATACAGATTCAGACTTGGCGCCAATTACTCCTAAACTGCCATTGGCATGAACTATAGGCGATATTGACAGTAGTAATACCCAAAATGCTTTTCTCATCATATCCATATTCTTTAGATAGCGTCAGTGTAAGGAGTGAATGATTCTATTGTGTTTAGTAAGGCCTGTAAAATAACCAGTATGATATTAAGTTCTATTAATTCTTGATTGGTATGAAAGTGGAAGGGGCTCGCATTACTTTGCTTGAATTCGTTTACTTATTGTCCATTGGTGCTATATAATGCGCGTCCCTGTAAATCAATACTCCTTGTCTCACAGCTTTTTAACAGGGGGAGCGTGGAGACTAAGAACCCATAAGGAGAGCTTAAATGCGTCATTATGAAATCGTCTTTCTGGTTCACCCAGATCAAAGCGAACAAGTACCAGCAATGGTTGAGCGTTACACTAACCTAATCACAGAAGATGGTGGTCAAGTTCACCGTCTAGAAGATTGGGGTCGTCGTCAACTAGCTTACCCAATTAACAAAATTCACAAAGCACACTATGTTCTTATGAACATTGAGTGTTCTGACAGTGTTTTGTCTGAATTAAACGACACTTTCCGCTACAACGATGCCATCATCCGTAACTTGGTGATTCGTCGTAAAGATGCGGTAACTGACGTATCTCCTATTAAAGCTTCTGAAGGTCGTGAAGATCGTCGTTCTGCTCCTCAGCGTGAAGAGCGTAACAACGACAATTCGGAAGAAGTTTCTGAAGAATCTGAAGATTAATCTATTTTTATTAGGAGACACTCATGGCTCGTTTTTTCCGTCGTCGTAAGTTCTGCCGTTTCACTGCAGAAGGCGTTAAAGAGATCGATTACAAAGATCTAGACACACTGAAAGGTTACATCACTGAAACTGGTAAAATCGTACCTAGCCGTATTACTGGCACTAAGGCTCGTTATCAGCGTCAGCTAGCGACTGCAATCAAACGCGCTCGCTACATTGCTTTACTTCCTTACACTGACAGCCACTTTAATTAATAGGCTGAAAGAAGCGCTTTTATGAGTGGTTTAGCTAAATGGGTTATGAAAAAACGCTTGAATGCCATTATTGGTGTGATGGTGTTTGGTCTAATCCCTATGATGTTTTGGTTAGCCGCTGCAATCTTAGGATTGGTGGTGCTTCGCAAAGGTGTAAAAGAAGGAATACCAGTATTAGCTTGGGGTTGTCTGCCAGCACTTGTGCTTTGGACGCTCCAGGGAGATGCTACGGCTCTCATGGTGTTAATTGATGTGATGTTGTTAAGCTATTTACTTAGAGTAACAACATCGTGGAGTTGGGTGTTATTAGTCGGCAGTTTTCTGGCGGTTATTAGTACGTTGCTTCAGCCGCTTTTAATGGCGGATGTTCTGAATCTAGCGGTAACCTTGGTTCAGAAGGTTCTGTCAAATGAGGGCGCTGAAATTCCTGATAGAAATTTGATTTTTAACCAGGCGGTGATGGCAATATCCATCTTCCAAGTGGTCATTGCCATTCTCTCTTTGTTTTTAGCGAGAAAGTGGCAGGCAGGGCTCTATAATCCAGGCGGATTACGTACTGAGTTTCATCAATTAAGATTACCAGTAGTGTTTAGTTTGGTATTGGGGGGAATGATTCTAATAGGCGAAAGCTTAGGTGGTTCATTCAGTATTTTATCCCAAGCCGCTATACCTGCTCTAATATTGCCGGGGCTTGCTCTAGTACATGGTGTTTTGGCAAAGAAAGAAATTGGGATTGTTGGACTGATCGCATTTTATCTTGTGGGATTCTTTGTTTTGAATGTGTATTTTGCAAACATTCTCGTTGCACTATGTGTGATTGATAGTTTTGTTGATATTCGTTCTAGAATCCGAGATAAGGCGTCCAACTCAAGTGATAGCTAATGATTAATTAGAGGTGATCGAGATGGAAGTTATTCTACTCGACAAAGTAAACAAGCTAGGCGGTATTGGTGACGTTGCAGTTGTTAAACCAGGCTATGCTCGTAACTTTTTGATTCCGAACAAAAAAGCTGTAATGGCTACTAAAGCTAACTTGGCTAGCTTTGAAGAGCGTCGTGTTGAACTTGAAGCGAAAGCAGCGGAGCGTAAAGCAGCAGCTGAAGCTCGTGCACTAACGCTAGAGGGCAAAACTTTTACTATCGCTGCAAATGCTGGTGATGAAGGTAAGCTTTTCGGTTCTATCGGTACTCGTGATATCGCTGATGCAATTTCTACACAAGTAGCTGTAGAGAAAGCTGAAATTCGTCTTCCTGAAGGCGCGATTCGTCACACAGGTTCTTTCGAAGTAGATATTCAACTTCACTCTGACGTGATTGTTGTTGTTACTTTAGAAGTAATCGCTGAGTAATTTGCTTAGACAAATTACTTAAGGAAGGCGTTAGCCTTTCTTAAATAAGAGAAGGGGATCTTGCTATTGCAAGATGCCCTTTTTTTTCGGTCGTGCTAAGCTAACCCCCTGTTTTTTTTGTTTTGTATGAGTATTTTACGTGCAACTAAATGATTCCGAAGTCGCTTCTATAAAATTACCACCGTATTCCATTGAGGCTGAGCGTTCAGTTGTTGGTGGGCTGATGCTAGACCCGCAAGCTTGGGAGAAAGTATCTGAGCTTGTTATAGCGGATGATTTTTATCGACCAGAACATAAGTCCATATTTGCCGTTATTGCTCGTTTGGCGGATGAATCAGAACCAATTGATGTTGTTACTATTGGCGAACGTTTAGATAAGCGTGGTGATTTAGAATCTATTGGTGGAATGTCCTATCTTATTGAGATAGCTGAAGCGACACCAAGTACCTCAAATATTGCGGCTTATGCCGACATTGTCCGCGAGCGCTCTGTTTTACGTCGCCTTATTTCGACAACAAATGATATTTCTGCTAGAGCATTTCACCCAGAAGGCATGACTGCGGCCGAAGTGTTGGATGAGGCTGAACGAAAAATATTTCAAATTGCAGAAGGTGGAGAGAAGAAGGGCGGACCAAGAATTGCCGCAGATATTCTTAGTGCGACAGTCGATAAAATCGATGAGCTCTACCATCAAGATGGTGCAATTACGGGTTTGAGTACGGGTTTTACTGATTTAGATGCGATGACGGCGGGGTTGCAGCCTGCAGATTTGGTTATTGTGGCGGGTCGTCCGTCCATGGGTAAGACAACGTTTGCAATGAATTTGGTTGAAAATGCCGCCATGATCAGTGATAAGCCTGTTATTGTCTTCAGTTTGGAGATGCCCGCGGAATCACTGATGATGCGTATGCTTTCTTCGCTTGGCCGAATTGATCAGACTCGTATGCGTTCTGGGCAATTAGTGCAAGAAGACTGGGATAAATTAATGTCTGCGGTGAAAATGCTCAAGGATCGCAAGCTATTTATTGATGATACGGGTGGTATCAGTCCAACTGAAATGCGTTCTCGCGTGCGTCGTATTGCTCGTGAGCATGGTGGTGTCGCTATGATCATGGTCGATTACCTTCAGTTGATGCAGATCCCAGGTTTTACCGAAGGTCGTACCAATGAGATTTCCGAAATTTCTCGATCTCTTAAAGCCATAGCAAAAGAAATGGATTGTCCTATGGTTGCTCTTTCTCAGCTTAACCGTAGTTTGGAAAACCGACCGAATAAACGCCCAGTTAACTCGGATTTGCGTGAATCTGGAGCGATCGAGCAGGATGCCGATGTGATTTCTTTTGTTTATCGGGATGAGGTTTATCATGAAGATACTCCTCACAAGGGGATTGCTGAGATTATTATTGGTAAGCAGCGTAATGGTCCTATTGGTACTTGTCGATTGGCGTTTGTGGGCAAATACACGCGCTTTGAAGATTTGGCCCCGGATGCTTATCGCGATTTTGATGATGAATAAGTCTGTGTCGTATTTTTAGGGAAGATTACAGTTAGTAACAGTCCAGCATACGTGATAAAAATAACTAATATAAAAAATATCGAGAGTTGTCTATGCGAAAGATGCCAGTAACCAATAAAGAAAATGATTTTCCTGAAAGCTATGTTTTAGTTTCCAGTACGGATGTGAAAGGACGCATTACGTTTGTTAATGATGTTTTTTGTGAAATCGCTGGGTATGATCGAGAAGCTTTAATTGGCTCTCCTCATAATCTTATTCGCCATCCAGATGTTCCGCCTGCGGTATTTGCTGATATGTGGGCTAACCTGAAACAGGGTAAGAGCTGGATGGGGTTGGTGAAAAACCGTTGTGAAAATGGGGATCATTATTGGGTCAGCGCTCATGTGAGTCCGTTGCTAGATGGCAATAAAGTCATTGGCTATGAATCAGTGCGCCGTAAGGCGACGCGAGACGAAATTCAGCATGCGCAGTCTATTTACGATCGTATTAATGCGGGTAAAGCTTTATTGCCGACAGTGACAAAAGTAGCTGCACATCTCAGCAACGCTTCTTGGCCATTAATGTCCTGTTTCTTTTTTTTGGCGATTATCGGTTTATTGTCTAATGTATTGGCTTTACAGGTAGCAGCACCTATTTTGGCGTTGTTAGGAATGTGGTTGACCTATTTTCAGGCTCGGTCTTTAAAGTTGGTGGTTTCTGGTTTATCGTCTGAGGCTCATAATCCTATTGGTCAGTATTTATACTGTAAAACTGTTGGGATTAAAGCCGCAATTAAGTTCGCTAAAATACATCAAGAAGCCGCAGGTAATACCTTCCGTTATCGTTTAAAAGAAGGTGCTCAGCAGCTTCGTCAAAGAGCGTCGGATGCTAAGGAAAGTGTCACTACGAATTTGGCTAATTTTAATAAGCAGCGCAACACTTTTCAGGAAGTGGTTGCTGCTAGTTCTCAGTTATTGGCTAGTGTCACCCATGTTGCGGAACATGTGCATGTGGCGGTTGAAGCGACAGAGTCGGTTGGCGGCTTGTCTCGTGAAAGTCGTTTGTTAGCTCAGCAAACAGGTGAGACGATGCGTCAGGTTTATCAGGATATTTCTGAGGCCAAAAAAGTTGTCGCTATATTGGCTGAGCGTAGCGACAGTATTAATGAAGTGGTTAATTCTATCAGTGACATTGCAGAACAGACGAATTTGCTAGCCTTGAATGCGGCGATTGAGTCGGCCCGTGCGGGTGAGGCGGGTCGAGGCTTTGCTGTTGTTGCGGATGAGGTTCGCGCATTAGCGATACGTACTCAGAATGCCACGCAAAACATCAATAGTATGACGGAAGAATTGAAGAAAAATACCCTGGATGTGACAAATACCATAGATAAAGGGACTGCTGTGGCGCAAGAGGGGGTTGATAGTGTGAATAAAGTCGCTCAAAAAATGAGTGATATAGAATCCGCTATAAAACAGGTTGTTGAAATGACTGCGCAAATTAATGTTTCTTCTGAGGAGCAGGCAGGTGTTGCGAGAGATCTAAATGATAAGATGCACGATGTGGATCAATTAAGTGTTCATAGTATTGAGCGAGCAGAAAACATTGTCATCAATATTAGCCATATTGAAGAAGAGGCTTATGAGCAGGGGAATCTTGCCGAGCGAATGAAGCAGTAAAGAATAATGCGATTTTGAAAGTTTGACTTTAAAGGCCTTTGATAGTTATTTATCAAAGGCCTTTTTTGTCGTGAGCTATTTATATTTGGTTTAGCCAGGGAGTTCGCTAGCGACGTGATAAATGGCTTTACCAAGAAGATTAATTTGCTCTTTACTGATTACGTAAGGTGGCATCAAGTAAATGAGCTTGCCGAAAGGTCGTATCCATACGCCTAGTTCAACGAACTTTGGCTGTATTTCATGTAAGTTAACCGGATTTTTTAACTCGACAACGCCTATGCCCCCAAGGCAGCGGATTTCTTTTACTTGTTCGAGTTGTTCGCACGGGCTTAACGCTTCTTCCATCCAAGTTTCTAGCTGAGAGATTTGTGCAGGAATATCGTATTCACTCAGCAGTGAGAGGCTTGCATTGGCTGCGGCACAGGCAAGAGGGTTGCCCATAAAGGTGGGGCCGTGCATAAAAACCCCGCTATTATCGCTGATCCCCAATGCTACTTTGTCATTGGTTAGTGTGGCTGCTAGTGTCATGTAACCACCTGTTAGAGCCTTGCCAACACACATGATATCTGGGCAGATATTGGTGTGGTCAGTAGCAAAAAGCTTGCCTGTGCGGCCAAATCCTGTGGCAATTTCATCGAAAATTAATAATATGTCAAACTCATCACAAAGTGCGCGAATCTGATTTAAATATTCAGGATTATAAAAGCGCATGCCGCCAGCATTTTGCACAACGGGTTCGATAATAAAACCCGCTATGCGTTCATGGTTTTCTTCAAACGTGTTACGGATTTCGGTTAGATATTCTATTTGGATTGGTTCATTCAAGCCAGTTGGTGGTGGTGATATAAAGAATTGCTTTGTTAGCGCGCCAGTGAATAAATTGTGCATGCCATTTTCAGGATCACACACTGACATAGCGGCAAATGTATCACCATGATAGCCGCTTTTTGGTGTTACAAAAAATTGTTTGTCAGGTTTATTTTGTGTGTTCCAGTACTGGATTGCCATTTTTAGAGCGACTTCAACAGAAACCGAGCCTGAATCGGAGAAGAAAACGCGTTGCAGTTCAGAGGGTGTTATCGCGACGAGTTTTTCTGCGAGCTCTATCGCGGGTTTGTGAGTGAATCCACCAAACATGATGTGAGAGAATTGTGATAATTGTTCTTGTATTGCGTCATTCAGTGTTGGGTGGTTGTAGCCATGAATGACACTCCACCATGACGACATGCCGTCGATTAACGTTCGCCCATCATTGAGTGTTATTTCACAGCCTAAAGCTTTTTCGACAAGAAAATGCGGACTAGGTTTACTCATCGATGTGTATGGGTGCCACAGAAGTTGCTTGTCTAAATCTAGGTATTCTTGATCTGTTTTCATGACGTTCACCATTACTTTGTTGGGGGCATAGTAAACAAAGGTGCCTGCAATGACTAGACTGTTTGTTTGGCTTGTGGCTTGTATTCTTTATCTGGTGTTCTGGCAATAACCCAAATATCGACCTGCTCAACCCCCGCGGCTAGTAATAATTTAGTGCAATGTTCTATGGTGCTTCCTGTGGTCATGACATCATCAAATAGAGCTATATGCTTAGCGGTTGGAGGAGTAATTAAATAACTATTTTTAGGGCTTTTTAGTCGCTCTTTTCGGCTTAATGAGTGCTGAGCTTGGGTGTTTTTGATTTTTTTTATTGGGTTTTTCTTTGGTAGGTTTGGGCATTTATCCCCCAAGTGCTGTTTGAGCTCTCTTGTCAGTTGTGTTGCCATGGCTTTAGTTTGGCAAAAACCACGTTCTTTGATTCGACTTGGGTGGCTTGGTACATAAAGTAGTTGTTCGGGCCAACTCTGGTCTAAATATGACTCTATAAGCTGTTCACTTAATAGGAATGTTAGTGGGCGAATATACTGGTTTCTTTGATTGAATTTTATGCCGTGAATCAGGGTTTTGATGACGCCTTCAAACTGATATGGGGCGACACATACTTGGTACGCTGGCGGATTGCTTTGGCATTGACCACATAAAATGTTGTGGGTGTGTGTTGGGCGTTTGCACTGATGGCAGTGTGTGTGGTTCGTGGGTAGTCCTTGTTTGCAGTGTTGGCAGAGGGTGTTTTTGGCTTTTGCGTGGCAAATGTAGCATTGGTTAAAAAACAACCCTCTGTAAACCTCTGTGATTTTTGTGGTTGACAGTTTTTTCCAGTCCATTAGTATTGCTCCATAAATTTTTATGGATCGAGGATACTATGTCTTTAAGTACGTCTACAAATACTGTGAGCGCTCCGCGTTTTGATTGGACGCATGCGGAAATAAAAGCTCTGTTTGATTTGCCCTTCATGGATTTGATGTTTCGTGCTCAGACGGTCCATAGAGAAAATTTTACGCCAAATGAAGTGCAAGTAAGTACGCTTTTATCGATCAAGACTGGTGCTTGTCCGGAAGACTGTAAGTACTGCCCACAGAGTGGTCATTACAATACAGAGCTTGAGAAAGAAAAGTTAATGGAAGTGAAAAAGGTACTAGAAGAAGCGGCTTTGGCAAAAGAAAAAGGCGCTAGCCGTTTTTGTATGGGGGCTGCTTGGAAGCATCCTTCCGAGAAAGATTTCCCCTATGTTCTGGAAATGATCAAGGGTGTTAAGTCGTTAGGGTTAGAGTCCTGTGTCACACTTGGGACGCTAAACGATGATCAAGCGCAGCGATTGTCTGATGTTGGGCTGGATTATTACAACCACAACCTAGACACCTCTGCGGAGTTTTATGACAGCATCATTACGACTAGAACTTATCAGGATCGTTTAGATACGCTTTCTCGCGTGCGTGATTCCGGTATTAAGCTTTGCTGTGGTGGCATTATGGGGATGGGCGAAGAGCAAAAGGATCGTGTGGGTTTGCTGCGTCAATTGTCGCTAATGACGCCGCATCCAGAAAGTGTGCCGATTAATATGTTGGTGAAAGTAGAAGGGACGCCGCTAGAAAATGTTGATGATCTCGATACCTTTGAATTTATTCGTACTATTGCTGTGGCACGTATTCTAATGCCTAAATCTCATGTTCGATTGTCTGCTGGCCGCCAAGGCATGAATGAGCAAACGCAAGCCTTGTGTTTCATGGCGGGCGCTAACTCTATTTTCTATGGTGAAAAACTGCTGACTACGGGTAACCCTGAAGCCGATAAAGATATGGCGTTGTTTGCTAATTTGGGTATTAACCCTGAAAAACGTGAAGAGCATTCAGATGAGGCTGTGGCTGAAGCCATTGCAGCGCAGGCGGTAAAACAAGAAGAGTCTAAGTTGTTTTATGAAGCCAGCGTCTAAAACGCCGGATTGGGTATTGGCGGCGCTTGAAGAGCGCCACCAACAGAACTTAATGCGCCGCACCATTACGTTGGAAAGCCCGCAAGTTCCACATGCTCAAATAGCTTCGCAAGATTACACCGCGTTTTGCTCGAACGATTACCTGGGGTTGGCTAATCATCCCTCGTTGATCAAAGCGATGAATGATACGGCTGAAACCTATGGGGTGGGTGGTGGCTCGTCTCATTTGGTGTGTGGGCATTTAGCTCCCCATCAAGCGCTTGAAGAAGCCTTGGCGGACTGGCTAGGCTACGAGCGAGTTATGCTATTTAGTACAGGTTATATGGCGAACCTTGGTGTGATTTCTGCACTTGCAGATAAAAATCGCCCTGTTGTGCAGGATAAACTGAATCATGCCTCTTTGATTGATGGCGCTCTATTAGCACAAGCGCCTTTACGCCGTTATTTGCATGGCGATGTAGCGAGTGCGCAGAAACTGCTTACTAAGTCTTCGGCGGCAGGGTTGTTGGTTACCGATGGTGTTTTCAGCATGGATGGTGATATTGCTCCCTTGGCTGAGTTGTCCCAATTGGCTAATCAGTATGATTGGATGTTCATGGTCGATGATGCTCATGGGTTGGGGTGTCTGGGTGAAAATGGCAGGGGCTGCTTGTCCTTGGAAGGGTTAGATTCTGCGAGCTTGCCTATCTTAGTGGGTACATTTGGTAAGGCATTTGGCACCGCGGGTGCTTTTGTTGCGACCTCCCATGACTATGCAGATTATCTTACGCAGTTTGCACGTCCTTATGTTTATACCACTGCAATGTCACCGGCCGTTGCTGGCGCTACTTTGGCTTCGTTGCAGCTTATTCAGTCGGTAGAAGGTCAGGAAAGGCGTGAAAAATTGGCTCGACATATTAGCTACTTCCGTCAAAGGGTGCAGTCATTGCCTGTTGAGCTAATGCCCTCAAATACCGCGATCCAGCCGGTTGTGATTGGTGATAGCAAGACTGCGATTGCCATTAGCGAGCAATTAAAAACGCTTGGAATCTGGTGTACTGCGATTCGCCCACCTACTGTACCGGTAGGCAGTGCTCGTTTAAGAATTACCTTAAGTGCCGCCCACTCTGATGAAGATTTAATGTTATTATGCGATTCACTCGAAAAAGTTTTAACAGCAAAACTTTTAAGCGCAAAACGTTTAAATCCAATGTAATAGAGGGACAGCATGCGAGTACGTATTGAAACAGAATCTTTTGGAAACGCGTCTAACCAGGCTATTTTTATGGTTTCAGGTTGGGCTATGCCAAAAGAGGTTATGCGCTCTTTTGCTTTGCGTCTAAGTGAGCGGTTTTATGTCGTGGTGGCAAACTTGCCTAGCATTTCTCTTGATGAGCAATGGATTTCCCGTTCTCGCATCGGGCCAAATTACGATATTGATGCCTTATCTGAGCAGTTAATAGATGCTGCTCCAAATGAAGCTTGGTGGATTGGTTGGTCATTGGGTGGCATGGTGTCTGCTTATGTGGCGGCTCGTCGTTCGAGTTGTGTGCTTGGTTTAATTACCTTGTCGGCTTCCCCGAGCTTTGTTAAACGAGAAGGTTGGGAAAGCGCAATGCCTGTTGAGGATTTTGACGCCTTTGCTGGCTTGGTTGAACAGTCGCCAGAAGAAGGGCTTAAGCGCTTTGTCATGTTACAGGCGAAAGGTGCAGAGAACGAACGAGCCTTGGTTAAGCAGTTACAGGTCTTGTTGCCGATAAAAACACTGAATCGTCCCGCTTTGATTGGCGGTCTTAGGTTGTTGCGCTCTTTGGATGTGCGTCGCGAATGGTCTCTTTTGGATCTTCCTAATTTACATATATTGGGCGGCAAGGATGCGTTGGTTTCTAGTAAATCATTAGAGCAACAAACTGATGTGAATCCTTTGCAGCAATGTGTTGTACTGTCAAACTGTGCACATCAGCCTTTTTTGGAAGATGAAGAGGCTTGTGTGCGTCACGTAGAAAACTTTATCGATGCTAATAACTCCTGATATATCCGCGCTTAGCTATAAACGACAACTGGCTAAGCGCTTTGATCGAGCTTCTCGAACCTATGATTCTTATGCTGACTTCCAGAAAATTGTCTTAGATCGTCTGTTGGCGATGCTGCCTTTAAACCAGGCTGATGTCGTATTAGATCTTGGGACGGGAACAGGTCAAGCGCTAGGTGTTTTATCTGAACAACTAAATACCGCTTGTAATATTGCGCTTGATTTGTCTCCGCAGATGCTAACAGTGGCAAGTGAACGTTATTCTTTTTTGTCAAATACCTACTATGTTTGCGCTGATGCTGAAAGATTACCTCTTCGGGATAAGCTGTGTGATTTGGTTTTTTCAAGCCTTGCTATTCAGTGGTGCCTTAATCCTTTGGATTTATTTAAAGAGCTTTATCGTATTACCAAACCGGGTGGTTATGTGCTTTTCTCGACTCTATCGCAAGGTTCTATGCCGGAGATTAGCCAAGCGTGGCTTGGTTTGGATAATGAAGATCATGTGCATCAGTATATGGCACCAGAAACACTTATGGATTGTATTAAAAGTTCTGGCTTGAACCTTTCTTCCTCTTTGTTATCTGATATCCCTATGTGGTTCGATACGCCAGAAAGCGCTATTTATTCATTGAAAAAAGTAGGGGCGAGTCTGATTGCCTCTGATGGCGAAAAGGCAATGTCGCCAAGTAAGTGGAAAGCCTTTTTGTATGAGTATGAAAAGCAACGGCATGAGTTGGGTATTCCATTAAGTTATCAAGTTTCATTTGTTGTGGCTCAACGGCCTTTTGGTATTCAGGAGTAGTGAGTGAAGAAACGTTTTTTTGTCACGGGGGTCGATACAGATGCCGGCAAAACTTATGTCACAGTGGGGTTGTTAAAAGCAGCTAAACGCGCTGGCTTGAAATCTATCGGGCTTAAGCCGATTGCAGCGGGTGCAGATCGGGTTGATGGTAATTTACGCAATGATGATGCTTTGCTTATACAGCATGCGAGTAGCGTTAAATTGGCTTATGAGCAAGTAAACCCTGTTGTCCTTGAGGAGGCTGTTGCACCTCATGTCGCGGCAATGAAAGAGGGTCGCCTTGTTACCGCTTCTCGTTTAGAGGGTTATATAAAAGGGGCTTTGTTAACACCACATGAATTAGCGCTAGTTGAGGGGGCTGGTGGTTGGCGAGTGCCATTAAACGATAGAGAGATGTTATCTGATGTGGCTAAAACATTAGATTTTCCAATCATTTTAGTTGTTAATATGAAGCTAGGTTGTTTGAATCATGCACTATTAACCGCTGAAGCGATTGCTCGCGATGGCTTGACTCTTGCTGGTTGGATTGCCAATACTGGACCAGAAATAATGTCTTGTTATGATGAAAATGTTGCTACTTTGTCTTCTATGTTGTCAGCCCCATTGTTAGGAGCCTTGCCTTGGTGTAAAAATGATGAGGATGTTGCCAAGGTGTTTGATGAGTTACTTTCGGCATTATAATGGCATATTTGCGTTATTAGGTGGCATGTCACTCTTGAAAGTGAGTAAAATCAACGCATTATAGTAATGATGGTTGTTTGTTTATTTAGATTGAGGTGATGTTGTGAAGGCTTGGTTGTGTGGATTGGACGATGAAGAAGCGTCGAGTGTGTCCAGCATTTTGACCTTTATTGGAATCGAATATAGCACGTCTTTGGCTTCGCTTTCTTTGCCCGATTTTGTTGTGTTGGGTAAGGCGGTAGACTCTTTTGAACTTGATGAAATGGTGCCATTAATCTCACTTCGCCCGATGATGAAAAGCATTGGTGATTTTAATGTGTGGTTTTGTCCTTTGCCTTGGCGTTCTCAGTCTCTTTCTCTTGTTTTGAAAGAAATTAAGCAGTTACACACTTTTCCTCAGGCCTCAGGTGTAAATTTAAACTTGCATGTTCGCCATCTTGAGGCGCTTCTTATTCGCCAAGCTTTAGTATCTACTCAAGGTGTTGTGTCTAAAGCTGCGCAAAATTTACAAATACAGCGCACCACACTGATTGAGAAAATGCGTCGCTATAATATTGATAAGTCGGAGTTTTAGTGACAAAAGATGAAGAAATAGCGGAGTTAAAAACCGCGTTTAAAGCCTTCTCCGAATCTTCTGATGTATTGGCAAAGTCTTATGTAGATCTTCAGCATGAAGTTGCTCGATTGTATGACCAATTAGAAAAACTTGAAGAAGATAAGCGCCAAGAACAAGATAAAAACAGAGTGTTGGTATTGCAGTTTCAACAGTTGTTTGAATCTATGCCGGTTGGAGTTCTATTATTGAATGAAGAGGGAGTGGTTGTAATGGCCAACCCTGTCGCGGATCGCTTATTTAATTTACCTTTGGTTGGACAAGCGTGGGGGAGTATTGTTCCTCTTAGTTTTCGCCCACAAAAAGATGATGGCCATGATGTTAGTATGGTTTCAGGGCGACGAGTACGCGTAGAAACGGCTTCTTTAGGTAATGTACCTGGGCAGCTGGTTATTTTGGTTGATTTGACCGAAGCATATTTGTTGCAAAAAAAGCTGAGTCATCATGAACGTTTGTCCAACATGGGGAAAATGGTGGCGGCTTTAGCGCACCAAATTCGAACCCCTCTTTCATCCGCTACGTTATATGCTGGGCACTTACAAAAACCTGATCTTGCTCCTGTTATGCGGCAGACTTTTGCGAACAAGTTAGCAGATAGGCTAGCTAATATCGAAAAGCAAATACGTGACATGTTGATTTTTTCTCGTAGTGAAATAAAACTGGATGAAACAGTCAGTGTGACGGCTTTTATAAAAGAGCTCACAGCGCAAAGCAAAGAAATTTGTGATCAAAGAAACATGAAATTTGACGCTGAAGGAGCCGAATTTTCGGCGACGGATTGTATTCAGTGTAATAAAGAAACATTATTGGGGGCTTTATTAAACCTTGTGAATAATGCGGTGGATGCACAGCCTGAACGTGGCTTAGTGGAATTACATTGGCGTAATAGCCATGGTTTTGTGACACTCATGTTTAAAGACAGTGGTGTTGGAATGTCGAAAGCGCAACTGGAGCATGTTCAGGAAGGTTTTGTGACCACAAAGCAGCATGGAACAGGATTGGGTTTGATGGTGGTTAAGGCTATTGCTCGGGCTCATCATGGGCAATTTGAAATAGACAGTATAGAAGGCACTGGAACGACCGCCAGTTTTACGTTGCCTCTTGTAAGGGTATGAAATGTCTGATGTTAAGTTATTGATTGTAGAGGATGACAAGGGGCTTGCTGAAGCGCTAGAAGATACGCTGATGTTGGCAAGTTATCAGTGTAAAATTGTCTACAGCGCTGAAGAGGCGATTATCGCACTTAAACACACTCTGTTTGATATGGTGGTTTCTGACGTTAACCTGCCTGGGATGGACGGTTATGGATTGCTTCACCATGTCATAGATACTTACCCTGAATTACCTATTATGTTGATGACTGCATATGGTGATATTGCTCACGCTGTAGAGGCAATGCGTGATGGTGCGGTTGACTATTTACTTAAACCCTTTCAAGAAGAAGAGCTATTAAACGCGATTGCTAAATACACTGTAAAAGCTGCACCTTCAGTTAGTCTTCAACCTATCGCCAAAGATCCATCAAGTATTGCTTTGTTTGAATTAGCAAAGCGTGTTGCTGTCACTGATTCGACAGTACTGATTTGTGGTGAAAGTGGTACTGGTAAAGAGGTGCTAGCTCACTATATTCATCAAAATTCAAGTCGACCTAATGCGCCTTTTGTGGCGATTAACTGTGCGGCCATCCCTGAGAATATGTTAGAAGCCATATTGTTTGGTTATGAAAAGGGGGCTTATACAGGAGCTGTATCATCTCAAGCTGGTAAATTTGAACAAGCCAATGGCGGTACACTGTTGCTAGATGAAATTACTGAGATGGATGTTGGCTTGCAGGCGAAATTATTACGAGTGCTGCAGGAGCAAGAGGTAGAACGCCTTGGTGGTAAAAAGTCGATTCCCTTGGATGTTCGAATTATTGCTACAACAAACCGAGATCTTGCAGATTATGTGCGGGAAGGTGGCTTTAGAGAAGATTTATATTATCGCTTGAATGTATTTCCGTTACGTTGGCAGCCAATTCGCGAACGCAAGGGGGACATCTTGCCTATTGCTCAGCATTTACTGGCGAAACATGCTACGAAAATGCGTATTGCTGGCGCGATGTTAAAACCGTCAGCTCAGAGCAAATTAGAATCACATCCTTGGCCTGGTAATGTACGTGAGCTGGATAATGTGATTCAACGCGCCCTAATATTAAGTCCAAATGCGCAAATTAATGAAGATCATATTGCTTTTGATATGATGAGTTTAACGCCAGTAGCGACAGAGACAGTTATTGATGAAGACAGTGCTGCTTCCATTTTAGGCAAGGGTGTTCAGCAGCATGAATTCCGAATTATTGCCCAAGCTCTGATTGACGCAAACGGAAAGCGCAAAGTGGTTGCAGATACATTGGGAATTAGTCCAAGAACATTGCGTTACAAAATTGCTAAAATGCGTGAAAGTGGCATAGATGTAGATTGATTTTTGTATCTTGTTTTAATTAGCTTTATGCTAAGCTGTACAAATGTGATTTTTTAGGTGAAAAAACATGATTACTGGTCGACCAGACATTAATCAGGTGTTGTCTCAAATGAGAGAAATGCAGTCGCAAGTTCAAGCGCCTAGCTCTTCTGTGTCTAATATCACCAAAATAGGTGGAGAAAGTGACAGCGGGCAGACTGTTGAGCGAGCTGATTTTGCAGAAATGCTGAAAAATGCGGTCAATAACGTAAATACTTTGCAAAAAGAATCGACTCAGTTAGCCCAATCCTATGAGCGCGGTGATGAAGGGGTTGATTTGCCTCAAGTCATGATAGGTCTGCAAAAGTCGAGTGTGTCATTTGAAGCAATGACGCAGGTGCGTAATAAACTTGTAGACGCGTATGAAAAAATCATGAATATGCCAATTTAGGCATAATAAACCGCTTGGCGCTTTTTAATGGATAATATCCCTGCAGAACAATCGGAGCAAAAGCTCTATCTAGAGTTAGTTACCGGCTTTAATAAGTTAACGGTTATACGTCAGCTTGCCTTAATGGTTGGCTTGGCTGCCTCTATCGCTATTGGTTTAGCGGCTGTCTTATGGAGCAATGGCCCAGATTACAAACCAGTATTAAGTAGTATCACAGATTACAATGCAGATCAGATCGTTGAAATCCTCAGTGTAAATAACATCCCTTTCAAATTAGACCAAAACACAGGTGCTTTGCTTGTTGAATCTGATTTTTACCATCAGGCTCGTCTGAAGTTAGCTGGTTCTGGTATTGTTTCCGACAACATTGTTGGTATGGAAATAATGGACCAAGAGCAAGGGCTTGGAACATCTCAATTTGTAGAAACGACGCGTTATCGCCGCGGTTTAGAAGGTGAGTTAAGTCGAACAATATCAAGCTTACAAAGTATTAAAAGTGCCAGAGTACATTTGGCAATACCGAAAGAGTCCGTATTTGTTCGAGATACACGAAAACCATCCGCGTCGGTGTTTTTGGAGCTTTATCCTGGAAGGCGTTTGGATAGGAGTCAAGTCGAAGCGATTGTTAACTTAGTTGCTTCTAGTATTTCTCAGTTAAGCGATAAAGATGTCACTGTAGTGGACCAACGCGGCACTTTACTAACAGAGAAAGATTCTGATTCTGAACTTTCTGTTGCTGGAAAACAGTTTGATTACGCTCGTAAAGTAGAAGATGTGCTATTGCAGCGAGTAAATAATATTCTCGGGCCAGTTGTGGGCCAGGGGCGCTTCAAAGCAGAAGTGTCTGCGGACGTTGATTTTACCGCTGTTGAAAAAACAGATGAACAATATAACCCTGATTTATTGGCATTAAGAAGTGAGCAAACATTACGAGAAAACCGAAGTGCAGGTGCAAATGCTGGTGGTATTCCTGGAGCTTTGACCAATCAGCCGCCGGGTGCGGTGACGGCTCCTGAAGCGGTCGATGAAAACGGTGCGCCAATAGGTGGTGGTTCATCGGGTGCAAATGGACAATCTCGTGAAGAAACAACGCGAAACTTTGAATTGGATCGTAGTATCAGCTATACAAAGCGGCAACAGGGTATGGTTAGGCGTTTGTCGGTTGCGGTTGTTGTTGATGATTTGATGAGTTTAAACCCTGATACCGCCGCGATTGTAAGAACACCATGGAATGATGATGAGCTTGGTCGGTTAACACTCTTAGTGCGTGATGCAGTCGGTTATGACCCGTCTCGTGGTGACAGTGTGAGCGTTATTAACTCCCCATTTGCTTTACCAGATCCAGAAGAGCCTATGGTTGAGGTGCCTTTCTATCAGCAGGCGTGGTTCTTGAACCTAATTCAGCCAACCTTGGTTGGTATGTTTGTACTGATATTATTGCTTGTGGTTGTTCGACCTATTCTTAAAACACTCAGCGATCAGAATAAGATTGCAGTGACAGATGACACAGAAGCGGCTATTTTCTCAGATGAAACAGATGAAATCTCAGATGATCAGGTTTCGTTAGTAAGTGCAGAAGATATATTAGTTCCTGGATCACCAGAAAAAATTGACCGACAGCTAAATGCTATTCGTGGATTAATCGCCGAAGAGCCAGAGCGTGTCGCTCAAGTCGTTAAACAATGGGTAATGGAAAGCAAATGAGTGATATTGGCCAAGGTGCAGAATTAAGTTCAGTTCAAAAAGCCGCGGTGCTACTTATGTCGCTGGGCGAATCTGACGCTGCCCAAATATTGAAACACATGGGGCCTAAAGAGGTTCAGCGCATTGGCCAAACCATGGCTCAGCTATCTAATATTCAGCGACACCAGGTTGAAAAAGTATTGGATGATTTCTTGGTGTTAGTTGGAGATCAAACCGGCTTAGGCCTTGGTGCGGATGGTTATATTCGTAACATGCTAAGAGAGGCGTTGGGTGAAGAAAAAGCCGGCAGCTTGATTGATCGAATTTTATTGGGTGGCAATACAACGGGCCTTGATACCCTCAAATGGATGGAATCTCGAGCGGTTGCTGACGTTATCCGTTATGAGCACCCTCAGATCCAAGCTATTGTTATTTCTTACCTAGATCCAGATCAGGCGGCTGATATCCTTGCTAACTTTGATGAGCGAGTGCGCTTGGACATCGTATTACGCGTGGCTGCCTTAGAAACAGTTCAGCCAGCAGCTCTACAAGAGTTAAACAACATTCTTGAGCGCCAGTTCTCTGGCAATAACTCTACACAGTCTACAACAATTGGCGGTATTCGTACGGCAGCCAATATAATGAACTTTATTGATAGTTCTGTTGAGTCTGAATTGATGGAATCTATCCGCGATGTTGATGAGGATCTTGCTAACACTATTCAGGATTTGATGTTTGTATTTGATAACCTGATGGATGTAGATGATCGAGGAATTCAAATCATTCTTCGTGAAGTTGAGTCTGAAACCTTGATTCTTGCCTTGAAAGGTGCGGATCCAGATATGCAAGATAAGATTTTCAAGAACATGTCTTCACGTGCTGCCGACATGCTTAAAGATGATTTGGAAGCGAAAGGTCCTGTGCGTGTAAGTGAAGTGGAAGTTGCACAAAAAGAAATATTGGCTGTTGCCAGACGCCTTGCTGATAACGGAGAAATTGTTCTCGGTGGCGGCGGTGAGCAGATGGTTTAGTTAGAGCATGTCAGATCAAAATCATGAAAAAAACGAGCGTAAGTTAACGGCTTATGAGCGTTGGGAGCTTCCTCACCTCGAAAACAATAATCCGGTGACCAGTTCTGGTCCAGCGGTGCTGATTCAAAAAAACACAGTCGTTACCAGTGAGGAAGTTGATGAAGACTCTTTGGTATACGAACCGTTAACAGCTTCTCAGCTGGAAGAGATTCGTTCAGCCGCCTATGAAGAAGGTTTTATTCAGGGCGAAGAAGAAGGTCATAAAAAAGGCCACGCTGATGGGTTTTCTAAAGGTGAAGTGGATGGCTTTGAGAAAGGCCACGAAGAAGGTCGCTTAATTGGACTGGAAGAAGGTAAAGAGCAAGCTCGTGAACAGGCGAAACTTCAATTTGAAACGCTTGAGGCTTTATTGAGTAAAGCTGTTCAAGAGCTAACGCAACCATTGGAGGAGAGTCGAGAAGCGGTAGAGACGCTTTTATACCAATCTATGACGCGTATTATCGAAAATGTCTGTTTGTCTACCATGTCTCAAGATGGGCATAGCGTGCTAAAGAAACAGCTTTCTAGAGTATTTGATGAAGTTGGTGAATTTGAAGGGCGTGTAAAACTTCGACTTCATCCTGATGATGTGTCTGTATTAGACGAGTTGGGTGTTAAAGATAGGTTAACGATTCAGCTCGAAACTGATGAATCGTTTATTAGTGGTGGCTTTGTCCTTGATTCTAAGTCTTTTCATGTTGATGGTCGTGTTGAGCAACGGCTCGATGCTGTGTGTGATGAGCTTCGTAACCTTACCTTTACAGAGCAGGATTAACTGCTGTGTCTTCGCTAAAAGATCGATTTAACAAACTTAGTCATGTTTCCTTAACGACAATGCCCCCTCAAATAGAAGGCAAAGTAACCCGTATGGTTGGTTTGACCATGGAGGCGGTTGGATGTGTCGTAGCTTTGGGTGATCGCTGTTCTGTACAAGTTCGAAAAGATCGCTGGGTAGAGTCTGAAGTTGTTGGATTCACCGGCGATTTAACCTATTTAATGCCCACCGAAGCGATTGAAGGGATTTCCCCTGGCGCTCGTGTTCGTCCTTTACTTGGTGATAGTTTGATGCCTGTGGGCGATGAGTTGCTAGGCCGTGTTGTTAATGGCTTGGGTAAGCCTTTGGATGGCAAAGGTAAGATCAAGACTAAGGACTCTGTTACCCTGCATGGTGATGTGATAAATCCACTACAAAGGAAGCCTATCAATGAGCCTTTAGATGTGGGGATTAAGGCGATAAACAGTTTGCTGACTGTTGGTAAAGGTCAGCGTCTAGGTCTTTTCGCAGGCAGTGGTGTGGGTAAGAGTATGTTGCTCGGTATGATGACAAAATATACTGAAGCGGATATTACCATTGTTGGCTTGATCGGTGAGCGTGGTCGAGAAGTTAAAGAATTTATTGATCAAATATTGGGCGAGGAAGGTCTTTCGCGTTCTGTCGTTGTCGCGTCCCCTGCTGATGATTCTGCGTTGATGCGTTTGCGCGCAGCAATGTTGGCCACTCGTATTGCTGAATATTATCGTGACCAAGGTAAAAATGTATTACTGCTGATGGATTCTTTGACGCGTTACGCCCAAGCGCAGCGGGAAATCGCTTTGTCTGTTGGTGAGCCGCCGGCGACAAAAGGTTATCCGCCTTCTGTTTTTTCTAAACTTCCTCAGTTGGTTGAACGCGCAGGCAATGGTTGCGAAGGCAGCGGTTCAGTGACGGCGTTCTATACGGTGTTGACTGAAGGGGATGATCAGCAGGACCCTATTGCTGATGCGTCTCGTGCGATTCTTGATGGTCATATTGTTTTGTCTCGACGTTTGGCTGAAGAAGGGCATTATCCAGCTATAGATATTGAAGCCTCTATATCTCGTGCTATGCCGCATATCGTGAGTGAAGATCACTTATATGGTGCAATGCGAGTTAAACAGCTGTATTCAAAATTCCAACAAAACCAAGACCTTATTTCTGTCGGTGCTTATGCCCGAGGCAGTGATCCAGATCTAGATCAAGCTATTTTGCAGATGCCAGATATTCGAGAGTTTCTACAGCAATCACTTACCGAAAGCTTTAGTATCGATGAAAGCTTGCAAGCTCTTGTGACGGCTATGACGAAAGCGCAGTAGACGACAGCTTATAAAAACGTCTACTATTTAGTGAGTTTCGATATGGGGTGGTCATGAAAAAATCACAGCGAATGCAGATTTTAGTCGATCTTGCTAAGCGCAAAGAAGATTCTGCTGCTCAGCAGTTGGCCCGTGATAAAGCCAAAGTTATCTATGATGAGCAAAAGCTGAAAGAGTTGCGCGAATATGCGGAACAGTACGAGTCAGAGCGTAACCTGTTGGGGTTGAGTGCGTATCTAACGACGAATTATCAGCATTTTGTGACTCGGGTCCAGCAAGCCATTGCTCAGCAGGAGGCAGCTATTGGTCGATCAGAGCAACAGGCGGATATGAGTATGCGTCGATGGCTGCAAGCTCGTACTAAAACAAAAAGTATGGACTGGCTTAAAGAAAAAAATCATAAGGCGGAGCTGCTTGTGGAGAGTAAGCAAGAACAACGTCAAAGTGATGAATTCGCTATGCGACGCTTTTTAGATAGTTTGCGATAGTATTCAAATTGTATTTATACAGCCACTTGGCTCATTGTTAAGGTGAAATATGGCGGGACTGGATAACGGAGACACCAATTTGTCTTTGCCTATTGCTCAAATAGAAAGTGCATTGCATGAATACGCTTATTCCCCCGCGCAAGGCATCACTAAGCTTCGCCAGACATTAATTTCTGTCAAAAATATATCTAAATCACTTCTTTCTTCTCCTTTATACAATCAGAGACTATTGGATCTTTTGTCCGCGGCTGATGGGCTTTTGGCGCAAGATGCGCCTTATAAAAAGGAGTATCATCTTGCTTTTTTGTCTGCTACCGATGCCATTGTTCAAGTAATAATTGGTCGTCAGGTTGATGAAGAACGAGGGACTCAATTAGAGGTTTTGTTGTCTGCTGAAAGAGCTTGCTGGCAAGTTGTGTTGTCTTTTGTTGAGCAGTCCTTCGATGGGCCTTCCTATACAAATTTTGAAGCGCGATTGGGTGAAAGCACAAATTCGACAATCAGTATTGATGCCTATCTTGAAACGCTTTCTCGAATGGGTTCGGTGTCGTTTAAGCTAGATTCTGTCAAAAATTCTGTATTAACAGGGTGTTTTTCGCTGGTAAGTGTGCAGTCTCTTATTTGGCTTCAAGATAAATTCCCTGAGTTACGTTGGAAGGCACTGCCAAAAAGTCACAAAAAATCGGAAAAAGAACTCTACGAATTGAGTTTTTTGCCTTTGTTTCAAAATGTCTCTATGTCACGTGATCTACGTTATCGCTTGTTAGATAGGTTTAATGATCTTTTTAAGGAAAAGTTCTATAAGCGGTTTAGTGACTATTTTAGTTCTGATGTTCCCCTGCTAAGTTCAGCTGACCGTCTTGTGCCTCTGGCAGAGCATCTTGTTCCGATTGATGTGGATGAAGGGCATCATTATCTTTCTATTCGACATGGTGGCTCTGTTTACATTGCTTCTTTTAATGGCGCTGAGTTTTTTTATCTTTCCTGTTTAGGACGTGATTGCCTTGCTTATATTTTATATGAGGTAGAAACGAGCTGTGGTGTATTTGTTTTCGATCGAGAGGATTGTGTAGGTAAGTTTCTTGTGAATGAAGGGGATATCCGTAGAGCAGGAGAACGCTGGTTTTTTTCGATAGATAATAATCATGAGGCAGAGGTTTTATTAGAAATGCCTTTGCTTTCAAAAGATGATGCTTTTTGTCTCTTTCCCTCTAGCATTGATAAAGTCTTGGTGGTTCAACAAGGCGGACACTATTTTGCGATTCCTTATTTTTTTATTCGTACTGTAGAAGCTGTTTCATGCCAAATGCCATCACCTCGTTTATGGAGTAAAAACGTTTGGTTGAATTCATTGAATGAATTGTTGATTGAGCCTTGGCTACTGAATACTGAGCGGTTACCAGAAATATCTAATTGGCAAGAGTCTAAGATAGAAGATTTACCAACTAAGAACGGTTATTATTCTGGAAGCGTTTGTGGCAGGATGTTTTGGATAGAGGCGAGTTTAGTTTCTGCATTGCTTCCTTATCAAACGCCTAGGACTATTATGAGCCGGGTTGAAGAAGGCTATGAGTCTGCTGCTTTACTTGTTCATGATGGTTGTTGCTATGACCGAGTTGTAAATGAAATGCCATTAGACTACAGGCTGAGTTTTTCAACTGATGATTCTGTCTTTACTGTCATTTTAGAGTGGATGGGCGCGTCGATTGCTTTACCTCTGTCTTCATGTAACTGGAGTGCCGCTTTGCCTGAAACTGAATATATTCAGGATTTTATTGCCTTAGATAATATGCAGAATGGTCAGGGTGAAAAGTCTACTTTTTCCTATACTGACTGCAGTGAAATATTGATCAATAAGAAAAACTTTGTGTTCTTTGTTGCTGGCGTTTGGCCATCATTATTATTAGCTTGAAAGTGATTATTGCCTATGAATACACCACATTCACCGTTTGGCGCTCCAAGAAAAGAGCTCATTAACAGACTGCAAAAAGGCGTCGTGGCTTTATTGTTTATGCTATTACTCGCATTTAGTGGAATGTATGTTGCTATCAATATGAGTTTAGAGCAGCAGAGGCAAGAGCAAGCGAAGTTGGATGAGCTTTTAGTATTGACGCATAGTGCGAAGGAGAACTGGCTGCAGTGGTTGTTGTTTGGAAAAGATGTCGATATTAATAGCTCAACTATAAATACAAGTGATTTTTCTCAAGCGCTATTGAGTGAATACCGTTTGATTGAGAGTCGGTTGTCAAGTTTTCCGCTTATAGCAGACGAAAATGTGTCTGACTCTTTCATATTATTGGATGGAATGACTCAAAAAGAATCAGGTGGGATGCTGTTGGCAGAGTCAGATCGCATCGCGGCTTACGCTTCGATTACTCAGTTAAAGGCGCTAAGTGATAAGTTGCAACAAATTAGTGTTGGCCTTGATTATGAGCATCAACTGTTTTCTGAACGTTTAATGTTAGGATGTATTGCTGCATTTATTGTTTTGATGGCGACTTTGTTAATGTTGAGTGTGCGATTTGCGGCTCAGTTGCGTACAGGTTTTTCTAGTTTGCAGGCAGTGTTGGATCATTATAAGCACAGTCACGCTCCTGTGTTAGCGCCTCGAAATGTAGTGGACGAGTTAACAGATATTGGCCACTTTTTTGATAATGAATTGGCATCTCGTGATTTTGATATTCGTCAATCTCAGGAAACGATTAGTTTAGTTGAAAAGGCTTTTGGGCAAGTTGATGAGGCATTCTTTATTACCAATCATGAAGGTGATGTGAGTTGGTTAAGTGCTGGGGCAGAGCGCCTTTGGTTTAAAAATACCTCTTTGTTCGAGTCTATTTTTGGTATCGACTCAGGCCTAGATGACCCTATTGGGGAGCGTATAGCAGATTCAATACTATTGTCTGAAGATGGCGTGGTGTTAACTTTATCGGATGGTATGTACCAGCTAAGTGTGAAGCGCTTTGTTTCAGAGGGTGATGAAGGGGCGGCTAATTTGCAGTGTTTTATTTCAATTAAAGCCAAATCTGAAATGGCTGAGCTTGAGGTGCTGCATCATAGCTTGAAGCTTATGTCTCACGATGTGTGGGATGCCCCTATACGTCCATTGAGAGTATCGTCTCCTTATGCCTCCTTTGCGAAATCATTAGAGCAGACCCGCCAAAATGTCATATCAGCTTTTAATGCGCTGAACACCTTGCCATCACAAACAAAATCGTTAGAAAAAGTTACTAAACTACAACAAATAGCATCCCTAATTGACGAAGAAACAAATCACAATGAACTATCTGCTAATAATGATGTTGCTCTGGTCGATGATTCGATTGCAGAAACGTTTCAAAATGAACTAGGTGATGTTGTTTGGTTATCTGAACAAATAAGGGATTCATTGATATTAGGTTATGAGTTGGTTTTGCAGCGCCTCGCGTTGGTTGAAAAAGATTTGTCTTCTGATGTGTTTTTATTAGGTGATGTAGAGCGGTGGCTTAATGAAGTTAGGGCTGGAGTGTTAACCAGCCTGGCCGCAACGGAAGGTCAAAGCGAGAGTATACGTCATCGTTTTGCTGTTGATTTACAACACGATATTAGCAATGTTCAAAATCAGATAGAGGGGATGAAGTCAATGACGTCATCCACATTGTCTTTGCTGGAATCCGATAGAAGTGTTGGTGTCGCGAGGCTAGATAAAGCAAGACTGTCCGTTAATGAAGTGCTGGAGCGGCTCCACAGTTTGATGGAGAGAGCCACTATCAGTATTTCATCAGCTGCAGATGACGATATTTCTGCAGAAGAATCTAATAGTGAGTGGGGGGCTAAATAAGGCTTTCCATTCACCCTCTAGGAGTAGGCTGTGGTTGAAAGCTTTTTTGATAAAAAATCAGGGTGTTTAACGATCCAAATAGAAGGGCGTTTCGATTACAGCTGCCATAAGATGTTTAAAGAGGCTTTTATTAACGCTGTTGATGTAACTTCTTATGATGTGGATTTGTCTAAAGTAACTTACCTCGATAGCTCTGCTTTAGGGATGTTGTTGTTGCTTAGAGATTATGCTGGAGCTGATAAAGCTAATATTAGATTGATACACGCAAATGGTGCGGTTAACGATATTCTAAAAATTGCTAACTTCCATCGGCTGTTTGTTATTACTGAGTAGTTTTATATGGAACAAGTTTTAACCATATTGATTGCGGATGATAACCCGTCTGATCGCATTTTATTGAAGGCTATTTTGAGTCAACTCGGACACAAGGTTATTGTTGCCATTGATGGTCAAGATGCTATTGATAAATTTGATCCTAAGGCCATTCAACTTGTCTGTTTAGATATTAAAATGCCATTAAAAAATGGTTGGGAGGCCGCTCTTGAAATTCAGCAGATTGCTGGAGACTTGTTTGTTCCTATTGTTTTTCTTTCGGGTGTTTCTGACCCCATAGCCTTATCTAAATGCCTACGTATTGGCGGTATTGATTTCATCTCAAAACCTTATAATCCAGCTCTTATTACGGCGAAATTAAACGCTATAGTGAAGTTGCTCGTAATGCAAAAAACGTTGGAAGAGCAGCGTGATGCAATGAGTTTATACAATGAGCAATTGCTACACGATCAAGAGGTAGCAAAGGTTGTTTACGAGAATATTACCCATTCAAATTGTTTAGAAGACCCCGCTCTCGCAACTATTCACTATGGTACCCAAACCTTTAATGGTGATGTGATCTTGGCTGCTTATAAACCAAACGGTGGGATGCATTTATTATTGGGTGATTTTACGGGTCATGGCCTCTCGGCCGCTATTGGGGCTCTTCCATTAGCAGATATCTTTTTTGATTGGACAAAAAAAGGGTTTCTGATGCGTCAAATTATTCCTGAAATTAATGCACGCCTTAAAAGTATTTTGCCTGCAAATATGTTCTGTAGCGCTGTATTTATCGATGTTAAAGTGAACAATAATAGTATTGAGGTCTGGAATGGTGGGCTACCAGATTTACTATTTTTTTCAGGGTCCTCTCGGCAGCCGATTCGCTTTTCGTCGAAAAACTTGCCATTAGGTGTGCTTTCGCCTGAGGCTTTTGAGTGTCAAATCGATCCTATGACGTTTGTTCCTGGAGATAGGTTGATGGCGTTTTCAGACGGTGTTTATGAGGCCCTGGATTTGTCGGGTGAGATGTTCTGCCATTCAGTGCTTAACCCTCTTTATCAAGGGGAGATAGAAGCAGACAGGGCGACAGATTGGTTGATTGAGCAGTTGAGGAATGAAGGGGTGTTAGAAAACCCTCATGATGATATTTCCTGTTTGAATATTCGTTTAGATACAAACATCGGGATTGATTCGTTAGAGCGTGATGCGCCAAAAAGGCATCATGAGACCCCTGCTAATTTTTCGTTTGAGTATGTCTTATATGCTGACTCGCTTCGCAATACGGATCCACTCCCGTATGTTCTTCAAATACTTACTACAGTGCCAGGTTTAAGTAGCTTCTCTAGTCAGATTTTTATGATCCTTTCTGAATTATATTCGAATGCACTTGAGCACGGTGTGTTACAGCTTAATTCAGTAAAGAAGAGTTCCAGTGAAGGTTTTTCTCAGTATTACGCTGAGCGTGAGCAGCGTTTAAGTGATTTGGTCGAGGGGTATGTTAAAATTTCAGTTAGAGTAACTTCTGATAATAATCAGCGAGTACTTGTTTTGTATGTTGAAGACAGTGGCTCTGGCTTTGATTATCAGAAGGTGAATTACGATATGTCCAATGCAGAGTTGCTTTATAACCGAGGCTTGGCATTATTGGATCAGCTGTGTTCTAAGTTGGAATTCTCTAAGGGAGGGAGCGCAGTGACCGCGCATTATCATTGGCAAGTTGGCTTAATTAATTAGATTGGCCTTTCTATTGCATAGCCCTCTACATTGTCGGAGGAAATTATGCGCACAGACTCAAATTCGGTATTGTCTTTATCTTCAAATGTACCACCTAAAAAGCCTATTTCGACTAAAGCTCCATCTAAGAGTGGTGATGCTTTTGCGAATGACTTTAATAAAGCAAAAGATACCCTTGCTTCTGATAAGGCTTCCTCACGTGGTAATTCCTCTACGTCTACACAGTCATCAGTACCTGAAGCTCAGGCTTCTAGAGCTGACAAAGCAGCTACGACGAAAGAGCCTAAAAAAGATCTTACACCAATAAAGGATCGTTCATCTGATGGAGAGGCTGGGCTTTCCAATCAAGCTGTCGCATCTAAAGATAATGATATTAAAGCAGATGGTAGCGGCAAAAAGTTGCAGGGTGAAGGTGAAGCGACTCCTATTCAAGGGCTTTCTGGTGCTATTTCTGTAGATGAGGAAACTCCTGTTTCAACGCTATCGACTACTAACACTATAAATTCAGATGCTAAATTGGCTGCTGTAGAGGCTGAACCACTAAAAAATATAAATGGTGGGCTTAATAGTAACGAAGCGCTTACTACAGATGCTATGCCTCAAGCTGCATCAGTAATGAAAAGTGAGCAGAGCGTTGATGCAATAAATACATCTGGTGATGCTGCAACAGACGGTGAAAATATTGTCGGTGTGCTTGGGTTAACGCCGGCGGTGGTTGGTGAGGAAGGTTTGACTGCTAAATCTAATTTGGTTGAGCCTTCTGGAGAGATGGTTGATCCTGATTTAGAGGGTGGTGAAAGCTCTCTGTCTTGGGTTTTATCTCAAATGGCTAACCCTGTCACTAAAGCCGCTTCAGACTCTGTAACAGGAGAGGCTGAAATCGATCCATCTAAAGTTGTAAGTGGAGCTGCGGCAGCCGCTGTAGTGGGATCAGTTGTAAATAAAGAGAGTCGCTCAGGAGCGGTTCCCCAGTCTTTGTTAGGGGCTGGAACAGCAACGGCATTAGATGGTGATGCTGTTGATCTTAGTGATACCTTGCTAGCTGACGATGGTGTTCTGTTAAACGAACCAATTGAATTGCGTAAAAAAGAACAGGAAGCCATGATAGGTCGAATGTCCGCGCAAATCGATGGTAGCTTTGCGGATGATAATTCATCTGGCGGTTTAAATAGTTCATTACATAATAACAATGTTAACCGAGCTGCTGTTGTTGCAGCCAATAGCCCAGCGATGACACCTCAAAATAATCTGACAATGAGTCTACCACCGGGCCATCCGGGCTGGGCTAATGAGATGACTCAAAAAGTTGCTTGGATTGCTCGAGATGGTGGCCATACCGCTCATATACGTTTGGACCCACCAGAGTTAGGAAGTTTAACAGTTAAAGTGTCTGTAGACAGTGATTCGAATACTCAAATTAGTTTTATTGCAGCAACGCCCCAAGCAAGGGATTTGCTAGAAGGGCAGATGGGGCGCTTAAGAGATATGCTAGCTCAGCAGGGTATGGATTTGAGTCGTGCTGATGTGGATGTTTCGCAGCAAGATACTTCTGGTGCTCAAGATAGGGCGAATGACGGGGGGAATGGTTCGTCTCAAGGTTTACTCGCCAGCAATGATGAGTTAGAGGATGAGCTGGATCCAAGCAATTTATCTTATGTTTCAGCGTCTGGTGTTGATTACTACGCTTAAACTTTCAAGAAATTGATGGTGCTATGTTTGATTCTTTGTAGAATAGAGTATTGTTCATGCATAAGAGCGCGATAAGCGTTTTGTAAAAGAATTTGATACACCTAAGGTTTATGAATATGGCTGAAGAAGACGGTTTGGATATTGGTGCAGAAGAAGGGAAGTCTGGTGGTAAGAAAAAGCTTATTATCATAATAGCCCTGTTTTTGGTGTTGGTCGGAGGCGGAGCTGGCGCATATTTTTTTCTATTTAGTGGTTCCGATGATTCCGCAGAGTCTGCTGAGGCAGCGTTAGCAAATGAGCCTTCTACATACCTGGCATTAGACCCCGCTTTTACGGTGGATTTCATCGTCGGTGGCAAACAGAGGTATGTGCAGCTTAATATGTCTATTAAGTCCAAAAATGTTGAGCAGATTAATGCTGTAACCCTACATATGCCTTTGATTAGAAACAGTTTGGTACTGCTTTTTTCAAGCCAATCGTTTGATGAATTACAAACCGCTGAAGGGAAGATGGCATTAAAAAATGCGGCCCTTGATGCAATCAATGGCATTCTTGAGCAGGAAACTGGTCAAGGTGGGATTGATGCTGTGTTATTTACTAACTTTGTGATGCAATAAAATTATGTCAGCTCAAGATCTGTTGTCACAGGATGAAATCGATGCCCTCTTACATGGCGCCGATGAAAAACCTACAGAAGAGGATAATCGAGACGCCAATGGCGTGGCGTCGTATGACATCACCAGTCAAGAGCGTATTGTGCGTGGGCGTATGCCCACTTTGGAAATGATTAACGAACGATTTGCTCGTTATACGCGGATTAGTTTGTTTAATATGCTTCGCCGTACTGCTGATGTTTCATCAGGCGGTCTGCAGGTCATGAAGTTTGGTGAATACGTTCATACCCTTTATGTTCCCACTAGTTTGAACTTGGTAAAGTTTCGTCCTTTAAGAAGTACTGCGCTTTTTATTCTTGATGCTAAACTGGTTTTTAAGTTAGTGGATAATTTCTTTGGTGGTGACGGTCGACATGCAAAAATTGAGGGGCGAGAATTTACACCAACAGAAATCCGAATCGTTCAATTAATGTTAGAGCAAGTGTTTGTTGACTTAACGGAGGCGTGGGCTCCCGTATTGAAGCTTGAACTAGAGTACATTAGTTCAGAAGTAAATCCCGCAATGGCGAACATAGTTAGTCCTAGCGAGGTTGTGGTGGTATCCACTTTTCATATTGAGCTAGATGGCGGTGGTGGTGAGCTTCATATAACGTTACCTTATTCAATGATTGAGCCAGTAAGAGAGTTGCTTGATGCTGGTGTACAGAGTGACGTGGATGAAAAAGACGATCGTTGGGGTAAATCTCTTGAGCAAGATGTTAAAGAGATTGATGTTAATTTATCGGTAAATGTGGCTAATAGAAAGATATCTTTAGGTGAAGTCTTAAAATTTAAAGCGGGTGATGTTATTCCGATAGAAATGCCTGAATTTGTAACCGTTCGAGCGAATGGTGTGCCTACATTTAAAGGCAAGTTAGGTGTGAGTAACGAGCGCTATTCAGTACAAATGGAAGAAAGTTTTAAAACGAAGGTGACGAAGTAGCATGGCAGAAGAACAAAATCCAGACGCAGCAGGAATGGATGAAGACTTAGCTGATGAATGGGCAGCGGCAATGTCTGAGGCTGGTGAATCAGAGGATGGTGAAGGTATTGAAGACGAATGGGCGGCAGCAATGTCAGAACAGAAAGTTGAGCCTGTTAAGTTGGAAACACTTTCGAATCCTGCTGTTCCTAGTGGTGGCGTTGGGTCAGACCTTGACCTAATTATGGATATTCCTGTTGTCCTTTCTATGGAATTGGGTAACACGGAAATTGCGATCCGTAATTTGATGCAACTAACGCAAGGTTCAGTTGTGGAGCTTGATCGATTTGCTGGTGAGCCTCTTGATGTGTTGGTTAATGGAACATTGATTGCGCATGGCGAAGTGGTGGTAGTTAACGACAAGTACGGTATTCGTTTGACTGATGTAGTTAGCCCAAGCGAGCGTATTAGACGACTTAAGTAGTATATATTGAGCTTTTTTTCTTTTGATCGTGTTTTTATCGCCATACTTTGTATGGCGTCTCCGTTTTTGTGCGCCGCTGGTGCGCAAGACATGTCTGTGAGTTCATCTATTTGGAAAGTTGTTCTTTCTCTAATTTTTGTTATCGCTTTTATACCTGCATGCCTTTGGCTAATGAAGCGCTTTCAATTCGCTCAAATGAAGCTTGGCCAATCTGATATTAAAATTATTAGCGCTCAGTCCCTTGGTGCCAAAGAAAAGCTCATGTTGGTTGAGGTTGAGGGTGAGCGCTTGTTAATTGGTGTGACTCCTCAAGCTATTAGTCACCTGCGAAGCTTTCCATCTAAAACAACCTCATTTGCCTCTATGATGAAAGAGGTTGATCGGGAAAAGGCAGCAGCGAACAAAAATGATGGGGATGCCACGTGATGCGTCTTATCTTGCTTTTGTTGCTGGTGATGCCAGGGGGATCTTGGGCTGAGGTAGGCTTGCCGGCAGTGAAAGTTGTCACTAATCCTGACGGCAGTCAAGATTATACGGTTTCATTGCAAATTCTCTTTATTATGACTGCGCTGACTTTGTTGCCAGCGGCTTTGATGATGATGACAGCTTTTACACGGATTGTAGTTGTCTTAGCTATTCTACGTCAGGCGATTGGTTTGCAGCAGACACCATCGAACCAAATTATGATTGGTATGGCATTGTTTTTAACGTTATTTATCATGACGCCGACTTTGGACAGAGTAAATGAAGTGGCTTTACAGCCTTATTTAAATGAAGAAATGACATCGGTTCAAGCCGTTGAAGCTGCTTCTGTTCCTGTTCGGGACTTTATGCTTGCTCAAACAAGGGAGGATGATATTGCTCTTTTTGTTAAGTTGGCAGGGCGAGAAGGAACGATTGACTCCATGGAGACCTTGCCTTTCACTATCTTGATGCCAGCATTTGTAACGAGCGAATTGAAAACCGCTTTTCAGATTGGTTTTATGATCTTTATTCCTTTTCTTATTGTCGATATGGTGGTTGCCAGTGTATTGATGGCAATGGGTATGATGATGCTCTCTCCTATTATTATTTCCTTACCATTCAAGATTATGCTCTTTGTGATGGTTGATGGTTGGTCTATGATTATGGGTACTTTGGCGGCGAGTTTCGGGATTTAGCTATGGACCCTCAGGTAGTTTTAGATCTATATGGACAAGGTTTTTATTTGATTGTCTTAATTGTAGGTGTCGTAATGATGCCTAGTTTATTTGTTGGCTTGATTGTGAGTGTGTTTCAAGCTGCAACGCAAATAAACGAGCAGACCTTATCTTTCTTACCTAGGCTAATAGTGACCATTTTGGTGATTATGCAACTAGGCCCTTGGATTTTGACTAAGCTGATGGACTTCACGACAAGTTTGTTTATTAATATACCTATGATAATAGGCTGATGTTAGAAATTAATCCTGATCAGTTACTTGACCTGACTATCAGCTTCCTTTTGCCTTTTTTCCGTATTGGTGCTTTTTTCATGGCGCTGCCTTTATTTGGCAGTCGACTGGTGAATTCGCGCGTGCGCATATCGTTTTCTTTTCTTGTCGCTGTTATTGTGACGCCAGTTATAAATGTACCTTATTACGATCCTATTTCTCCTGCTTATATTGTTCTAATTGCTGAGCAGTTAGTTATTGGTTTTGTTTTGGGGTTTATCGTCACGATATTGTTTCAACTATTTTCTCTTGCTGGTCAGCTTGCAGCAATGAAGGCGGGCTTGGGTTTTGCTATGTCTAATGATCCTGCAAATGGTATTTCGGTCGCAACACTCGGGCAGTATTACTTGTCTATGGTTGCTCTTGCTTTTTTAGGCACAAATGGTCATCTTGTGATGATAGAGTATTTGGCTGAGAGTTTTAATTATTGGCCGATTGGTAGTGGTTTTGATAGTCAGCGTTATTGGCAGTTAGTATCGCTGGGTGGATGGATGTTTGAAAAAGCATTGCTTATTGTATTGCCGTTGGCTGTTTCTGTTTTGATCATCAATTTATCGTTTGGTGTTGTTGCTAAAGCGTCGCCCAATTGAATATATTTGCGCTTGGCTTTCCAATTATTATGCTATTTTCACTGTTCTTCTTCTGGATTATGCTGGATGATTTCTTAAACATATATTTGCTTTTCTTTGGCGAGTTAATGGATTGGCTGAAGGTGACTTGGGGGGTTCATTTACATGGCTGAAAATGAAGACGGTAGCGAAAAAACCGAAGACGCCAGTAGTAAAAAGCTTCAGGACGCACGTAATAAAGGAAATATCGCCAGATCTAAAGACCTTAGTGCTGCTTTATTGTTAATTGTTGCTGCCGCGACGATTTATGGCACAGGAACGCTTCTTGTTCGAGATCTAGCGGTGTTGTTCGATTTTAATTTTTTGCTTGAAAGAGCTGATGCTTTTGATCTGAGTCGTATGATTTTTCATCTATATGAATCTGTTGTGACAATGATGGATTCAATGGTGGTGTTAATGTCAGTGCTAGCAGTCGCAGGTATTGTTGGCAGTATTGCCTTGGGTGGATTGAACTTTGCGTGGGAACCGCTAATACCGAAGCTAAGCAAAATGAATCCTATTGCCGGGCTTAAGAAAATGTTTTCGGTTCAGTCTTTGGTGGAGCTGCTCAAGTCGATTGCAAAAGTGACGCTGGTGGGGGTTGTGGCCACTTTAGTATTGAATTATTTTTTGCCGGAGACTTTAGGTCTAACTTTTCAGTCAATAGAGTTGTCTATCTCACATGGTATCGACATTGTCATTTGGTCTTTTATCTTTGTTACCCTTGCTTTGGCGCTTATTGCCGCTATTGATGTGCCGTTTCAGGTTTGGTCTCATAAAGAAAAATTGAAAATGACTAAGCAGGAAGTGAAAGACGAATTTAAGCAGCAAGAGGGTGATCCTATGGTGCGAGGGAGAATTCGTCAGTTGCAGCGTCAAGCTGCAATGAACCGAATGATGTCTGATGTGCCAGATGCTGATGTAATTATAACGAACCCTACACATTTCTCTGTAGCGCTTAAATATGATCAAGTCGGTGGGGCTGCTCCTGTACTACTTGCTAAAGGGGGTGATTTTATTGCTCTGAAAATTCGAGAAGTCGGCAATCACTATGATATCCCTGTGATACAATCTCCAGTGTTGGCAAGAGCTGTGTATCACCATACAGAAATCGGTGAAGAAATACCGCAAGGGTTATTTAAAGTAGTAGCTCAATTGCTGGCTTACGTATATCAGTTGCGTAATGCTCGTATGGGGGCGCCGCAACCAGAAGCTATGCCAAACTTAGAAGTGCCTGATGAATTTCAGTGGGACGGTAGTTAATTATGTTTTGTGTATTCTCCTCCATTAAGGATGTCGTGTGAATTTTGACCGCGGTCGACTTACTGGGCAGGTTCAGGGTATTTTTAGTGGGAATCTAGGGATTCCTATTTTGTTATTGTCGCTTTTGGCGATGATGATTCTCCCCATTCCCGCGTTTTTACTAGACGTTCTTTTCACCTTTAATATCGCTTTAGCTATTGTGGTGCTTTTGGTCGCTATTTATTCCATGCGACCGTTAGATTTTGCAGTGTTTCCGACGGTTCTGTTGGTATCGACCTTAATGAGGTTGGCACTGAACGTAGCGTCCACACGTGTGGTTTTGTTAAATGGCCATGAAGGTGGTGATGCTGCCGGTAAGGTAATCCAGGCCTTTGGTGAGGTTGTGATTGGTGGCAACTATGTTGTCGGTTTTGTGGTCTTTGCTATTTTGATGATTATCAACTTTGCAGTTGTTACCAAAGGTGCTGGCCGTATTTCTGAAGTTAGTGCTCGTTTCACTTTGGATGCGATGCCAGGTAAACAGATGGCCATCGATGCTGACTTAAATGCGGGTATGATTGACGCAGATCAGGCCAAGCAACGCAGGACAGAAATTGCTTCCGAAGCAGAGTTTTATGGCTCTATGGATGGTGCTTCAAAATTTGTGAAAGGGGATGCAATTGCTGGGTTATTGATTCTTGGAATTAATATTATTGGTGGTTTATCGATCGGTATGGCCCAGCATGACCTTTCTTTTACGCAAGCTATTGAGCGTTATTCACTCTTAACGATTGGTGATGGTCTAGTTGCTCAGCTGCCTTCTTTGATGTTGTCTACTGCTGCAGCCATCATGGTGACTAGGGTGAATGAGACGGGCGATATGGGGTCGCAAATAGTCCGTCAGATGTTTGGGTCTTCAAAAGCGCTTTATGTTGCTGCTGGCGTGATGACTATTATGGGTGTTGTGCCTGGAATGCCTCATTTCTCTTTTCTCTCCTTAGCGGCTTGTTTGGGTGGGTTGGCGTACTTTTTAGAATTCCGTAAGAAACAAAAGCCAAAACAAGGTGCCAAAAATGCAACGAAGACACCTGCAGAAGGTTCCGCACCAGCAGAGGTGAGGGACTTAAGCTGGGACGATGTGGCTCCTGTGGATATGCTGGGTTTAGAAGTTGGCTACCGTTTAATTCCTTTGGTTGATAAAACGCAGGGTGGTGAATTATTGGCTAGGATAAAGGGAGTGCGTCGGAAATTGTCCCAAGATTTGGGCTTTTTGGTGCCTAGTGTTCATATTCGGGATAATTTGGATTTGATGCCAAATGCTTATAGAGTCACACTGATGGGCGTGAGTTTGGCAGAGGCTGAAGTGCATCCAGATAAAGATTTGGCGATTGATCCAGGTCAAGTCTTTGGGTCTATTGATGGTATCGCTGGTAAGGACCCTTCATTTGGTTTGGATGCCGTTTGGATTGACCCAAAGAAAAGGGATCAGGCACAAACCTATGGTTATACTGTGGTTGACGTTAGTACTGTCGTCGCTACCCATATTAACCAAATAATGCATAAACACGCTTATGAGTTGATTGGTCATGATGAAGTTCAGCAGTTATTGAGTCTATTGAAACAGTACAATCCGAAGTTGGCCGAAGAGTTAGTACCTAATACTGTGCCCTTAAGTGTCTTGCTTAAAGTGTTGCAGAATCTATTGATCGAAGGTGTTCCTCTAAGAGATATGAGGACGATCGCTGAATCGATAATGGGTGTTCAGCCAAAAACCCAAGATCCTATGATATTAACTGCGGCAGTAAGAACCTCCTTGTCACGATTGATTATTCAAACATTGGCAGATGGTGTTGATGAAATTCCTGTATTGACCTTAGAGCCCCAGTTAGAAAAAATGTTAATGCAGACTGTTCAGCAGAGTCAGCAGTCTGGTATTAAAAATGAGGAGGCGTTGATCCTAGAGCCACAGATGGCAGAGCAATTGCAAACCTCTTTGAGGCAGTCTGCAGAGCAGCAAGAGGCGATGGGAAATACACCTATTTTGATTGTTTCTGCACCAATTAGACCCATGTTGGCGCGTTTTATGCGCTACGGTATGGTGAATATGTCTGTACTTTCGTATCAAGAGGTTCCAGACCATAAACGCATTACAGTCGTGGGGGTTATTGGACAATAGCAATTGCCAGTTTTCTGTAAAATATTGTATCTATATTTATTGGAATCTTTCGGGTAAGCTATGGATTTGTAAGAAAAATAAACTGTAAGGATTAAGTTATTCATGCAAATTAGGCGGTTTCGAGCACCAGACATGCGTCAAGCGATACGGAAAGTTCGTGATGCCGTAGGTCCTGATGCGGTTATCTTGTCAAATCAACGTCTGCCGACAGGCGAGATAGAAATTGTTGCCGCTCTAGATTACGATGGATCATTACCTTCTAGCATGTCATCTAAGCGTTCTAGTTCGCCACGTTCGGACTCTTCTGCCGACCCTAGTGCGAATTATTTAGAACGTATCGAACGAGCAAAGCAGCAAACTACGCCACCTAAAAATGATGCACCTTCTTATGCGGAATCGCGTCAAGCCTCTCAAATTGAAATGCCGCCACTTTCTGATGATAAGGAAGACCCAGCTGTTGAAGAGGCCTTGTCTGTAAAGAACAGCGAAAATGCTAAGCAATTGCAGGACATGGAACTAGAACTGAAAAATGTTCGAGCAATGTTAGAGCAGCATCAGCAGAATGATAATCGAAGCTCAGTTAAAGAGTCCTCTGTGGAGGCTAGAGCGCGTGAAAAACTGAAAGGTTTAGGTTTATCTGAGTTTGTTGTGTCTAGACTAATGGATGACATAGACCTTAAAGGGCGTGAAGATGACTGGAATCGGTTGTTGGCGCACTTGGCGGACTATATACCTATTCGATCTAGCTCTTCTGAATTGCGTGGCTGTATTGCCTTTATGGGCCCCACAGGTGTTGGTAAAACGACAACGATCGGTAAAATTGCCGCTCAGCATGTATTGAAGCATGGCTCTGAAGGTGTTGTGTTAATTACAACAGATACATACCGAATAGCCGCTCATGAACAGTTGAGAACATTTGGCCGTATCTTAAACGTCCCAGTTGAAGTCGTTAATGAATACTCTGATTTAAATGAAGTGTTGGCAAAATACGCGCATTACTCTTTAGTGCTTGTTGATACGGCAGGTATGAACCCAAGAGATTCCAACCTTGAACGGCAATTGTTAATGATGAAGCGCGCAAGAGCTAGCCTGAAAAAGCTATTGGTGTTGCCTTGTACAAGTCAAAGACAAGTGTTGAAAACAGTAACTGAAGTTTACTCTCAGGTGCAGTTGGATGGGTGTGTTTTAAGTAAGCTTGACGAATCAGCTTCACTTGGTGAAGCGATTAGTGTAGTTATTGAAGAAGGGCTTCCTGTTGTATATATCGCGGATGGCCAAAGGATACCAGATGATATCGAGCCAGCTCGTGCACATAACCTGATTAGTAGAGCTGTTTATACAGCAGAGCACTATAGTCAGCTTTATGGGTCACTAAAGTATGGTAGTTAGTAAAATTATGTTATTACTGAAAGCGTTGCGCCAAACTATGTAGTACAGTTAGTTAGCGCAACTAACTTAAATGGTAAAGGTTGCTTAGACTATTTTATGCAGACCAAAAACGGATATAACACATACTCCAAAAAAGCAACTCTCTCAATAGATGCGATTGTTGAGCAATACGGGTATTTAGTGAAAAAAATTGCCTATCACCTATTGGCTAGATTGCCCGATAGTGTAGATGTAGATGATTTAATTCAAGCTGGCATGATGGGGCTTATTGAGGCGTATAAACGCTTTGAATCTACCAAGGGTGCTAGCTTCGAAACCTATGCTGGGATTCGTATTCGTGGTTCCATTATGGACGAAGTGCGAAAAACGGACTGGGCTCCTCGTTCAGTTAGACGCAACGGTAGAGCGGTTGCTAATGCTATAAAGGAATTGGAAGCGACCCTAGGTCGAGAAGCCTCAGATATGGAGGTGGCAGCACACATGAATATAAGCATGGATGAATACCATGAAATGATTCATTCATCCATGTCTACTCAGTTGTTTAGCTATGAAGAGATGCTAGACTCTGATACAAATAATCTAGATAGCGTTGAATCCGAAGTGGAAAATGCACCTTACTCTTTAGTAGAAGAGGGTGGTTTTCAGAGTCAATTAGCCACAGAGATTGATAATCTACCGGAAAGAGAAAAACTGGTTTTGTCTCTTTATTATAATGAAGAACTTAATCTAAAAGAAATTGGCGCAGTACTAGGTGTTAGTGAATCAAGAGTTAGTCAAATACATAGTCAAGCGGCTATGAGATTGAGAGCTAGATTAAGTGATTGGCGAGATTAATTATGAGTTGTGAAATATTACCTTTAGGGTGTGGAGGTTGCATTGGATAAAAACATGAAGATCCTGATTGTTGATGATTTCTCGACAATGAGACGAATCATTAAAAACCTATTACGGGATTTAGGGTTTACCAATACAGTTGAAGCTGATGATGGGACGACTGCGTTACCTATACTTCAAGCTGGGACGATTGATTTTCTCGTGACCGATTGGAATATGCCAGGTATGACTGGGATTGAATTACTTCGTGCCGTACGTGCAGATGAAAAATTGAAAAGTATTCCAGTACTTATGGTAACGGCAGAAGCTAAACGTGACCAAATTATTGCTGCAGCTCAGGCTGGGGTGAATGGTTATGTTGTTAAGCCGTTTACTGCGGTGGCTCTCAAAGAAAAAATTGAGAAAATATTCGAACGAATAGATGCTGCAAAATAGGGAATGTAGATGTCAAAGATATTGGGATCTGGACTAGTGGATTTTGAAAATCTAGTTAAAGACGGCGCAGTTGAGCTTTTAAATCACATAGAAGTCGGTGACTTCAGTGGGGCAATTAAAAAGATTCAAGAACTGAGTGAAGCTCGTCATAATAGTTTCTACAACGAGGTGGGTTTTTTAACTCGAAGTTTGCATGATGCTATTCGTGATTTTCAGGTTGATTCAATGGACCTTGTTGTTGGTGAAGGCGGGAACGAGTCTGTTACCAAAATTACTGATGCCTCGGATCGGTTGAATTATGTTATTGAAACGACTAGTGCAGCTGCTAATAAAACCATGGATATGGTTGATAGTAGTGTTCCTGTCGCCAGCGAACTACAAAGCCAGGCGAGAGAGCTACGCAAAGACTGGAGTCGTTTAATTCAGCGAGATTTAACGCCGCAAGAATTTAGAGATTTATACAAGCGTATTGATGTCTTCTTATCTTATGCGGACGATAGTGCCACCACCTTGCATTCAAACCTCAACACAATTCTTCTAGAGCAAGGTTATCAAGACCTAACTGGTCAAGTTATCGCTAGAGTGAATGATTTAATTCGTGATGTAGAAGAAAAACTTGTACATCTCGTTGCTGTTGCTGGACGCGTTGATAGTATCTCCGGTATTGAACACACAGAGAAAGAGTCTGAACACGATGACACTCGTGGACATGGCCCAGCTATTAATAAACAAAACAACCCTGAAGTACTGAATAGTCAAGACGAAGTAGACGACTTGCTATCAAGTCTTGGTTTCTAGAAGGAGCTGAGGATGAGTTTCGAGGTCGATGAAGAGATACTACAAGATTTTTTGGTAGAAGCTGGTGAAATCCTAGAACAGCTTTCCGAACAATTAGTAGATTTAGAGCAGAATCCAGACGATAAGCAATTGCTGAACGCAATCTTTCGTGGTTTTCACACCGTCAAAGGTGGTGCTGGGTTTTTACAATTAAATGCGTTGGTTGGATGCTGTCATTATGCTGAGAACGTTTTTGATATCTTAAGGAACGGTCAGCGTAAAATAGATTCTGATTTGATGGACATCGTTTTGCAGGCGCTTGATGCTGTAAACGAAATGTTCGAGGTTGTTCGTGCTGGTGGTGATCCTGAACCTGCTTCCCCAGAGCTAATTGCAGCGCTCGCTGTATATGCAAAGCCGCCAACTGCAGAAGAGCTTGCTGCTCAGGATGATGACGTCGAAGAAGTTGCTGAAGATGAGGCAGTAGAGGAGGAGCCTGAGAAGGAAGAGGCTGCTTCTGCGGATGAGCCTGAAGATATTTCTGATGATGAATTTGAATCCCTGCTTGATGCGCTTGGTGATGCTCCTGTAAAGGCGACAGACAAAAGTGCTGAGGGTGCTAAAGCGTCTCAATCTGACTCAAAAACAGATGACGAGATTACCGAAGATGAGTTTGATGCTTTATTAGATCAACTACATGGTAATAGTGCGCCAGGAATAGACGATGAAGAGAAAAGTGAGGCGGTAACATCTTCAGACGAAATAACAGAAGATGAATTTGAAGCCTTACTGGATCAGCTTCATGGAGACGGTAGCCCATCTAAAAAAGATGAAAAAGCAGCGAGTGAATCACCGCCTGCTGACATTGAGTCAGACATCATTACAGAGGATGAGTTTGAGTCTTTGTTAGATACTTTACAGAGCAAAGATAGTTCTAAAAAAGCGGACAAACCTGCAGCTGAAGCAAAACCAAAAGCAGCAGCAGAGCCGAAGGCTGCACCCGCTAAGCCTAAAGTAGCACCGAAAGCGGCGGCTAAACCTGCCGAAGAGCCAGTGCATGTAAAAGAAAAAGTTGCTAACGCTCCAGTTACTCAAGAGGCTACTGTTCGTGTTGATACCAAACGATTAGACGACATAATGAATATGGTCGGCGAGTTGGTGTTGGTTAGAAATCGACTTGTACGACTCGGTTTGCAAAGTGACGATGAGTCTATGGGGAAAGCGGTCTCAAACTTAGACGTTGTAACCGGTGATTTGCAAAACGCCGTGATGAAAACCCGAATGCAGCCTATTAAGAAGGTATTCGGTAAGTTTCCACGAGTTGTTCGAGATTTGGCTCGTAATTTGAAAAAAGAAGTGAATTTAGAGCTCCGAGGTGAAGAAACAGATTTAGATAAAAACCTAGTAGAAGCACTAGCCGATCCGCTTGTTCACTTGGTTCGAAACTCGGTAGATCATGGTGTCGAATCACCAGATATTCGTGAAGCTAAAGGTAAATCAAGAGTTGGTCATGTTGTGCTTTCTGCAGAGCAGGAAGGGGATCATATTCTACTGTCCATCGAAGATGATGGAGCAGGTATGGACCCTGACGTTCTTCGCCGTAAGGCTGTAGAAAAAGGCTTGATGGATACTGATGCGGCTGAGCGCTTGTCTGATGAAGAAGCGTTTAATTTAATCTTTGCACCTGGTTTCTCAACCAAGGTTGAAATAACCGATGTATCTGGTCGTGGTGTGGGAATGGACGTTGTTAAGACGAAAATTTCTCAGCTGAACGGTACTTTGCAGATTAAATCAGTGTTGGGGCAAGGCTCACGCTTTATCATTAAGGTTCCATTAACGTTAGCAATTATGCCGACATTAATGGTGACATTATCTGATCAGGCTTTTGCTTTCCCACTGGTTAGCGTTAATGAAATTTTCCATCTTAACCTGAAAAAAACCAACGTGGTTGATGGTCAGCAAGTTGTTGTAATTAGAGGGAAGACACTACCAATCTTCCATCTTAAGAGCTGGCTTATTAAGAATAGCAACAAAGGAGACCTTCCAACCGAAGCTCATGTAGTTGTTGTCCAGGTAGGTATGAGTGAAGTTGGCTTTGTTGTAGATCAGTTAGTTGGCCAAGAAGAAGTGGTTATAAAACCATTAGGTAAAATGTTGCAAGGTACTGCAGGTATGGCAGGTGCAACAATAACTGGTGATGGTCGTATTGCATTAATTCTGGATGTACCTAGTATGCTTAAGTCTTACGCATCTAGGTAGTAAGCTACTCATTTAGGAGATGTGATATGCCTGTAAAGGTGCTGGTTGTTGATGATTCAGGTTTTTTTCGACGCCGTTTAGTCGAAATATTTGAGGCTGACCCTAGATTGACCGTCGTTGGTACTGCAAATGACGGGCGAGAAGCAATAGAGAAGGTACAATCTTTATCTCCTGATGTAGTTACTATGGATTATGAAATGCCTGTGTTAGATGGCATTGCCGCAGTAACTAATATCATGAAGCTCAAGCCTACACCTGTTCTAATGTTTTCCTCACTAACGCATGAGGGAGCTAAAGTTACTTTAGATGCATTAGAAGCAGGTGCGGTTGATTTTATGCCGAAGAATTTCGAGGATATTTCTCGAGATTCGGCAATTGTTAAACGGGCATTGGTTGACCGTGTATTGGCGGTAGCAAGAACTCGATTTGCTGGAGATAGAAGGCCTGTTGCTGCTCTTGCTCCAAGAGAGGCTCCCAAGCCTATTGTGACCGAACGTGGCGTTATTATTCCGCGTATGAGGAAGCGAGTTAGTCTTGTTGCTATTGGTACATCGACTGGTGGACCCATGGCTTTGCAGGCAGTGTTAAGTAAGTTGCCTAAGGACTTTGCTGCGCCTATTGTGTTGGTTCAACATATGCCAGCAGCGTTTACTGGTGCTTTTGCTGAACGATTAAATAATATTTGTCAAATTACAGTGAAAGAAGCTCAAGACGGTGATCGTCTGCAAGCTGGGGTTGCACTTTTGGCACCGGGTGGAAAGCAAATGATGATTGATCCTCGAAATGGAGGCTGCGTGCGTATCCTTGATGGCGATGAGCGACTTAATTACAAGCCTTCTGTCGATGTTACGTTTGGATCTGCTTCGAAATGCTACCCGGGTAAAGTATTGTCGGTTGTAATGACTGGTATGGGGGTGGATGGTAGAGAAGGGGCTCGGATGTTAAAAAATTCTGGCTCCAAAGTTTGGATCCAAAGTGAAGAGTCCTGCGTTATCTACGGTATGCCTATGGCTGTAGAGAAAGCGAATTTAGCAGATGAAATTATTGACCTCGACCACATTGGTGAGCGTATAGCACGTGAGGTCAGCTAGTGGATTTTGTGACTTTAGCAGGACTGTTAATCGCCTTTAGTTCAGTGCTGCTAGCTAACTGGTTAGGAGGAGGGGAAGTTATTCTCCTCCTTAATTTACCATCAGCTATTATTGTTGTTATTGGTAGTATTGGCGCCACATTAATTCAAAGTAGCATTCAAGAAGCTGTTCGTGCTTTAGCTTTAATTAAATGGAGCCTGTTCCCTCCTGTTTATGATTTTAACTCTGCAAGATCCTCTTTAAATAATCTAGCGCACAAAGCGCGCCGCCTTTCTTTGCTTGCTTTAGAGTCTGATGTCGAAATGCTGGGAAGTAAATTTTCTAGTAGAGCTCTACAAATGGCCATTGATGGGACGGATCCAGATTTATTAGCTGACCGATTGCATGATGACGCAGTTAGAATTTATGATAAAAGAATGAGAAGTATCTCCTTTATTGAGTCTATCGGAGGATACGCACCAACCCTAGGCATTATGGGATCAGTTCTTGGTTTGATTCAAGCTATGGCGAATTTAGACAGCCCTGAGGCATTAGGGCATGGTATCGCGGTTGCTTTCGTGTCAACGCTATACGGTCAGGGGTTTGCAAATTTGGTGATCTTTCCCATCGTTAAAAAGCTAACTGGCTACGTGGATAAAGAACTTCTTTATCATCAACTGCTCATTGATGGTATTTGTGGTATTGCCATAGGGAAGCATCCATATCGACTAGAGCTTGAACTGAACGCTTATGAGTGATAATTCGTCTAGAGTGTCTAAGCGTCGTCGGGTGGTGACTAAGTCATCAGCTAAGGCTACGCAAGGACGTGACAGGTGGATACTATCTTATGCTGACTTTATTACTCTTCTCTTTGCTTTCTTCGTTGCCCTGTACTCTCTCTCATTGAAAAATTCTGGAGATGAGGCGCGTTTAAAAGAAACGCTACAAGGCGTATTTGACGCTGTTCAGAAGTCTATTAAGCCAATCAATATTGGTGAGCCTATTATTGGTGAGCCGAAAGACACTGAAATGGTTGAAGTCAAGCCGATTCCCGCCGCTATCCCTACTATTGAAGAAAATACATCCTCTGCGGTTTACTCTTTGCTTAGTCAAGTTGTAGAGAATCAGTTTTCAGGTTTACATGCTACAGGTCAGATATCCGTTACTGAATCCGCGGATTGGGTGAGTCTAGAGTTGAAGTCTGGTCTATTATTTGGACAAGGTGAATATGAACTGACGAATGAAGCTGTTGCTTTGTTGATTCTAGTGGCTGATATCCTTAAGGCATACCCTTCAGTAATATTAGTAGAAGGTAATACTGATGATTTACCTGTTAATTCAAGGCGCTTAGTCTCGAATTGGCACTTGTCTAGCCTACGTTCCTCTTCAGTTGTGGACGAGTTAGTTTACAGAGGCGTGAATTCAGAAATGATTGCACCAATCGGCTTTTCTAGCGAACATCCTAAAGTGAGAAACACAAATGACTATGCTCGCCAGCAAAATCGCCGTGTAATTTTACGAATTAGTAAGCGTAACGCTGATAATCTGCATGATTACTTGTTTCAGTAGTGTATTACTGTATATGATTGCAAGGAAATCGTAAGCAAAATAATAGCATAGGGTATCAGGGGAGTCAGAGTGCACATTTGGGCAGTGGCGAATCAAAAAGGCGGCGTTGGCAAAACGACTACGGTAGTTTCTTTGGCAGGCTTGTTAGCGGATGCCGGAAATCGGGTATTAATGATAGATCTTGATCCCCATGGCTCTTTGACGAGCTATTTTCGCTTTGATCCGGATTCAATTGAAAAAAGTGCTTATAGCCTTTTTCAAACGACAGGAAAGATCCCTGCAGATTTGCCGGCTTCACTTATTTTGGAGACTGGCCACCCCAACTTATCACTTTTGCCTGCTTCTACAGCCCTGGCAACGTTAGAGCGCCATGCTCAGTCACAAGGTGGTATGGGGTTAGTTATTTCGAAAACCCTAGCTATATTATGGGATGATTACGATTATGTGTTAATCGATAGCCCTCCAGTGCTTGGTGTATTAATGATTAATGCGTTAGCGGCTTGTCAACAGCTTGTTATTCCAGTTCAAACCGAGTTTCTGGCCATTAAAGGGTTAGAGCGCATGGTGAGAACATTGACGATGATAAACCGCGCAAGAAAGCGACCAGTACCATTTTTAATTGTTCCTACTCTTTTTGATCGACGTACTCAAGCCTCTAATAAAAGCCTCAGAAACCTAAAGGATACTTACGAAGAGTTAGTTTGGCATTCTGTTATTCCTGTAGACACAAAGTTAAGAGATGCCAGTACAGCAGGTATAGCGCCTTCAGCTCTAGATCCTAATGCCCGAGGAATTAAGGCTTATGCAAGTCTGAAGGATTCTTTGCTGAACCCAGCGGGATAGTAACAGCTTATGAAAGATACAAAGAACAAAGAGCAGAATATGATTGGCCCTCAAGTAGCTTTACAGCGCTACCTTGACGACCTTCTACAAGATGCTACCACGGAATCAGTGAGTGAAGATGTTGCTGAGTCAGCAGAATTAGAGAGCGCGGCCTCAGAAGGTCCTGAGTCGGAATTAAGTGATGAAGATTTATTGTCACTTGATGCCTCTTTCAAAGACTTTGAACAGGCTATCTCCAATCACGAAACAGACTTGCCTAAAGATGACATTGCACCAAGTATTATTGAGCCAGAGCCAGAGCCAGAGCCAGAGCCAGAGCCAGAGCCAGAGCCAGAGCCAGAGCCAGAGCCAGAGCCAGAGCCAGAGCCAGAGCCAGAGCCAGAGCCAGAGCCAGAGCCAGAGCCAGAGCCAGAGCCAGAGCCAGAGCCAGAGCCAGAGCCAGAGCCAGAGCCAGAGCCAGAGCCAGAGCCAGAGCCAGTTAGTAAAATTTCGAAAACGGATCCTTTGCCTTGGGCAACGGGTCGGTTCGAATGCTTGTTGTTTTATGTTGGTGGCCTGAAAATGGCGGTTCCTCTTGTTGAGCTTGGGGGAATCTTCCAAAGTGGCAGTGACAAGCTAACATCCATATTTGGTCAGCCAGACTGGTTTATGGGCGTCGCGAATGTCGGTGATTTTAATCTTCGTACGGTCGATACCGCTTTATGGGTTATGCCTAATCATTATGAAGGCGATCTAAAAGAGCGTTTTAAGTTTGTTATTCAGCTTGATCGTTCGGATTGGGGGGTGGCTTGTGAACGTGTTGCCGAAGCTATTACGCTTGAACCTTCTCAGGTTAAATGGCGAAGTGATAGAAGTAAAAGACCTTGGCTTGCAGGTACTGTAATTGATCATATGTGTGCCATACTTGATGTACAGGGTTTCATTGAATTGTTGGACGACCCTAAAAATGGGTTTAAAGGCGCGCTTAAATAATTGTAATGATCATTTTTGATCTTTGGAGATGAATAATGGCAACTAGCATCGCGCTAAAAAGCGCAAACCAATCAGAAGATCCAATGTTGCAATGGGTAACATTCCGCCTAGAAGATGAAATCTATGGTGTAAATGTTATGCAAGTGAAGGAAGTTTTGCGTTACTCTGAGATTGCTCCCGTACCTGGTGCACCTAATTTTGTATTAGGTATTATCCATTTGCGTGGCACGGTTGTGACTGTGATTGATACTTGTCAACGGTTTGGCCTGCCTTCTGGTGAAATCACTGATGCGACTCGTATCATGATTCTTGAGGTCGAAGGGCATGTGATCGGAATACTTGTTGATGCTGTTTCTGAAGTGGTTTATTTGCGTCAATCAGAGATTGAGCCATCACCAAATGTAGGTAACGATGAATCATCTAAATTTATCCAGGGTGTTTGTCATAAAAATGACATTTTACTTATTCTGGTTGATTTGGATAAATTGTTATCTGAAAATGAGTGGTCTGAAGTTGGGTCAATGTAATTTAAGGTTGTTGTACTAGATGGAATCTCAATGGTTATTTAACCTCTTATTAATGCTGCAGTTTGCGATTCTGATCGCGGTGGTTGTTTGGGCGTATGGACTTTCAAAACGATTGGCGCGAATGAAGCTTCAGCATGCCGAGGCTGAATCTAATCAAAAAAAGCAGGTGCAAGTACTTGCTTCAGGCTCTATTGGTATGGGTCGTCGTTTAGTTGCCATTGAGAAAAAACTGAATTTGGCTGTTGAAAAGCAATCTGAGATTTTATCAAAAGAAGGCGGTGTCTCATACAATCGCGCTATGGAGCTTTTGGAAATGGGGGCAACTATTGATGACTTGGTGTCTAAATGTGGCTTGATCCGTGCTGAGGCTGAGCTGATCAGCTTGTTAAAACAAGAGTCCCACCGTAATTCAGATTACCACTGATGGTCTTTGATTTTGTGTGCAAAAGCGATAACTTCTGCAACAGCAAGATACAATGATTCAGGTATTTCCTCTCCTAACTCCAAAGTACTGAGCATTTCTACAAGTTCAGGACTTTGGTGTAGCAAGACGTCATTTTCTTTGGCGACCGACATTATTTTTTCCGCCAGTAATCCACTCCCTTTAGCGATCACTTTTGGTGCTGCGCTAAAGTCATATTTTAAAGCGACGGCTTTTTGCATTAGGTCCTCACATCTATTAAAGATTGTGTTTTAAGCGCATTGGCTTTTTCTTTATCTAGTTTTGCCTGAAAGGCGTCTAATCTTTCCACTTCAATATCTTTGTCAGTTAACTGTTGCTTCAATAGAGACATGTTTTTCTGTAATTTCTGCACTGTGTCTGGATCTTCAGCCGCAAATAAAACACCAACTTTGTTCGCCTGAATACTGGCTCGCGCATCAAATCTGCCAGTTTCCTCAAAGTCAAATTTTAGTTTTACCAGCCAGCGCCTGTCTTGTTTTGATTGTTCTTCACTGCTTGCATCTTTGTTTATTTCTATTTGAACAAAACTTGGATTTTGACCGTTTTTAATTGGTAGTTCTATATGCAGTGGATAGGTCGGTGTGGTGATTTGGTTTGGATCTGAAAAATGTCGTAATTGGCTGGTAGTAATACGCTCAATAGCATTCGCAATTTGTTCTGTAGTAATGCTTCCAAGTCGCAGTGCTCCAGTATTTTCTTGAGCCTCTTTTAGACGAGATAAGTTGAGCTTTATGTCTGCAGGGAGTTGAGCTTTGCTGTCACTAGCCAGTAAAGACTCTGAAAATACGCCACTGGTCTGAATGGCTTGCTTCATTGCATCAGGCGAAGTGGTGAGCGCACCTAGTGTCGGAAAATTTTGTATGAGCTGTTTTAAAGCTTGTTGCGTTTGTGGCGGTAGGTTTGCAGATGATGTCTCGTTAAGAGTGTGTAATTGTTTTACAAGTTGAGACATGTCTGTGAGCGAAAGTTGTCTTGGAAGGCTCTGTTTAAGAGCTTCCACTTGGGTAGAAGGGGTAGCTGAGGCGCTCGCTTTTGTTGGCAGTACTTGTAGGTTGTTATTGGCATCAACCATGACTCGAACGACATCGCCTTTTTTTAGTGGCGTTTGGCTCAAAATAGGAAACTCGGTATTTCCATCTGAGACTGTTGCGACTTGAGGGTTGGAAGCTCCCACCTGTGTTGTTGTGGATTGTTGTACCGTGGTGGCAGGTGGCAATGGAGCATTTATTGTAGGTTGAGTGCTTATGGTTGGAGTGCTTATCGTTTGGTTTGTGGTCACGATTTGATTGCTTGCTGTGGCTTGATTTGATGTTGTGGATTGTGTAGCTGCACCTTGCGTATTAGCTGGCGGCATAGTCGTCGTAGTGGTTTGATTGTTTGGTGTCGCAGGTAAAGTGAGCGTCCCTGAAGTGACGGTTAAATTGACAACACGAGACGCTAGCATAAGGTTATCAGCTTGCTTAAAAGTAGAAGCGCTTGGGTTCGTAACCGTTTTATTTGACGAATTTTCTAAAGGGATAGATAGCGATGCTTGCTGCAAGTTGGTTCTATTTAATTTTGCGTTTTGAATGTCGCTAATATCGATCGGTGTGCCAGTATTTATTAAGGTGAATGGATGTTGCGTGCCGGTTGCAAATAACAGTTGTGCTGGTTTGCCTTGAAAGTTCAGCAACTCGCTGCCCTGAAATTTAATTAAGCTTAGGCTTTCTATTAATTTTATTTCACCGATTAATTTCGCAAGAGTGGCTGAATTTCCTACTGTACTATTGCTATTGCTATTGATGTTGGCGTTACTCTGCTTACCGGATGAAGCATTTATCATAGATTGTATGTCAGAGATCATGTCGCCTGCCTATAAAATGTGATGTGAGCACCGATCAGTTTGTTCTTTTAGGAACGGTTCTCATATAATGTCTTAACTCTTTGCTTAACGAAACCATATCGTTAAGCAGTATAGATAAACAGCGTAGCCAAAGAATGGTAACCTTGGCTTTCATATCGGCCGAATTAGGTAAATCTTTTGCAATCTTCTGTTTCTTTAACAATATCTGGCCTTTGGATAGAACGAGGGGAGAGAGATCTATGCAAAGACTTTTCTTTTTCTGCTCAATCTGGAGAGGTTGTGCGTATTTTAGGGGAGAACGGTGCTGGTAAGAGTTCTTTGTTGAAAGTCATTGTAGGTGTCATCTCTCCTCTTGAAGGGAAAATCGTTTATTCGGGCGAAGATGTCACCTTAGATAGAAATCCGTTACAGCAAGATGCTATTTATATTGGCCATTCGGTAGGTGTCAAAAACCTGCTTACGGTAGCTGAGAATATTCGCTGTTATTGTCCTGATGTGTCTCCAGAGACATTAGACACTGTGCTGAAGCAATTGGATCTGCTGGATCATATTGATGCATTAGTGAGGACATTATCCGCAGGACAGTTGCGCCGAGTGGCTTTGGCGCGTTTATGGTTAACTGAGAAAACACTCTGGTTACTAGATGAACCCTTTGCTTCATTAGATGTCGGAGCTATTGCTCTATTAGAAGAGCGTATTCAGTTACATGTGTCGTCCGGTGGTTTGGTCGTGTTAACCACCCATCAGGATTTACGTTCTTTATCTTGTCGTGATGTGGCTTTGTTGTCATGACGTATACTTCTTTTTTAGTTTCGGAATTTTTGCTGATATGGCGTCGTAAGCAAGATGTTATTAACGTTCTGTTGTTTTTTATTATCGCCGTTACTTTGTTTCCTATTGGAGTCAGTTCTTCGCCTGAGTTTTTAGCTTCTGCTGCGGGCGGCATTATTTGGTGTGCGGCAGTATTAGCTATATTGATGGCCGTAGAGGGGATGTTCAAAGAAGATTTTCGTGATGGCTCTTTGGAGCAATGGGTCGTCAGTGGTCTTTCTCTTCCCGCGCTTATATTGCTTAAAGTGGTTGCACAATGGTTGGCTTTTCTATTGCCTTTGTTGGGCATAATGCCGTTGTTGAGTGAGATGTTGTTTTTACCTGAGTCAAGTTTTTGGGTGTTGATTATGACGTTCCTACTGGGAACACCAAGCTTATTTTTAATCGGTGTGATTGGTGCCGCATTGACTGTTTCTTTAAGGCAAGGTGCCATGTTGGTCATGTTGCTTATTTTACCGTTTTATTTGCCAGTAATTATTTTTTCGACATTAGCGATACAAGCAGCCGAAGCCAATTTACCGTATTCTGGTCAGTTAGCGCTGTTGTCGGCCATGTCTCTGTTGTCTTTAGTTATATCGCCTTTTATGACGGCGATTGCGATCAAAGCGAGTGCAAGCTGATGAACTGGACGTGGTTTCATAAATTGGGTTCACCCAAATGGTTTTTCCATCGCTCTAAAGCGTGGGCTTTGCCTTTATTTGCTGTGGGCTGTGTTGGTCTTATTGTTGGTCTTATATGGGGCCTAGTATTTGCTCCGGCGGATTATCAACAGGGTAACAGCTTTAGAATCATCTATATGCATGTACCAGTGGCGATGCTCGCGCAATCGTGTTATTTCGCATTAGGTGTTGCCGGCTTTGTGTTTCTTGTTTGGCGGATGAAAATTGCGCCTATCTTTATTAAGGCAATGGCACCGATTGGCGCGGTAATGGCCTTGATAGCGTTGGTTTCTGGCGCTATTTGGGGGAAACCGACGTGGGGGACTTGGTGGGTCTGGGATGCAAGGCTGACCTCTGTATTGGTGTTGTTTTTTCTCTATATGGGAATTATTGTGCTGCAAAAGGCCTTAGACGACCAAGTTTTAGCCAATAAAGCGGTAGCTGTGATTAGTGTTGTGGGATTAATTAATTTGCCCATTATTAAGTACTCTGTCGTGTTGTTAGAAACTCTTCACCAAGGGCCGACGTTTACGCTCACTAAAAAACCTGAGATGCCTTCTGAGATGTGGCTACCATTGCTTGTTTGCGCGATTTGCATGTATTTTTTGATGGCTGGCTTGGTTCTTTGGCGAATGCAGTCTGAAATATTAAAGCGTGAGTATAGATCGAGTTGGGTGAGAGAAGAGGTGATGAAGCGTGGCCTTTAATAATTTGAATGATTTTTTGGCGATGGGCGCTCACGGACTCTATGTTTGGTCTGTTTATGGCTTTAGTTCTTTGGCATTAACGTGGTTGATTTGGGATACCTTATCCACACGTCGAAAAACACGCGATCGGTTACGTAAACGCTTTATGAGGAATCAAACGCTATAATGCATCCAGTTAGAAAAAAGCGTCTGTTAGTCATAACCGCTATTGTATTGATATTGGGCGCTGCGGTGACGCTAGTCATGTATGCTCTTCAGCAAAATATCAATTTGTTTTATTCACCGTCCCAAATAGCCATGGGAGAAGCTCCACGTCATGTCAATATACGAGCGGGTGGTCTGGTGGTGGATGGCAGTGTAAAGCGTAATCCTGAAACCTTGGCAGTTGTGTTTGAAGCGACTGATTATCAGCACACAGTCACCATCGAATACCGTGGTATTTTGCCAGACCTATTTAGAGAAGGTCAGGGAATTGTTGCCCAAGGTCAATTAAATGATGGCGGTGTTTTTATAGCTACTGAAGTTTTGGCGAAACATGATGAAAAATATATGCCTCCGGAAGTGTCTGAGGCTGTGAAGAATGCCCAAAGCTCGATGGGTGAGAGTAAAGCAAGCTCGCAATCTACTTATTAATTTAGGCTGTTTATGTTCCCTGAAATTGGTCAATTTTCTCTGATATTGTCGTTGTTTTTTGCTCTATCGCTCGCTTCTGTCCCCCTGATTGGTTATTGGAGAGGAAATCGTCTTTTGCTGGAAGCAGCACGCCCACTGACTTTTATTATGTCTGCGTTGGTGTTGGTAAGCTTTATTACACTAAGTTGGTCATTTTTAAGTGACGATTTCTCTGTGCTGTATGTGGCCCAAAACTCCAATAGCCAGTTGCCTGTTTGGTATAAATTTAGTGCTTTGTGGGGGGGGCATGAAGGGTCACTGTTGCTCTGGGTGTTGATATTGTCTGGTTGGTGTTCTGTCGTAGCGTTCAAGATAAAAACCTTGCCAGAGGATGTCGGCCCTGTGGTGTTATCTGTGCTAGGCATGGTTAGTCTAGGTTTTTTATCCTTTTTGCTTTTTACGTCTTCGCCTTTTGCGCGCTTACTGCCTGATACTCCTGTGGATGGTGGAGACCTGAATCCTTTGTTGCAAGATTTTGGGCTGATTGTCCACCCTCCTGTTTTGTATATGGGGTACGTGGGGTTCTCTGTGGCATTCGGCTTTGCCGTGGCAGCGCTAATTACTGGGAATTTAAATGCGTCTTGGGCGCGTTGGGCAAGGCCCTGGACCGCAGCGTCGTGGGCGTTTTTGACCTTAGGAATTACGCTGGGTAGCTGGTGGGCTTATTACGAATTAGGTTGGGGTGGCTGGTGGTTTTGGGATCCAGTAGAAAATGCTTCGTTTATGCCTTGGTTAGCGGGAACTGCGTTGCTGCATTCCCTTGCTGTTACAGAAAAGCGTGGTGTATTCAAAAGCTGGACTATCCTACTGGCGATTTTTACTTTTAGTCTTTCGTTGCTTGGTGCGTTTTTGGTTCGCTCTGGTGTACTAACCTCGGTGCACTCTTTTGCGGCCGATCCGACTCGCGGTATTTTTATTCTCGTTTTACTATTGGTGCTCGTGGGTGGCAGTTTATTGCTGTATGCCGTCCGTGCAGTCGAGGTGCGTTCGAGCGTTTCCTTTGGGGCTTCGGGACGAGAAGCTTGGTTATTGTTGAATAATATTCTACTGACGGTTCTGACGTTGACCGTTTTGTTGGGCACCTTGTATCCATTGATATTTGACGCCTTAAACTTAGGAAAAATATCAGTGGGAGCGCCGTATTTTAATAGTGTGTTCACGCCAATTGCGCTGCTGCTGATGGTATTTATGGCGGTAGGGCCTTTGTCTAAATGGCACCATACGAAATTTAGTGTGTTTGCTAAGGTTTGTTCTACCTCAGCGTTTATCGCTATCTTATCGGCAGGCTTGGTTGTTTATTATTACGGGTTTGGTTTTATCGCTTGGCTTAGTTTGGCTGTGGCATTTTGGGTAGTGTTCTTATCTTGTGCAGATTGGTTTGGTAAAGTCTCTGCGGGAACAAAAGGTATTATTCCTCGTGCTCGTCAATTACCAAGAAATTACTATGGCATGTTATTTGCGCATCTTGGTATGGTCGTTTCCTTGGTGGGGATTGTATTGGTTAGCGTAAACAGTCATGAGTCAATGCTGCGATTGTCTCCTGGGGATAACGCGACGGTGGCAGGTTATGATTTTATGTTTGATAGCATGGAGCAAGTCGATGGGCCTAATTATGTATCAAATAAAGGGCAATTTACGGCATATAAATCAGGGGAAGCCGTTGCAGTTCTTTATCCTGAAAAGCGTTTCTTTACAACTCGTCAGCAAGTAATGACTGAAGCTGCGTTGGATGCTGGTTTTACTCGTGACTTATACGTTTCTCTAGGTGAAAGGCTTGATGGTTCTGCATGGGGTGTCCGAATTTACGTAAAGTCCTTTGTTCGTTGGATTTGGCTTGGTGGTTTGTTGATGATGGCGGGCGGTTTATTGGCCGCACTGGATAAACGTTATCGAAAACGGGCAGGGGGCTAACGATGCGTAAATTTTTGCTTTTTATTCCATTCGTGTTTTTTTTGGTATTAGGTGCTGTTTTATATCTTCAGCTTGGCAAAGATACACAATATATGCCCTCCGCATTAATTGGAAAAACATTACCAGAGTTCACATTGGTGTCTTTGCAAGATGATCAAGTTTATAGCAAAGACGATTTGCCTGTGGGTCCTTATCTTATTAATTTTTGGGGCACTTGGTGTCCTGCGTGTCATGTTGAACATCCATTTTTGATGGAGTTAGCCAGTTCTGGTGTTCCTATCATTGGGGTCGATTACAAAGATCAGCAACCACCCGCGAAGCAATGGTTAGAGCAAAAAGGCAATCCTTACCAAGTGGTATTAATGGATGAAATAGGTAACTTTGGCGTGGATATGGGCGTGACAGGTGCCCCTGAAACCTTTGTTGTTGATAGCTCTGGAGTGGTGGTTTATCGACATCAAGGCGTGGTTAATGCTGTGAACTGGCCTAACATTAAAGAGTACATGAAATGATGTTAGTGAAAGGTGTTTTCCTAAATGTGGTGATGTTGATTTCCTTGTCGGCTTTTGCCCAAGAGCAAATGCTGTTTAGTTCAGAGTTGAATAAAACCCGTTACCAAAGCCTAGTCGAAGAACTACGTTGCCCTAAATGTCAGAACCAAAATTTGGCGGACTCAAACTCTGGCATTGCTGTTGATCTGAGGGAGTTGATCCATCAATTAATTGAGCAGGGTAAAACGGATCAAGAAATTGTTGATTATATGGTTGCGCGTTATGGCACTTTTGTTTTGTACCGACCACAGCACTCTTCGGCCACTTTTCTGCTTTGGTACGGGCCGTTTATCCTGCTTGGGATAGGTATTTTGGCCTTTGTGGCAGTGTTGATGTCGAACCGTCAACGACGAGGAAGAGCTTTATGATGATTGCGTATATGGTCATGGCCTGTCTGATAGCCTTGAGTTTAGTGTACCTATTTGGTTCGCTGAATCATCGTTCTGATAATTGTCGTGGTGATAGAGAGGGCCAAGATAGTCAGTCATTTGCTTCGGTGCGTCGAGATGAGATCGCTCAAGAGCAAGAAGCTGGTCGCTTAACTGCTAGTGAGGCAGCACAGCTTTTGCTTGATATCGATCATGAGGCACGTGTTGTCGGAAGCAAAAAACAACCCTCTTTTTCAACGGACACCTCTTTTGCTCGTTGGTCTATGTTGGGGGTAATGATTGTTGCTGTTTTAGGAAGTGTTAGTCTTTATGAGCAGATAGGCTATTCAAAAGAGGTGATTTTTACACAAGATTTGCAAACGCAAAAGTTAACGCCTGAGAAAATAACCGATTTTTTAATCTATCGTAGCGAACGTTATGACAGAGTGGAAGATTGGTATTATCTTGCAAACGACTATCTTAGTGCAGAACAATACCAAAATGCTGTAGTAGCTTTTGAAACGGCATTAGAAAAACTGCCGAAAAACGCTGAAAACCGTGTGAACTTGTTGGTTGAGTACGCACAGGCTGTTTTTTATGCGAATGGTGGTCAAAGCTCGGACAAAATGCTAAAAGTTGTGGATGCTGTGCTTCAGGTCGCACCGACTCAGCCCACTGCACTGGATTTAAAAGGTGTGGCTGAATTTGCACAGCAAAACTATTTGGGCGCGGTATTGGCTTGGCAAGAAGCGATTCGCTACAGTGGGCATTCTCAAGAGCGTTTAGCGTTGCTATCGGCAATAGGCAAGGCGCGTGACCTAGGTAGAATTGGTTATCAGCAGGTTGCGCCTATTATTACTGATCAGCTAGTAGTAAAGATCAATTGGGATGCAAGGGAGATTCGCTGGCATCAGGACGATGTCTTACTGGTGTACGCAGTATTGAGAGGGCAGACTATGCCCATTGCTATAAAAAGAATATATCCAGAAGATTTAGATCAGCCAGTTTTGTTAACTAATCTTGATGCCTTGATGCCAACGACTACGTTGGCAGAAGCCGATGAGGTGGATTTAGTCATTAAGTTAGCGAACATAAATGACGACGATCTGACAAAAGGCCAAATTATTGGTACGAAACAGGGTTTATTGGTAAATCGTAACGAGATTTTCGTAATCAACGTAGCCTTATAATTGAATCCTAAGCCGCTTCGTTTGATAATACGGTCAACATTAATTGATGCAATTCGGAATATGCAATGGAATTTAGCTTACGTGAGTGGCTGATCTTAATAGGGGTCGTCATTATTGTCGTTATTCTTATAGATGGATTTCGTCGATATAAAAAAGGCAATGAACTTTCTCAAACTGAAAGTGATTTTACTGATTTTGATGAATCAGACGATGACGAGATACTGAGCAAAAGATCGCCTGTTGGTTACAGTAAGGTGTCTGCGAATGAACGAGACACAGGCTTACAAGATCCGATTAGCAACGCGTTTGAAAATGCTAGGAAGACTGCAAAGCAGCCGCTAACCGATGTTCCCCATAAAGTGGACTCTGGCCCAGAAATGCATCGTGGTGAAGATATGTATCTTGATGAGCTTGCCTCATTAGTACCTGAGCGTGACTTTGGCGACTCGGCTGTATCAGAACAAAATTATTCTGATGATGGCTTCTATGAGCAAGATTACGAGCAGGATGAACTTGATTTAGACTTCTCCAGAGATGAGTCCTATGAAGCTGATGATTCTGAAATACATGAAGACTACGAGCGCAATTATTCTGAAGTCGATATCGACCAGGTAACACCAAATAGTGTTCTTGAAGAAGACGATGAGCAAGAAGACAATGATGTTGCTGAAATCGAAGAGGTCATCGTTATCAATATTTTTGCTCCAGAAAATGAAAGCTTTTCGGGAATGGAATTACTTCAGCTGATTCTAAATTGCGGCATGCGCTATGGTGAAATGGATATTTTTCATCGCCATGAAGACGGCTTCGACCGTGGTCGAGTACAGTTCAGTATGGCGAATGCCATTGAGCCAGGTACGTTTGATCTAGATACAATGGGGGAAAATGACTGCCCGGGTGTAAGCTTCTTTATGGGATTGCCTGGTCCAAAAAACAGCATGAAAGCCTTTGATTTCATGCTAGAAACCGCTCAAACTTTAGTGCGTAACTTGGGTGGAGAGCTGCGCGATGAACGACGTAGTCCAATGAGTGAGCAAACCATTGCTCACTGTCGTCAGCGAATACGCGATTTTGAGCGCCGCCGGTTAATGCGCAACAAACAGTAATAAGACCAAGGCCCTAAGGGGCCTTGGTTGCTTTAGACCAGCTAGAAGAATTCAATTCGAGTTTATTTATAATATGACCCAAGAGACAAACATGACGCATCAGCAAATGCTGGACCTGATTCAGCAGCTTAACGACTACAGCTATGCCTACCATGTAAAAGATGCGCCAATCGTACCTGACGCAGAATATGACCGCATATATCGTCAGCTTCAAGAGGTAGAAACCGCACACCCAGACTGGATTCAAGCCGATTCACCAACTCAACGTGTTGGCGAAAAGCCAGACAGCGGTTTTAACAACGTGGCTCATACTGTGCCTATGTTGTCTTTAGACAATGCCTTTGATAACGACTCCTTGTCTGATTTTGATCAGCGTATTCGTAAATTACTTAATGCTGATCATGTAACCTATTGCTGTGAACCTAAACTGGATGGTTTGGCGATTAGTTTGCGTTATGAAGATGGTCATTTAGTTCGAGGCGTGACCCGTGGTGATGGTTTGTCTGGGGAAGATATCACTTCGAATATAAAGACTATTTACTCTGTGCCAATGAAGTTACGCACTAATACGCCACCTGCAGTATTAGAAGTTCGTGGCGAAATCTACATGCCAAAAGACGGTTTTGAAAAGCTGAATGCAGTGGCGGTTGAGCAAGGTGAAAAAACTTTTGTTAATCCTCGGAATGCGGCGGCGGGCAGCTTACGTCAGCTTGATCCAAAAATAACGGCCAAACGCCCACTTGTTATGTGTGCTTATTCGATTGGCTATGCCGAAGGTTGGGATCAACCGACAAGTCATTATGAAGGTTTGCTGCAGTTAAGTGAGTGGGGCTTTCGTACCAATGACCTAATGGCAAAAGCTAAGGGCGCGCAAGGCTGCATTGAGTATTACGAAATGCTCAATGAAAAACGTGCAGATTTATCCTATGACATAGACGGTATTGTTTATAAAGTGGATCAAATTGCCTTGCAGAGTCAGCTGGGCTTTATTGCTCGAGCACCACGTTGGGCGATAGCCAGGAAATTCCCTGCGCAAGAAGAGATGACCAGAGTGTTGGGTGTTGATTTCCAAGTGGGTCGTACTGGCGCTATTACGCCTGTTGCTAGATTAGAGCCTGTGTTTGTCGGTGGTGTAACAGTCTCTAATGCCACTTTGCACAACAAAGATGAGATTGCTCGCTTGGGCGTAAAGGTGAATGATTTTGTAATTGTTCACCGCGCTGGGGATGTTATTCCTAAGGTGGTTCAGGTCGTCATTGATAAGCGTACTGATGATGTGACGGATGCTATTTTTCCAGAAGCTTGTCCAGTTTGTGGTTCGGATTTGGAACAGGTTGAAGGTGAAGCGGTTATTCGTTGTACTGGCGGTTTGGTTTGTGGAGCGCAGTTAAAAGAATCCTTAAAGCACTTCGTCTCTCGTAAAGCTATGGACATAGACGGTCTCGGTGACAAATTGATTGAGCAATTGGTCGATCAAGAGTTGGTGAAAACCCCTGTTGATATTTTTACCTTGAGCGAGAAAAAAGACACCTTATTGTCTATGGAACGAATGGGGCAAAAGTCAGTTGAGAAGCTTCTTGCTTCAATCGAGGCGGCAAAGAACACGCAATTTAATCGCTTTATCTATTCGCTAGGTATTCGTGAAGTGGGTGAAGCCACGGCGCGAGCATTAACCAGTTACTTTACTGAGCTGGATGATTTGATGGCGGCGGATCAAGAAAGTTTGGTGGAAGTCGAAGATGTAGGCCCTATTGTTGCTCAACATGTATGTTTGTTTTTTGAACAAGAATTAAACCGAGAAACGATTAAGGGTTTGTTAGCGGCTGGGGTTGTTTGGGAAAAAAAAGAGCAAGTCTCTGCGAATGAATTACCACTGTCCGGTAAAACCTACGTTGTTACGGGTTCTTTGAGTCAGTTTAGCCGTGATCAGGTTAAAGACAAACTGCAAGCGTTGGGCGCAAAAGTAAGTGGTTCTGTCTCCGCGAAAACAGATTGCTTAGTGGCTGGTGAAAAAGCGGGCTCTAAACTTACCAAAGCACAGTCTCTTGATGTGCCTATTATTGATGAGGAGGGCGTTATTGCCTTACTCACTCAACATGGAGCGATCTAATTGGATACTTTAATACCTTACGATTCGTTAGCACTAGATACGTTAGAAACCATTTTGGACGATATCGTGTCCCGTGATGGCACGGATTATGGTGATTATGATCTATCGGTCGCGCAGAAGCGCGAGCAAGCGTTGCGGTCGTTGCGAAGCGGGGAAGCAGTGTTGTTGTTTGATACAGAGAGCGAAACCATCAAAATGATTCCGAAAGGTGACTTAAGTAACTACGATCTTTTTTAAGATCGTAGTTACGTTTTATTGAACTATTCTTCGACGCAATCACGAATACAGTGATTGATATTGTGATCCATGGCTCTGGATGGGTCTTCTCCCATGTTGCGACCCACTACTTTGGCTGGTACACCAGCGACAGTAGTGTGATGTTCAACGGGTTCTAACACCACGCTACCGGCACCGATTTTTGCACCTTCGCCGATTTCAATGTTGCCAAGAATTTTTGCGCCGGCACCAATCAATACGCCTGTACGAATCTTAGGGTGACGATCTCCGTGCTCTTTACCTGTGCCGCCTAGAGTAACGGATTGCAAAATTGATACGTTATCTTCAATGACACAGGTTTCGCCCACTACAAGCCCTGTGGCATGGTCTAACATAACACCACAGCCTATTGTGGCCGCAGGATGGATATCAACACTAAAGACCATCGACATTTGACCCTGAAGATACAAAGCTAAACTTCTACGATTGTTTTTCCATAGCCAGTTCGCTACTCGATGAGTTTGCAAGGCGTGGAAGCCTTTAAAGAATAGCAAAGGCGTTGTAAGTGTATCGCAAGCCGCGTCGCGTTCTTTTATTGCTAAAATATCTTGCTCGATGCACCGTACAATGCCAGAGTTAGTATCTGCCATAGCTTCTTCGAATACTTCTCGTAGAACCATAGCTGGGATGGATATGCTGTCGAGTTTGCTAGCAAGTAAAAAGCTCAATGCCGAACACAATGATTCATGACGTAAAATAGTCGTATTAAAATAGCTGGCTAGAATCGGTTCATCTTGTGCAAGCTTTTTGGCTTCTGCTTGCAAAGACTGCCAGAGATTGTCAGAAGTCACGGCATGATGCATTGTTGTACTCAAGGGGTATTCACCTATATTGATTCATGTTTAGAATGTAGGTTATAGGGTTAGGGTTAAACAATACAAGGGGTAATAGTAATATTGCCTAAGAAAGATTGGAGATAGCATGTCTAAGAAAAATGTTGCTGATGCGTTGCATATTTTTTATGAATTAAATGAAGCGTTTTCTGATGCCTATTGGGAGACCAATGACATTAACCAAAAAGACCGTTTTTTTGCGATGAAGGGCATTTTACAAGATGAATTGGATGAGTTGCATAAATTGAGTCTACAAGACCATGTTTATCCTTATGAACCGATAAACCCTAGCTTGCTGCAACTGAGTGATAAGCTGAGAGCTTTGTTGCCTGAGCTTAATAATTACATAATTCGCCCGCAAACCTCCAACCGATTTGTTGCGCTTATTCCAAGCGCTTGTGCTCTTTTTGAATCATAAGGTTATTGTGGCTTGTGGTGCTATGCATTGAGGCGTGGTAAAACGCTTCAATGCATTTTAGCTAGCTATTTTGGCTGCGCTTCATATCTCTGATTATAAAGCGGCTCGGGTGAAGTTTATGACTTATTTTCTGCTCTAAAGGGGAAGGCACCCCAGTAATTAAGCTTGCGATATAGCTGCCGCTCAAAGGCGTTGAAATTAATCCTCTAGAACCGTGCCCAATGTTAATAAATAACTGCGTTAGTGGTTCTGCAATTTCATTACTTTGCCACTTAGCATTTCTACTGAGTGCTGAATATGCCTGCCGATACATTTCATCCGATTGAACAGGGCCAACAATTGGTGTGTAATCTGGTACGGCACATCTAAAAGATACTCGTCCTCCGCAGTCTTCACTATTAAAAGTCTCTTTTGGTAATAAAAGCAGGCTTTCCAAAATAGCTAAGTTTCGTTTGTGTCCTTCTTCTCTTACTTGGCCATCTTGATCTTTTAGATCGTACGTAGAGCCAAAATGCAGCAAGCCATTTATCGATGGGGAAACATAGCCAAACTCACAAAGCACCTTGTCGAAATTTGTTTTATCGGCAGGTTCTCCCATGGCTTCGCACGCTGACTTGGCTTTTTCTATATCAATAAACGAGACTTGCCCCCGAATCGGGTAGTCTGGCATATTTGGTGTCATGTCTAAGGCTTTGGTGTCATTGGCTGTACAAAGCACTACATGAGAGAAGTCAGTTTCAAGATCGGCAGATCGAGCCTGCCAGCCAATAGTTTGATCATTTGTCTTTATGGCAGAAAGGTCTTCAAGCTTAGTGTTTAAGCAAACCTTAATATTGTCATGAGACAAAAGAGTCTTGCAAAGCTCTGTCAGAACGACCCAGCCAGATAGCGGTAAGAGTAAACTGCCTTCTCTGTCTTTTGAGGCTTGCAAAATAGTTTCAGGGTATAGCTTTTCATTAAGCAACTTTTGAAAGCGTTCGGCTTCTTTATCGTGCTTCGGTATTTGTATTAATCCGCAGGCGTCCCAGAATTGTTTGTTTGTATCTAGGCTGGAATATAAGCGAGTCGCATGTAGGTAAGCGGATAGATAAAAACGATTTACGGGTGTGTCCTGTGCAGCCAATTTAGGGTAAAGCATACCTTGAGGGTTACCTGACGCGCCGCCAGCAATACAGTCACCTTGTTCCCATACCTCGACTTGTATGCCTTGTTTAGCAAGAGCGTAAGCTGTATTGGCACCTGCTAGTCCAGCACCCACGACCAATACCTTAGTGATGTCTTGAGTGTCATCTTGGCGAAGGTTGAACCAAGATTGTCCCTGAGACATGCGTTCAGTCAATGGGGTTGTCGTGGTGTTTAGAACGCCAACGGTCATTTCTCTTTTCTGGCCAAAGCCTTTTACTTTGCGCACGTCAAAGCCAACGCTTTGTAACCCTCTACGTACAATACCTGCTGCGGTAAAGGTTGAACAGGTCGTGCCTTGGTGGCTAAGGCGATGGATATGGTGAAATAGGTTATCAGACCACATTTCAGGGTTTTTACTTGGTGCAAAACCATCTAAAAACCAAGCATCGACGTCTGCATCAAGCGCCGCGAAACCGTCTTCTGCTTCACCAAACCAAAGCGTTAATTGGATTCGCCCTTGTTCTAATTCAATGCGATGAAAGCCATGACACACTTCTGGGTAGGCATCGATTAGTTGCTGACTAAAATGGCTTATAGATGGCCACATTTTTAATGCGTCAGTCAGCATGCTTTTGGTCATGGGATATTTTTCGACCGAGATGAAGTGCAACTGTTTATCGCCGCCCGCTTCGACTAAAAAAGCCTGCCATGCACATAAAAAATTTAGCCCTGTACCAAAGCCTGTTTCAGCAATCACGAAGGCGTTTTTTTGAAGTGATGCCCAGCGTTCGCTTAACTGATTGTTTTTTAAAAAAACGTGGCGTGTTTCTTCCAGTCCTGACTCTTTGTCAAAATAAACATCGTCAAACTGGTTGGAGTGAGGCGCGCCATCCTCACCCCAACTTAATGCAGGGGATTCCAACTGGTAACTAGTTAACACGTGTGATGCTCTCGATAATAACGGGTGTCTTTGGGACATTTTGGTAGGGACCAACTGTAGAGGTTGGTACAGCAGAGATGGCATCAACGATATCCATTCCCGAAATGACCTTGCCAAAAACAGTGTAGCCGGCCGCACCGCGGGCACCGTCATTCAAAAAGGTGTTATCAACTTGATTGATAAAGAACTGCGATGTGGCGCTGTTCGGATCTTGTGTACGCGCCATGGCAAGTGTGCCACGATTATTAGCCAAGCCATTGTCACCTTCATAGGCAACGGCTTGATGGGTTGTTTTTCGTTCTAGGTCTTTCGTAAAGCCACCGCCCTGAACCATAAAACCACGAATAACGCGATGGAAAATCGTGTCGTTATAGAAACCTTCATCAGCGTAACGAAGAAAGTTAGCAACAGATTTTGGTGCGGCTTCATCATTTAGATCAACTCTAATCGAACCTTGATTTGTTACAATATCCACTTCGGTGGCGTTTACTTGGGAGCAAAGGGTGAATAAAGCCAGACCAGTGATAAGATATTTACGCATAGTGCTACTTCCTAATTTAATGTATGGGCAATAGTATTGGGTATGTCTTGACGTTCCAAGACGTCGAGTGAAAATTTTGGAGAAAAAGCGAATGCGAACTGCAGCCGTAGAAATTGAATATTGTACCTTATGTCGTTGGATGTTGCGTGCGGCATGGTTATCCCAAGAGCTACTGACAACCTTTGATGACGATATCAAGAGCGTCACATTGGTACCAACCCAAGGTGGGATCTTTAAAGTTAGGGTGAATGGAGAAGAAATTTGGTGCCGTAAAAAAGAAGACGGTTTTCCAGAAGCGAAAGTACTAAAGCAGAGAATGCGGGATGTGATTGACCCTGAACGAGATCTTGGGCATTCGGATGTGAAGAAATAACGCCCTACCAGCCTCCCTCTTAGCAGAGGGAGGGGCTAAAAGCTTCAAGGGAAGGGTTAGCGGGTGTTTCTTTTAGGCGTTCGGAAAAACTTGCTTGAACGGCTTAACAGTCACATTTTCATAAACGCCAGCGGCTACGTAAGGGTCTGCGTCTGCCCAAGATTTCGCTTCTTCAAGGCTGGCAAACTCAGCAATAACAACACTGCCACTAAAGCCCGCATCGCCTGGATTTTCTGAGTCGATGGCTGGATTTGGTCCAGCTAATACTAAGCGACCCTCATTTTGTAGGGCCTCCAATCGAGCTAAGTGAGCAGGGCGAGCCTGCATGCGAGCGCTAAGGCTGTTTGCTACATCTTCACCAATAATTGAGTACAGCATTGTTATTCCTTATTTTGCAAATGCGATGATAAATAAATGCCTTGTAGTATGATAAATACAATGGTCATTCCTAATAAACCGAACAATTTAAAATCTACCCAAATTTCTTCGCTATATGAAAACGCGACATATAAATTGGTGACACCAGATATAATGAAAAAGCCAACCCATGCAAGGTTTAATGTTCGCCATACCTTGAAAGGTAAATCTAATTTATCACCCATCATACGTTGAATAATGTTTTTATCACCAATGAATTGACTGCCTAAAAATGCAATCGCAAACAAACCATTTACAATTGTTGGCTTCCATTTAATAAAATCACCGTCTCCAAGTAGAACTGTTGCTCCACCTAGCAGTACAACTAATGCCAGAGAAACCAAGTGCATCTTTTCTACTGTTCTGTTTTTGAACCAAGTGAAACCCACTTGAAGTATGGTGGCGGGGATCAAGATAGCTGTTGCTAAAATGATATTGCCTGTCATTTTATAAACAACGAAGAAGATAACAATAGGAAGGAAGTCGAACAGTATTTTCATATAAAAATCCAGTGAATGTATACTTAAATGTATGTATGCTGGACTTATGATAACCACCATTCCTTTTAAAGAACAGCCAATCTATGCCTGAAGCAGCAAGTTATCGAAAAGTCGATTTACATACACACTCTACGCGTTCAGATGGTCGTTTATCGCCAACGGAACTTGTCGATCTTGCCGTTGATCAGGGCGTTTCCTTATTTGCTCTTACTGATCATGACACATTAGATGGCATTGCAGAGGCGAGTCAACGAGCTTCTGAACATGGACTTAGTTTTATTTATGGTGTCGAGTTGTCAACGCAATGGAATGGTATTCCTTTGCACATGGTTGCTTTGGATTTTTCCTTAGATAACGCAGCATTGCTGTCTATTGTGAATGAAAATCAGGCGATTCGTCTTGACCGAGCTAGACGGATAGCCGACTTATTGGTTAAGCAGGGGCTACCTGATTTATATGATGAAGCGGTTGCTTTGGCGGGAGAGAGTCAGCTTGGGCGACCACACTTTGCCTCTTTATTGGTAGAAAAGGGCTTCGTAAAAGACACTAATAAAGCCTTTGATCGCTATCTAGGTAATAAAAAATTGGGTCAGTTACGTGATGTTTGGCCGGAACTTGAGGATGTTTTGACTGCGCTTTCTGGTCAGGATGTTGAACTGGTTTTAGCCCATCCTAAACGCTACCCTTTAACTGTTACTAAATTAAAGCGACTCCTGAGTGATTTTAAAAAGTGGGGTGGAACGGGAATTGAAATTGTATCTGGAAATGAGCGTCCGGATAGCGTGCGATTGCTGGAGCGTTTGTCGAGAGAATTTGATTTAAAAGCTTCCGTAGGAAGTGATTATCACGGACCATATGGGCCATGGATGCAGGTTGGCAAGTTTACCCAAATTCATGAAAGCGAGGTGGATTTGGTATGGCAGTCATGGGCATAATCCATTGAGGCTCGGTTATTTCAATTTATAAATTTTTGTGGAGAGCAGATTGAGTCAATTTTTTCAGATACACCCAGAAAATCCGCAAGTACGCTTGATAAAGCAAGCAGCGGAAGTGATTCGCGGAGGCGGCGTAATTGCTTACCCTACGGATTGTGGGTATTCACTTGGCTGTCACCTTGGCGATAAGACTGCTTTAGATCGAATTCGTGCTATTCGTCGTTTAGACGATAAGCACAACTTTACCTTGGTGTGCCGGGACTTGTCTGAAATATCAACATACGCACGTTTTGATAATCACTTATACCGATTATTAAAAAACAATACCCCAGGCCCTTACACATTTATATTCAATGCCACATCAGAAGTACCGAGACGATTGCTGCATCCAAAAAGAAAAACGATTGGTATTCGCATTCCCAATAATCAGATAGTTTCTGCGCTACTAGAAGAATTGGGTGCTCCGATTATGAGTGTATCTTTGATTCTACCTGGCGAAACGGACCCAATGACAGATCCATATGATATTCGCGATACGTTGGAGCATGCTCTAGATTTAGTGATTGACGGCGGTTTTTGTGGGCTGCAACCGACAACAGTTGTTAAAATGGATGCAGACAGTATCGAGGTGGTGCGTATTGGTGCTGGTGATCCTGCGCCGTTTGCGTAAAATGGTACAGATACCGCTGTAAAGTCTCAGGCTGTGTGACTTATAATGCGGAAAATAGTTAACTAATTTTATTAAAACTGGGTTGCTGAGAAGCATTCCCTCTAAGAGGTTCGTAATGGACGAGAAGTTACAAAAAGTATTAGCAAGAGCGGGTCAAGGTTCACGTCGTGAGATGGAAACTCGTATTCGCGAAGGTCGTGTATTGGTTAATGGCGAAGTTGCTACATTGGGTGACCGCGTTAGCGTGAAAGATACGATCACAATAGATGGCTATTCTATTATTGCTACTGAGGCAGGTGAAAACCGCCGCGTTATTATTTATAACAAACCAGAAGGCGAAGTATGTACTCGTAAAGACCCTGAGGGTCGACCTACTGTGTTTGATAAGCTGCCAAAGCTGCGCGGAGAGCGTTGGATTGCTGTTGGCCGTTTGGATATTAATACATCGGGTTTGCTTCTGTTCACAACTGACGGTGAATTGGCAAATCGATTAATGCATCCATCAACGGAAATTGATCGTGAGTATCTTGTTCGCGTGATGGGTGAAGTAACAGAAGAAAATTTAGCCGTACTTAAAAAAGGCGTTATTTTAGATGATGGCGTTGCCAAGTTTACCGACATTGTTGATGGCGGTGGTGAAGGTATTAACCGTTGGTTCTATGTTTGCTTGATGGAAGGCCGTAACCGTGAAGTTCGTCGTCTTTGGGAGTCTCAAGGCGTTAAAGTTAACCGTTTGAAACGTGTTCGTTTTGGTCCTGTCTTTTTGCCATCTAAAGCTAAAGTTGGGCGTTGGGTCGAGATGGAAGATAAAGACGTTAACTCTTTGTGCGCAATGGTTGATCTGAAACTATCGGAATTGACATCAAAAACTCAACAAGAGAAATTAGAGTTGAAACGCCATAAAAACAAAGCCACAGCCGGTGGAGCTCGTCGTGCGCCACCTAAAGGTTTTGATTGGCAGAGCAATGATAAGCCTGAGTTTAAACCTAAAAAGCCAGGTAAAAGATCGTTTCGTTAAGATAAAAATGGCTTAGGAGTCGCAGAAGCATGGTTCGCTGGATAATTGGATTAGTTGTTGCTTTGGTTATTGGGTTTGGCATTTATGTCAGTATTGGCAATAAATTACCAGAAGGGTTGGGTTTAACCGATGGCTTTTTAAAGGCTTGCCCTTCTTCTCCAAACTGTGTCTCAACTCAAGCATCAGAAGATGATGAAGTCCATTATGCTGAGCCGATTATTTATACCAGTGATCGAAAAAGTGCACAGCTGGCTATTGAGTCATATCTGCTTGGGCAAGGAAGTACTCGTATTATCGCCAGTACGTTGGGTTATGTTCATTTTGAAGTGAAAAGCTCATTGATTGGTTATGTGGATGATGTCGAAGTTTACCTTCCTGATGCGGACAGTGTGATACATGTTCGCTCTGCTTCTAGGGTTGGCTACTCAGATTTTGGTGTTAATCGAGACAGAGTTAGACAAATGAAAGAACTTTTAGTAGATTGATTTATAAGTCTTTTGATCTAAAACGATAATAACTGGACGAGGATCGCCCATGAGTATAGATGACAACAAAACTATTTTGATAGTGGAAGATGATGAGCGCTTGGCGCTACTTACTCAGGAATATTTGCAAAAAAATGGCTTCAATGTGGCAATTGAACCTGATGGACGTAAAGCAATTTCTCGTATTATTGCCGAGCAGCCTTCTTTAGTAATCCTTGATTTGATGCTACCAGGTGCTGATGGCTTTACAGTATGTCGAAGTGTTCGAAATGACTATAAAGGTCCTATTTTAATGCTAACGGCTCGCAGTGATGATGTTGATCAGATATTAGGTTTGGAGATTGGTGCAGATGATTATGTGTCTAAACCAGCCAAGCCTAGAGTGTTGTTAGCTAGGGTTCAGTCTTTATTACGTCGTAGTAATCAAGATGTTGACCTTGACGCTGCCTCCTCTAAAGAAGAGCAAAACCTCATATTTGGCCCATTAACTATTGATAATTCTCGTCGTGAGGCATGGCTTCTTGAAGAAGAGGTTGAGTTAACCAGTGCAGAGTTTGATTTGCTATGGCTGTTGTCGAGTAATGCTGGACGAATTCTTAGTCGAGAAGAAATTTTCGGAGAGTTACGTGGTATTGAATACGATGGTCAAGACAGATCTGTCGATGTTCGTATTTCTCGTATACGCTCGAAAATAGGTGATGATCCTATTCACCCTCGTCGTATTAAGACCATTCGTAGCAAAGGTTATTTGTTCGTAAAAGAAGTGTAGCCTGATGCGTGCTGAAATGTGGCGATTATATCGACACCTTATTATAGGAGGTGTCGTTATTGTTGCATGTTGCTATATTGTTATTGAGTTTACTCAAGCTCGTTTTAGTGGCTCAAGAGAAGAGCAATTACTCTGTGTCGATGCAGAAATAAGCTCAGCCTTATTGCTTTCAGGTATTCGACAAGAAATTCCAGAGTCCCAATTCAACTGGACTGTTCAACCCAGAGAATCTCTCAATATTTCGGCCATTTCAGCTTTGATTCAAGAGAAAAAGTGGCTAAAACTCCCCGAAGACAGTTATCAGATAGCTCTTGGTAAATCCGATGAGCCCGTGCTGGTTGGTCGTGTTGATGAAAGTGATCCATTGTTTCAGTTAGAGTTTTTGCTTAGTCAGTTATTGTTAACGGATTTAATAAGTTATTCAGACAAGTTGGTTTTACTGGAAAGTTTCAACTGTGTGGATATGGAGGCGGTTTCTTACGACGTTCCTGGTCCATTAACGGGCGTGGCAACAGTCCACGGAGCTTATACTAAACATGGTTTTGTTTGGAGAGATAAAAATGCCAGTCAATCTCTACTGGTGTTTGTCACTGAAGAAAATGATGTTTCTTTATCCTTAGTCGTTGTTATCGTCGTGGGTTTGGGAATCGCTGTCATGTTGATTTTAATTTGGCGGGAGCTCGTTTCGTTAGATTCTAAACGCAAGACATTTGAAAGTATTACTCGCCAGATTGCCCGTGGCCGAAGCGGCCTTCCAAAAGGTGTTCCAGACAGTAGTGGGACATTAAAAGAGTTAGCTTATTCATTTGATTCAATGTCCTCTCATATACAGCGCTTATTAAAAGTGCAGAGAGAGATGATTAATGCCATTTCCCATGAACTTAGAACTCCGATCGCTCGTTTACGCTTTGGGTTAGAGGTTATGAAAGATGAAGTGGATGATGGTGTTGCTAAAACGATAGAAGCTCTAGAAGGTGATGTAGAAGAGTTAAATACCCTTGTAGATGAGGTATTAACCTACGGAAAACTAGAGGGTGGTTCGTTAGAACTTAACTTTAAAGAGTTGTCTGTATCGCAATTGGTTGATGGGATTTTGAGTCATAATCATTTGTTGTTGCAGCATCTTAGCGTTGAAGTGAATATTTCCAAAGAAGATATTGTCTTAGCTGACGAGCATCATTTAAGTCGCGCTTTGCAAAATCTAATTCTTAATGCCGCCAAATATGCCTCGACAGCAATATCTGTGACTTTTTCATACGATGACGAACGTTGGCAATTAGATATTGAGGATGATGGCCCAGGCATTGCTTTTGAAGATAGAGATAAAGTCTTTATACCATTTCAACGGCTAGACAATAGCCGTACACGAGCCTCAGGAGGGTATGGTTTGGGATTAGCGATTGTTCAGAGGATTGCGTTCTGGCACGGTGGTGCTGTGTTGATTGATGCTAGTGAATCTGGTGGTGCCAAATTTAGCTTTATTTGGTCTCGTAACCAGCATAAAAAAACTGTGGCGTAATGCTGGTTACGAAGGCTTGCTGATTATAGTTCTGGTGCCAAAATGCCTTTTAGATTTTTAAAGCAAGTTTTTGACGCTGTTGTTATCAGATCTTCCATGTAGGTGTTTTCACGCTGATCTTTCCTTATTGCCAAATAGAGCTTACACCAAACCCCTTCTTCGCCAAGCGACTTAGTAATTACATATTGTCGGTTGGTATATTCCGTTAATGCCCAATTTGGTAGGCAGCATACGCCACGGCCACTTGCTACTAGCTGCATCATCATTAGTGTCAATTCACTGTGGCGAATTTTCGCAGGAGATATATCGGCAGGGTTTAGAAAGTGTTTGAAGATATCTAAGCGTTCGGTTTCTACAGGGTAGGTAATCAGTGTTTCTTTAGCGAAGTCTTCCGGTGTTAAGTATTCTTTTTTAGCAAGAGCGTGATGTCGCGATAGCGCAACTTGTGACTCATACTGAAATAATGGAATGTACTCAATGTTGGTAATGTCTTGCGGGTCGGATGTTACCACCAAATCCAGATCGCCACGGGCAAGCGCAGGCAGCGGCATAAAGCCAAAAGCTGTTGAAAGATCCAATTCAACGTCTGGCCAGTGCTCACGGAAATGGTCAATAGTTGGCATAAGCCATTCATAGCAACTGTGGCACTCAATAGCGATGTGTAAGCGACCGCTTTCACCTTCTGCGAAGCGTTGAATATCGCGCTGAGCAGAGCGGAATGACAGTAGCACATCATCGGCAAGCTGCAATAAACGTAATCCTGCACTGGTAAAGCGGACGGGTTTTGTTTTTCGTATGAAAAGCGGGCAGCCTAGCTTTTCTTCAAGATCTTTGAGCTGATGCGACAAAGCGGATTGTGTTAGGTGAACTCGTTCAGCAGCTTCAACTAAGCTTCCAGTTTCTCTGAGTGCGGCCAGTGTTTTTAAATGCCTAACTTCAATAATGCTCATAGTAATTCACTGTTGATGTGTCTTTTCAATGTTGGGGCAGTGCTTGGGAGTAAAAAAGCTCGTAGAGAAACTCACTCATACGAGCCTTAATAGTGTGTTAGCGGCACAGCAAAAATTCAAGTAGCGCTTTCTGTGCATGTAGGCGGTTTTCTGCTTCATCCCAGACAACGCTATCAGAGCGGTCAATCACATCGGCAGATACTTCTTCACCGCGGTGCGCTGGCAGACAGTGCATGAATAAAGCATCAGGATTTGCTTTGGACATTAAGTCTGTATTGACTTGGAAACCATCAAAATCTTTTAGACGTTGCTCTTGCTCATCTTCTTGTCCCATAGAAGCAAAAACATCGGTCACGATTAAGTCAGCGCCTTTTGCTGCTTCGTGAGCGTCGTGAAGTACGGTAATACGATCGCCGTGTTCAGCAACAAGTTCAGCGTTAGGCTCGTAACCAACAGGGCATGCAACAACCAATTTGAAGTCGAGCATGGCGGCCGCATTGATGTAGGAATTACACATGTTATTGCCATCGCCAACCCAAACGACTTTCTTATCTTCGATTGACCCGCGGTGCTCTTGGTATGTTTGCATGTCTGCAAGTAGTTGGCATGGGTGATAGTCATCGGTGAGGGCGTTGATTACAGGTACCGAAGAATATTTAGCGAAAGTTTCTACTGTTTGATGATCGAATGTTCTAATCATTACGGCATCAACCATGCTCGAAATCACACGAGCACTGTCTTCTACTGGCTCACCGCGACCAAGCTGTGTATCGCGTGAAGAAAGAAATAACGCGTGACCACCAAACTGAGCCATGCCGGCTTCAAAAGAAACCCGTGTACGGGTAGATGATTTTTCAAAGATCATCGCCAACACTCGGTTTTTAAGCGGTTGAAATAGTGTGCCTTCGTGATGGATTTTCTTAAGCTCAGAGGCTCGAAATAATAACTGTTTTAACTCATCGGAAGAAAGATCCTTCAGAGTAAGAAAATGTCTAGGCGACACGCTATAGCTCCTTAATTGTGTACTGAAAAGGGAATCGACCAATTTAATACACTCAGGTAAGTGAGTAAAGGACATTTAACAAGGGAAAGTGTAACTGAAAGCGCTCTTTTGGGGTTGTAAATACACCACTAGACCCAATAAACTGATGCAAGTTTAGTGAATTTAATAGACTTGAATTTCGTAAGGGCTTTAATCATTGATTGAGTCATTACAAAAAGACAGTTGCAGAGCGAGGTTTTAAGCATGAGTAATACAATCGAAACAATCAAAGAGCAAATTAGCAGTAATGATATTCTGCTTTACATGAAAGGTAATCCTCGCGCTCCGCAGTGCGGGTTTTCATCTCAGGCTGTTCAAGCATTAATGTCGTGTGGCGAGCGTTTTGCTTTTGTTAATATTTTGGATAACCCAGACATTCGTGCTGAGCTACCAAAGTTTGCTAACTGGCCAACATTCCCTCAGCTTTGGGTTAAAGGTGAGTTAGTAGGTGGTTGCGATATTATCGTAGAGATGGCATCTAACGGCGAATTACAGACGTTGATTAATGAAGCCGTAGGTTCTTCTGAAGAATAAGTTTTTTGCGTTGCTTATTATGGTAAATAATACGTGATGCTACGTTGAGTTAAATTTAGCCTTTAAACATCAAGCAATAAAAAGGAGACGTTAAAAATGTCTATTTTAGTTGGTAAGAAAGCTCCAGATTTTACAGTTCCTGCAGTATTGGCTGACGGCCAAATTGTTGATTCTTTCAGCCTAGCTGAAACAATCAAAGGCAAATATGCAATCGTGTTTTTCTATCCATTGGATTTCACATTTGTATGTCCTTCAGAAATTATCGCTATGTCACACCGCATGGACAAATTCCGTGAAATGGGTGTTGAAGTTATCGGTGTATCTATCGATTCTCATTTTACTCACAATGCGTGGCGTAACACTCCAGTAGAAGACGGTGGTATCGGTGCTGTTGAATATACTCTAGCTGCAGATATGGACCATGCAATTGCTAAAGCATACGGCATTGAGTCAGAAGGTGGTGATTCTTACTACCCAGCTGGCGTTGCGATGCGTGCGTCTTTTGTTATCGACCAAAAAGGTATCGTTCGTTCACAAGTAGTAAACGATGAGCCTATCGGTCGTAACATGGACGAATTGGTTCGTGTTGTTGATGCACTTCAGTTCTTCGAAGAAAATGGTCAAGTTTGCCCAGCTGGCTGGAACAAAGGTGACAAAGGCATGAACACATCACCTGAAGGCGTTGCGTCTTACCTTGCTGAGAATTCAAAATCACTATAAAACTTTCGTTTTATAGTAAAAAGAGCGTCTGCTACTGAAAAGTAGTGGGCGTTTTTTTTTGTGTCGAGCTTATCGCTATATTAGTGAGTGGATGATTAGTAAGTTGATGCTGTGTTTATAGTTGGTAAAGCTCTAGAGGTAAGTCGTCAGGGTCGGCGAAGAAGGTAAAGCGTTTGCCAGTAAGCTCATCCCATCGAATGGTTTCAGTTATGACGCCATGCTGATTTAGATGTTTTATGCAGGATTCCAAATCATCTACAGCAAAAGCCAGATGTCTCAGGCCTTGGGCTTCAGGCCGGGAAGGGCGTTCTGGCGGCGATGGAAATGAAAAAAGCTCGATTTGTTGGTTGGGGTTAATAGCAAGATCTAGTTTGTAGGATTGACGCTCTTCTCTATAAGTTTCAGCAATGATACGAAAGCCCAATATTTCGCTATAAAACTTTTTTGAAGTTTGATAGTTCGAACAAATAATAGCGACGTGATGAATGTGTGAGACTGAAAACATAATGATACGTCTTATTTTTTTGTTTGTGCTTTTAGCTCATTGGCTACATCGATGACTTGCCTTCTAAACCAAATATGGCTGGCATCATGATGAAGTAATGGGCTCCAAATCATTTTAAGTTCAATTTTTGGTATATCGAATGGTGGGTCTAAAATAACGAGGTCAGGGTTCTTCTTATTAACCATGGCGACTTTTTTAGGCAGAGTTGCAATCAGGTCTTGTTCAAGCGCCAGATGCATTGCTGTGTGGTAGCTTCTGGTAAAGACTCGAATGCTACGTTTATGATCCAGAGTTTGCAGTGCTTCATCAACCCAGCCTAATTTTTGTACGTCGTTTGGGTCCATGCCGACGCCCACGCCAAACCCTGTCTTACTTACCCAAATATGCTGTGCAGCTAAATAAGCTTTAATGTCAAAGTGGTCTTTAATTGGATTTCTTGAGCTCATCATGCAGACAAAAGTGTCGAACCAGACGCTTTTTTGATGGAAGGATTGCGGTAACTCTTCAAAACGATTAATCGCCATATCAATCTTCCCCGCTTCGACATCATGAAAGGTAACATCGCTAGGAGTCATGATATCGAGTGTGATCCCAGGCGCAAATTCGCGTAAGCGGTTCAATAGTCTGGGAATAACAGTAGACGCAGCGTAGTCGCTTGCCATAATGCGAAACACACGTGTACTTGTGCTTTCATTAAAGTCTGCTTCAGGTTGAAGTGCTTCTTCTAACTCTAGAAGTACTTTACGTACAATAGGTTGTAAACGTAAGGCTTTCTCTGTGGGCTTCATACCTTCGCTGGTGCGAACAAGTAAAGGGTCACCAAGCAGATCTCTTAAGCGCTTTAATCCATTACTCATTGCTGGCTGAGTAATGTTTAGTTTGCTTGCAGAGCGTGTGACGTTACATTCTCTTAACAGTACATCGAGATAAATAAGAAGATTAAGATCGATTTTATTAATATTCATATTTTTTATGAGTTTCGCATGGCTTATATAATGAATTAATTGTATTGACCTTTGTGTAAACTACAACAATAGAATGCATATTGTGAGTCTACATTTTGCTTTGTTGTCGGTGTTAAACTCCCGGTAAAATTGGGACGGCACAGCAAAGATCAATAAAACGTTGGGCGTTCTGAGTGAGAGCCGTATTTTTTGGTGTCACTATTAATAGGTTTCGGTTCAGTTCTAATGGTGTTTGATAAAGACGGATCAGCCCAGAGTTGAGTTCCTGTGAAATAGCCATACGCGACAAACAGCCTAGCCCCATTTGATGGATTACGGCCTGTTTTACCGCTTCCATATGAGCAAGGGATAAAACCACATTGAGTTGGGAAATATGAGCTGCAGTTGCCTGTTCCAATATGTTTCGTGTGCCAGACCCTGATTCTCGCATTACCCAGCTGGCTTCTTTTAAGTCTTCCCAAGATAAACTTTCTGGTCGGTCTTCTTCAGCAGAGCCAAAAACAACTAATTCGTCTTTAAGCCAAATTTGAGTCATGAGTTCAGCGTGCTGACAGTAACCTTCAATGAAGCCCACTTCAGCTTTGCCTGTTAATAGCTGTTGGATAACACTTTGCGTATTGCCAATATCCAAGTTAAAACGAATATTTGGGTGTTGGCGCTTAAATAGAGACATTTGTTTTGGGAGTAGATAATTACCAACACTTACGCTGGCTGCCAAATGGAGTGAACCACTAAGCTCATCTTCATTGCCCATGCTTTCTATTTGCTCTATCTGGCTGAGAACGGCGCGTGCTTGTGGAAGTAGGTGCCTAGCTTGAGGGGTGATTTGTAAACGCTTGCCATGCCGTCGAAAAAGAGGGCGTCCAAGTAATGCTTCTAATTCTCTTAGGGCCTGACTGGCTGCAGGCTGGCTGATAGAGACCATTTCGGCTGCAGCTGTTACTGATCCGGTGTGCACAACGGCTTCAAATATCTGTAATTGTCTAAGTGTTATTCTCATTTTGCTATTGTAGCTCTGTTTTTAGCTGGAAGAGTAGTGCTAATGTTTATTGACTATATAAATGGGGGAAAGTGCCAATAAATCCGTAAAAATTGATTGTGCATTTTTCTTTTATGGTATGAAATATGCAGAAATTTGTATTGATAGACTCAGTACTGCAATCGGTCTGTGTTATCCGCTTCCACAAGAGGCGATTTACAAACCTTTGTTATTAACCAAAAGTTAATACGATTTATGTGAAGGATTTTGCCATGAAAACTACCCATCGTTGGCTCTCTATTGTTGAAGGCTGCTTGCTCGTTGCTTTAGGCATACACATTCTTAATTCTGCTGGGTTATTAATTAGCGGAACGGCAGGAGTGAGTATGATTCTACTAAGGCTGACAGATCTGTCATTTGGAACCTTATTTTTTCTTCTTAATATTCCTTTTTATATCTTGGCTTGGTGTACCTTGGGTCGCGATTTTACTATCCGAACATTTGTTAGTGTGAGCCTATTATCTGCTTTATCAGAGTTGATGAAGCATTATGTTGTCTTATCTATCCATCCTGGACTTTCAGGTGCGTTAGGTGGGCTATTAGTAGGTTTTGGGCTGATTATTCTATTCCGCCATAACGCTTCATTGGGTGGATTAAATATTTTGGCTGTCTATTTAGAACGTCGATTCTCTATCCACGCGAGTAAAACCACTTTATTTGCTGATATCTCGGTTTTGATTGCAGCTGTTATTTTTCTTGATTTAAGCCAGCTAGGTTATTCTTTGGTGGCGTTTTTGCTATTGAGCTCTGTTGTAGGACGTTACCATCGACCACCTAAATGGGCGCAGAGTTCTTTGGTTGATGCTAAGGCTAATTGAGGTTTTTATTCTTCTAGCTGCTACTACCTAACTAGGTTGATTAAGATGCTTCACGTGGCAATATGATTTATTGGATGCATCTCTTTGGTGCTTTTTTGTTTTGCTGTACTCCCCGTTTAATAAATATGTACCCTAAATACACTTACATTATAGTATAAGGTGTGTTTTCTTTACATTTCGTCTCTTTATCTGCATAACTAAGATGGATATTTTGTCAGGAACAGGGTTAATATTTAGGGGCGTTACTTAAATATTGTTCGATTATGGCGTTTTAATTACTTTTACAAGTGATTGTTAAATCATAGAAAAGGCATAGCTAGGTATGAAGCAATTCCCAACAGTGTTAATTGTCGATGATGTACCAGAGAATTTACGCGTATTACAGGAAGTGATGGACGCGTTAGATTGTCATATTGCTGTTGCGAATTCTGGTGAACGTGCATTAGAGCTGCTTGAGCGAACTGAACCTTGCTTAGTACTGCTAGACGTTATGATGGGAGGCATAGATGGTTTTGAGACTTGTCGGCGTATTAGATCTCATCCTATACACAAAGACGTCCCCGTTATTTTTGTCACTGCATTAGAAGACGAAGTAAGTCGAGGTTTTGAGGCAGGCGGTAATGACTATATAAGTAAGCCTATCCGAATTGAAGAAGTTCGTTCAAGAGTCCAGCATCAGCTAGAAAAGTTCCAATTAGTAAATGAGTTAAGAGAGCTTACTGCGTCACTAGAAGAGAAGGTTCGTGAGCGCACAGCCGATCTTAATTTGGTAAATCGAAATCTTCGAAAAGAAGTGAACGAAAGGCGTTATATGCAAGATCGACTCAATTATCTTGCTCAGCACGATTTCGTAACCCAACTTTATAACCGCGATGCACTAGATGAGCACGTATCCCACCTTATTTCTGGAGTCCAAGCTAAAACAGCCGAGCACATACCATATTTTATTTTAATCGACGTGAACGAGTTTCGTCTGATAAACGATTCATGTGGTTGTATCGCTGGTGACGAATTGTTGCACCAGTTGGCCATTATGATGAGTGAACTTGCCGATCCTCAACGAGATTTCTGTGCACGTTTAAGTGGTGATAAATTTGCCATAGTGATTAGCCAAGGCGGCGATGTGGCGGTTGAGTCTTTTTTTCGTCTATTGCAGCAGGGCTTTAAAGACTTCGCCTTTGTGTGGGATGAACGTCAATTTCGAATGACCGTAACGCAAGTCGCTATGCCTATTACTATTGATATGGTGTCATTTGAGCAAGTTGTCATGCTGGCTGATGAATTATGCTATACCAGTAAAAAGTCTGGTATTCATTCTAAAGTTATCAAGAATGCACAAGATTTAGCATATGAAGAACATCGAGGGAACTTAAATTGGGGCCTCCGTATTATCGATGGTTTAGAGAAAGACCTTTTTGAAGTTCATTTTCAGCAAGTGTTTTCACTTCTTAAAGAAGGGCCAAAAAAGAAAATTGAGATACTGGTGAGACTTATCGATGAAGAGACTGGTAAATTAATTTATCCAAATGATTTTATCCGTGCCGCAGAGCGATTTGGAATTGTTTCCAAGATAGATCGCTGGGTGATTCGTAATACTATGCGTAAAATGGCTGAAAACAGTGATTTGTGGGACACAATTGATCAGGTTGCACTTAATGTTTCAGCACTTTCTGTCAGGCAAGCGAACTTTGCTGAATACATCGTTGAGCAGTTGGCGGAATTTCAATTAGACGGTTCAAAGTTTTGCTTTGAAATTACCGAAACCGAGGCATTAAATAACTTCGCTGATACCCGTCGTTTTATGTCTTTGTTGCATGAGCATGGCTGTACGATTGCGTTAGATGATTTTGGAACAGGTTTTTCTTCTTTTGCCTATTTGATGGATTTGCCTTTCGATTTAATCAAAATAGACGGCATGTTTATAAAAGACATGCACCTTAACGAGCTTCACTTCGGCATGGTGGATTCAATCGTTAAACTAGCCAAAATGCTGGATAAACCTGTTGTCGCTGAGTTTGTGGAAAACCAAAGTATTGTTGATAGACTTAAATTGCTTGGGGTTGAATGGGGCCAAGGCTACTTTTTTCATAAGCCAGAAAAACTGTAGAGTATCGAAACCTCAAATCTAAACCAATATCTCATCTACATAAGTCTAGTGTTTGATGTTTTTAGGGATTAAACATGGATATTCAACTGCCTACACTTTTCAAAATACTTGTCTTTTTATTTTGTGTGACCGCTTTTGCTTTGGTTATTCTTCAGCTTGTTTTTTTATGGCGCTTTAAACTTCTACAGCGCCGTTATTCAAGAGCAATTTTAGCAACTAATGCTGGAGTGTGGGAGTGGTATCCGGAAACGAATCGTTTGTATGCTTCCTCTGAATTTTTCATGCAGTTGGGTTTTGAAGAAAAAAAGACGCCAAAATGCGTAGAGGATTGGTTGGCGTTCTTATCGCCAGACGATCAAGTAACGTTCAAGGCATGGAAAGCCGCATTACTTGAGCAAGAAGTAGCGATTGAACGTAAGTCAGTACGTTTGCAAATACAAAACCCTTCAAAAGAATGTTTTTGGATAGAGATGCGCGGTAGCGTTACTCGTAGAGACAGTCGTAATAGGGCCTTGAGCGTAGCTGGAATTTTTGAAGAAATAGGTTATTGGGTCCAGACTGAGAACGATTTAATTGTGGCCCGTGAAGATGCGCGGCGTCGAGAGCTGACCTTGTCTTCGTTGCTTAATAATATCCCCGATATTGTTTGGTCTAAAGATGAGCAAGGGAATTACCTTGATTGTAATCAAGCCTTTTTAGATTTCAATCAACTGACATTAGATGAAATTAAAGGAAAAAGTGACTTAGAGCTAAACCTAGATGGGAAAGGCGCTTATTACCAAAGTGTAGGAAATACTCCCTTAAAAACGGGTATGACATCACATGAACAAGGTTGGGGGACGCCAAAAGATGGCGGTGAGCCATGTTTGTTTGAAGTTCATCGTGTTCCAGTGGTAGAGCCTTCGATAAACTTTTGTGGCACTTTAGGTATTGCCCGAGACATTACCGAACGTCACCGACTTTTTAACCAATTAAAACTATTTAAAAGCTTTGCTGATAATTCAGCACAAGGCTTTGCTATGGCGACATTGGATGGTGATATCAATTACTTCAATAAAAAAATACGCAGCCTGCTTGGTGTTGATGAAGAAGTGACTAATTCATCTTTAGCTGAATTAAATTATCTCGATTTTTACCCTGAAGCTAGCCAGAAATTCCTTAAAGAAACCGTGATTCCTTATGTGAAAGATCATGGTGTCTGGGAAGGGGAAATGCAAGCTAAGAGCATGGATGATCGCATTTTTGCTACTCACGAAACTTATTTTTTACTGCGTGATGAAAATGGTCATGCCACTTCTGTTGGTTACATAATGAGTGATATCACAGAACAAAAAAATGTCTCAGCACAATTAGAGCAAGCCAAAGAAGCAGCAGAACAAGCAAGCCAAGCGAAAAGCCATTTCCTTGCCAATATGAGTCATGAAATCCGCACCCCGCTCAATGCCATCATTGGCTATGCGCAATTGATTAGCGAAGATAATCAATTGACGGGAGTTTCCCGAACGCGATTTTTATCTATTGCCAGCGCAGGTAATCGCTTACTAGGCTTAATTAACGATATTTTAGATATTGCGCGTATTGAATCTGGTCGACTTGTATTGCATGAGCAAAAAATGAATCTTTGTCGAGAGGTTAGTCAGATTGGCAGGCTCTTTCAAGGTCAAGCGCAGGAAAAAGGTTTAGACCTTACTGTTGATTGCGATATTGATGAGCGTCTGTCTGTTTGGATGGATCCAGTTAAATTTCAGCAGATCATCACTAACCTTTTAGGCAATGCGGTGAAGTTTACAGCTCAGGGGTATGTTCAGGTCGTTGTTCAAATTGTAGAAGACCGCATTCATGTCAGTATCGAAGATACAGGCCCTGGAATCGAGACAGAATTAATGGAGCATTTGTTTACGCCATTTATACAGGGTAAAGCTGGTGAAGCGTCAGGCGGAACAGGGTTAGGTTTGGCATTGTCGACGACTCTAGTTAAGTTAATGCAAGGTTCGCTATCGGTCAAAAGTAGTGACGGTGTAGGTACGCAAATTGTCGTCGATCTACCACTATCAAAAGTGGAGGACGGTGACGTGCTGGATGGTGAGGAGCAAGATTCTTTACTGAATATGAGGTTAAACAACCCGATAAGAGTGCTGGTGGCAGAGGATGACGAATGGTCTAGAGATATTCTTGTGTCTTTGCTCGAAAAAGCAGGCTGTCAGATAATTGAAGCCGAAGATGGGGAGCAAGCCATAAAAGCGTTTAGGCTGAATCCACCCGATTTGGTGATGACAGACATTCGAATGCCCAATAAAACAGGAATCGACTTATTAAAATTTATTCAAAAAGAAGACACAGAACAGCTGATTCCTGTTATTGCGGTGACTGCGTCGACATTGATTCATGAACAGCAAGCACTTTTGGACGAAGGTTTTTGGCAGGTAATTGCCAAGCCTTATCAGATTGAAAATATTTATACCGCGTTAGCCGCTCACCTTGATGTAAAATTTGTACCTATCGTTGAAACGACAAAAAGGAAGAATGATACTGGTGGGGAGTTTAAAGAAGCAGCTTTGGACGCTGAGCCAAAAGAGCCATTAACTGAGTTAACAGTAGACGATTGGCAGCCATTATTGCGAGCTGCACAAAGTGGTGATGTTCAGACCACTGAAGAAGTATTTCAGTTACTAGGTAAGTCCTTGCCTTCGAATCAACAAAAAGCCATTCAAACGGCGATCAGTCAATTTGATTTGGGTTTAGTGGAAAACCTAATTGCCCAATATTCTGCTTAACAAGAATTAGTCTAAGAAGCCCTAATTTACGGTATGTTGTCTTTGTTGTATGTATTCCACTCAAGGCATATTGAAGGATTTGGGTTTGACAGTAATCTGGATAAGGTCAAACAAGACAAATCATAGAGAAAACGCCTACAATAGACGGCTTATGATTTCCTTTTGACTTTAATCAATCGCAACAGGTAGCTCAATGACCGGTTTAGCCTCTAGTGACTTTCCTTTTACCGCAGTAGCGGGGCAAGAGCCGCTTAAACTGGCGTTGATTTTATGTGCGATTAATCCGCAAATTGGCGGTGTCTTGATCAGCGGTCCGCGTGGATCTGCAAAGTCTACCTTGGCGCGTGGTTTGTCTGGCGTCATGCCAGCTTTACAAGATGATGAATCTGTTCCTTTTGCCACTCTACCTCTTGGTACCAGTGAAGATCGCTTGCTTGGCGCATTAGATTTAGAGCAAGTTCTACAGGATAAAAATGTCGCTTTTAAGCCCGGCTTATTGAGTAAAGCCCATGGCGGCGTCTTGTATGTCGATGAAGTGAACTTGCTTGCCGACCATTTAGTTGATCAACTTTTGGACGTGTCCGCCAGCGGTGTAAACCGTATTGAGCGTGATGGCATCAGCCATGAACACGCTGCGCGCTTTTTATTGGTTGGCACCATGAACCCCGATGAAGGCGAGTTGCGTCCGCAGTTAAAAGACCGCTTTGGGTTAATGGTTGAATTAGTGAATCAATACAGCCTTGAAGAGCGCGTACAGATTGTTCGTCTGCGAGACGAATACGATCAAGACACTCAAGCATTTTGTGAAGCCTTTAAATACAAACAGCGCAACCTAAAAAGCAGCATTCGCTTGGCAAGGCAAGCTTTGACACAAGTGCGTTGCTCTGATGAATTACGTTTAGATGTCGCAACTCGCTGTCAGTCAGCCAACATAGACGGTGTACGTGGCGATATTGTTTGGATTCGAGCCGCTATGACCCACGCCGCTTGGCGTGGCGCAAAAGTCGTGTCCTTAGATGATATTCAAGCGGTGGAAGATTTGGTGTTGGCACATAGACGCCAAGTTAAAACTCAGAACCAGTCACAGCCTCCTAGCCCACCACCGTCTCGTCGTCCTGATAGTTCGCGTTCGCCTTCGCAAAACAAAGGTAATCAGCGACAAGATCAAGAAAGCTCTCAAGATAACCAGACCCATAAGCAAGATGCTTCTGGGGAGTGGGGCAGTATGTCTCCCCAAACGCTTGCGAGCAGCGCGCCGATCAATGTTGTCATTGATGACAAACCGGATGAACGAAGTGCAACTCAATCAATGGTCGCCGAGGTGACGCCGGGAAAGCATAAAGGCAAGCAGCTGGGCGGTTATCGTCCTGATGTGGCGCAATCAATTGACCCTCAAGCAGCGGATGGCATTGACTGGTTTCGTAGCATTATCAGTCAGCCGCAAGAATGGCCACCGAAGAACCTGGCTCATAAGCCCGCTAAAACCGGTCAATCTGTTTTGCATTTGGTGTTGTTAGATACCTCTGCATCCACCTTGAGCCAAGGCGTTTTTGCCCATGCCAAGGGTGTGATTTTAGACATTGCTAAGCGTGCCTATTTAGCGCGAGAACAGATTGCTATTTTAGGTTTTGGACAAGATGGCGTGTCGTCGATTTTGGCCAAAGTCCGCGCTCCTAAAGAAATCTCTGATTTATTGGAGGATTTAGGTGCTGGTGGCGGTACGCCATTTCGTGTTGCTATTGAAAACGCCAGTCAGTATTTGGCGCAGCAGCATAAAGCAACGACAGGCTTGCACAGCCAAACTTACATCTTGACCGATGGCCGCACTCAAGCCGACGTGTCAGATCTTGTGTTGCCAGGCAATACAGTATTAATCGATATTGAAAACGCGCCAGTTAAACGAGGCCGAGGCCAGGATATTGCCCAGCATTTGGGCGCACAATACGTTTCATTAAATTCGCTCTTAGAGACTGCTTTATGACCACTTCTGTTGTTCATTGTCCCGCGTTATTTTTGACAGCTCCCGCGTCTAATCAGGGAAAAACCACCATTACGGCGGCGTTGGCGCGTTATTTTACCAATCAAGGCAAAGTAGTTCGTGTGTTTAAAACAGGTCCTGATTACCTAGATCCGCAGATTTTAGCGCAAGCGTCTAAGCAGCCAGTCGAGCAACTGGATATTTGGATGGCGGGCGAAGAGTATTGCCAAGACATGCTTTACCAAGCTGCCCAAGTGGCAGATTTGATCTTGGTGGAAGGTGCCATGGGCATGTTTGATGGCGAACCCTCCAGTGCCGATCTTGCCGTTCGTTTTGGTATTCCCATGGCGATTGTTATGGACGTTAAAGGCATGGCGCAAACCGCTGCAGCGGTAGCGACTGGCTTGGCGAATTTCCGTGATGATGTGCAAGTCGCAGGTCTGATTGCTAACCGTTGTGGCAGCGAACGCCATGCGGAATTGATCCGCGATGCGCTACCTAAAAGCTTGCCTTTGCTCGCAACCTTAAAGCGTGATGAAGAAATTACCTTGCCAGAGCGTCACTTAGGTTTGGTGCAAGCTGATGAAGTAAAAGACGAACTAGAAGTGCGTTTTGAAGCGGCAGTAGAATGGCTGAAAGAAACTCAAGACACGGGCTTGTTGGCATTGCCTAACACCGTGCCTTTTTATGCCGCTAAGCAAATAGATGACAGTCAAACCATCGAACAAAGCTTGCTGGGTAAAACCATTGCGGTTGCTAGAGATGCCGCGTTCAGTTTTATCTATGATGCGAACCTGATTGCTTTGAAAAGCTTGGGCGCGAGGGTGGTGTATTTCTCTCCCTTGCACGATCAAGCTTTACCCGATGCTGATGCCCTTTGGTTGCCGGGTGGTTATCCTGAATTACACACCAAAGCGCTCTCTGAAAACCTTCCAATGCGCCAAGCCATCAAGGCTTTCTTCCATTCGGGAAAAGGTATTTTAGCGGAATGTGGCGGCATGCTTTATAGCTTGGATGATCTAACCGATTTGGATAATCAGTGTTATCCAATGTTGGGGATTTTATCAGGTCAAGGCGCAATGCGCGGCAAACGCGGCTGCCAAGGCATGCAAACTGCGGTGATTCCACAAGGTGAAATTCGCGGCCATGCGCATCACAGGTCGCGCAGTGCCAATACACCTGAGCCGGTTGGTTATGGTCGTCGTCAGCGACACCCAGCACCGGGCGAGGCGATTTATCAGCAGAAAGGCTTAACCGCGAGTTATTTGCATTTGTTTTTCCCTTCGAATTTAGACGTCACTGCTAAGATCTTTTTAGCGGGTCAGCAGGGCTAGCGGATTATGTGGCCTGAAAGTGCTGAATCGCCCGCGCCACTGCGTACGGGCTTAACCACCGGAACCTGCGCGACAGCTTGCTGTGTGGCGGCGGCTCAGGCACTTTTTGCCCAACAACAAGATGCAAGCGTCAGCGTCACCTTGCCTAAAGGCAAAGTGGTTGATCTGCCGATTATCGAATACCAAGAAATAGACATGGGCATCAAAACCGCGACGATTAAAGACGCTGGAGACGATCCAGACGCGACCCACGGGGCAACCTTATTTGTCGAGCTTAGATTATCGCCAGAGCAGGGCGTACGCTTTCATGCGGCGCAAGGCGTGGGCACTGTGACACGCACCGGCTTGCTGCTTGATGTTGGCGAACCAGCAATTAATCCAGTGCCGCGTAAAATGATGACCGAGCATTTGGAAGGTTTTGCGCAAACCTATCAATATCATGGTGGTTTCGATGTGTCAGTTGGCGTGATTAATGGCGAGCAAATCGCGCAAAAAACCATGAATCCACGTTTGGGGATTTTGGGTGGCTTATCGATTTTGGGCACCACAGGCATTGTGCGTCCGTTTTCCTGTGCCGCCTACATTGCGTCTATTCATCAGGGCATTGATGTAGCTCGTGCTAATTCAATTACACACATTGCCGCTACCACTGGCAACGCCAGCGAAGACGCGATAAAAAGTCATTATCAGCTCGATGATATGGCTTTAATCGAAATGGGCGACTTTGTTGGTGCCGTGTTAAAACATATTAAAAAAGTCGAATCCGCTGCGTCTGTTCAACTGACTAAGCTGAGTATTTGCGGAGGCTTTGGTAAAATCAGCAAGTTGGCTCAGCATCACATGGATCTAAACAGTCGCGCATCCAGTATAGATCTTGCTTCCTTGGCGCAATTGGCGGCCAGTTTAGGCGCTGAGGCTGAGTTACAAGAGCGTATGACAAACGCCAACACCAGTGTGGAAGCCTTGTCTTTTGCCATGTTCGCAGGATTACCTCTGGCTGATGCCATCTGTCAGCAAGCTTTAGACTTTGCAAGACAGCACATTCCCGCTCATATCGAGTTAGAAGTCTGGGCGATTGATCGCAAAGGCCAATTTGTTGGTAAAGCCTTGGATGCGGATATGATTAAGCGAGACGAGCTATGAAGGTTTTATTGTTGGGTGGCACCGCCGATGCTCGCCGTTTGGCCGACTCATTACATAAAGAGAGTGTAAGAGTCATCTACAGCTTGGCGGGGTTGGTACGCGTGCCAAAAGTCGATTGCCAGCTGGTGGTAGGAGGCTTTACCCAATTTGGTGGGTTAGCTCAGTACTTGAAAGACAATAATATTGGCGCGATTTTGGATGTGACCCATCCTTATGCGCAAACCATGAGCAGCAAAGCCGTCACGGCCACTAAATATGTTGGCATTCCCTGCTGGCGTTTTCATCGCCCTGCTTGGCAACAAGAAGAGGCCGATGACTGGATATATTACCAAGATGAAACCGATTTACTTGCTCAGCTTGATGGTTTTCGAGTGCCCTTATTAAGTGCTGGGCAAATGAGCGAAGCGTTATTAGAACGTATTTTACAATTGCCGAATATCGAACGTATTGTGTGGCGAACGGCGGTTGAGCCTAAGTTTGATCTGCCAGATAAGATAGATTGGATAAAAGCCATTGGGCCTTTTGCCTTAGAAGACGAGCGCCAATTGTTAATGGATCACGGCATTGATGTTATCGTTAGTAAGAACAGCGGCGGTTCGGCAACCTATTCCAAGCTTGAAGCCGCCAGAGAATTATCTATTCCCGTTTTACTGCATGCTCGGCCATTGTTGCCAGAAGCAGAACGTGAATTTAGTGACACAGAGGAGTGCCTTCAAGCCTGTTTAGCCGCTTGGGGGAATACTTCTAGTAACATTAAGCATCAACAAAAAGATAGCCAACAGTGACTTCTTCAGACGACTCTCAATACGAAAGAAAATACGAAAACAACCCTCAAGCCATTGAGAGCGACAGCTTTCGACAAATCCGCGAGCTAACTGATTTGTCTGGCTTGAGCCAAGATCAGCAGCAAGTCGTTATGCGTGTGGTACACAGTTTGGGTTTGCCAGACGTTGCTGAACAAGTGCGATTCAGTGCCAATGCAACTCAAGCTGGGCGCAAGGCGTTAGCCAACAATGGGGCGATTTTGTGCGACGTGGAAATGGTCAAGCAAGGCGTGACCAAGCGCATGATAACGCAGGAACCCTTGTGCTTTTTGAACGACCCTCGCACTGTCGAATTGGCCAAAAGCAAAGGTGAGACTCGCTCTATGGCGGCGCTGAGTTTATGGCAGCAAGATCTTGCTGGCAGCGTGGTTTTAATCGGCAATGCACCAACGGCCCTGTTTCGCTTGTTAGAAATGATCGAACAAGGCTCGCCAAAACCAGCTTTAATTATCGGCATGCCGGTGGGATTTGTCGGCGCAGCGGAATCGAAAGACGCGCTGTGGGAAGCCCATGAGAAACTGGGTATTGAATGCATCACCTTGCTAGGGCGAATGGGTGGCAGCGCCGTGACATCGGCCAGTTGTAATGCTTTGTTGCGGTGTAATTTAGGCGAGTATTATTAATGCATTCCATGAGTCTTGGTATTCAATGCATTTGCGCCTGTTTCGCAAGCTCAACGCGTCAGCGTGAATCAAATACCAAGGTTCTTGTTATCCGTTTTTTACTCTCGTTAATCCACCTAGCTTAATTTAATGGCATTGAATGGAAGTAGGTTTATGAAACACACACAAATGCCAATCCATGTAATCGGTCTGGGTGTTAATCAAGAGGCGCATCTGGATGAGGCGGTGCAAGTGGTTTTGGCGAGCTTGTCGGTGAACGATATTGTGTTGGGTGCTCCTCGTCAGCATGAAACTATTGCGCACTATGCCCATCTGGCTCGTCGTGAAGATCTGCCCAAACTTAGTATGTTGAAAGAAGCCTTTGCCGATTGGCAGTCCGAAGGGGCGAAGCAAGTGGTGGTGTTAGCTTCTGGCGATCCGCTGTATTACGGCATTGGTGCTTGGTTGATGCGTACTTTTTCGCTTGAAAACCTACACTTTTATCCGAATGTTTCCAGTATCCAAGCGGCCTGTCATCGTCTTGGTTTGTCTTTGCAAGATGTGCAAGTAGTGAGTTTGCACGGTCGTCCTTTGGCGTCTTTGCGTCGTTATTTGCAGTCGAATAAAACCTTGGTTTTATTGACCGATCAATACAGCCAACCGAAACATGTTGCCGAAGAATGCGTTAAAGCAGGGTTGGATCAAAGTGAGATAACCGTATGTGAAGCCTTGGGTTATCCGCAAGAAAAAGTCCGTACGTTTGCAGCTAAGTTTTTTGTAGAGTCTGAACTAGAATTCGATCCGCTCAATGTGATCGTGCTGAAAACCAGCCAACAAACCTCACTTTATCCTAGCTCAGTTGGTATCCCTGATACGGCTTTCATCACCGATAAAGGCGACGGTAAAGGCATGATTACTAAGCGGGAAGTGCGCTTGGCGATTTTGTCTTACATGGACATTCAGCAAGGCGACACCGTTTGGGACATTGGCGCGGGCTGCGGTGGTGTGAGCGTGGAAATGGCCTATTGGCATCCGCGTAGTCAGATTATCGCCATTGAACATCATCCTGATCGCTTGGCTTGTTTGGCGGCTAACCAAGATCGATTTGGTGTTATGCAGAATTTATCTATTGTCGCAGGGCGAGCGCCGGACGTGCTGGTGGATTTACTTGCTGACAATTTGTTTGCCGGCAAAAACGCACTACATGGCAAGCCTAACAAAGTCTTCATTGGTGGCAGTGATGGTGAATTGAATACCTTGATGGCGCAGGTTTGGGAGCTATTACCCGATGGTGGCAGTTTGATGGTCAGCGCTGTTACCGAAGAAACAAAATATCAGGTCATGCAATTCGCGCAACAGCGTGACCAAGCACAAGACGCCGACGAGCAGAGTTTGCAGGTATCGATCGCCAAAGGCGAGCGATTAGCGGGGCAGCGATTATTTCGTCCTAGTTTGCCGGTGACGCTTTATCATTTTAGAAAATATACGGCCACAACATCGGCCATCAATACAAATCATAAGGAAAACGCACAATGAGTGCCTTGGAAACATCACAAAAAACAGGCCGATTCATTGGTGTGGGCGTAGGTCCTGGTGACCCAGAATTGATCACCTTAAAAGCCTTGCGTTTAATTCAGCGTGCCAGTGTGGTGAGTTACCTTGCCAACGACGAAGGTGGTTCCCAAGCGAAAAATATCGCCAGTGAAGCCTTTGCGGGCGTTACTCATGCGCAAAATGAAATTGCCATTGTCATGCCGATGTCGACAGATCGCTCCTTGGCAAATGAAGCTTACGACAATGGTGCGAAAGCCATTGCCAATGAATTATCGCAAGGCAAAGACGTGGTTTTCTTGTGTGAAGGCGACCCGTTGTTTTTTGGCTCTTTTGCTTATTTATTGGAACGCCTAGAAGGCGATTTTCAATGCCAAGTGGTGCCCGGTGTGTCGTCAATCAATGCCGCATCGTCCGCCTTGAATCATCCGTTAACCGTATTAAAAGAATCCTTTGCGGTGGTGAGCGGTCGTCACACCGCACTGCAAATTGATACTGCGCTAGAACAACACGATAGTGTGGTTATCATGAAAGCAGGACGCGCGCGTCCTCGCATCTTGATGGCTCTGCGCAAAACCAATCGTATGCAAGATGCAAAATATCTTGAGTACATTGGCCGTGACAACGAACGTATCGTGCGCGATGTATCGACCTTGGAAGACAAAGTAGGGCCGTATTTCTCCTTGTTTGTGGTGACTAAAAGTGAGCGAGGCACTCGGTGATACGCTTTATCGCATTAACGCCAGCAGGTGAACAGCTAGCGAAAAAACTATTGTCTAACGGGACACAGAATAACTGGCCAGATGCGGTTGTCGACTACAAACCAAAACCTTTCGCCGAGTTCGTGCAAACGGCGTTTAAAAATGGCGATTGGCTGGTGTTTATCTGTGCCACTGGCATCGTGATGCGAACGCTCGCGCCTGTGCTACAAGACAAGTATCAAGACCCGCCAGTCTTGGTATTGGATGAAGAAGGTAAGTTTGTCATTCCGCTTTTATCTGGACATGAAGGTGGTGCGAACGAGTGGGGCGCGCAAGTGGCAAAATCCCTTAGCGCACAGTTGGTTATGACCACAGCGAAGCCTTACTTGAATCCTATTTATACTCTGGGAATGGGCTGCGAACGCAACTGCCCGCTGGAATTTATCGAAAACCTGATGCTTGATGCGCTTAGTCAAAAAGGCTTAACGCCAAGCGATATTCATTCCTTAAACAGCATCGACATCAAAGCCGACGAAACCAACCTCATCGCCCTCGCGGAAAAATACCATTGGGACTTCAACACCTACAGTGCCCAAGAGCTCACGCCAATGGAATCGCTTCTTAGTACCAAATCCGATTACATCCTCAACACCGTCGGTGTTTATGGCGTCGCCGAATCTGCCGCGCTGTTAGCTGCCCAAATTAAAACAGGTACAGAACCTGAGCTTATCTTGAATAAAATCAAAAACGCCAAAGCGACCTGTGCTTTGGCAAGAGGGTTTAGAAGCGAATAAGTGCTTTGTTTCTCTAATTTAATAGGAAGCTTCTTCCCATGTTGGATAGTCACTGTAGCCTCGCTCAGATCCCCCAAAAAGAGTTGATCCATCAAAGGGGGCAAGTGGTAAATTTTGCCTTAAACGCTTTGGTAAATCTGGGTTCGCTACGAAGTCTCGACCAAAGGCAACTAAGTCTGCATAACCATTTGATATAACCCATTCAGCACGAGAAAGGTTATATTTTCCTGCTACGATGATTGGGCCACTAAAGCGGCTTCGAATAGTTTGTCTAAATGATTCCGTGAATGTCGGCGCATCATCCCAATCCGCTTCGACAAGGTGTAAATAAGCAATGCCTATTTTGTCTAAGAATTCAGCAGCGTCGGCAATGGTTGGAAGAATGTCTGAGCAATCCATGCCACGTGCAGTAAGAAATGGTGCTAATCGTATTGCTGTATGCAGAGGACCTATTTGATCGGCCACAGCGATGACCACTTCTTTTAGAAAACGCAGGCGATGTTCACGTGAGCCGCCATATTGGTCTTGTCGTGTGTTAGACGTGGTACGAAGAAATTGGTCAATTAAATAGCCATTTGCTCCATGAATTTCAACACCATCGAATCCTGCATCCATTGCATTTTGCGCTGCGTGTCTATAATCCTGAATAATAGCTGCGATTTCTTCTTTGTTTAATTCCCTAGGCGTTGGACAATCGACCATAACACCTTTATCCGTAGCAGGGTCAACTTTCCATATCTGCCCTTTAAAAGGCTCTGCAGATGGCGCGACAGGTAGATCTCCTTGATGGAAGTCTGGGTGAGACATACGACCAACGTGCCAAAGCTGCAGAAATATTTTACCGCCTTTGGAATGAACAGCGTTAGTCACTATACGCCATCCTTTTACCTGTTCTTCACTGTGGATGCCTGGGGTGTAAGAATAACCTTTTCCATGTGGTGAGATTTGTGTCGCCTCTGTAATGATTAGTGCTGCGGATGCACGTTGTGCGTAATAGAGCGCGTTCATTTGGTTTGGAATATCACCCGGTTGAGTGCTTCTGGCGCGTGTCATTGGTGCCATAACAACTCGATGAGGGTGCTCTTTTCCTAAAAAGGTAAATGATGAAAAAAGTGTATTTGGGGTGGTGTTGTTCGTTAGCATCTTATTGATCTCCACGTTAATCAGTAACTATTAGGAGTTATTATTTACTTGTTTTAATGATTTGATAATTGGTCTATTGTTTGAAGTATTATCAAATTATTTGGAATAGTTGTGCAAAACCTTGGTGATATTCGATTATTTGTTGAAGCTGCAAATTTAGGTGGTATATCAGCTGCAGGCCGTAAGCTTGGGCTGTCTCCTGCCGCAGCTAGTGCACGTCTTAACAATCTTGAGGCGCATTTAAAATCTCGGTTATTTGAACGGACAACGCGCAGTCTTCGGCTTACAGATGAAGGCAAAGCTTTTTTGCTTTATTGCCAACAAGGGTTAGAGGCGTTTGATGATGGTTTTGCTTTTCTAGAAAACCGCACTCAGGCGGTTAGCGGACGAATTCGGCTTTCAGCTACGTCGGATTTTGGTCGACATAAGTTGACTGGTTGGTTGGATGAATTTAATAAGGTTTATCCAGATGTGCAGTTTACTTTGTTGCTTTCAGATTCATTATCCAGTCTGCATCGTGACGATATTGATTTAGCTATCCGTTTTGGCGAGCCTCAAGATAGTTTGTTTATAGCTCGTCAATTGGCTAAAAACCGACGAGTATTGTGCGCTTCATCAACGTATCTTAAAAAACATGGTTCTCCCAAGTCGCCAAAAGACCTTGTCCAGTTTCCCTGTATTGTTTTGAGTACAGACAGCGGCCCCATAAACCAGTGGCTATTCAAATATGACGAAGAAGTAGAAAACGTTACGATTTCGATGGAGTGTGCAAGAGAGACAAATGATGGGGCTATAGCTCGTCAATGGGCAATTGATGGACATGGAATAGTCCTAAAATCTATTTGGGATGTAGCAATGGATATTGAAGAAAAACGACTAGAGGTTGTCTTACCTGAATGGAGCTTTACCGACGCCCCTGTGCATGCGTTATATCACAAAAATCGCTATATGCCAGCTAGAGTAAGAACGTTCCTTGATTTTCTGCGTAAACGTTTTGATGATGAATCTCGACGACTATGTTTAGTTTAATCGTGATTAGATAAATGGGGGCAGAGTAAATTTAAATCGGTCCACTTAGCTAATCACTCTTCATCCTACTCTTTATGAGCATACCAATAATAAACAAAGCACTAACTTAGCATACTGAATAGTTAGGTAACATTAGTGTTTTATACTGTAGCGTTGTGTTAATGCTTTAGCTCTTTGTTTACTGCTATACCGTTCTCAGCGGTACTTTTCGTGCTTTGGTCTCTTTATGATTTGGCTGTTTTTGTGAGGTTACTTGATATGCTGCTGAATTGTATAGAGACTGAATAACATGGTTGAAAAGCTTCAATCTTGATAAGCAAAAAATGGTCCTGAACGTGCTAGAGACATATCTTTGATTGTGTATATAAAGTGCAAGTATAGGCGTGTTATGATGCAGAAATATCCGCAGTTAACTTTTATTTATTATCAGGTTTACAAGTCATGTTAAGAGGCTTTGACACTTTTCGAAAGCGAATCACTTTGTTATCTGGTGGTTTGCTTCTTTCTTTAAGCTTGGTGCTTATTGCTTCTTTTTACCAGCTCACCTCAACTCGTCTTTCGCACGCGAGTGGGGAATCTCTCGTCGGCATCAGCCAATCCATTTCAAATATGTTAACCGCCAATATTGCTGAGCGTAAGCGGGAAGTTATTCTGCTTAGTAAGCGTACTTTTTTATATGAAAATCAAGATCTAAGTGATTTGCAAGACGTAATAGATCGAATCAAAAGCTCCTATAAAGACTACGCATGGATAGGTTTTGCTAATCCCGATGGGTTGGTATTAGCGTCAGGTAATGGGTTGTTAAAGGGGGCGGATGTGAGTCAGCGACCTTGGTTTATTAATGCTCGAACCGCTCCTTTTGTTGGCGATGTTCACCCAGCACTCTTGCTTGAAAGTCTTCTGCCTAAGCCGAAGGATGGGATTCCTATTCGCTTAGTTGACTTTGCGGCTCCTGTAACCGGTGAAAATGGTGAGTTTAAGGGAGTTGTTGGAATACATGCGGATTGGACTTGGGTAAGGGATATTATTTCCTCTTCATTAACTGAGGCATCGAAACGAAAAAAAATTGATGTCTTTATCATTGATAGAGATAGGAATGTTTTATATCCAAGTGGTAGTGCGCAAGGTGATATTGCTGTACCAAAGGAATTGCCTAAGAATGGTCAATTCAAATCGCTGGTGTGGCAAGATGAAGAGGCTTATTTAACCAGCTTGGTTTCTGTGGGTTTTCTAGATTCAACGAAGCTTGGTTGGCAAATTGTCGTGCGTCAGCCGCTGTCTATTGCTATGGCAACCGTCAATGAAGTGCATAAATTATTGATTTTGTTTGGTGGGCTTGCCACTTTGTTTTGTATGTTCTTGGCTTACCAATTTGCGAGTACTTTAAGTCGCCCTCTTGAAAGGTTGGCGCTCACAGCTCAAAGTATTCAGCAAGGAAATCGTAATGCGACTTTCCAAGATGATAGTAAATTGAGCGAAGTTGCGAGCCTGAGTTGTTCATTAGAAAAAATGATGTCTTCTTTATTGGTGCGAGAACAGTCTTTAATGCAAATGAATCTCACGTTAGAAACAAAAGTACGCACTCGAACGGCCGAACTGGAAGCCAGCAATCGGTCACTAGAAGTGATTGTGCGACAAGATCCATTAACTCAAAGTTATAATCGCTTGGCTTTAGATGAGGCTTTGCTTGATGAATATAATTTAGCGAAACAATCGCAGCGGCCGTTCGCTGTGATTATGGCCGATGTCGATTATTTTAAAAAAGTAAATGATGTATATGGTCACACGGTTGGCGATACCGTACTCAAAAAAATGGCTGTCCTATTTTCCCGTCTGGTCGGGAGTAAGGGCATGGTTGCTCGATTTGGTGGTGAAGAGTTTACGGTTCTATTACCTAATTTCCTTGTCGAGGAGGCTGAAATTATTGCTGAGACTCTTCGCTCGGCTCTTGAAAAAGAAGAGATGAGTGATGGTTTATTTGTCTCGGCTAGTTTTGGTGTGGCTATCTACCTCGCTGATGATTCACACTATGAGCAGGTGCTGAATCGTGCAGATGCCGCGCTTTATGACGCTAAAGAACAAGGACGAAATAGGGTTGTTTTGAGCGCGATTACTAGTTAATAACTTTGTCTCAAAAGTTGCCTTTGATACTTATTAGTGTAGGAAAGCAGACAAAAAATTACGATTTACAACATCATAGAGGAGAAAAAAACAGTATTATGTAGACCAATCAAACCACAGACTTAATTAAGCGAGACAGGCTCAAAGGGCGTATATGAAAATTTTTTTGAGTTGTTCCTTATTCAAAATAAAAGCCGTCAAATCATACCTAGTTAAGTTAATTTTGCTGATGGCAATCTCTTCGCTTCTCAATGCCACTGCATACGCCGTAGACGTTTATCCTAGTGACCTTTTACCATCTTCTGATACATCTGCAGTACTCACTTTGGGAGTATCCGGCCAAGAAGTTTCAATATCTATGGCGGAAATAGAATCTCTTCCTCTGTTTGATACCGAAGACATGGTGCATTTTGATGGTCCTCAAGGGCGTTTTAGTGGTATATGGCTGGATGATTTATTAATAAAGTATGGCCTTAACGATTCGCCAAGACTGCGCTTTATTGCTATTGATGGATATGAAGTATTTATTCCAAAAGAAAGTATAGAGAGAAAGCGTTATCTGATAGCTACCCGCTTAAATCGCCAACCTATTAGTGCTGAAAATCTAGGGCCTTTACTGTTAATTATCCCTGCTGATGCTGGCCTTGCTTCACACCTTTCTGAAAGTAAAAACTACTGGGTTTGGGCTCTCAATGAAATCTTGTCTCAATGATTAAAACCAGTGCAAAGCAAATCAAAATTAGAATCTGGCTGATTTTCGCCGTATTTCTAAGCTTGTGTGTTTGGTCCGTATTTTATTTTCAACAGCAGTCTAGGCAGTTGCTTGGTTCAAATTTTACGGCGCTGGCAATTGACATTACTCAAGCCCAAGAGGATGTTCATTTGCTAAAGCGGTCTTTGGACTACTTAAAGGAAGACAGCCCATTTTTTGATATCAAAGAATTGAAAAAAATAATACTAAGACTCCAGTATCGTATTCCTCTAATTGATAGAAAAATGAGTGATAGTACAGCCGAAGACTTTGTTTATGTTGAATATATAAATCAGCTAAATGAGACGAAGCTTGCTTTGGAGACGTCTCAACAAGATATTAGAGCATTCGAGCAAAACAAAAATGCCAAAAAAATGCTCGTTAAACAGCTTACCCAACTAGAGTTGGACTTGGCACTTTCCTACACAGGTCTACACAATGTAATTCAATCGGCTTCTAACATAGAGCGTCGTCTAAAGAATGAACTCACGTATTTAATTTGGGGGTTGATTGCTACAATATTGCTGGTTGTCTCAGCTCTTTTGTTAGTATTGACTCGTCTTTATTGGCATAAGGAATTCCTTACCATACAAAATAATCGAGACCATTTAACTCAATTGCCTAATCGACGTTTCATTACAGAAAAAACACAAGCTGTTTTACTGAATCGGCCGCAACAGATTGGTTTTGCTATTATTGATTTAGATTTCTTCAAGAAAATAAATGATCTATATGGTCACCCAGCTGGCGATGAAGTGCTTAAAATGATTGCTGATATACTAGAGCATTCGATTTCCTCGCCTAATTTTGTCGCTCGTCTTGGTGGAGAAGAGTTCTGCATACTGTTCTTAGAGAAGACTCAAAATGAAGTAATCGACATTTGTGAGAAAATTCGTCAAACAGTGGAGCAAACCAAGATCAAGGTGAACAACAGTGCCTTGATCCACACCACGCTCAGCACAGGCCTTTATTACCATGAAGGAGATAGACAAACTACCTTTAGTCAAATCTACCAACATGCCGATCAGGCTCTTTATCTAGCTAAAAAACAAGGTCGTAATAAACTTGTACTTCATGACAATAATGTTGAATTGTGATTTAGCTCGCGTGTTGCCCTTCATCTACTCTAGTTGTTCTTTACTCTCTTTGGTGGCTACCCACCCTTAATCTCATCAAGTAACGAAAAAAATAAAAAATAATTTGTTTATTTTTTATTCTTTTTTATGTGTTTATTTCCCTATGAAACGATAGTGTTTCAGATGCTAAGTTCTATTAAAAACTCACTAAATGGTATTTAAAATCTCCTAAATTGCTGTTTGATGTCTTTTTTTGTCACAAATTCGTCACTTATGATTTCTATACTCCGCAACATCTTATGGTTGTCGAAGAAGGTCATCATGAACATCAAGGACGTAGCAGCGTTAGCTGGCGTGTCGCCTGCAACGGTTTCCCGATGCTTAAACAATACGGGTCCATTGAATGAGATAACGCGTGCTCGTATTGAAAAAGTGGTTGAGTTAACTGGCTACGAGGTGAATCAGGCATCTAGGCAGGTGGATTGGAATCACAATCCTACCATCGGCGTCATGATTCCTAGCTTACTTAACCCTGTATTTTCTGAAATTGTATCGGGAATACAGAAGCGAGCGCGCCACTTTGGTTATTCCGTCATTGTTGTTGATACCCAATATGAACGCGGTCTAGAAAAACAGGCCATTATAGATTTGATTCGACAGCGTGTTGCCGGCGTGATTTTGACGACTGCCTCGGTAGAAGACAACGAAGCCTTGTCTTTATTACGAGAGTTTAATTTTCCTTTTTGTCTTGTTCATAACCAATCATCAGATGAGCCTTGCGTGTACGTTGATAACTACCAAGCAGGCAGTGAAGTCGCTGAACAATTTTTAGCACTCGGTCACAAACGAGTAGGCATGGTGGCTGGGCGCTTTCAATCTTCTGATAGGGCTAAGAAACGATACTTGGGTTTTACTGAGCGTTTAAAGCAGGATTCGTCTTTACCTTCTGTGCAATTGATTGAAGTCGATCAATATGCCTTAACTCCCTTTGATCAAACTCAATCTTCTTTTTTCGATTCTGCTAATGCCCCAACGGCTTGGTTTTGCAGTAATGACCTGTTGGCGTTGAAGCTAGTTAATCATCTTAAGTCTAAGGGCGTTCTTGTGCCTGAAACTGTATCTGTTGTCGGTTTTGACGGTATGGCGCTAGGGCAAATTTTATATCCGCCACTCGCCACCATTCAGGTTCCGCATCATGACATGGGTATGTGTGCTGTGGATTTGTTGTTTAACGCCAAGCATAAAACGGCGTTGTCTTTAGTTAGAAAGTTAGATTTCCAAACCCACTTTGTGGGCACCGTGGCTGAGTGTCAGCCATCCATAATGCGAAATGTTCTTTAAATAGCAGGAGAAAATTCGATGAGTATCTTTAAAAAGGTTTCTAAACTGGCAGTTTTATCATTAGGGATGACAGCGGGAGCATCTTTCGCAGCGGATGCGATTTGTTATAACTGCCCACCGGAATGGGCAAACTGGGGTGGACAGCTTGAGCTGATCAAAAAAGATCTAGGTATTTCCATTCCAATGGATAATAAAAACTCTGGTCAGTCTCTGTCTCAATTAGTTGCAGAGGAAAACAGTCCTGTTGCGGATGTTGTCTATTATGGTGTGTCTTTTGGTATTAAGGCTGCTGAAAAAGGGGTTGTTGCACCTTATAAACCGAAAAACTGGGACAAGATTCCTCAAGGTCTAAAAGACCCACAAGGGCGTTGGTTTGCGATTCATTCTGGTACCATCGGCTTCTTTGTTAATAAAGATGCGCTTGATGGTAGACCGGTTCCACAGTCATGGGATGATCTTTTAAAACCAGAATATAAAGGTATGGTCGCTTACCTTGATCCGACTAGTGCCTTTGTTGGTTATGCCAGCGCGGTAGCTATCAACCAATCTTTTGGGGGGGATATGAGCAACTTTACCCCGTCAATCAATTACTTCAAAAAGTTGGCTAAGAACCAGCCAATTGTGCCTAAGCAAACTGCTTACGCTCGGGTTATTTCTGGTGAGATTCCGATATTGCTGGATTACGACTTCAATGCTTACCGCGCTAAATACAAAGACAGTGCAAATGTACAGTTTGTCATTCCTAAAGAGGGTTCTGTGGTCGTGCCATACGTGATGAGTGCGGTGAAGAACTCACCACATCCTGATAATGGTCACAAAGTACTGGATTTTGTGTTATCGGATAAAGGCCAGCAGGTATGGGCGCAAGCCTATCTTCGTCCTGTTATCTCTTCTGCAATGACACCTGAGATTGAGGCGAAGTTCTTGCCTGAATCAGATTATAAACGGGCTAAAACTGTGGATTTTGCCAAGATGGCAGAAGCTCAAAGTGATTTTGCTCAGCGTTATTTGAACGAAGTCCGTTAATTTAATAATGAAAAGGGTGGTGTGCAGACCGCCGCTCTTTTCATTACTCATGTTGAAGTAATCAGTTAAAGAAATATCTTTTATGAAGCAAAACAGGCAATACACTTTATTAATTATCCCCGCGTTGATTATCAGTGCGGCATTTTTTCTATTACCTATGGCAAAACTGGTATGGCTTTCATTGGCTGAGCAGCATGGCATTAGCTATTGGTATATTTTGACCAAACCCATGTATTTGAAAAGCCTTTGGTCAACTTTTTTATTGTCTGCTGTGGTGACCATCGCCAGTTTAGTCATTGCAACTATTGTGGGCTTATTTTTGACTCGGCATGAGTTCAAAGGCAAATCAATATTAGTCGCCATGTTGAGCTTTCCTTTGGTGTTTCCTGGCGTGGTGATTGGCTTCTTCGTCATTATGCTCGCAGGTCGACAAGGTTTGTTTGCTGAGCTTGGCCTTGCTCTGACTGGCGACCGTTGGACGCTTGCCTATTCTATTTCCGGTCTCTTTATTGGTTATTTGTACTTCTCTATTCCTCGTGTCGTGCTTACCGTGATGGGCGCTGCAGAGAAGTTAGATCATAACTTGATGGAGGCGGGGCGTTCGTTAGGCGCTAACCGCTGGCAGTTATTACGAGATGTGACTTTGCCTGCGTTAACACCGGGGTTGATTTCCTCCGGCTCAATTTGTTTTGCCACTTCCATGGGCGCGTTTGGCACGGCCTTTACTTTGGCTACCAACCTGAATGTTTTGCCCATGACGATTTATACCGAATTTACCCTGAATGCGAACTTTGCTATGGCGGCAGCGCTTAGTTTGATTCTCGGCTTTATTACTTGGCTGTGTCTGACTATCGCGCGACGTCAAGGCGGTTCGTCATTAGGAATGGGAGGCTGATATGAAAAAGGGGATGTATTTTTATTTGCAGCTGGCTTTCACTTTGCTCGTTTGTGCTTTTTTGATTGTGCCGATTTTCATGTCGATCACAGCGGGGCTGACTAATAACTATTTTGTTGGCGTTAAGAGCGGTCTGACTCTTCGCTGGGTTGAGCAGGTTTGGAGAATGTATGCCGATACTATTTGGCTGACCATGGGGATTGCCCTAGTGACGACTTTGGTGAATCTTTGTATTGGTGTGCCTTGTGCTTACTATTTAGCTCGAACACGCAGCAAATTATCGGCGTTTTTGGATGAATGTCTGACGCTGCCCATTGCTATACCAGGTATGGCAATTGCGCTCGGCTTAATTTCTGTTTATGGCGGTATTAGTGAGTTTCGTATGAGTTGGTTATTTATCTTGGTTGGGCACGTGATTTTTACTTTGCCATTCATGGTGAAGTCGGTGTTGGCGGTATTGCAAAGTATTAACTTTAGAGTGTTAGAGGAAGGAGCCGCCAGTTTGGGAGCGAGTTTTTGGCAACGCTTTTTTCATGTCATCGTGCCTAATTGCAAAACGGGTATTGTCAGTGGTGTCTTGATGACTCTGACCTTGTCTGCAGGGGAATTTAACCTGACGTGGATGTTGCATACACCGTTAACCAAAACCTTGCCAGTGGGGTTAGCGGATTCTTATGCCTCAATGCGGTTGGAGGTGAGTTCGGCTTATACCTTGATTTTCCTTGGGATGATTTTGCCTTTATTGATCGCGGCACAGTGGCTGAACCGAAAACCGAAGCGTATGGCATAGAGCGGATATAAACGCATCTACGAATAAACAAGATGAGTAACATAATGAAAAATACAGCAACAAGTGTGGCGATTACTTTAAAGCAGGTACAGAAAACTTTTTCAGACGGGACATTGGCTTTAAAGCCTTTAGACCTGCACATTGAGAAAGGCGAAATTTTAGTTTTACTGGGACCTTCTGGTTGTGGCAAAACCACAACGTTGCGCCTTATCGCTGGTTTGGAGTTTTGCGATCAAGGCGGGCAAATTTTGTTTGGTGAAAGAAACGTCACCAACATTGCCATCGAACAACGCCGCGTTGGTATGGTGTTTCAATCCTATGCCTTGTTTCCCAATATGAATGTGAGTGAGAACATCGCGTATGGATTGCGAGTACGTGGCGAGAGCAAAGAGTTAAAACAGAAAAAAGTCCAGGAAATGCTTGAGTTATTTGATCTTGAGTCTTATGCCCACCGTGGCATTGATCAGTTGTCTGGTGGGCAGCGTCAGCGAGTCGCTTTGGCGCGTGCCATTATCACAGAGCCAGAAGTACTCTTGCTTGATGAGCCTTTGTCTGCCTTAGATGCCTTGTTGAAAAAACGCTTGCGAACGGACATCAATGCGTTGTTGAAACGTTTAGGTATCACCGCGGTTTATGTGACTCACGATCAAGAAGAGGCGATGGCGATGGGAGATCGAATTGCCATTTTGGATCGCGGTGAAATTGCGCAAATTGGGACCGCTGAAGAGGTTTATTTATCGCCAAATAGTGAGTTTGTTGCAAACTTTATTGGTCAAATGAATCATTTTGATGGCTTATTGAATGGTCAAGCTCTGTCTTTTAGCTCTAATTTTATTCCGTTGCCTGAAGCATTATTTTCTAGCTGCAAAGAAGGTGACCGACTCCGATGTATGGCTCGTCCTGAGGATATGCGCTTAACGACGTTTGAGGACGCCACGCTAAAAGGCGCCGTGTCACACAGTGTATTTTTAGGAGACAGAACGCGAGTTTTGCTCAGCGTAGAAGGTGTTAAAGAATTGGTACATGTGGATTGCTTTGAGCGAAAACGCTACAGCATGGGGGATCGAGTTGGTTTAGTCATACCTCCTTCATGTCTTGTGTTATTGCCCAATTCTGGATCGGAGGAAGTATGCTAATTGCCCAGTTAACAGATTTGCACATCAAAAAGGATGGAAAAATTGCGTATCAAAAAGTGGATACTCTACAGTGCTTAAAAAATGCTGTTAACCATATTAATGAGTTATTACCTCAGCCAGATTGGGTGGTGATAACCGGTGACTTAGGTGACTTTGGTATACCTGAAGAGTACGAGGTCTTGGTGCCAGAGCTAAAGAAGCTTAAGGCGCCGGTTAAGGTTATTCCTGGGAATCATGATCATAGAGATCATCTTAGAGTGGCTTTTGATGGATTTGCGAGTTTTGATCACCCTGAGTATTGCCATTTTTCCCAACAAGTTGATGGCTACCATCTAATTGGTTTGGATTCCTCTGTCTTGGGTAAGCCTTATGGGAAGCTAACGCCAGAATCGTTAGTCTGGTTGGACTCTCAACTTAATGAGCAAAGCGCCTTACCGACATTGATTTTTCTCCATCATCCGCCGATGAAGGTGGGAATTGATCATATGGATGTACAAAAACTTCTTAACGATGAAGATCTATGGCAAGTGCTTCAGCAGCATAAACAAGTCAAAGGTTTGGTAGCAGGGCATTTACACCGTGCTATTTATGCAACATGGAATGGGCTGCCAGTTTGGGTTGGGCCATCTCACAGTCATGCAGTGACCTTGGATTTAAACCCTAATGCACCTTCTAGATTTTCCCTTGAACCGCCAGCGATTCAGTTGTTTAAACTTGAGTTAGACAGTCTGGTGAGTCATATCAGTTATATTGAATCCGGAGAAAAGTCAGCGGGCCCGTTTCCCTTTTTCGATGAGAATAACAAGCTGATTGATTGAATATCTAATCATGATGATGTTCATGACGGACATCATCTGTATTGGATTCTAGCGCTTCAAGTATGGTGCAATGCTCGGCGCTTTCTTCACCGCCACAGCAGGCATCGGATAGGCGTTTGAGTGAGGTTTGAAAACGAGTGAGTTCTGCAAGTTTCCTTTCGACAGCTGAGAGTTTGGTATCGACAAGCTCTTTAACATCAGCACAGGCGTTGTCGGCTTTATTAACTTCAATTGAAAGTAATTCACGAATTTCTGCCAGAGTGAATCCAACGTTCTTTGCGCGTAGGATGAATTGCAGAATGTCTTTGTCTTTTTCAGTGTAAAGACGATAGCCAGACTCAGATCGACTTGATGGGCTGAGTAGGGCGTTTTTTTCGTAAAAGCGTAATGTGTCATTGTTGATGTCACAGGCCTTTGCTAGTTCCCCAATGCGATACATTTCTTGCTCCTGTTTATTTCCTTTCAGTATAAACCTTAGATCTAGGTCCTAGGTCAAGATTCTTGTTAAGCATTTTTTATTTTTCTTTCACCTAAAATGTTTTACATTGCCGGCGCAAATGATTATGCATTTGATTTCATTGAATGGTCCAGTCGTTGTAAGTAGTGGAAGGTAGGTTGTAGTGGATGTATTTCATAGTGTCATTCTTGGGCTGGTTGAGGGAGCGACAGAGTTCTTACCTATCTCTTCAACAGGCCATTTGATTGTTGTTAGTCAATGGTTGGGAATGGAGCAATCAGAAGGCAATAAAGCGTTTGAGGTGATTATTCAGCTGGCGGCTATTTTGGCGGTTGTGGCGAATTATAAAGAGCGTTTTTCTGTGAAGTATTTCCGTTTATGGTGCCAGGTATTCGTGGCCTTCTTACCGGTTGCTATAGTGGGCTTTTTATTTCGGCATCAAATAAAAGCGATGTTTTCCGTGTCTGTCGTAGCGACCATGTTTATTGTCGGAGGTGGAGTTTTTTTACTGACAGAGAGGTATATAAAGCATAAGTCTCCGAGAGTGAATAGCTTGGATGATCTGGATTTTAAGCAGTCTCTGTGGGTCGGTATTGCCCAGATTTTTGCGCTTATTCCCGGCACCAGCCGTGCAGGCTCAACGATTGTGGGGGCCTTGCTTGTGGGATTAAGCAGAAAGGCCAGTGCGGAGTTTTCCTTCTTATTGGCGTTACCTGTGATGATGGCTGCTTCGGGTTATGATCTTCTTTCCAATTATAACGAGTTCTCGGGGGAGCTGTGGGTACCTTTGGCAATTGGGTTTGTAGTGGCTTTTCTAAGTGCTTTTATTGTTATGAAGCTGTTTATGGTGTTTTTGGAAAAATTTACCTTTGTGGCATTTGGCTGGTATCGCATTTTATTTGGCGTTCTTTTACTGGCTTTTGCGTGATAATTTCATTTATCAATGACTTATAGCTCAAGACGATTTTCTTAGTGTTGTGATTTACAGTGATATAGTGGTTTACACATTAGAAGGGATGTTTTGTAATGTTCCTTTCTGTTTACCTTTTCAATGTGATTCAGTGGGATGTTTGTCATGCGTCGTTGTTTTCCTTTCGCCATTTTTGCTTCTTTGTTAGCTGGAGGTTGTGCCTCTTCTGATAACACCCCAGTAAATCGTTCATTAGACTCATTTAAAGGTTCTTCAGCTTGTTATGATCGAGAAACAGAGCCTTACACTCCAGTTGTAGATACGCATTTACATTACCGACCATTTGATGGTCGAGCGATTCCCTTTAATGAAGTGAATGACTATTTATCTCAAACCAGTGTGCGCTTTGCCAATGTGTATGGCATTGGACAAATGTTGCCAGCTAACTCTTCTTGTTCGAATTATTTAAAATGCCCAGGCACGCCAGTATCGCCTACAACGCGAAATGATTTTGTTAATGCTGCGAACATGGTGGAGTACAAGCCCGATGATCTTCACCTGACTTTGTCGATGACCTTTACGGACTTGTCTGATCCTGAACCGACCGTTGCCTTGATGGAGCTTTACGAAAAGGAATACCCAGGACTATTTCACTGGATGGGGGAAGTGAATTTGGTGAAGCAAGCTCAATTTAATAATCGACATAAACCCGCGACACCAAAAGACATCACAAAGTGGGCGGGTTTTATGGCCGAGTTAAGAGCCAGAGATTACCCGATAACGATTCACTCCGATATCGGTAACAACGCAACGCCAACCTTATATTTGCCCTTAATGGAGAAAGCGTTAACACTTTATCCTGATAATAAAATCGTCTGGGCGCACATGGGGATTTCTTATGAACAAAAATCGTTGGATGCTTCAGAACACATTGCTATTTTGTCGCGCCTGTTAGATCAATACCCGAATTTGATGATAGATATTTCGTGGCGTGTTCTTGAAGATTACTATTTTAGTAAGTTTGGGAATCGGAGCGAGTACGTTGCTTTTATGAATCGTTACTCAGATCGTATTCTGCCTGGCTCTGATTTTGTTGCTTTTCGCGGAAATAATTTTAAGGTGTATCAATCCGAGCTGGAAGCGACTAGCAGAATTCTGCAGTATATCGATGATGATGCCTTTCGAAATATTGCCTTGGGTGAAAATTATTTTCAGTTGTTGGATCTAGAATATCAAGCGCCCATTATTTGTCAGAGTTAGTATGTAGGTTTTTGTTGCTAGGCTTCCATTGTTTATTCATTCTCTTTCGTTGTTAATTTTGTTTTCTTGCTCCATGCTGGTATGAGTCCAATTAACGTTAGGTAGGGAAGTATGGGAAAGCTGACGTCTAACCGTCACCAATCGCTTGGAGAAGAAGTGGCTAATAGTATCAGCCATGGTTTAGGCTTAATTGCTGCCATTGTTGGTACTCCGTTTCTTATTTTGAGCGCGATTCGATACGCTGATTTGAGTTACGTTGTTGGAGTCAGTGTTTTTTCAGCAACGATGATCATATTGTATTTAGCCTCTACTCTTTACCATGCAATGCCTAAAGGTAAACTAAAATATGTCTTTCGAGTAATCGATCACTCGGCTGTGTATTTATTGATTGCCGGAACTTATACGCCATTTATGTTGGGGGTATTGGGTGGTGCGTGGGGTTGGTCTTTACTAATATCTGTTTGGGTGCTTGCAAGTATTGGCGTTGGGCTAAAGGCGTTTGGCAAAGTCTCTCACCCAGCCGTTTCAACCATACTTTATGTTGTGTTGGGGTGGCTGATTCTTATTGCGATTAAGCCGCTTGTTGCTTTGATGGCACCAACAGGACTACTTTTGTTAGTGTTGGGCGGCGTGCTTTACACTCTTGGTGTGGTGTTTTTTGTGCTGGATTCACGATTGCGCTACGGGCATTTGGTTTGGCATTTATTTGTACTTGGTGGGACAGTTTGTCACTATTTTTCAATCTATTTTTATGGGGCCTAAAAACACATAAGTTGCTATATTTTAAAATGATTTGTTTATGAGCTGGGTTTATTTTGCCAGCTATGCAGAGTTTTAAGCTGTTCTAATAACAATGATTTATTGCTTGGCGTTAACTCATTAAATAACGACAGCATTGTTTGTGAATCTTGCTTTAGTAAAAGGCTATCCACTTCTATTTTTTCTTTTTTCAGCATACCTTCTTGCTGTAAAAAAACCGATATCTGGCTTATTGGCTGCTCACTAGCCGTGTATAGCACAGACGGTTTGGTATCGAGTGCTTGAGCAATCTTGTGTAGTACCTTTTGTGAAGGCTGCCTTTGACCTTTTTCAATGCGCGATATATTGCTGGTTGCTATATCAGCTTCCAGGGCTATTTGCTCTTGCGTCAGACCCCTTTGAGTCCTCAAAGTTTTTATCACATGTCCAATATTCATACTTTAATTATCCGTCCTGCTTTGCTTACAGAGCAAAACCTATAAGGCAATTCACTTGACACATTTTGCCTTATAGGCAATATTGGCTGGATTTTGTGTCTAAAAGACAAAATTTTGATTGCGTTATGTACGAATCGAGGCATGCAGTTGAAGGTTTTTTTGTGAAAAATGATGGTTTAGATACTGAGTGCGATTGGCATCACATACAAGAAACGAATGGTGGCTTTATTGTATTAAACAGTAAGGGTGTGATTGTTTCTTGTAACGATGAGGCGAAATTAGCTCGATTGGCTCTAACAATACAGACAATACTACCGTTTGATCGTTTTTGGTTAGATGATGAGAGTCGACTGTTTCAGCTGAGTGAGTTCAAAGATTCTATTGGAAAGGAGGCCAGGCTTTTATTTATGGATAATGGGGTTAATACACATAAAGTGAAAGTGTGGGCGGATGCTTTTTGGTTATTAGGGAAGCAATATTACAGCCTGTTTTTTCAAAACCGCTTAGTAGAGCAGGAGCATGTAGTTGCATTGTCTTCAGCTAAAAAAGTTCAGGCTTTGATAGATGATCTGAATGACGACTTGCTCGACCTGCATTATCAGCCACAGATAAATATTACAGATAATAGCCTTCATGGTGTGGAGGTGTTAGCAAGGTGGACAAACAAAGAATTTGGCCGTGTTGCTCCTGACGACTTTATTGCTTTGGCAGAAGAGCATGAGTTAATAGCGGATTTGGATATATGGGTAATGAGTCGAGCTTGTCGGCAATTAGCGCTATGGCGAGAGCAGGGCATTCACATCCCTACCGTTGCCGTTAATTTTTCACCGCTTACCTTTACTTACGCCCACCTAGAACAAAAGGTACAAGCTATTCTAGAGGAAAATAGCTTATTGCCATCGGATTTGGTTATAGAAGTGACTGAGAATAAGTCCATCAACACATCGTGCTGTTTTGATAATACTATTGCACGAATTCATGCGCTGGGGGTGGCTATTTCTTTAGATGATTTTGGGACGGATTATTCAAATCTAAAAAGGTTGTTAAAATTTCCCGTTTCCCAGCTCAAGTTAGATCGCTCTTTTGTCAGTGAGCTGCCTAATAAACTATCAAAAGAATTAAGCGAGGTAGTGTTCTCTATTTGTCAAAAGATTGATGCTGTGCCAGTTGCTGAAGGTGTTGAAACACAACAACAATTATCTTATTTATCGACTATAGGCTATCAGATTATCCAAGGATATTTATTGTCTCCACCTTTATCGAGAGAGGAACTAGAGTATTGGATTGCAAACGAAGAGCATTTGAAAGTTCTGTGAATTAAAGGTGATATTTTTATAGACTCCAGTACCGTAGTTTATTGGGCTCAGGAGTTTATAGAATAAATACAAAAATGTATGCCCAAGAATGTTATCAAACGGAATATTTACAGCATGAATCGGCCAGCGAATGGAAGACTAGCAGCTCCGACGGCTTTTGGGGCTTTCGTTAATTCGCTAACGACAACTTCTGGTCCTGTTTCAGGTAATACCAATGCAGTGCTGATATTTTGAAGCATAGTATTGGGAATATAGGATGACAGTAGCAGGGCTTCAACATCAACAAATTGACTTGCGTCGCGTAGTTTCTCGCGAATGAGTGCAGAGCATTGTTCTGTCCATTCTTGCAGGTCTTTTGAGTGTTGAGACTCCTGCTCTGTTAGTTGTTCTAATTCATTAATAGATAGGTTATCTGATCCTAGTCGTTTCTCAAGCTCTAAGGTTCCGCCGTCATAGGTTGCGCTAGTTGCACTACGAAGAATTTGGTGGTTCAACACAAGGCGGGAGTGGATTTGGGCACCAATATAAAAGAAAAGGTAGTTCTCTAGGTTTTTGGCCTTCCCGAACATGCTTTCGCCAGAAGCGGCTGAGGTTATATCGGTTTGAATAAATACCTCTAATGAAAACTCTTTTTCAAGTAGTTCTCGGAGAACATTTAGCGCCTCAGATTCGCGGAAAGTATCAGCCAAAGCAAGACCAATTCCGGCGACTCGCTCCCTTTTCTTAACGGACAGTTTTGAAAGAAGTTCTTCTACTGCCACAAAGATATCAGGGTGTACTATATCATTTCCTGGAAATTCATGGGAAAACTGAGAGTGTGCGGTAATCTCGCCTAAAAAATTGATCAAGACGACATGGGTCTTGCGAATACCGATACTAATCCCTATTGAATAGGCGCCCTCTGCATTAAGGGAAAGGGGGATGGTCGGTGGCCCCACGCGGCCTTTTTGTGCGCTGCCACTAACGATAAGGCCCTCTTTTTCGAGTGAACGCACTATGACTGAAACAGTCTGCGCGGATAACCCTGAACTCTCACCAATCTTTAGTCGTGAGATATTACCATTGCGCAAGAGCATTGAAAGAACCAAGCGTTCATTGTGACTACGTACTCTAACGGCATTTAATCCAGACGTACGGTCAGCAATACGGAGTGGATTTGGGGGGGAAAAGCGCATGTCTGGCATTAGCAAACTTCCATGATTTGAATCTTAATTATCATTTATCCATCCAATATTAACTATCTCTTGAGCAAGGGCTTCACCTAGTAAATGGTGTGCTTGGAGGTCCATGTGGAACCCATCTTCAGGGGCGCTAACACAAACGGATGAGGCATCAAAAAAATGGACTTCTAGTGAGTCGGCCATTATTTCGTAGGCCATGGCCAGCTCTCGTGAAGTTTTCTGTGCTCCTTCGAATATGGCTGACCATTCTTTAAGGTCGTTTAGCATAGGGGGAGGAGAAACAATCAAGATTTCGGGTACACGTCCGGCTGGACCCGGCGCAAGTTCTTTGATGTCGTGTACTAGACAGCTGATTCCCATTGCGACTTCAGACGCTGTTAGCCAAAATCGACGTTTCAGGTCATTGGTTCCTAGCATCAGTATGATTAAGTCCAGTGGTGCATGGCTTTGCAGACAGGGTGTTAAATAGCGCCGACCATTCTTATGCTTGCCTTCAACTGGGTCGTTGCGAACCGTAGTACGGCCACTCAATCCTTCTTCAATGACATGCCAACTACTTCCTAGTTTACGTGCTAGAACACCAGGCCATCTGTCATCTGGTCCAAATCGCTCCGTAGATTGACCGCCTGGTATTTGGCCGTGTGTATTGGAGTCGCCATAACAGAGAAGATTTTTCATGAGGGAATGTCCACCGCTGAGGTTTGTACTACTTATTTATTAACTGCTTAATGGCTTTTGTTTTTGCCATTGCGTTTGATTATAGGCAGTTTGGGCGGGTTTGTGCAACAACAATAATTATTCACTATGAATGATTTAGTTAATCATTCATAGTGAATAATTATTGACTGGTAGATGTTTCGCTGTATATACTTTCTTTCATAGTGGTGGGTAGACGAAGGAAAACTGCTAGTGGAATTGGATTTTTAGAGGGGCTGATGAGGCCAAGTCTGTGGACTTTTTGGATGAGGCGTTTTCTATAGTTCCATATCCGATGAGATGAATTTATGTGTTCGTGGGTTCTAACCCGTATCTAAAAACAAAAAAATAGGAGTAACACATGCGACAGCTACAAAAGACACTAAAATTTGGACTGATACCCTTAATTGTATCTGGTTTCCTAACGAGCATTGCTTTGGCTGAAAGTGATGTGGATATTATTGCTGGTGATGTGATGCAGGGCATTGCCATCAATCCTGATAATACAGCCATTGTTAAAGCTGATTCCTATAAGACAGAAGCGCCTTGGGTTATTGGCATGAGTCATTTTGGTGTCAATGCTAATACCTGGACTGTGCAGGTTGCACATGAAGCGGAATATGCAGCGAACTTGGATGGTCGCATCACAAAGTTCATTATGCTTGATGCTGGTTTTGACCAAAGGAAACAGGTTGCCGATATTGAAGATCTGATTGCTCAGGAGGTGGATGCAATCATAGTAATGCCCGTGACGACCACTTCTGCTAACCGTGGCATAGAGAAGGCCATCGCGGCGGGGATCCCTGTTGTGCTTCATACTGGACGAATCAATTCTGATGCCTTCACTACTGAAATTCAAGGTGGTGCTGAGCATTTTGGTAAGGTAATGGGGGATTGGCTAGTTGATCAACTGGATAAAAGAGGAAATATTTGGGTATTGCGTGGACTTGCTGGACACCCTGAAGATACCAACCGCTACAATGGATTATTACAGTCAATCAAGGGTACTGATATCAAGATTGTTGCTGAAGGTTACGGTGATTGGCAATATGATAAAAGTCGTAATATCTGTGAAACGCTTTATTTGAGTAGCCCAAATGTAGATGGAATCTGGTCTTCTGGGGCGGACATGACCCGTGCTTGTATTGACGTTTTTAAACAGTTTGGTGCAGATATTCCTCCTATATCAGGTGAGGGAAATAACGGTTATTTTGAGCAATGGATATCCGATGGCTTTCCTTCAATTTCACCTGAGTATAGTCCTGCTCAAGGTGCCGCAGGTATTCGAGCTGCTGTTGCACTGCTGGAAGGCAAACCACTTCATCGTAGCTATATATATCATCCATCAGGATGGGATCGTGAGCGAGCAACGAAACAATACCGTGAGGATCTCTCAGCAAATGTTTGGTGGCCATCAGAGTTGTCAGAAGAGCTATTGCTGCACTACTACGACAAGTAATACAACACTCTCTTGGTTGCGTGGTACTGGAGGGTGGTACATTCCAGTCTCCAGTATTCGTCGAACAATAAGCAAATCACCCAAACATAGGAGAAATTAAGTTGACAATTATTGTAGAGATGCACGGGATTAGCAAAGCCTTTGGACATAACCAAGTGCTAAACTCAGTTTCATTCTCGCTGAATTCTGGCAGTGTGCATGCTTTGATGGGTGAAAATGGTGCTGGAAAATCCACTCTTATGAAAATTCTTGCTGGCGTGCATCAGCCCGATGCCGGACAAGTCAAGATTAATGGCCAAAAAGTTAATCTTCTGTCCCCTCGCGATGCTCTTGACTCTGGTATTTCTACTGTTTTTCAGGAGCATTCGCTTCTGCCTAATCTATCAATAGCTGAAAATATGTTTCTTGGTCGAGAGCCGCTAACTCGCACTGGGGCAATTGATTATGACGCTATGATACGGGATACACGTCGTGCTTTGGATGAGTTGGGGCTTGACCTCGATCCAACCCGACTTGTCTCAACGCTGACCATTGGCGAGCGACAGTTCGTAGAGATTGCTCATGGTATTGAAGCTGACGCCAGCGTGATGATTCTTGATGAACCAACTGCCGCACTTAATGCCGCAGATGTTGAGGTGCTCAATACTAGTATTCGTAAACTTTGCGAACGTGGTAAGGCGGTTGTCTATATTTCACATCGGATGGAAGAAATCTTCAATATTTGCGATACCGTGACGGTTCTTAAAGACGGAAAACTGGTTGGTGAACAGGCTATTTCTGACCTCACACCTAATGTATTGATCGAAATGATGGTTGGGCGGGAGTTAACCAGCCTGTTTCCAGCACGCTCGACTATGGCGGGAGAGGTGGTGCTGGAACTAAAAGACATACAACTCACGGAAAACGCCCGTCCACTTTCGCTAACATTACATAGAGGTGAGATAGTTGCCCTTGCAGGCTTAGAAGGTCAGGGGCAGCAAAAACTTTCGCGTGCGTTGATCGGACAGCATGCACTATTTTCGGGTCAAATTAGGGTTAAGGGGGTGATTTTGGAGTTACCGTTTTCTGGTATTACGGGTATCCGTCGTACTCAAAAACTTGGTCTTGGGTTTGTGCCTGAGGATCGAAAGGAAGAGGGATTGTTTTTGGAACTGCCGATTTTACATAACATTGTTATTGGTCTGCACTCTCGCCGCGCCGCTATTGCCCTTGTTCGAAAATATCGGCCCGTAGTTGCAGATATTATGCAGTCGATGAACGTCAAAGCGCCAAATGCCAATGCGAGAGTTCGATCCTTGTCCGGAGGCAATCAGCAGAAGGTTTTACTTGGACGCTATTTGGCTGCTAAGACTGACATTCTTGTTATTGAGGAACCGACGCGCGGAGTGGATATTGGGGCTAAGTCGGAGATTTATCGATTATTAAGGGAATTTACTGAGCAAGGTGGTGCGATCCTTGTTCTTTCTAGAGAAACTCTCGAACTGATTGGTTTAAGTGACCGATTGTATGTCGTGCATGAAAATACCATTGTCGCTGAAATGTTGGCGATTGAGGCCACAGAGCACAGTATCCTCAATGCTGCCTTGAAAACTGATAAGAAGGCCCACTATGCGTAAGTACATTGATATTTTGACTCGTCGGAATACACGCCAAGGTGCATGGGGCTTTCCTCTCCTAGTTTTTCTAGGGATCTGTGTGTGGTTGTCTTTTAATACAGCACGTTTTGCGACGATAGAAAATGCTGAAAACCTGATTGCTCAGGCGATGCCTTTGATCATAGTAGCTATTGGTCAGATGTTGGTGGTATTGGTTGGAGGTCTTGACCTATCCGTTGGTGCGGTGATCAGTTTTACCACGGCTATCTTGTCATTAGATGCACCGACAATAGTTTTACTCCCTGTAGTTTTTGTTCTCGCTGCATTGGTCGGACTGATGAACGGTCTGGTCGTGACACGTTGTAACGTGCATCCGATTATCGCTACATTAGCAATGCAATATATGTTGCTGGGGGCTACACGTCTGATCCGTCCTGTGTCAGGCGGTGAAATTCCTCAATTGGTGCTTGACTCCGTTTCAGGTGAGTTCTTCGGTATACCATTTCCCGTTTTCTGGGGGATCGTCGTTGTGCTTATTGCTTGGAAATTGCTCTACAGATCTCGATATGGACTACACCTGTTTGCTATTGGCGGTGGGATGGCTTCTGGTCAAACCGATGCAGCTCATAATTTCGGCATTGCCGTTCGTCGAAATATTGTACTTGCCTATGTTGGGTCTGCTTGTTTTGCCACCATCGCTGGTATCTTTTTGGCTGGGAGAATTACTTCTGGTGATCCGAATGTTGGATTGCTGTTTGAGCTTGACAGCATTACTGCTGTCGCGTTGGGCGGTACTCAATTGTCAGGTGGTGTTGGCAGCCTACAGGGAACGGTCATTGGTGCGTTAGTACTGGCACTCATGTCGAACGGGATGAACCTAGTCAATCTTTCGCCCTTTGTTCAAACCGTTGTGAAAGGTGGAATTTTACTCATTGTCGTCGGGTTACAGTCCCGCAAGAAAATGGGGCTTTAAATTATGTCCAAAATTCAATTGCAGACCTTAGTTCAGCGAGTTTTACGGATTCCACCATCTTATTTGGTTTTCATTTCCCTGTTCTTGATCCTATGGCTGACACGACCACAAATGCTAAATCTGAACATTTTGGGTGTGTTTCTCCGTCAAGTAGCCCCTCTTGGTATTCTTGTACTAGGTCAGTTGCTAGTAATGCGGGTGAAATCGATTGATCTTTCGGGTGGGGGGGTAATCCTGCTGGTCAATTATTATATTTCCTCGGGCATGTTTCCCGGTGCATCTCTTCCTGCCTTTATATTTCTCGCGGTTGCCACGGGATTTATCGTCGGAATGTTTAACGGTTGGATGATCGCTAAGCGACGTGTGTCTGCAGTGATCGTGACACTCGCGGTGAGTATCATTTTGATCGGGATGGTTCAGTTCCTATCCAGTGGGAGTCCGCCGGGAAATGTACCGACATTTTTAAGAGATATCTACAACACCCGTACGGGAGTCATGCCTAATCCGGTCATTTTCTGGGCATTCTTGACTTTGATTATGTCGTTGTTCCTATCGCTTTCTGTCTATGGTCGATTTGTAACCTCAGTAGGGGAGAGCGCAGAGGCGGCACATTTCTCAGGGGTGCCTGTCGAGCGGACAGTCATAGTGGCACATACAATGGCGGGCGTTATTGCCGGAATTGCTGGTTTGGTGCAAACCGCATCTATTGCCGTAGGCAGTGTTCGAATTGGTTTAGATCTGCCTATTCTCGCTGTGGCGGCGACGATTCTTGGTGGTGTCGCCTTTGGTCGCGGTGAAGGTGGTGTATGGGGACCTTTCTTTGGTGTTTTATCCTTCTCTTTGCTATTTGTTGTGCTGACCATTTATGGCGTAGGCGAGCCAGGGAAACTGGTTGTGCAAGGCGTGATCATTCTTTTGGCTGCTGTATTTTATGGAATACGGTCCAAAAGTTAAGCGGAATGAATAAGAGAATAGCCCTTGGAAGAGTGTGGTGGGAATCTGAGCCGTTTTCGCTGATATGGGTAGCATCACGCCCCATTATATTATGGTCTATAACCAATTTGACTAAACACAACTAACTCAAAAAGGACAAATAAAATGACGAATAAAAAGAGCATACTTTGTTATGGGGACTCTTTGACTTGGGGCTGGATACCAGTCGAAGAGGGGGCTCCGACTTGCCGTTACCCTTATGAACAGCGTTGGACAGGCGTGATGGGAGGGTTATTAGGTTCGGATTTTCATGTAATTGAAGAAGGTTTGAGTGCACGTACTACATCGTTAGACGACCCCACTGACCCACGGTTGAATGGCTCCAGCTACCTGCCTTCCGCGCTGGCCAGTCATCTTCCGCTAGATCTGGTTATTATTATGTTAGGCACCAATGATACAAAGGCTTTTTTTCACCGCTCTGCGTTCGAGATAGCGAATGGTGTTTCTAAATTAATTGGGCAAGTGATTAGTTGTGCTGGTGGTGTTGGTACATCGTATTCGGCGCCTAAGGTTCTTCTCGTCGCACCGCCGCCACTTGGTAAATTGAAGCATATTTGGTTTCAAGGCACATTCGAAGGAGGGCTTGAAAAAACATTGGAACTGCCCAAATATTATGCAGCCTTGGCTGACTTTATGAACATCGAATTTCTGAATGCTGGCGACTTTATTACAACTGACGGTGTGGATGGCATCCATTTCACGGTCGAAAATAACGCTGCTTTGGGCAAGGTAATTATGGAGAAAGTTAAGATGATTTTCTCATAGTTTTTCTATGTAATTAGCTGCTATTAATAGGATATGCACACAAACTTGATGGATAAAAATAAGTGGTATTTTACCATGGTGATATTTTGTTTCTCACGGAAGAGGACTTCACCTTAAGAGATAGGTATTAATAAACTAGTTTGCATGGTATGTCTCCTTTTTTATTTAAATAACCACTCTGTTTTCATTGAATTAAAGAACCGCAGTGCTCGTAGGGGATAGATATCTTCCACACCAGATCGAGTGTACTATTGCTTATCGAATGGTTAGGCCACTAACCAACACTGTATTTTTCTAGGTGGTACAGAATAACGATGAATATCGAATTGAAAAATATCTCTACCAGTGATGTGGTCTGCTCTAACTGTCAAGCTTGCTGCTGCCGGATGGAGGTCATGATCATCAGTGATACTGGTGTGCCTGATAAACATATTTCGGTGGATGAGTGGGGTGGGGAAACCATGTTGAGATTAGACGATGGTTGGTGCTCTGCCGTTGATAGAGAGACCTATCTTTGCACTATTTATGAAAACCGTCCGTGGATTTGTCGTGAGTTCGAAATGGGATCCGATGAGTGTAAGGAAGAGTTTAATGTTATCAGGTAGAGGTGAATCATAGTCGCAGGGGGAGTTTTATGAACGCAACGCAATTTGGGTTTAATCCAGAATACGCAGAAGAAGCGCCAACGCTTGATGAGATTAATAGTCTAAAAGGTGTGGCCGTTTTGGAGTTCGGGGCGCCTTGGTGCGGTCATTGTCAGGCTTCTCATGATGCCGTGAAAGAAACCATGCAATCATATTCAGATATGGCTCATATCAAGGTATTTGACGGTAAAGGAAAACGTTTGGGGCGCCAGTTTGGTGTTAAATTATGGCCGACCTTAATCGTTCTGAAAGATGGTCAAGAGGTGAGTCGTATTGTGCGTTTTACAGCCTCTGACGCCGTTCGCAAATTATTGGACACAGCGATTTAAGACACGAAGGAAGCAGAGTAATTAAACGGTTATATCGATGAGGCGACCAATGGTTTTATCGGATGAATCTATTACTTTGGCATTGGCTTGCGCTTCTAACACGCTGCTTTTTGCTTCGATTAAGCCATCTTGAATTGGTGAACCGTAAAGTCCAGTATCCTTGGTGTCAGTTGGTTGGCTCAAGGTTCGGGTCGATGCGTCAGCTACTTTTTGGCTTGCTTGGTCTAGCTTGTCTTGACTACGCTGTAGGCCTTGTTGACCATAGATAAATGACGAGTTATTGATTTGCATAGTCGTACCTTCATTCCGCATTATTTGATAAGTCTAGCACAATAGAGTGTTCGTTTTTTAGACAATGATTGTTTTTTTATGTTTTAAATTGAAAGTAGCTTGAATGGAGCTGTTGGGGCGTATGAACATGGTTATTCAAAAAGTCATTGCTGCTATTACACTTATTCTTTTTTTGTCACCTGCAATGGCACTGAACTCACTTGATACTGCAAACAAAGCACTTTTTTATCAAACTATAGACAATAGCTCTGCTTTGCCCAATGCAGAGAAAATAGACGCTTTAAGTCGTACCTTGCTAGGTTCTATCTATGTGGGCGGTAGTGTTGGAGAAGGTGAGCAGGGTAAATATGACAAAGATCCGTTGACCCGTTTTGATGTGTTTGATTGTACTACCTATGTTGAAACTGTGTTGGCTGGCGCTATTTCTAGTACGTCTGATGAGTTTCAGTCAAACTTACAAAGTATTCGCTATCGAAACTCGAACGTTGATTTTGTTTCTCGTAATCATTTTCCGAGTGTTGATTGGTTTCGCAACAACCAAGATAAGCTAATGGACATCACGCCGGATGTTGGCCATGGCCAAGCGCGGGTTGCGAAGGCGATGATAGATAAGTCTGCGTGGTATAAGTATCTTACTGGTGATGTGCTGCAATGTGATGCCGATTCTTCTAGCGAATGTCTAACTTTGTTGAATCAGTTACATGATGAAGGCCGTATTTATTCCGCAGAGCCTGCTTATATCCCTTATGTACCATTAACGGCGCTGTTTGGTGGTAACACAAATGAGGTTAATCAGGCACTTTTAGATCGTATCCCTTCTGGCAGTGTGATCAGTATGGTACGGCCTAATTGGGATATAAAGAAATACATTGGTACGAATATGAATGTCTCGCACCAAGGTCTGGCTATTCGTAAAAACGGTACCTTGTTTCTTCGACATGCTAGTTTGACGAACAAAAAAGTAATAGATGAAAATTTCTCAGATTACTTCTCTCATTACTCTAAAACCTCTTCTTTAAAAGGCTTTAATGTTCAAGTATTAAGACGCTAGCAGCTTAAGGAAGGTGCGAATAAGTCTACTAAGCCTCAGTCTTTCAGAGAAATCGTCAAATAAGGCGCGACTCTGAAGGAATGTAGGTACCTTTCAAAGAGTCGCAACGATATGTGGCCTGTTATTTTTAATAGTAAGCTCTGAAAGACCCGCAGGGCATGGCCTAAAAGGCTGTATTCTTTGTTGAGCACCTCGAAAATAGAACCACTATTCACATTCGCTACTCGCCTCGAATAACAGGCTTTTATCCACATGCTGAGACAAGAGGGCTTGTTCGCACCTTCCTTAACTATTTTTTGCGACTGCTCTTTTTAAAGTTAGTGCTGAAATGCTGAAGGTGTAGCTCCAATGCATCGCAAGAAATAGTGATCTCGCGCACAGATAAATACAAAGAATACATTAGGCAGATTAGGCTCGCCCCGAAAATGTAACTGCCTATTTCTTGGTACTCAAGGTAGATTGCCATCATAGATAATACACACAGAAAAAAGCTAATCACCCCAGCTTCTTGCATGCGTCTTATTAAATAAATACGTTTACGTAAATTTGTAATTTGATCTGTTGTGTTTGCGTCTTCAAGTTTTGGGTCAAAGTTACGAATAATTGATGCTAGTGTGACAAAGCGGTTCGTATAAGCCAAAAGCAATAAAGAAACGGCGGGGAACAACATTGCGGGAGTCGTTAGAGTGATAATCATGCTGGGTCCTGCTGATCAATAAATAAAGACAGTGTTTTACGCTGTTTAGTTACCTTATATTACGCCTTCAATGTGTTTTTTTGAACTGCGTTTACCCCTTCTGAAAGTATAAAAAATAAGCATTGTATCGTAGCAACTTCCTTCTATAATGCGGCCTATATTGACGTTCTGTCTTTCGATATAAAGAGAAAAAAATGAGTGATGTATTTAGTATAGGATTGCTGATAATTGCTGGAGCTTTGTTTGCTATGGCTGAAATTGGCATGGCGGCGGCTAGGAAGATTAAGCTGCGAGTCTTAGCGGATGAAGGCAGCGTTAAAGCGCAAGCTGTGCTTGCCTTGCAACAAAAACCAGGCGCTTTTTTTGCCATGATTCAAATTGCGCTGAACGCTATTGCTATCTTAGGTGGTATTGTTGGTGAACAGGCTCTGACGCCTTATATAAAGCAGCTTGTTAGTTTGCTTTATGCTGGACCTTTATTGGATCAAGTTAGCTTTGTTGTTTCCTTTCTGTGTCTGACGTCACTTTTTATTCTATTTGCCGATCTATTACCTAAACGCTTGGCGATGATTATGCCAGAAGCTGTGGCAATTCGAATGGTCACGCCTATGCTCTGGGTGACCTTTCTATTGACACCAGTGGTTTTTCTATTTAACGGTTTTACTAACTTGGTTTTACGTTTATTTAATGTGCCTATTGAGCGCCAAGAAGTCGTTACTACTGAAGACATTGTTGCCATGATGGATGCTGGCGCAGAAGACGGCAGTTTGCAGAGCCAAGAATATCAATTGATTGGCAATGTATTCGAATTAGAAACTCGAAACATTTCTAGTGCCATGACGCCACGAGATCAGATTATCTATTTTGATATCGATGACAGTAGTGAAGAGATCAGCCAAAAGATTATTGATCATCCACATAATGACTTTTTAGTTTGTAACGGCAGTTTGGATAAAATCGAAGGCATTATTGATTCGAAAGAAATACTACGCTTGGTGCTTAAAGGTGAGTCAGCACAAATCAAACCTGAAAAAGTGGATAAAGAGGTTTTTTATCTACCAGAAACCTTGACGCTTTCCGAGGCGCTTAATGCATTTCGAGTAGCGCCACAAGCTTTTGCTGTCATCGTGAATGAATACGCAACGATTGTCGGTATTGTAACGGTGAAAGACTTATTAGGTGGCTTTATGGGTGGCTTGTTAACGCCTCATGATGAGGAGCAAATAGTACAACGTGATGCGAACTCTTGGTTGATTGAAGGGTTAACGCCGATCAATGATGTGATGCGCAGTTTGAATATAGAAGAGTTCCCTGATCGTACTCAATATGAAACGCTTGGTGGTTTTATTACTTACAGCTTAAAGCGTTTGCCAAAGCGCACGGACTTTTATGTCTATGACAGCTATAAGTTTGAAGTATTGGATTTGGAAGGCGTCAGAGTTGAACAGCTGTTAGTGACTAAATTAAAGTAGCAACGTAAATGGGATGGACGGTATGAAATTAGTTGTTGGAACATTGTCGACTTGGTCACTACGGGCGTATCTTTGCAGTCAAATTGCAGGTATCAAACTGGACCTTATCCCAATTAATTTAGAAGCCAAAGGCTATAAAGCTGAAGTATTGAAATACTCGCCGACTGGATTGGTGCCAGTATTGCTGGTGGATGATGATGTTGTACACGATTCTTTAGCAATTACCGAATACCTTAATGAATGCTCCAATGGTGCACTTTATCCTAAGAATCAGTCTGAAAGAGCACAAGCAAGAAGCCTTTGTATGGAAATGCATTCAGGCTTTATAAATCTGCGTGGTCAATGCGGGTTTACCTTTGATCCGGTCTCTCCGTTGGATAATTTATCGGATGCGATGAAAAAAGAGATTGAGCGTATTGAAACGATTTTTGCCCAAGCAAAAGGACCTTTTATGTTTGATCAAGCGGGTGCAGTAGATGCTTTTTATGCGATTCTTGCCTTCCGTCTAAAAGCGTATGGAGTGTCTTTGGATGGTAAAGCAGGTGAGTACCAGCAAAGTTTATTGGGCTGGTCTTTGTTAAACGAATCGTTAATGCTTGCTCGTCAATGGTCTATTTGTAGGTAAAAGCTTGTTTGATAGTGCCTTATAATCTTCATAGTGTGGCTATTGATTGAATGAAATGGTCACTTATTCTGCATAAAGCACTCCAACGTCAAGAAAATCAATAATAATCCTTCGAATAGGGAAAGATACTTCCTTTAGGCTATGTTGACGATTACTTTAGTTTTTCGGTGTTAGGATGATATTTCCAAAATCATGAAAGATGAGGGAAGCGGAAATGTCTCGTTTAATTAAAAAGCTAATGAACGTACATGTATTTAGTCGTCGTACTAAAGAGCCTGTTGATATTGAAACAGGAAGCCATTCAGACATGGATGATTGGAAAGGATGGGATGCTTGGGTAGATGTTAAAAAATAAAGTGTTCCAGTTTAAAGATTGAAAAGCTTTGGCTGATACCTGTAGATAGGAGTCGATATGAGTCTATTCTAAAAGGGCAAAGAGCATACCTGTTGGTTGTATGCTTACTGCCCTTTTTTATTGTCAGAAAAGCTGATAGGAGATCATTGACCAATATATCTAAATATTATTTTCTCAATCTGTGTGCATTTATGTCTAGCCTCTAATAGCTTAAAGATTAACGATAAAAAAAGGAAAAGGGAGGCGTTATGATGTGTGGCTTTGACCATCGCGAATTAACCGCGTAGTGTAAATAGGGAAAGGTAAGTCGATTTTTAATGTATAGCTTTTAAATTATGTATTTAAGCATTTAGCTTTAGAAAATCTTAAAGTGATATGCATAAACCTTTTTAATTTATTTACTAAACTATAATAGTTTAGTTCAGTTTTTTGTCGCTACGTTGGCGTTGAAAAGTTAATTTCAATTCTACAAGGAGAATAAAGAATGGCTACAACAACCAAGAGCACGACCCAATCAAAGGCACATGAGAAAGTAGACAGCGCAGCAGAAGCAGCGCATAAAGGTGTAGATAGTGCCGCGCAAATGAAAGAGCAAAGCCAAGAGCGAATTGAAGAAGTTGCTCATCAGATTAGTGAGCAAGCACATAAAATTGCAGACACAGCTAAGAGCCAATCTGAAAAAGTGTCTACAGCGGTTGGTGAATATGCCAAGGAACACCCAGTTAAAACAATTGGTATTGCATTTCTAGCAGGCGCTTTAGCGGCTAGTCTTCTAAGTAAGCGTAAATAAATTTAGGAATTGTATTGATGGAAAAACCGCAGCACTCTGACGCTGACTCAGATCAAGAAAAATCTGACTTTGATGAGGTTATTGGCACTCACAAAAGCTGGTTAAAGAGTGTATTAGGGCTAGGAGCGTTAGAAGCAAAATTATGGGTGACATCCAGTGCCCAGCTCCTTGCCTTAATGTGTGGTGTTATCTTTTTGTTGCTCACTACTTGGTTATTAATTATTGCAAGCAGTGCGGCTATTGCATGGAGTTATGGTTTTTCTTTGGTCGGAATTTTATTAACGGCAACATTAGTGACCTTTTTAAGCTCTATCGTTTTGCTGTATTTGGTGAAACAAACATTGAAAAGCATGGATTTCACCCGTACTTTTGATGCCATTATTCCAACAGAAGATGAGTAATATATGTTCGGCCTAAAGCGAATGCGTCAGCAAAGAGAACGTTTATACTTTCGTACTCAAATCTTGGAAAAACGTGCCAAGGCCTCTCGTGATAAAGCAGTTGATAATCTACTCGATAAAGCAACCAGTCCAACAGGTTTACTTGCCAGTTTTGTCTTAGGCGCTAGTACTCAGCTGGATATCACTCGAAAAGCGAGAAAAAATCTATTAAATGGTGCGAGTCGAGATGTATTAAGCTTTTTGATCTCTCAAGCGAGTGCTTACATGACTGCTGAACCCCCAAACCCAAAGCCGGAAGACTCAGAGCGGGCAGAAGATGCCCCAAAAACGTCAGACCCAACTGAGAATATACCTGACAGCGGTGTTGTAAAAACCGATCAGGATATAGAAGACGTCTTTCCAAGTAAGAGCAAAGTATAGAGATCTTGTCTTCTTTAACGCTTTCTTAAACTAGTTTGGTAAAAAACCACCTAATCCCTCGACTTTATCCCCATAAATCACTATATTCGCCCACCTTTATGTTTATATTTTGTACGCTGACTTAGTGGCAAATTTAAACGGCTTTCTATTTTCTTTTTTCAGGACTTTCTTTTGATCTCCACGGCTAATATCACTATGCAGTTTGGCGCAACGCCATTATTTGAAAACATCTCAGCGAAATTTGGCAACGGTAATCGTTATGGCCTAATTGGCGCCAACGGGTGTGGCAAGTCTACTTTCATGAAAATTCTGAGTGGGGCGCTGACGCCAACGTCAGGTAATGTGTCTATCACACCGGGTGAAAAAGTTGGTACCTTAAGTCAGGACCAGTTTGCGTTCGAAGAATACTCTGTAGTTGACGCCGTGATCATGGGCGATGTGGCGTTGTGGAAAGTAAAACAAGAGCGTGATGCTATTTACTCTAAGCCAGAAATGAGTGAAGAAGATGGCATGCGAGCTGGCGAGCTAGAAGCAGAATTTGCCGAGATGGATGGCTATAGTGCTGAAAGCCGCGCTGGTGATATCTTGTTGGAAGCGGGCATCGAAGAAGAATTTCATTTTGGTCTAATGAGCCAAGTGGCGCCGGGTTGGAAGCTTCGGGTCTTGTTAGCGCAAGCCTTGTTTGCTAATCCCGATATTTTGCTGTTGGACGAACCTACCAACAACTTGGATATTCATACCATTAACTGGTTGGCTGGCGTACTGAACCAGCGTAAGTGCACCATGATCATTATTTCCCACGACCGCCACTTTTTGAATTCTGTGTGTACTCACATGGCGGACATAGACTTTGGTGAGTTGCGTATTTACCCAGGTAACTATGAATACTTCATGGAAGCCTCGTCTTTGATTCGCGAGCAATTATTAATTGAAAACGCGAAGAAAAGTGCAGAAATGGACGATCTTCAAGCTTTCGTTAACCGTTTCTCAGCCAACGCATCTAAGGCAAAACAAGCCAGTTCTCGTGCGAAAAAACTAGAAAAAATTGAACTGTCAGAAGTAAAACAGTCTAGCCGTATGACGCCTTCGCTAACTTTTAAGCAAGATAAAAAACTTCACCGTCATGCTTTGATCTTAGAAGATTTAGGCCATGGTTATGATGAACTGCTATTTTCTGGCGGTAATATGATTTTAGAAGCTGGCTCTCGATTGGCGATTATCGGTGAAAACGGTGCCGGTAAAACGACTTTCTTGCGTTGCTTGATGAATGAACTAGAAGCCAAGCAAGGTGAGATTAAATGGGCTGAAAATGCCGTTATTGGTTATTGCCCGCAAGACAGTACAGAAGACTTTGATTGCGATTTAACCTTGTTTGACTGGATGTCGAAATGGCGTACAGTAAAACATGATGATTTAAAAGTTCGTGCTATGTTGGGGCGTTTGCTGTTTACCGCGGATGACTTCAATAAAAAAGTACGAGTTTGTTCTGGTGGTGAGAAGAACCGCTTGCTGTTTGGTAAGTTGATGATGATGGATCTAAATGTCTTAGTGATGGATGAGCCAACTAACCACATGGACATGGAAGCCATTGAGGCATTAAATAATGCGTTACTCGACTTTGACGGCACGCTGATTTTTGTTAGTCATGACAGGGCGTTTGTATCATCGTTGGCGAATCGAGTGATTGAAATCAAAGGGCAAAAGGTTATTGATTTCCAAGGCACTTACGACGAGTACCTTGCTCATCAGGGCTGAGCTTGCTTAAGTATCCTTCTATATAAAGCCGTTTACTGACATCCAGTAAACGGCTTTTTTGTTTTATACTGATAACAGTTTTAAACCTTGAAAGGGAGCTATTTTGGACTCAACAACACTTAAAAAATATCTGCTTTCTAAGCCCGAGGCTGAAGAGTATTACCCATTTGATGATTATACTGCCGTCTTTAAAGTGCAAGGTAAGATGTTTGCTTTATTGATAAAGAAGCAAGGATCGCCGCTCTTGAACCTTAAGTGCACCCCGGATCATGCTATTGAATTACGCGATATTTTCTCTGATGTTATTCCTGCTTATCATATGAATAAGCGACATTGGAATTCAGTTGTATTGTCTGGCGATTTGCCAATGGGGGAGATCCAAAGGCAAATCGATCATTCATACAGTTTGGTTGTTAGGAAGTTAAAAAAGTCCGTTCGAGAGGGCTTGGAAGTCCGGTATGGGAAACCCGCTTTGTACGGTGATATGATTTTCTAGAAAAACAGCCAGAAAATATACTCATTGGCTGTTTTCAAAGATGCCTTTAAAGCTTAAATATCGACATTATCTTTTGGGTCTCTTTAGCTGTTTTTGCTAATGACTCGCTGGTCTCATTGTTTTGTTTAACCTGCAACCCTGCCTGTGCTGAAAGCTCAGCAACTTTTTCATTAAGGCTGTTTAGTCTCTGGACTGCATCACTTTGCATGTTGACGCTTTCAATGACTGTTCTGCTGGCTTTATTTATGTCGTCCACTGAAACGGCAATATCTTGAAGGTATTGTGTGGTTAAGGTGATTTCTTCAGTGGTTCTTTGTGATTGCTGATGACTTGCAGTAATGCGGGTTTCAGCTTCTTTTGCCCCGCTTTGTAATTTGTTAATCATGTGTTGTATTTCGTCGGTAGAGGCTTGTGTGCGGCTTGCTAACCCCCGTACCTCATCTGCGACAACAGCAAATCCACGGCCTTGCTCACCGGCTCGTGCCGCTTCAATGGCTGCGTTGAGTGCCAATAAGTTGGTTTGTTCTGCAATGGCGCTTATAACATCTAATACGGAACCAATAGTCTGTGATTGTTCTGCTAATTGAACCACTGAATTTAAACCGGACTCTAATTCGTGTGACAGCTTTTCAAGTGACTCAACGGTTTGGTTAATTGAGGTTTGCCCTGTTTGGGTTTTTTCGGCAGTATTTTGTGCTGAAATGAGAGTGGTTTGGGTACTGTTAGTGACTTCATTTTTAAACTCGTCGACTTCTTTTATTGTTTCTGCCATTTGCGCAAACATACCTTCACGTTGCTGAGTAATTGCTTGTGTTTTGGCTGCAACATTTTTCAGTTCTTGGCTTTTTTGCTCTACTTCTTGGTTGAGTGAAACTGCCTTACCTAAAGTCTCGGAGAGACGATCCACAAAGCTATTGTAGTGAGTGGCAATCAAAGTCAGCTGGTCCTTTCCCGATTCAGGTAAACGTGTTTTCAAGTCACCATCGCCATCTGATATGTTGTGTAAAACAGCTTGAATTTGCCCTATAGGTTGTAGGATTGAACGTACGATTAAAAAGGATAAGAACAAGGCGGTAAGAATAATGCTTATGCTGATAATACCAAGACGCATGACTTCTTTTAGATACTGAGAGTTGACTTCATCAAGATAGATACCAGATCCAATAATCCAACCCCAAGGCTTGAAGCCCTGAACATATGATATTTTTTCAACAGGAAGCTCGCTACCTGGTTTAGGCCAGAGGTAGTCAACGAACCCGGCTTCTTGGGCTTTTACTATTTTTGTAAATTCGGAAAAAAGTTTTTTGCCATTAGGGTCTTCAAGGTTTGACAAATCCTTCCCATCCAATGCCGAATTTACGGAGTGCATAACCATTTTTGCATCGTAATCGTTGATCCAGAAGTATTCGGACGTCGCATAACGAGTATTTTTGATTATTTCCATAGCATAGTGCTGTGCGTCAGAACGGCTAAGATCTCCGGATTGCTCTAGCTTATGAAAATAACTAAATACGCCAGTGGCAGTTTCGACAACATGTTTGGTTTGTGCATATTTTTCATCGAGTAATGATTGTTTGTTGACCGTAAGGGACAAATAAATCACAAACAAAAGACCTAATGAAAAGAAAATGACCAAGCTAGTTAGTCTTAAGCGGATTGGTATGTTTCGCAGAGTATTAATCATAACTTCACCCTTTATTCATGTTGTTTTTGTTATTTGGGGAGTCGCAATATTTCTTGTATAGCACATGTTTTACTCATCGTACTGATTAATATAAGCACAATGTCTCGTCACTGTCATTTTCATGTCATCTTTTCTCGGTAAGTTACTTTCTAATCTCCCTGCCAGAGGGAAGGTCAGCATTTGAAACTCATAAAAAATTTTGCCTTGGTGCAATCTCAATAATGGCTAATTTTTAATAATTAATAGGGCAGTGTTATGAAGACTAAAAATAATGTGAAGCTAGGTTTTGATGAGTTAGATGAATTGGTACGTCCAGCTCCTGAGGTCGTTGAGTTTGAGGAAGTAGCCAATAAAATGGTGTCACGCCGTGGCTTTTTAGGTGGTGGTGCTGCGGTCGGTGCTGGCGCATTTGTAATGGGATCAACTGCATTCTCAGCCAGTAAAGCGCTTGCCGCAGGAAGTAAAGAATCACGTCTAGCGTTTAGTATGGTTGGCGCTAATACATTGGATACTGTAACGGTACCTGAAGGTTATAAGTGGGAAGTTTTGGCTTCTTGGGGAGATCCATTATTCAGCAATGCTCCAGCGTTTAACGCGACGACGGGTGGTACTGGTGCTTCTCAAGAGTTAGCGTTTGGCGATCATAATGATGGCATGGCGTTTTTCTCTAAGGATGGTAAGCAGATCATGGCCATCAACAATGAATACACGAATGGCGATACTCTTCATGCTAATCGTACCGATGGTATGCCTGCCAATGCTGATGACGTACGTAAAAACAAAGCTGCTCATGGTGTGTCCATAATAGAAGTTGCAGAGCGTGGCGGAAAATGGGGGATTGTTCAGGACTCTCCTTATAATCGCCGTATTACAGCGGATACAGAAATGGATATCACAGGCCCTGCTCGTGGTCACAAATGGATGCAGACATCAGAAGACCCGAAAGGCTTAGTCGCAAAAGGAACTTGGAATAACTGTGGTAATGGACAAACACCATGGGGTACTTATTTGACATGTGAAGAGAATTTTAATGGCTACTTCACAGCCAATGATAAAGATTACAAAATGTCAGAAGCATTTAAACGTTATGGCATGAGTACGGAAGGCCGTTATAATTGGGCGATGGCTGATGATCGTTTTGATCTTGTTAAAGAACCAAACGAGCCAAACCGCTTTGGTTATATTGTTGAAATCGATCCGCTGGATCCGACTTCTCGCCCGAAAAAACGTACGGCACTTGGTCGTTTTAAACACGAAAACGCAGAGTTAACTATTGCGCCGAATGGCCATGTTGTTGTCTACCTTGGCGATGACGAGCGTGGCGAATTTTTATATCGTTTTATCTCGAAGCATAAATATTTGGCTGGTGGTAATAACCGTGATTTGCTTGAAGAAGGTACGTTATATGTTGCCAAATTTCATGATAATAATCGCGGTGAGTGGTTAGCGTTGACACCTAAAACTACAGGTATGACAGAGGCAGAAATCTCCATTCACACTCGTATGGCGGCTTCGAAAGTAGGTGCTACAACGATGGACCGTCCAGAGTGGGTTGCGGCTCATCCACATAAAGCAGAAGTTTACTGCTCATTGACGAATAACAAAAACCGTGGTGTTAAGCCTAATGCAGGTGGTGATGAAACGCCTGCTGGTGGCCCAAACCCAAGAGTAAAAAACAATTTTGGTCAGATTGTTCGTTGGATGCCAATGGACTCTGATCATACTCACACTGAGTTTAAGTGGGACTTGTTTGTTTTGGCGGGTAATCCAGCAGTTTTTGATGATGCCAATGCCGGATCTCAGAACATTAATCAAGACAATATGTTTAACTCACCAGATGGTCTGAAGTTTGATTCTAAAGGTCTTTTGTGGATCCAGACAGACGGTAACTACTCAAACGAAAAAGATTTCCAAGGGCAAGGCAATAATCAGATGTTGGTTGGAGATCCTGATACGGGAGAAATTCGTCGTTTTCTAGTTGGGCCAAAGGAATCAGAGATTACCGGCTTAGCTTGGAATGCAGCTAAGACAACTATGTTTATTAGTATTCAGCATCCGGGTGAAGGTGGTAATTCACATTGGCCTGACGGTGGGCGCTCAGTTCCACGCTCTAGTGTGATTGCTATATCACGTGAAGACGGTGCTGTTATAGGTTAAGTTTTTGCTTTATAAGTAAGTTTCGCTATTTTAAAAGCCAGTGTGATAAACATACTGGCTTTTTTTATGAGGTTCTTTGGAGTCTTTGTTAGTAAGTTATGACTTAGATCATAGCCCTCATAAGAGTTTTTTATAGGTTCTTGTGTCATTGCTCAGAAAATGTCAGTCTTATAAAAGAGTAAGTTGTAGGTCTTTATCTTACGAGTCTTGCGTGTCGCACTGGCCTAGTTTGTGCTTAAGTTTATGGATGTGGGGATTGTGCAAGTAGCATAATAATGAATTCCGAAGAATATAAGCGAGTGAAGATGGGAGTTGTTTTTTCGAGATCTCTATTTATTAAACAAGCGTTTTTAACGTTAGTTCTCGCAATTGTTCTAAGCTTAGTCAGCAGTGGTTTTCAGTTCTTTGAAGGAATTAGCGACCAAAAGGCCGAGATAAATCAAGACTTCGAAGAATTACTCGCTGTTGTTGAAAAGCCACTATCTGAAGCGGTTTTTCGTTTAGATGTTGATTTTGCTCAACAACAGGTTGATGGTTTGCTGTTTAGTCCTACTATTTCTCATTTAGAAGTCAGAGATGAATCAGGGAATATTTTTGTTGAAGCCACTGGTGCCAAACGTGATTTTTCGGTGCCGAAATTTTTCACTGATTTTTTCTTACTCGATCTACAAAATTACGAGCGAAAGCTGCATTTAGAAACGCCTGATTTTGATGCTGGATATTTATATCTCTGGCCAGAAAAACGTTATTTATTAGATAGAATTTTCAAAGAACAACTTTCTATTTTAGTCTACAATCTGTTCAAAGATTTGTTATTAGCCTCTCTGCTTTCTTTAGTGTTTTATTTTCTAGTCACTTATCCTCTTATGCGTTTAACAGAATCCTTATCGCATGTTGGCCATAATGACGATATTCCGTTGCCAAAATCCTTTCACCGACACCATAAGTTAGATGAGTTAGGCAATTTACACGCTACTTTTGCATCCCTATGGAAAAAACTTAATACAGCCTTGAGTGATTTAGAGCGCAGTGATAGTCATACCAAAGCCATGATTGAGCACGCCGCCGATGGTATTCTGTTACTAGATGACAGCAACAAGATTACTTTAGTTAATCTAACGGCAGAACTTATGCTTAAAAAGAGTGCTATCGAGCTTAAATCACACTCGTTGGAGGCATTGCACACCCCATCGTCATGGGTAGAGTTTCTTGACGTTCTACAGAATTTAAACCTTGATACCCCTCTAACGGTAGAGGCTAGATATCAAATCCAAGGTGTTGAATTACCTGTAGAAATACGTATGGCGAAATATCGAGTTCAAAGTAAGGTCGAGACAATACTCTTGGTACGTGATGTTTCTGAGCGGAAAGATGCAGAGGCCCATATCCATCGACTGGCTTATTATGATTCAGTAACGAGTTTGCCTAATCGCCAATATTTATCAGACAAACTTTGTGACGTGTTAAAAAGCTCGCGAGGAACAAATTCAAGCAGTCATTCAGCTGTTGTTTTTATGGACCTCGATAGATTCAAGACTATTAATGACTCTCTTGGCCACAATGTTGGTGATCAATTACTTTGTTGTGTGGCGTCGCAACTGGATTCTCTTATTGACGATAATATTGTATTTGTCCGCATGGGTGGGGATGAATTTGCTTTCTTGTTGGTGCATCTCGGTGACAATGAAGTACAGGTAGAAAAAGCCGTTAATAAATTTGTTAGAAGCATAATGTATGCATGCCAGCAGGTTAAGAAAGCTGGCCATCATGAAGTGCATATTACAGCAAGTTTAGGTGCGACTATTTTTAATGGTGATGGTGCTTCAGTAGAGGCTATTTTGAAGCAGGCTGATACAGCGTTATATCGAGCGAAAGAGTCTGGACGGAATACTTTTGCGCTGTATAAAACAGAAATGCAAGCAGTATCAGATGCTCGACTCGAAATGGAAAAAGCCCTTCATCATGCCACCGAATCCAAATTGTTTAAGTTATATTATCAGCCACAGACGAATGATAAAAATCAGTTAATTGGGGCGGAAGCGTTGATTAGATGGAAAGATGAGCAGAAAGGCTTCATTTCTCCTGCCGTATTTATACCTGTCGCTGAAGAAATTGGTTTGATTGTTGAAATTGGCCAGTGGGTTTTAAATGAGTCATTGTCCCAAGTCGCGATATGGTTAAAAGAAGGTAAATGGGATCCATCTTGGCGCATGTCTATAAACGTCAGTCCAATTCAGTTTCAACAGGCGGGTTTTTTACCCATGCTGAAGGAGCAGCTAGAGAAGCATGAGGTTCCTGCAAGCTGTGTTGATCTAGAAATCACAGAGAATATGCTTCTTAATGATCTGACTTCATCTTTAGAAAAAATGCACGCTATAAAGTGTTTAGGTGTTCATCTTTCCATTGATGATTTTGGTACAGGTTACTCTTCTTTGAAGTACCTGAAATCTTTGCCAATTGACCGCCTGAAAATAGATCAATCCTTTGTTAGAGACTTATTGACTGATAAAAGTGATGAGGCAATTGTTCATGCGGTTATCGCGATGGCACAAGCACTCAATATTAATGTTTTGGCTGAAGGTGTAGAGACCTTTGTGCATTACGATCGATTGCGTGAAATAGGTTGCTTCTTTTATCAGGGTTATTACTTTGGCCATCCAGTCCCTCCAGAAGACTTTATTGCTGAGTTTGTCCATGATTGACGCACACAGGGCCCTTCTTTATAGCGTAATATAACCAAATAAACTTATTGTTAATATTAAGGGCTTGGTATGGATTTCTTATCTTCATTAGCAACGATGACCATTCATTGGGGAGCACTGCTGTTTGTTTTTTTGCTTTTCGTTGCTGCGGTTTCTGTAGCTGTAATGTATTGGGTTGATACACATCAAACGTCTCATACCATTAGACGAAATTACCCTGTTGTTGGGCGTTTTCGCTATATTTTTGAGCATATGGGTGAATTTTTTCGACAATACTTTTTTGCCATGGATCGTGAAGAGCGTCCGTTCGATCGAGCAGAACGCTCTTGGGCATATCGTGCCGCGAAAAATGTTGATAGCACCATTGCCTTTGGGTCGACTCGCTCTCTTGAAACCCCCGGTGATATCTTCTTTTTGAATTGCGCCTTTCCAACTTTAGACGAAGATGCGGCACAACCGAAAGAGATTTGTATTGGTGAATACACTGCCAAAAAGCCCTATAGAACTCGTTCCGTGGTAAATATTTCTGGGATGAGTTTTGGCGCCTTGTCGAAGCCTGCTGTACAAGCTTTATCAAAAGGTGCACGTAAGGCTGGTATTTGGATGAATACAGGGGAGGGTGGGTTATCTCCTTATCATCTTGAAGGTGGCTGTGATTTGGTCTTCCAGATTGGTACGGCAAAATATGGCGTGCGTAATCATGAAGGTCATTTAGATGATACGAAATTGGCGAGCTTGGCAGAGCATGAAAATGTGCGTATGTTTGAAATCAAAATGAGTCAAGGCGCGAAACCAGGTAAGGGCGGTATGTTGCCAGGTACGAAAGTGACAGAAGAAATTGCCCATACTCGTGGTATTCCTGTTGGTCAGGATTCCAACAGCCCCAATGGCCATATCGACATAAAATCCATCGATGACTTACTTAATATGGTTCATCATGTTCGTAAAGTAACCTCTAAGCCAGTTGGTTTCAAAATGGTGGTTGGTGATCTCTCATTCTTCGAAACATTGTGTGAACTAGTACATAAAAAAGGCATCGACTATTGTCCTGATTTTATCACAATTGATAGTTCTGATGGTGGTACGGGAGCGGCTCCACAACCTTTAATGGACTATGTGGGTATGCATTTGCGTGAGAGTTTACCTACGGTGGTGAATATTGTGACCTCATATGGTTTACGTCGATATATCAAAATTATTGCATCAGGCAAGTTGATCGTTCCTGGTAAGGCGGCGTGGGCTTTAAGCGCAGGCGCCGATTTTGTTGTGACAGCGCGAGGTTTTCTATTTTCTCTTGGCTGTATTCAGGCATTACAGTGTAATAAAAATACCTGCCCTACAGGCATTACGACGCACAATCCTGATTTACAACAGGGTTTAGTCGCAGCCGAAAAATCGGAGCGAGTGGCAAATTACGCTGCTGAGCTCTTGCATGGCATCGGCATGATTGCCCATTCTTGTGGCGTGAAAGAGCCAAGAGAGTTGATGCGTTCCCATGTTCGAATTATTGAAAACCAAAGTCATTCACAGTTATTTTCACAAGCGAATCCGATCCCTAATGTTCGCCCTGAATACATTAATATGACAGCATTTCAGGAACAAACTATTTCCAACGAAGAGCGCCTGCAATAGTCTGTAGTCTTGGTCGTTGGAACTGCTATTTTTTATTTTAATGCTAAGTATATGAGGCCTCTTTAGGGTCTCATATTTACTTTTTCCCTTCGTGCTGTATGTTTTAGTCTCAACTTTTTTGTTAGGGGCATAATATGTCTGCTTTTTTTCACTATGCTTTTCATGTTACCTCCTTGGAAGAAACACGACTTTTTTATACTCAGGTTTTAGGCTGTAAAGAAGGAAGAAGTACAGAGACATGGATTGATTTTGATTTTTATGGGCATCAATTGTCTTTGCATCTTGGTGAGCCAAGCCCAACGACAAATACTGGGCGTGTGGGAGAGCATTTTGTTCCCATGCCGCACTTTGGTTTGATTCTACCGTTAGAGGAATGGCAAAAAGTAGCAAAGCGATTAACTGAAGCAAATGTCGTATTTGATCTCGCTCCCAGTGTCCGGTTCGAAGGCATGCCAGGAGAGCAGTGGACACTGTTTTTTAAAGACCCGAGTGGTAATGCCATTGAGCTAAAAGGCTTTAAAGATATGACACAGGTATACGCAAAATGATTCCTTTTATCAGTCGAAGTGGTTTAGCTGAGCAAGTAGCTTGGGTTGAGGCGTTGTCGAAAGCAATGCCGAATGAAGAGATTGCCTTGTTATCTGAGTTAACCGAAGAGCAAAAGCAAGAATGCGATGTTGCGATTGTTGCTAATCCAGACCCTCAAGATTTACTAGCACTTCCAGCTTTACGTTGGGTACACAGCGTATGGGCGGGTGTTGAACGCATGGTTCAGGAGCTGTCTTCTCCTACGTTTTCGATTGTTAGATTAGTTGATCCTAATTTGGCGGCAACTATGTCCGAGGCGGTGTTAGCGTGGACATTATTTCTACATCGAGACATGCCAACTTACGCGCAACAGCAGAGGAAAAAACAATGGCATGGGCAGCCGATGGTCTTTCCCCAAGATAGGCGAATTGGCATACTTGGTCTAGGTGAATTAGGTAAACTGAGCGCTCTGCGGTTGGCTAATAATGGATTTTCGGTTGCGGGGTGGAGTCGAAGTGAGAAGGTGATGGATGGCATTTCATGTTTCCATGGTGAAAATGGGCTGATTTCATTGTTAAGTCAAAGTGATATTATTGTTTGTCTGTTGCCTTTAACGGCGCAAACAAAGGGAATATTGAATAGCGAGACATTGGCGCATTTACCTGTTGGGGCAAGTATTATTAATTTTGCTCGAGGACCGATTATCAATGATGACGCGTTATTAGAAAGGCTAGATTCCGATGCGCTATCTCATGTGGTATTGGATGTCTTTATGCATGAGCCATTGCCGGAAGAGCATCGTTATTGGGAACATTCTTCAGTGACCGTATTACCACATATTTCTGCTCCAACTAGTCCTGCAAGTGCGAGTAGCATTGTTGCTAAAAATATTAGTCACTATCGACTGACTGCTGAAATACCTTCAGCGGTGGACCCTGTTTTGGGGTACTAATTTAGAAAGCCAACCTTTAACTATCAAATAAATCTAAAAATGGAGTCTGCTATGCCGCATTGTGTTGTTGAGTACAGCCAAAATTTAGAGCAAGAAGTGCCGCCTGCTGATCTTTTAGAAGCCGTCAAAGAGGCGTGTATTGCATCTACACTTTTCTCTGTTGAAGATATCAAGTTGCGCAGTTTACCTTATAAAAGTTTTCTGACTGGCGGGAAGGAAGACGCTTTTATTCATGTGACATTGAGGGTGTTATCTGGGAGAACTGTAGAGCAAAGAAAACAACTTTCTGATTTAGTTCTAGAAGGGTTAACACAATTTCCATTAAAGGATGTTAGCTTCTCTGTAGAAGTGTGTGAAATGGAAAGGGATACTTATGTTAAAAGGGTCGTTCTATCTCAATAACAATGACATATTTGACGCTAGTAAGGATATATTGATGAAAGCCATTGTGTGCTCAGTAATGCTTGTTCCTAGTTTGCTTTGGGCAGATTCCAACAGGGTTCATCTTGATGAAAAGTCAGTCGTCGCGCCAGAAGTCAGTGATTCCCTGGAAGAGGTGGATGAGCCTTATTCACCAGAAGAGCCAGAAGTGCCAGAATCTATTACTAAGCGAGCAAGAGACGCCAATGGACTTTATGAGCAGAGAGAAAACAGAGAAACAGCGACAGCCAGCAACCCATTTGTATTAACTCCCCATAAACCGAATTATTTTTTGCCAATTGCCTACACTTCTAATCCGAATGACCGTGCTTTTTTAGGAGATCAAGCGGACTCTGAAAAGTTAGACTCCGTAGAGTTTAAATTTCAGTTAAGTGTGAAGTTTCCTGTTGCTTATGACATTGTTGGGCGTGATACCAGTTTGTGGTTTGCATATTCGCAACAAGCCTATTGGCAAGCGTATAACAGTGGTATTTCTGCCCCATTTAGAGATACCAATCACGAGCCAGAGGTTTTTATTGTAACTAAGCCCAAACATGACTTCTTAGGAATTAAGCCAAGTTATGTATCGTATGGTTTCAATCACCAGTCTAATGGTCAATCAGGTGACTTGTCTCGTTCTTGGAATCGGTTTTATGTAGACTTTATGTTTGAGCAAGATAATACCGCTTTTTCATTCAAGCCTTGGTATCGAATCCCCGAAAGTTCGAAACTAGATGATAATCCAAACATCGAAGACTATTACGGCTACGGTGAATTTAATCTCATTCATGTTATTGATGATTACACTATCGATTTGATGTTTAGAAACAATCTAAAATCATCAGATAATCGGGGGGCTATTCAGGTTGGTTTTACTTTCCCTTTGTGGGGGAAAACTCGTGGTTATGTGCAATATTTTAATGGTTATGGACAATCCTTACTGGATTACAACCATCAGACTCAGTCTTTGGGGATCGGGATTATGCTCACCAACTGGCTATAAATTGATGCCCCTCACTTCCTATCAAATGATGAAACTGGATTTTAAAGTACCGTTCATTTCTTACTGCTATTGAGTCATATAATCCAAGTTGCTTTTTTAGTGTTGTTTAAATGAAAATATTTAAACAACACTAAACGAGTGTTGAAAACGCTAGTATAGCAGTGTCGATAGCTGAGTTTTGCTGTCATTAAGTTGTCATCAGAATGCCATGGAACGGACATTTTATTGGTTTATGTTGAAAACAAGACAAAAACCAGTGAGGTGACAAGTATGAACCTACTTCAGAATATCCACGCAGTTGATGTACTAACTTTTTCTTGGTGTATGGCTCGCAAGCATAGGGCTGTTTTGACACGTTTAGGCCGTGCTATTTCATTTTCTGCCGATGGCCCTCTTTATGCCGTGGCAGCACTTTTATTGTGGCTTACTGGCTACAAGGTGTTAGTACTGGTAATGGTTCTGGGCTTTTTGCTCGAGCGCATTGTGTATCTTGTATTGAAAAAAGGTTTTAAGCGCAATCGACCTGCTGATGCACTGGATAATTTTAGCAGTTTTATTATTCCCTCCGACCAATTCTCTTTTCCATCCGGACATACATCGGGGGCATTTTTTATGGCCTATTGCCTGTCCGAATGGTTCCCGAGTATGAATGTTATATTGTACTTTTGGGCTGCCAATGTCGGCTTATCACGTATTTTTCTTGGTGTGCATTTTCCAACAGATACAGTCATTGGCGCCCTGCTAGGAACCATTTGTGCGGCTATTGCGATAGGGATTTTGGTATGAAAATTCTGTATGGCGTTCAGGGGACCGGCAATGGGCATATTACTCGTGCTCGGGCGATGGCGGCAGAAATGCAATTAGCTGGTATCGAAGTCGACTTTGTATTTTCAGGCCGACCACCAGAAGACTATTTTGATATGGCGGTGTTTGGTAATTACAGAACATTCCAAGGGTTAAGCTTTGTCGCCCGAAATGGACAATTGGATTTGTATGCAACATGTAAGAGTGCAAATTTTTTAAAATTGTATCGAGACATTCGTTCGTTAGATACGCGTGGTTATGATCTGGTGATTACTGATTTCGAGCCAATAGTTGCTTGGGCGTCTAAACGACAAGGGGTTCCTTGTATTGGGTTTGGTCATCAGTATGCGTTTAAACATGATATACCTCGCTATAAGAAAAACAGGGTGGCTCAGTGGGTCATGGCAAATTTTGCACCAACGACAACTCAGTTAGGCGCCCATTGGCATCACTTTGGCTACCCTATTTTGCCACCACTTATTCACGCTCAAACAATGAGCAATATGCCAGATTCTGACTCTGTGTTGGTTTATCTTCCTTTTGAAAACAGTGAAGCTGTACTTGAGTGGTTAGAAGGTGTGCCTAATTATCGTTTTCGATTGCACTGCAAAGATATTGATCCAGGTGTGTATGGTAATGTGGAAGTGTTTCCATTTGGCCGAGATTTGTTTCAGAAAAACCTCAGTGAATGTGAGTCTGTACTCTGCAATGCGGGGTTTGAATTGAATTCAGAAGCTTTGCAACTGGGTCGTCGTATTTTGGCTAAGCCATTAAAAGGGCAAATTGAGCAACACTCGAATGCGATCGCACTAGATTTATTAGGTGTTGCTAAAACGAGCGATGTGCTGAATTCGCATATTATCCAAGAATGGCTCGAGATGAGCAGAGTGATTCAAATATCCTATCCTAATGTGGCCCGTGCCGTCGTGGATTGGTTGCAGTCTGGCAATGATATTAGTTTGTCAGACTTATGTGAGTCTTTGTGGCGACAAACTCCCAATGTTCGCGGTATTGATTTTTCGTTGCAACTAAGTAAAAGCACAATAGGAGTAATGCCTAGAGCAAACAAGGTTACTGCCTGATATAGGCTGTAACCTTGTGTTTTACTTTACGTTGTATTTAGCATTTAGCTCTTAAGTGTTTGCTTGAAGAATTTCACCGTGCGATCCCAAGCCAATTCGGCATTTTTTTCATCATAACGTGCGGTTGAGTCATTATGAAAGCCATGATTGGTTTTAGGGTAGACGTATGCAGTGTAATCCACTTTATTTGCTTTTAGCGTTTTTTCGTAGTCAGGCCAAGTATCGTTAACGCGTTTGTCTAGCTCTGCAAAATGCAATTGTAGGGGGGCTTTTATGTTGTCTATTTGGGATTTTGCCGGGGTTCCATAATAAGGTGCACCAGCATGAATAGTATCCGGCATGATTGCCGCTAATGTGTTTGTTAAATACCCACCATAACAGAAACCCACCATACCGACTTTGCCTGTGCTAAATGAATGATTTTTTAGCAGACTTGCAGCGTCCATAAAGTCGCCTTCAATTTTGTTGCCATCCATGGTTTTTTGCATAGCACGGCCTTCATCATCATTACCAGGGTAACCACCTAAAGGAAACAGTGCGTCTGGTGCAAAAGCAATAAAACCTGCTTTTGCTAGGCGACGTGCCACGTCTTCAATATAAGGGTTGAGACCGCGGTTTTCATGAGCTACTAAAATTGCCGCGGTTTTGTTGTCTGCGTTGACACTTTTTGGAATGACTAGATAGCCTCGAGCTCTACCATGGCCATTAGGCGAGTCATACTCAACGTAGCTTGCCACTATGTCAGGATCGTTAAATGACACTTGCTCGGCTAACGCGTAGTTAGGTGTGAGTGCCCCTGCCACGACAGACAGTGTTAATCCTGTAACACTTAACGTACCAAGCCGAGACAAGAATGTACGGCGATCAATATCTCCATGTGCGTATTCGTCATACCAGTCGAAGGCTTCTTGTGGAATGCTATCGGTTGTTAAGGGGCTAATAGTCGATTTTTCTGTCGATAAAGTCATTACAATTCCTTCTTTTCAGCTGATAAAAGTTCGTAACGCATTTTTTAGAACTAATTTCTTAAAAGTGGTTCAATAAATACGTAGATAAAACGCGCTTAGATGACACAAATTGATCTTTTTTTAAGGTAACTACGTATTGAGATTAGCAGAAAGAAAATATTAGACTGGGCTAATGAATATAATTTGATGTGATCGACACAGAAAACTTTGTAGGAATGGATGTGAATGATACGTAAAATGCCGATCATTATTACTGGTGGTGGACAACGCTTAGGTCTTGCTTGTGCTAAGGCATTAGTGACTAAAGGCTATAGCGTCATTATTACTTACCGAAAAGTGCGCAAAGACATTGCAGCTCTAGAAGAACAGGGAATTACTTGTATTCAAGCCGATTTTTCAACTTCGTCAGGGGTTGATTTGTTTACGACTCACATATTAGAGCAATACTCGGCACTTGGTGGCATTATCCATAATGCGTCTGAGTGGGACTCGGAGGAAGAGTGTTCGAATACTGCACTATTAATGGAAACTATGTGGCAAGTGCATGTATTTGCACCTTATCGTATAAATCTCGCCTTTGAAGCATTATTATGTGCGGGTGCTGAGCAAGATGGGCAAGCGGATATTATCCATATGACCGATTATGTGGCTGAAAAAGGCAGTGATAAGCATATTGCTTATGCGGCAAGTAAGGCTGGCTTAGCTAATTTAACATGCTCATTCGCTAAGCGATTTGCACCATGTATTAAAGTGAATGCTATTGCTCCATCATTGCTAATGTTTAATAACAGTGATGACGATGACTATCGAATTAAAGCATTGAGTAAATCTTTGCTTCGCAAAGAGCCGGGTGAGCAAGAAGGTGTGCTAGCCGTACAGTACATATTAGACAGTCTTTATATGACAGGTCGAACCTTGTCACTAGACGGAGGACGACATTTGGTTTAATCGCCAAATAAGACTTCTTTATTTTGAATGCCTTCATGTCATGAGACAGGGTTAAGAAACGTAGGACAAAAAGATGGAAGCTAATCTAGCTGAGCAAACTAATTTTAATCGCCTTGAGTTGTCTAGTGAGGCAACCAAAGTGCGCGATGCCCTAATCAAAAGTGGTTTAGAAACCCCTATGATTGATAACGGCTTAACAAGCGAAGAAAAATATCAGCGAATTAAAAGTGCGTTCGAAGATGTAGTAACGACTCTTGGGCTGGATTTAACCGATGACAGTTTGGCAGAAACACCTCATCGTATTGCTAAAATGTATGTAAAAGAGATTTTCTCAGGTTTGGACTACGGCTTGTTTCCAAAAATCACTGTGATTGAAAATAAAATGAAAGTGGATGAGATGGTTAAAGTGAGCGATATCAGCTTTACCAGTACTTGTGAGCATCATTTTGTTACCATAGATGGTTTAGCGAAAGTGGCGTATTTGCCTAAAAATAAGATCATCGGCTTGTCTAAGATAAACCGTATTGTTCGTTTTTTTGCACAACGTCCACAAGTTCAAGAGCGCTTGACTCAGCAAATCTTGGTAACATTACAGGCATTGCTTGAAACAGATAATGTGGCAGTCAGCATAAATGCAGTGCATTATTGTGTGAAAGCACGCGGTGTAATGGACGCAAGTTCATCCACCCAGACGACAGCCTTAGGCGGTTTGTTTAAACGCAGTGACAAAACACGCGGTGAGTTTCTAGCTCGATAAACGATAAACTTGAATCGTGACCATGATGTTAAAAAGAGCCGATACAATGGCTCTTTTTTTATGCATTGACGTTAGAATGTATGTATTAATAGATAATAAGAATGATATTTAGAGGTGGGTATGACCGATAAAAAAACCGTCTGGTTTCCAGCAAAAGACAATGGCTGGGGCTGGGGCAAGCCAACGACATGGCAAGGCTGGATTGTATTGGTCGCTTATTTCTTAGCTGTGGTAGTTGTGAGTTTTAGGTTTGATCCAAAAATTGAGTTACTCAATTGGGCAATATCTGTTGTTGCCTGTACGATTTTCTTAATTGGGATGTATGTCTGGAAGGGGGAAGCGCCAAATTGGAAATGGAAGACAATCGAAAAAGACAAGCGCAAATGGTTTAAGTAAACGCGTCTTACTGATTACTATAGGCTCGGTATGTCTACAGTAATCAGTAAGAGAAAGAGTTAAAATTTCTAAGGTGTCTGTTGTTCCAGTGAGTCTCGTTTTAATAAATTTGGGAATAGGTACATCCATAACCCAACGACTGCAATAGTGCCAACGCCACCCACTATAATCGCGGGAACAACTCCGAACCATGCCGCAGTGACCCCAGATTCAAACTCCCCAAGTTGATTCGAGCTTCCAATAAAGACAGAGTTGGCAGCGCTGACTCGTCCACGCATGTCGTCAGGTGTTTCTAATTGAACCAATGTCGAGCGAATGACCACGCTTATCATGTCGGATGATCCAAGCAAAACGAGAGCGATCATCGATAAAAGAAGGTTTTCAGATAGCCCAAATAGAATGGTGGCAACACCGAAAACGGCGACGGCAGCAAACATGATTTTGCCCACGCTATGAGTTAAAGGTCTACGAGCCAAATAAATCGACATAAGTAAAGCACCAACCGCTGGTGAGCAACGTAGCAAGCCAAGTCCCCATGCTTCAGTGTGCAAGATATCTTTTGCCACAATAGGAAGTAATGCGGTGGCACCACCTAATAACACTGCAAACATATCCAGCGACACTGAACCTAAAATGACTTTATTGCCACGAATGAATCGCAGCCCACCAAACAAATGATCCATGCTTATAGGAGACTTACTTTTCACTGTGAAGTTGTAATGTAAGAAAAACATGATGACGCAAGAGACTAAAAAACAACTCATGCTGGAAAGGTAAAGCGTGGTGGGACCAATTAGGTAAATCAAGCCACCAAGTGCTGGTCCTGCAATGACAGAAATCTCCCTCGCGGAGGCGATAGCGCTAACGGCACGCGACAGTAACTCGTTCGGTATAAGGTTCGGGAGAATGGCTTGATTTGCTGGCATTTCAAAGGCTCTGGCAGTACCTAATAGGGCTGCGCAAAGGTAAATCATATTGGCTGAAATGCTTTCAGTCATATTTCCATACGCCAGTATTCCAACTGTCATTGCCATAGTAAAGCGTGTACAAACACAAATAAGGCGACGGTTATAACGATCTGCTACATGACCAACAATCAGTGTTAGTAATAATTGAGGGAGAAATTGGCAAAGCCCCACGAGTCCTAATGCCATTGGACTGTTGGTTAAATCGTACATTTGCCACCCAATGCCAACACTTAGCATTTGAAAGGCAAATGATGAGGCAATTTGTCCAATCCAGAAGTGAACAAAATTAGGTTGCTTAAACAATGGTGGCATGGAAGTTTGATTGCCTTATTTGGTTGTTTTAGAGAGGCGAGCACGTTTTGGTTTTGCTTTAAACCGCCATACGTTAACGATAACAGAGTGTTATTTTACCTGTTCTTTTCGCTGATGCTTGCTGAAATTTGGCCGGAAATATTACCAAGAATATGGTAATTTAGCCGTCTGCTTTATCAGGATGATAAATTGCCCTTAAGAAACTAACAAGCTTCTACCCTAGGCTTGTTTTAAGTTAATCGACTCTACTTGTCGATTAATCGCCCAGTTTGATAATAAGGAATCACATTGGCTACTTCCAAAAATCATAATGCTTTTAATGAAAAATTGTCTCGCTGGCTATTGCTGTCTTGTTTGATGGCGGTTGGAATAGGACAGTCGTTTATTTTTACCTCGTTACCACCAATTGGCCGTGAAATTGGTTTAGCTGATGTTCGAATTAGCACGCTCATCACTGCGGGTGCGGCTACATTTGTGGTGGCTGCTTTTTTATGGGGCGGTATCATTAATAGAATTGGTCGAATGCGTTCTGTCATTATTGGGATGAGCAGCTACGCGGTGACTATTGCTTTAACAGGTTTTGTTCTTCAAGAAGCACTCGCTAGAAACTTGTCAGCAGAGCAAACATATTATTTTGTTTTTATCTTACGTATTGTTTTTTCTCTTGGTATAGCGGGTGTACTGCCTTCAATTCAAACCTATTTGATTGCGCATACTGATATCAAACACCGTAGCTCAACAATCGCTATGATCGGGGCGTCTTTTAGCATTGGAATGATTTTAGGTCCTGCGTTTGCGTCTTTATTGAGTAGCTTAGGTTTAACGGCACCCTTTTATATCATTGCTCTATTGGCTGGCAGTGCCGCTTTGTTAGTGGTGCTGTTTGTAAGAGATTCTAAACATGTTCGACAACGAGAAAAGCCACCGAAAATAAATTGGTTTACTCAGCCAGTAATGCCATTTTTGTTTATGTCATCATTATCTATTCTGTCAATGACAGGCGTGCAGCAAATCATGAGCTTTTTAATTCAGGATAGATTTCAGTTGGATGTTGCACAAACTACCCATCAACTGGGGTTTGCGATGATGACTATGTCTTGTTTTAGTATTCTGGTGCAAATGATCTTGGTTCCACGATTCCAGCTTGGTGTTGTCACTCTTATGTTTTCTGGTGTAGGTGTGGGAGTACTAGCGCAACTGGCGTTTATTTATTTGGATTCGTATACCGGTGTTCTGATCGCGATGGGGTTATTTGGTGCGGGCTTTGGCTTCTTATTCCCAGGAATAGTAACCGCGCAAACTCTTTTGGTAAAAGATGAGCAACAAAGTCGGTTGGCGAGCATGAATGCATCAATGCAAGGGTTGGGTGCTGCACTAGGTCCGGTTATTTTGGCTTCACTGTATCAGCTAGGACAGTTGGTGCCATTTTTTGGTTTGATGTTTGCTTTAATCTTTATGTTGGCAGTTTTTGTATATTGTAAAAAGAAACTGAAACATGTTTTTTAGCCACTTTTTTTAGGAATTTAGTTTGGCTTGAGTGACTTGTCTTGGGGATATCCCAAAGTGTTGATGAAAGCGTCGACTAAAGTGACTCAAGCTTAAATAACCAACCTCATAACTCACCTCTGTCACGGAGCATCTTTCTTGTAACCGTTCATAGGCGCGGCTCATTCTACGCTGGTGCTGATATTCTAATGGTGTACAACCAAGTTGACGTTTAAAGCTTTCGTAGAAGCGACTGCGACTCATGCACGCCATCTTAGCCAGCAAATTAATATTCATTTGTTGGGCGAGGTTTTGTTCAATCCATTGGATTACGCAGGTTAGGCCTGTTGCATCTGGCGAATGCTGCGTAAACCGCAATAGGGCATCTCTACCATGGTGCCTAATAATGCGAGTCACTAACTCACTGACACCAAAATCAACGAGTAAATCTCGGTCTGGATCATTGCGCAAAAAATGACTGGTAAGACGATCGATGACTTGCTGAGTGGCTTGAGTGTGCAAAGTATGTAGATGTTGGTTAGGGTCCAATACCACGTCAGACGGTAAAGATTCTACCATAATGTCATTCATGCGATCGCAAATTTGCGCGACTCGCTCTTGCGAAATAGCGATGGTGAGACAAGTGGTTGGGTTATGAAACTCGGCTTCGGGGAAGTCGATAAAGACTTCCTCCTTAGGTGCCAAGATGAAAGATTCATGGGGCAGGAAAGGTATATTGTCATGATCATTTGTGTGCATGACCTTTGCGCCTGTTACCATTCCACAATAAAGCAAGGAGTCGGCTTTTAAACCGACTTTTTGTGCTTGCTCATAGGTATCGTAGATACTCAATTCAGAGTGCGGCCCAGCAAAACACACACGGTTTTCGACCAGCTGAATCGGTGCGCGTTTATGTTGCAGTAATGTTTTCTCTGTCGAGATAGAACGACTCATTAACACACCTCTTTTATCTTCATATTGTTATTTTAATAGTGTGGCATGGTGAATTCTCTTTTCCTCATCATCGCTCTTGCTTACTCAGGGGTCAATACAAAAGCAGAGCAGAAATGGATTGCCAGACAAGCTTCATGGACTCACAGGCAAGTTTTCTTGTTTCTTTCTTCCTACTCTTAGTCACAAGGTTAAAAACAATAACAATGGAGATACTTTATGATCTACGCACAACCTGGTACTAACGGTAGCCTTATTACATTTGAAGCCCAGTACGGTAATTTTATTGGCGGTGAATGGGTTGCTCCTGTGAAAGGCCAATATTTCGATAATATCAGTCCTGTTAATGGTGAAGTATTTTGTCGAATTCCTCGTTCTACTGAAGAAGATATTAATCTAGCTCTAGATGCGGCCCATGCTGCCCGAGCGGCTTGGGGAAAAACGTCCGTCACTAACCGCTCTAATATATTATTGAAAATTGCCGATCGTATTGAACAAAATCTAGAAGCGCTGGCGGTTGCCGAAACATGGGATAACGGTAAAGCGGTTCGTGAAACTCTGAACGCCGATATTCCTCTAGCCGCTGACCACTTTCGTTATTTTGCTGGTTGTTTACGTGCGCAAGAAGGTAGTACGGCTGAACTAGATGAACACACTGTGGCGTATCATTTTCACGAGCCATTAGGCGTTGTTGGTCAAATTATTCCTTGGAACTTTCCAATCTTGATGGCGGCATGGAAACTGGCTCCAGCGCTTGCGGCGGGTAACTGTGTGGTACTTAAACCAGCAGAGCAAACGCCAGCGTCTATTTTAGAGTTGATCAAGGTTATTCAAGATCTATTGCCACCAGGAGTACTCAATATCGTTAATGGTTACGGTAAAGAAGCGGGCGAAGCATTAGCGACTAGCAAGCGTATTGCCAAAATTGCCTTTACCGGTTCGACGCCAGTCGGCTCTCATATTCTGAAATGTGCAGCTGAAAATATCATTCCGTCTACGGTTGAGTTGGGCGGCAAATCGCCAAACATCTACTTTGCTGACGTCATGCAACATGAAGAAGCTTTTATTAGTAAGTGTGTGGAAGGTTTGGTGTTAGCTTTCTTTAACCAAGGGGAAGTGTGTACCTGCCCATCTCGCGCTTTGGTCCATGAATCGATTTATGACGAGTTTATGGCGCTTGTCATTGAGCGTACAAAAACGATTAAACGTGGTAATCCATTGGATACCGATGTGCAAGTGGGCGCTCAGGCATCCAAACAGCAGTTTGATAAAATAATGAGCTATATCGACATTGGTAAAGCTGAAGGCGCGCAATTGCTGATTGGTGGTGACATTGAAGCGGTAGATGGTTTAGATAAAGGCTTTTATGTTCAGCCAACCTTATTTAAAGGCTCTAACGACATGCGCATCTTCCAAGAAGAGATTTTTGGACCAGTGGTCAGTGTGACAACCTTTAAAGATGAAGCGGAAGCGCTTGCTATTGCTAATGACAGTGAGTTTGGTTTAGGGGCAGGGGTTTGGACAAGAGATACTAACCTTGCTTATCGTATGGGGCGTAACCTTGAAGCGGGTCGTGTTTGGATGAATTGTTATCACCAGTATCCGGCTCATTCCGCTTTTGGTGGGTATAAAAAATCGGGTGTTGGCCGTGAAACTCATAAAATCGCTCTAGAGCATTATCAACAAACGAAAAATATGTTGGTTAGCTACGATGTTAACCCGTTAGGTTTTTTCTAACCTAGCAAACGTTTAAGTTCTGGTGGCGGGATACAAATAGTCTGCATTTCTGTTTGTTGACAGTTTTGAGCTAAGCCAGTGTGTATATCTCACACTGGCTTTTTTTGTTTCCGCACATGTTTTTATTTTTCCTGTATTCGTACAACTAGCCTTGAAGCGTCATAAATTTGCCTCTTTACTGGATCTATCGCTATATAGAGGAAAAAACGGAGTTTCCGATTGGAAACTTTATCTAAGAAGTGATAATTTCGCCTTATTAGTAGTTCCTGTTATACAACTTAAATGTCGCACAAGAAACATTGGACGGCAGAGGAAAAAGCCATGGCAATCAGTTTATTTGACCTTTTTAAAGTAGGGATTGGTCCCTCTAGTTCCCATACTGTTGGCCCTATGATTGCGGCGAACCAGTTTGCTCATCAAATACAAAGCCTTAATCTAGAATCAAAAGTCAGTCGTTTGAAAATAGATTTATACGGCTCACTTGGTGCAACAGGTAAGGGGCATGGAACAGGCGTAGCTGTATTGATGGGGCTGGAAGGTGAACTGCCTGATCTGATTGACCCGAGCGGAGTTAGTGAGCGTGTTGAGGTTATTGAAGCCACATCGCAACTTAAGTTATTGGCACGACATTCTATCTCGATTAATGTTTCTACAGACCTTATTTATCATCGAGTTGATCGTCTAGATTTTCATGCAAATGGTATGGTGTTGGTTGCATTTGATGCTGATGGCAACACGCTTCATCAGGCGACTTTTTACTCTGTTGGTGGTGGTTTCATTGTTCAAGAAGACGAACATGGAAATGTGGCATTGGTTGAAGACACAACAAAACTTCCTCATGAGTTTCATAGTGCAGAGGAGCTCATAAAGCTTTGTCGAGACAATGACAAAACTATTTCTCAGATTATGATGGAGAATGAGCAACACTGGAGAACAGAAGAAGAAATAAAACAGGGTATTCTCTCGATCTGGTCTGTAATGAAAGCCTGCGTTCAAGAAGGCATTCGTAATGAAGGTATTTTACCTGGCGGTTTAAAAGTTAAGCGCAGAGCCGCAAGCCTTCATAGAGATTTAACCAGTAAAACACGTATGGATATGATAACCCCTTCTTTAGGGGCTATGGATTGGGTCAACCTTTATGCACTGGCAGTGAATGAGGAGAATGCGGCTGGTGGGCGTGTGGTTACTGCACCAACAAACGGTGCTGCTGGTATTATTCCTGCGGTTTTACATTATTACTGGGAGTTTTGTCCACGCTCTTGTGAAGAAGGCGTTATAGACTTCTTCCTTACTGCAGCGGCGATAGGTTTGTTATTTAAAGAGAATGCGTCTATTTCTGGTGCTGAAGTAGGCTGTCAGGGAGAAGTCGGCTCTGCTTGTGCTATGGCTGCGGCAGGGTTAGCCGCGGCAACAGGTGGCACACCAGAGCAAATAGAGAATGCTGCCGAAATCGGTATGGAGCACAATCTTGGACTGACATGCGATCCTATTGGTGGATTAGTGCAAGTGCCATGTATAGAGCGAAATGCAATGGGGTCGATAAAAGCAATCAACTCGGCAAGTATGGCGCTGCGTGGCGATGGCACACATTATGTGTCTCTTGATAAGGTCATTCGTACGATGCGAGATACGGGCAGAGACATGAATGATAAATACAAAGAAACCTCACGTGGTGGTTTAGCCGTGAATGTGATTGAGTGTTAATTTTTTATAAAATTCAATCTGTAACAAATCGGTCATATTTCTGTAGTATCTTTGCAATAAGTGCCTTTGGCGGGCACTTTTTTTTGTCCTTTTTCGAGTCGTTATTATCAATAGGCTTAGGGGTTTTTATCTAAAGACTCCCAGTGTAGAATGACGCCGAATTTACATTTTACAGAAATGTGACGGGATGAATTGAGAGCCAAATTTATTTTGGATGCTAGGATAAGCATGTCGTTGATGGTTTTAGTTTAGCCTGAATGATCAGCGGTTTGGCATAGATTAATTATAGAAAGAAGAGCCCGTATGGATCTTACAAATAACCCAAAAGAAGATTCCACTTTACTGAGTGGTCATGAATTTGTTCGTGTATTAATTGCCTTGGCTTTTGTTTTGGCATCTGGTTTTTATGCTTCATCAAATGGTGTTGGGGTTTCTAATTTATCTATTTTAGCGATCGCTGCTGCCATTGGTGCCTACATGGCTGTCAATATCGGTGCTAACGATGTAGCTAATAACGTTGGGCCTGCTGTTGGCTCAAAAGCCTTGTCGATGACAGGGGCGATTTTGATAGCGGCGATTTTTGAAGCTGCAGGTGCTTTGATTGCTGGTGGTAACGTTGTTGGTACGATCAAGAATGGCATCATCAATCCTAACTCAATTGGCGACGCAGAGACCTTTATTTGGGTTATGATGGCGGCCTTATTGGCGGGCGCAATATGGCTAAACTTAGCGACTTACCTTGGTGCTCCTGTATCGACGACGCACTCCATTGTTGGTGGTGTACTGGGCGCAGGTATTGCTGCTGGCGGTTGGGATATCGCAAATTGGGATAAATTAATTGCGATTGTTGCTAGCTGGGTAATATCCCCTGTAATGGGCGGCGTGATTGCGGCGTTATTCTTAATGTACATTAAGCGTGCCATTACTTATAAAAGCGACATGATTGACTCCGCGAAGAAGGTTGTGCCTTTATTGGTTGGATTGATGGTTTGGGCGTTTTCTACTTACCTTATTCTAAAGGGGCTTAAGCACCTTTGGAAACTAGACTTTATTACGGCTGCGCTGATTGCTTTTGCCATTGCGCTAACTGTTTATTTCCTTGTTCGCCCTATGGTTGACAAAGCTGCATCCGCATTGAAGAACGACAAAGATGCAGTTAATAGCTTATTTACGCTGCCTCTTATAGTGTCTGCGGCATTGCTAAGTTTTGCTCATGGTGCAAACGATGTTGCCAATGCGATTGGGCCTCTTGCTGCAATTAATGATGCACTAATGACGGGTGCTGTTTCTAGTAAAGCATCTATTCCTATTTGGATCATGATGGTAGGCGGGATTGGTATTGCTGTTGGTCTTGCTCTATTTGGTCCAAAGCTGATCAAAACAGTGGGCTCAGAGATAACAGAGCTTGATAAAACTCGTGCTTTTTGCGTGGCTATGGCAGCTGCGATTACTGTGATTGTCGCTTCTCAACTTGGCTTACCAGTTAGTTCTACTCACATTGCGGTTGGTGGTATCTTTGGTGTTGGCTTCTTACGTGAGTATTTGAAACAATCTTATGAGAAAAAGCTGGCTTCTATTATTTCTCATTCTGAATCTGCTGGTCATGACGGTGAGCAAACACAAGAGTTTGTGAAACGTTTCAAGCTGGCTGATGTGGAAGAAAAGCGTGCGATATTGAAAGAATTGAAGGCGGCACAGGCTTCATCTCCTATCTCATCTGCTGAGCGTAAAGGCTTGAAAAAAGCAACCAAGAAAGAGTTAGTGAAACGCTCTGCGTTATTGCGTATTGCTGCCGCGTGGGTAATTACAGTACCTGCTTCCGCAATATTGTCTGCAGCAATCTTCTATATGTTGCTTGGTTTTTCAGTTTCTCGATAGAAGAGCATTATGTACAAACAAAAAAAGATCAGTATTTCTGGTCTTTTTTTGTTTTCAAGAGAGGCATGGTGTTATATAAAATAGTATTGCTTGTCGAATTATTTAATAATGTCATGGTTTGGATCTGATAAAAATCAGGTCTAAATTAATGCAAATACACGATGTACTTCAGTCTGTACTTAAAGAACTCAGTAGCATGGTGTGGCTAGAAGTCGCCAGATTGCTATAATGTGATGCGTGTTTTGTTACCGAGACGCGTTGGTTTGATAGACTTGATAAAATTTAGACGATGGTAAAGAGCGGTGATTGCATGAATTTTGTGTGCTCTTGTCGGCTATTAAAAAATGGTTCCGTGAATACCTCTAAAAAGAGACGGCACGCCTCCAAAAACTGAAACAGGATGTTGAAGAAGTTTGTTTTTAAAAAGGATGGGGCAAAGCTCGAGCAGAAATGATTTGGAGTAATCTATTTTGACAAAAGTAGCGGAATGAAATTATTCCATAAACAATATTAAGGTAAAAAACCTACGATATGACTGCTGTTACCATCACTGTACTTTTGCTGGTTATCGGTGGATTTATTGCTTTTGCGATTTTTCTACAGCTTAAAGAGCAAGCAAGATTAGAAAAGTTGCGTAAAGTGGCTGCTCTAAATAATCAATTGCGCCAAGTGCGTCGCTATCTTGATGAAATGCCTCCTCAGTATCAACCTAAGGATATGAAACTGTGGCTTTTTTCTAGGATGGTTTCTCTTTATGACCAGCTTATTGCCTTACAGCCTGATGCGACTTTGAGTCGTCGTCGACAAAACATAGCCGCAGAAATGAAAGAGTTTCAAGGAAGTAAACAGAAGAGACGTGCTAAGCCTATGAATGATGAGCTGCTAATTATCGAAGTTAGACGCTTATTTGAGTCTTTTAAGTCTTACTTAATTCTTTCGCAAAAAGAAAAAACCATCGATTCTGATGTTGTTAATCGTTATAACAAGTTACTTAATTTTTTCCATTACAAAGTTAATTCAGATTACCACTCTCATCTTGCTAGGAAGGCATTTTTAAGCGGTCAGATGAGTTCTGCTCTGGAAATGTATAAAGAATCGCTTTCGCAATTGAATCCTATTAAAGAGTCTGTTGAGGCTCAGGCTACTATTCTGAAGTTAAAAGAGTTGATTCAGGAAATAGAAGAAGATCTTGTCTTGCAAAAAGCGGAAGATGAAATTAGCCGTGATATGGATAACCAAGGTGAAGAAGAACTGGACGATGAGTGGAACAAATTCATCGAAGATTCGACGTTCCAGGAAAAGAAACGTTTTTAAGCGAACTCTTATCAAATAATCTTATTGTCTATTTATATTTAGTACTTGCTAGTTGAGTGCAGCCATGACAATTTTGCATTTTAACCCCTCATTATTTATAAAGGACCTTCTGTGAATTTAGCGCTTTTGTCGGCTTTTATTCCGACCTTCTTTTTTGTGTCTGTTACACCAGGCATGTGTATGACATTAGCGATGACGTTAGGTATGACGATTGGAGTCAAACGCGCTCTATGGATGATGTTAGGAGAGTTAGTTGGTGTTGCCATGGTGGCTATTTTATCGGCTATTGGTGTCGCTGCTTTGTTATTAAATTACCCTAGTGTATTTATCGTATTAAAATACCTTGGCGGTGCTTACCTTGCTTATATTGGCCTGCAAATGTGGCTGTCTAAAGGCAAAATGGCGATTAAAGCGGATTCGACAGACAGTAAACCAGCATCTCGGTTTGATTTGATTTCCCAAGGCTTTGTAACTGCTATTGCTAACCCGAAAGGTTGGGCTTTTTTTGTCGCCTTATTGCCGCCATTTTTGGATGCGAGCCATTCTTTGGCAAGCCAGCTGATAGTACTGATTGCAATCATTCTTACTTTAGAATTTACTTGCTTGCTGATTTACGCAGCAGGCGGAAGAACGTTAAAGTCTCTTCTTATGCAGAGTGGTAATGTGCGCATAATGAACCGTATTGCTGGCACATTGATGATTGGTGTTGGTTTATGGCTTGCTATTGGTTGATAGCAAGCCAGCTTAAAACATGCCATTTTTATTAAGAAGACGCTTTTGCGCGTCTTCTTGTTTTTGTGGCATCGGTTTTTGCTCCCGATGTTTTCCTTGTGCTCGATGTTTTCCTTGTGCTCGATGTTCTTTTACTTGTTGTGCCTTTACGCTTGGCAAAAGGGTTTTTAGCTGGCGGTGGTAAGTTTTGCAAGGCAGAGGTAGGCATTTCTCGGGAAGCGCTGAGTAGCTGATTCAAATTGACTTCTAGGCTCGTCATGAAGGTTTGATAGCTGGCTTCGCCAAGACTGATGCTGTTCAGGGCTGATTCCCATTTTGCCGTCATATCTGGGGTGACTAATTGTGTTGGTAAGCAGTCAATAAAGGCGCGGCCTGTTTGGCTGGCGTGAATTTGTTTTCCCTGTCTCATCAAAAAGCCGCGTTTGAAAAGTAACTCTATAATGCTGGCTCGTGTCGCTTCAGTGCCAAGTCCATCGGTTTCTTTTAAGATGGCTCTAATATCTTTATCTGTGACAAACCGGCTGATGCCTGTCATAGCGGCAAGTAAAGTTGCATCAGTGAAAGCAGCTGGCGGCGTAGTGACCTTTTCTTGAACTTGGCCTTGTGTACACCATAGCTCTTCGTTTTTATTCAGTTTTGGGAGTTCATTTTGACTTTCGTCATCTGGGTCTTTTGCTTTGCTCTTATTCGGTAAAAGACGTTTCCAACCTAGTGAAATAGGTGTGTTGCCTTTGGCTTCAAACAACCCACCTTCAATTTCCAGTTTAATATAAGACGCTAGATAGTCGTACTCAGGATAAAACTGCATGAGATATTGTCTAGCAATTAAGTTAAAGACTAGAGCTTCTGTCTTAGAAAGAGATACCACTTTGTGGGCTTGCGTGGTTGGGATAATGGCATGGTGAGCAGTGACTTGTTTATCGTTCCACGCTTTACTTTTTCTTGATGCGTCTGCGTTCAGGGCGCCTTGCTGGGTTTCCCCGCTGGATCGTGCGAGAGCCGCTATAATAGCAGGCGCATCTTTATGTTGTTGAGTTGGCAAATAACGGCAATCGGATCTTGGGTAGGTGATCATTTGATGGCGTTCATAAAGCGCTTGGCAAGTATCCAATACTTGTTGTGCCGATAGAGAAAAAGCCTTTGCTGCATCGATTTGTAGGGCTGACAAGCTATAGGGTAGGGGGGCTGGCTGCTTTTTTTGTTTGTAATTTGCTTCCATGACAATCGCTGGCTTATTGGTAATACGGTTGGCAACGTTTTTTGCCAGCAGTAAGCTGATTACTCGATTTTCGTCATCCATGTAGGGTTGGCAAGCTTCGCTGGGTAACCACTTGGCTTGAAACAAAGCGCCTTGTGGTGTCTGAATACTTGCCCAAACTTGATAAAAATCTTTCGGAACAAAGGCTTCCCTTTCTTTGTCCCTCGCTGCGACTAAACCCAATACTGGGGTTTGCACTCGCCCAATAGATAAAACGCCCTGATAGCCGGCTTGGCGGCCTCTGATGGTATAAGCCCGAGTTAGGTTCAGTCCAAACAACCAGTCCGCACGAGCCCGCCCTAAGGCTGAACGAGAAAGAGCTGCGAACTCATTGTTGGAGCGTAAATTGTTTAATGCTTTTTTGATGGCGGACGGAGTTAAGTCATTTACTAGCAGTCGCTGAGTGTTTTTTAGCTTTTGAACTGGTGTTTTTGTGTAGTGTAAAACCTCATCGACTAAAAGTTGCCCTTCTCGGTCCGGGTCGCCTGCATGAACCAATGTTGTCGCTTTTTTTATAAGTTTTTTTAAAATACCCAGCTGCTTTTTGGTGTTGGCTTTTTCTTGCCATTGCCAGTCATTTGGAATAATAGGTAAGTGGTCTAAATTCCAAGATTTGAAGGCCGGATTATATTGGTGGGGTTCCGCTTGCTCTAGCAAGTGACCGATACACCAACTGATGCAGTCACCGTTAGGCAGCCAGATACAACCTTCTTCCTTTTTTTGAGGCGAGGGTAGGGCAGCAGCAATGGCTCGGGCAAGGCTGGGTTTTTCGGCGATATAAAGAATCATAAATACACTTACTGTTTATATATAAGGGCTATCCATTTAGAGCGACCAGACACTATATATAGTGTTTATCTAGCTCTAATGCCTTTATAGGTTAGGGGTTTTGTTGTCACAGATTGCTCAAGTAATCGATAAAATAATAGCCCTCTAGACCGCGATTTTCTTCTGTTAAATCTAAAGGTATATTCATCTAAATAGTAGTCGAGCTGTTTAGATTGAACAGCACCTTGATAGGTCCCTAACAACCAACGCTTTAGTAAAGAGGCTACTCTGTGAACCCCTGGCATGGTTTCGTGAGCAGGTATATTTGAACCAAGATGTACGGTCTTTTTTCTTGAGTATCCCATGCTATCAATGGAACCATAAGCCGCAGATCCGTCTGTATGAATTTGACTACCTGGTTCAATAACATCGACTATGAATTGCTCTATGTTGCTTTTCGTCGCTCTATCTACCTGTCGTAATCTGATACGACCAAACCCTTTTGGCTCAATTAATTCTATTGCGATCAACACAACAAACTTCTTCTTATCTTGTTGATTTATATTAACTAAGCCACCTACGAAGGTTTCATCTACCTCAATAATTCCTGATAACTTATCTCTTTCAGGATTGATCATTGCATAGCGTAATCGATGCAATATCGACCAAGCTGTTTGATAGCTTCCAAGTCCAAGTAAGCGCTGTATACCAAGCGCACTTACTCCATTTTTTTGATTTGTAAGATACCAAATCGCAGCAAACCAGTCTTTAAGTGGTGTTCTCGTTTTATCAAAAATAGTGCCTGCCGTGACAGACGTTTGCTTTCGACACTGAGTACATTTAAGTTTATTTTTAGCAAGGCTATAAGGTACCTTGTGGGCCAAACAATTTGGGCATATGAAGCCATTAGGCCAGCGAAGCGTGTACAGATAATCACGACAAGCTTGCTCATCGTGGAACCAGTCAACAAATTGACTCCAATTTTTAGGGTAATCAATACCCGCCTTGAGTGAAGAAGATTTTTTGTTCATCACTACATATTGACATTGGTTGCTCTAAATGGATAGCCCTTTTATATATACAGTAAGTGTATCGGACGCAGAGAAGTGTGACTAGAGTGATGTGTTATTTAATTAAATGACGGCTATTTTATTGGCACAACTAACACAGGAATTGAGCTGGTATGAATGACTTTGTTTGCGGTTGAGCCAATGATCATTTGGCTTAGGCGTCCGTGTGTTCTGCTATTCATCACTATTAAATCCGCCTTTTTTTCTGCTGCTAAGCGTTGGATTGATTCAGATGGAACGCCGTTAACAATAACGGTTTCTGGTGGTGTTTCTAGATTTGAAAGTTCTGCTGAATATTTGTCCATAAACTCAGAAAGTAACCTTTGCATACGACCATCAATTTCTGTGAGTGCTTCTTTGCGCATTTCGCTTCTCACGTCTTCAGTAATGTAATTGTTGATCATGTTAGATGCTTGAGCATTTAGTGGCTCTATAGCGTGCATGATAATGACTTTTGCCTTATGTGTACTCGCTAAGCTTAAGACAAGTTCCATGGCCGCATGGGTTTTTGTATCTAGATCACAGGCATAAACAATTGTGTTTATTTTAGGTAACATGGCAAGATCCTCTTTCAATGTACCTAGAAGCTTAATCCTTTTAGCTTTGACTGCTCTGATCTGTGTCAATTATTGTCGAGTAGTTTGAAAACGATAGATTGTTGGATACTTGTCGATCACTGTGATTAGCGAATAAAAAACAGCTTATTGATGAAAGAAAAATAAAGCTAATAAACAATATCCCCCAGTAATCTGTTGGTTGTTTATTGTTTGTGCAACTCTTTGGAGATGGGATAAATATTTTGGTTTTCATGGCGCACTCCAGAATGAATAACGGTTGTTATTAATGATAATGAATATCATTTAATAAATCTATGGCGCTGATAAATATATTTTTACCAAAGGAATTTTAGGAATTGTGGCGTTTGAGGAGAAGCCCATGAGGGCTGCCTATGTTATGATATGCGCTCAATTTTTTAGTTAACGAATAAGTGAGTGTAATCATGTCTGAACTGTCGTTCGACTCTAACGAAGCAAAAATCGCATACGGCATTGGTCGTCAAATTGGTGATCAGCTGCGTGGTAGTGATCTTGGTGAATTGTCTCTAACGCATCTTTTTGCTGCGATTGAAGATGCTGTGAATGGTGCAGAAATGCGCGTTCCTGGTGAAGAGCTAGAAGCTGCTTTTGCTGAACTACAGCAAAAAATGGAAGAGAAAAGCCGTGCAGCGTCTGAAGAGACAGTTAAAGCAGGCGAAGCATTCCTAGCAGAAAACAAAGCTAAAGATGGCGTTCAAACGACAGAAAGTGGTTTGCAGTTCGAAGTTCTTGAAGAAGGTACGGGTGCAACTCCAAACCGTGAAGCGACTGTTCGTGTACATTACGAAGGCCGTTTGATTGACGGTCAAGTATTCGATAGCTCTATTGCTCGTGGCGAGCCAATTGAATTTCCTTTAACTGGCGTTATTGCTGGTTGGACTGAAGGTCTTCAATTGATGAAAGAAGGCGCGAAATACCGTCTTACTATTCCTGCTGAATTGGCATACGGTGCTCAAGGCGCTGGCGCATTGATTCAACCTTTCTCTGTATTGCAATTTGATGTTGAACTGATTGCTGTTATCTAAAGCTGTTATTTAGTTAACTGTTTGAAAGTAAAGCACAACAAGCGATACGTAAAAAGCGAGCTAACCGAAATGGGCTAGCTCGCTTTTTTGTTTGAGTTGTATGCTGAATAGTGCTGCTAGATATCTCTTTCCATACGAATATGCATTTTTCCGGCTTCTAAAAAAACCTTGCCATCAGTATGAAAGTTTTGCTTTTCATAGAAGGTTTGTACGTCAACTTGGGCGTGTAAAAACACTTTGCGAATGCCCATTTCTCTGGCGACTTTCACTGCACGAATTAACAGCATTTCGCCATAGCCCTGATGTCGATATGCGGGTAGAACTGCCAAACGGCCGATTTGGCCATTGTCTGTTAAACGACAGGTTCCTGTAGGAACCGCTGTCGTACCAAAGGATACAAAGTGTACGGCGTCTTCATCTAGCTCGTCCCATTCGTCTTTTGGGTCGATACCTTGCTCAATGATAAAGACTTGTTTGCGCACAAAGGTAAGCTGATCTTTGCTGCTGTTCCAGTCTGACGTTAAAACCTTCATGTGAATACCTTACTTAATATTGCGTTCTTTTATTCTTCTGGTGCAACCAATTCGATCAGCCCTTGCTGGCGAATGAGAAAGCGCACAAGAGGTTCTAGATCTGTATTTTGTTTCAAATCTAGCCCAGAAAAATCAAACTCAACTTGATGGCAAACGGCTTCAACAAAGCTCGTTAGTTCTGCATCCACAAGTAAGTGTTCACCGTTACAAAACACGCTAATCTTACCTTTGTTCTCAGTGTTCTGTTGAACATAGTAACAAATACGCGCATCGCCAGGGCGAATAAAAGTTTGACCTTGTGTCGCACTGCTAAATGCTTCGTTTAATTCTTCATGATTCAGTGGTACGAGGTATTCAGGATACTTGCTCTCGCTCATCGTTTCCCCTAACCATTCAGCCAGTAGGTCGGGCTGATTAATAAGGCGAGCCAGTTGTGTTTGTAGGTATTGAATATCGTCTTTGCTGATGTGCGCACTGTGTTGACGATTTGCTGTTTCAGGTGCGGCAAAGCGATCTTTAACATTGTCAGCTTCGCAAAGTTTATCGCGAATACCTGTTAAGACATCTTGCATACTTGGCGCACGAAAACCGATGGAATAAGTCATGCACTCGTCGTCTAATGATCGGCCATTGTGTGCAAAGTTAGGCGGCAAATATAGAATATCGCCAGCTTCCACTTCCCAATCCATTTCTGAATTGACAGGGAAGTTGTCTAGAATATGCAGCTGGATATTTGCAATTGCTGAATCTTGGTATTCATCTGGAGCGAGAACTTGCCAGCGGCGTTTGCCAGATACTTGCACTAGGAACACATCGTATTGATCGTAATGTGGACCAACGCTGCCACCTTCTGTCGCATAGCTGACCATCACATCGTCTAAGCGCCAGCTTGGTAAGAATTCAAATTGTTCTTTTAAATTTTGAATTTCTGGTACCCAATGATCAACGGCTTGAACTAATAGAGTCCATTCTTTCTCTGGCAAGGTTGCAAAAGTATCTTCGTTAAATGGGCCTTGGCGTATTTCCCATGGACTTAAGCCGTTCTCGATCACAATACGAGATTCAATTTCTTCTTCCATTGCCATGCCAGCAAGCTCATCGGCTTCTAGGGGCAGAGTGAAATCGACAAGACCACCGCGGATCAACAAAGGCTTTTTCTGCCAATATTCGTCGATAAAGGTTTGGGCAGTGATGCCACCAAGAATAGTCAACGGTGTATTTAGGTCTGTCATAAATCGCTCATTAAAAAAGAACAAAGAAAGTAGTGATATTGCTAAAGATTAGCAGCCTTGAAGGCAAAAAGAGCCGATAAATCGGCTCTTTTATTTACTTGTTAAAGTAAGACTTAGTCACGAATCGCTTTCGCTTGTGCAACAGCGTTACCGATGTAAGTGCTTGGTGTTAGCGCTTTCAATTCGGCTTTGGCTTGCTCAGGCATTTCTAGCGTATCGACAAAAGCTTCGATAGTCGCTTGGTCGATAGTGCGGCCACGAGTTAGCTCTTTTAGTTTCTCGTATGGAGATTCGATGCCGTAGCGACGCATAACGGTTTGAATTGGCTCAGCCAATACTTCCCATGCATTATTTAAATCTGCTTCAAGACGTGCAGCGTTGATTTCCAACTTGCTGATGCCTTTTAGAGTTGCTTGGTAAGCTATCAAGCTGTGAGCTAAACCAACGCCAAGGTTACGAAGAACCGTAGAGTCAGTTAGGTCGCGCTGCCAGCGTGAGATTGGCAGTTTAGCGCTCAAGTGGCCCATGATTGCGTTCGCAATACCCAAGTTGCCTTCGGAGTTTTCGAAGTCGATTGGGTTAACTTTATGCGGCATGGTAGAAGAACCAATTTCGTCAGCAATGGTTTTTTGCTTGAAGAAGCCCATAGAAATGTAGCCCCACACATCGCGGTCGAAATCGATCAAGATGGTGTTGAAGCGGCAAATGGCGTCGTATAGCTCTGCGATGTAATCGTGTGGCTCGATTTGAGTCGTGTAAGGATTCCAAGTCAAACCTAAAGAAGTAACAAAGGCTTCTGCGTGAGCTTGCCAATCCACATCAGGGTAAGCCGAAAGGTGAGCGTTGTAGTTGCCCACAGCGCCGTTGATTTTGCCTAAAAATTCAACGTTTTCGATTTGCTTAAGTTGGCGGCTAAGGCGCGCAGCAACGTTAGCCATTTCTTTACCAACTGTGGTTGGTGAGGCAGTTTGGCCATGCGTACGAGACAACATAGATTGTTCAGCGTGCTCGATTGCTAGATCTTGAACTGCTTTGATGACGTTTTTAAGCTCTGGAGTAATGCCTTCTTCCAATGCTTCACGCAACATTAATGCATGAGATAAGTTGTTGATGTCTTCTGATGTACAAGCGAAGTGAACAAATTCAGAAATCGCTGCTAACTCTGCGTTATCAGCCATTTTGTTCTTAATGAAATATTCCACTGCTTTGACATCGTGGTTCGTGGTTTTCTCAATGTCTTTAATGGCTTGTGCATCAGCTTCACTGAAGTTTTCAGCCAATTGATCTAATAAAGCGCTGGCTTCATTGCTCAATGCTGGAACTTCAACAATTTGTGGGTGTTTGGCAAGAGCCTGTAGCCAGCGAACTTCGACTATGACTCGCATACGCAGCAAACCATACTCGCTCACGGAGCGACGTAGTACGTTTGTTTTCGATCCGTAACGACCGTCGATAGGGGAAATTGCATTTAAGCTAGTTAATTCCATTGAGATAACGCCTCGAACATGGTTTTCAGGGAGCCGCTATTATAGGCAAAAGCGCGGCCTACCGCTACGCCAGACTGTATATTTGCAGAAGGCGGTTTAGTTTTAATGAGCTTATAAACAGTTGGTCTTTTGTTCTGTTTATTAATTACTCGTTTTTTTGAGTATATTTTTGTTAAATCAAGGTGTTTTAAACTCTTCTCACTTGTATAATGCTGCCAAATTAACGCCCTTTTAGAAGTTATTTAGGAAAGTATTGAACATGAAGATCAGCCGTATCATGAATTTGGTCATTGTTATTGTATTGGTAGCCTTGTCTGCGCTTTATTTACTTAGCAAGCAGGGCTTAACTCGTAACGAAGCTGCCATTCGTCAGCAAGTAGTTATCTCTGATGCTGTATCTGCTATGAAGGATGCTCGTTATTACGTTGTGCAAGTGCAACAGTTTTTGACGGATATGGGCGCAACGCGCAGTGGTGAGGCGTTACCCGAAGTTGATGCGAGCATGAAAAGTGCTATGAAGAGCTTACAAGAACTGACTCGAATCATGCCTAGTTACCGCTCTCGCGTAAATGAGTTAGAGCAGCAATTGAAACAGGTTTACAAAGTAGGTCGAGAAATGGCCTCTGCTTATATTAATAATGGCACTGATGCTGGTAATAGTTTAATGAAAGGCGCTGGTGGTCTAGATCAAGAATCGGCGCGTTTGGCTGAATCGTTAGAAAAAATCGCTAACGAGTTATCGGAGTTACTTGATAAGAGCGCTGCAGCTTCGATTGAGACTCTCGATGATTCTAAGCTTTTATCTTTGATCAGTAGTTTGATCTCAGGTGTTGTAATTGTTGGTGTGATTATTATCTTACGTCGTCGCGTGCTTCCTGATTTAAACTCACTTGAATCTTCTCTGCGTAATATTTCTGTTGGTGCTCGTGATTTAACGGTTCGCCTTGATGATAAGGGCAATGATGAGTTGTCCTCCGTCGCACACAGTTTTAACGTGTTTATTAAGGGTATCCATTCTCTTGTTGTGACTCAGCAGGGTCAATCAGCTCAGTTGTCGGTAGCCGGCGAGCAAATGCTGGTTGCCTCAAATAAAACGCGTATTGGTATGCAGGGGTTGCAAAAAGAAACATCGGGTATTGCTAGTGTTGTTGCAGAGATGCAAACCACAGTGCGTCATGTTGCTAACAGTGCTGATGCAGCGGCGACAGCTGCGAAAGAATCCGATTACATAGCAAAAGAAGTAGAGTCGGTTGTGAATAACAGTGTTTTATCAATTCAACAATTATCTGAAGGTGTTGAAAAAGCATCACGAGTGCTTCAGGCCTTGGAAAAAGAAACCTCTGATGTTGGTAGTATCTTAGATTCGATTCGAGGCATTGCCGATCAAACTAACTTGCTCGCATTGAATGCTGCGATTGAAGCGGCTCGTGCCGGTGAGCAGGGACGTGGTTTTGCTGTCGTTGCTGATGAAGTTCGAACGCTTGCTAAGCGCACTCAGGATTCCACAGAACAAATTCAGATAATGATTACTCAATTACAAAAAGGCTCGCAAGATGCAGTACTTGTAATGGGCGAAAGTAAGCAACAAGCAGAGCAAAGTGTTGCTCAGTCATTAAAGGCAAAAGAAGCCTTGCATACGATTACGTCTTCTATGGGGAATATTTCCGCCATGGCTATTGAGATTGCATCGGCTATGGAACAACAGGCAGCTGCTTCAGAAAATATTGATGGACGAATTCGTTCTATTCGTGATGAAGCGGAACTAACAAGTGAAAACGCTGAGCAGTCAAACGTGGCGGCTAAGCAAGTGTTGGGGCAATCTAAAGCTTTATCTGATCTTATCTCTAGTTTTAAGGTCTAACTTTAAGGTTAGGTGTGATTTAGCAATGAAGTATGGCGGTTTGTTAATTAACTGGTAAATCGCAATAGAGCATAAAAAAACAGATCAAATAGACAAAGAAAAGCCCGAGTAACTGAGTTACTCGGGCTTTTTTATGTCATTTACTTGGCTTTAATAAATAGACTTAAAGCGTTGCTAATGCTGTATTGAAGGTTGTGCTAGGACGCATGATCTTAGCGACTTCAGTTAGGTCCATGTGGTAGTAACCAGATAGGCCAGAAGGTTTGCCTTGTACCGCTGCTAGTTCAGCAACAATCTTGTCTTCGTTGTCTGCTAACTGTTTTGCAAGAGGCGCGAATTTCGCCGCTAATGTTGCATCTTCAGTTTGTGCAGCAAGTTCTTGAGACCAGTAAAGCGCTAGGTAGAAATGGCTACCACGGTTATCGATTTCGCCAACTTTACGAGAAGGAGACTTGTTAGTGTCTAGTAATTTGCCTGTTGCTTTATCTAAGCACTTAGCAAGAATTTTTGCTTTCTCGTTGTTGTGCTTGATACCAAGTTCTTCGAAAGATACTGCTACGGCAAGGAATTCACCTAGAGAGTCCCAACGAAGGTAGTTTTCGTTAACAAGCTGTTGAACGTGCTTAGGAGCAGAACCGCCTGCGCCTGTTTCATACATGCCGCCGCCATTAAGCATTGGTACGATAGACAACATTTTCGCAGACGTGCCCAATTCTAAGATTGGGAACAGGTCAGTTAGGTAGTCACGTAGGATGTTACCTGTTACTGAGATTGTGTCTTTACCGCGAATAATGCGTTCCATAGAGAAACGGATTGCTTCGTTGTAAGACATGATGCGAATGTCTAGTCCGCTTGTATCGTGATCTTTTAGGTAAGTTTCTACTTTTTTACGTAGCTCGTTATCGTGTGCACGAACGTCTTCTAACCAGAAAACAGCAGGTGTGTCAGATTGACGGGCACGAGTAACACCTAGTTTTACCCAGTCGCGAATAGCAGCGTCTTTGGTTTGGCAAGCACGCCAGATATCGCCTTTCTCAACATTGTGCTGCATTAGGACATTGCCGTTTGCATCCACAACGCGCATCACGCCGTCAGCTTTCATTTCATAGGTTTTATCATGAGAGCCGTATTCTTCTGCTTTTTGCGCCATTAGGCCAACGTTTGGCACGGTACCCATGGTGACTGGGTCAAATGCGCCATTAGTTTTACAGAAATTAATAGTTTCTTGGTAGATGCGAGCGTAAGTGCTGTCTGGAATAACGGCTTTAGCGTCATGTGCTTTACCATCACGGCCCCACATTTTACCAGAGTTGCGGATCATTGCAGGCATAGACGCATCAACGATTACATCGCTTGGTACGTGAAGGTTAGTGATGCCTTTGTCTGAGTCTACCATCGCTAGTTCAGGACGTGTTTTGTAAACGTCTTGAATGGCTTGTTTGATTTCTTCTTGCTTCGCTTCTGGAAGGCTTTGAATTTTATCGTAAACGCTACCTAAGCCATTGTTTGGGTTAACGCCGATTTCTTTGAAAAGCTCGCCGTATTTTTCGAAAACGTCTTTGTAGAAAACAGTGACTGCATGACCAAATACAATTGGGTGAGACACTTTCATCATGGTGGCTTTTAAGTGCACAGACCACATGATGTTGTCTTCTTTCGCTTCTTGTAGTGATGCTTCAAAAAAAGCGCGAAGCTTTTGAGTGCTGATGTTCATGCTGTCAATGATTTCGCCAGCAAGTAGAGGAAGTGACTTTTTCACTTCGACAGAACCGTCTTTTGCAACGAATTCGATCTTAACGGTTTGAGCAGAATCCATCGTAGTGGACTGTTCAGAAGAGTAAAAATCGCCATCACGCATGTAGTCAACGTGTGAAACAGACGTTTTGCTCCATTTGCCCATTGAGTGAGGGTTTTTACGAGCGAAGCCTTTAACAGCTGCTGGCGCGCGACGGTCCGAGTTGCCTTGACGAAGAACAGGGTTTACTGCACTACCTAGCACTTTAGAGTAGCGTGCTTGAACGTCTTTTTCTTCGTCAGTTTGTGGGTTTTCAGGGTATTCAGGAAGGTCGTAACCTTCAGCGTTTAACTCTTTAATTGTTGCATAAAGCTGTGGTAACGAAGCACTGATGTTAGGAAGCTTAACAATGTTTGCTTCAGGTGTTGCTGTTAGGTCACCTAGGAATTTGAGGCCATCTTCCGCTTGTTTGTCTGCAGGAAGTAAGTCTGAAAAAGCAGCGATAACACGACTTGCTAAAGAGATGTCTGTCAGTTTTAGTTCGATGTCTGCTTCTTTTGCGAAAGCGCCAAAGATAGGAAGTAGAGACGCGGTTGCCAGAGCTGGCGCCTCATCCGTAAATGTATAGTAGATAGTTTGTTTCGTTGACATGTAATTCCCCTAACATTTCAGGCATTAGCCTATTGAATCGAAGATGACTTTTAGCCGCCATTCCCTAATTTAAACTGTTCGTACAAGCTAACTGGTACAGGTTAAAAATTTGTACGATATACTACCTAAAAAACTAAGTTAGAGATATCGACCCTAGGATATACTGGAAATTGATTTCAATTATTTCACTGTCTTAATGGATTTTTTTAGCGCTAAAAAAAGGCCTATAAGACCTTTTTAAATTAATTACGAGATTCCAAGGCATTTAATAATGCTTTGCGTTTAAAAATTAAATGCCAGCGTTTACCACCAAGTTGTCGCCATAACATAGCAGCACGAATGCCGGCCATTAGGATGGCTCTGACTTGGTTTGATATCTGTGGTTGCTGTAAAAAACGGCTGTCCCCGTGAACCTGAATACGAAAGGGTAATTTGCTCAGCGTGTCTTGATACATGCCCGAAATAGACGCCAGCATATTTTCATGTAATACACTTTCATAATGGGCTTTTTTCTGTTCAATATGGGTGATTTTTTGGCCAATCTGAGACAGCATTTCAGGTGTTTTAGATAATTTGTTTTCCAAGTGAATTAGACTTAACGCATATCTAAGTGTGTCTGGGTTGACGCTGCTTCGCTCTTTGCCAAGTGCCTGTCGAGTGATGCGTCGCCCCAGCGCAAGATTGCTTTGGCAATCCCATTGCCCACCATAGATGTCTTCTGTAGAGCCTGCGTTCAGCATTAAAATACTGTCTAAAAGCGGCTGTAAACTGGCGTTATCTACTTTCCCCGTTTTGGCTAAAATAGACACCAACTCTGCTGCTTGGAAAACAGCGGATAGGGCGATAGTTTGCTCTTTTTCTCTGCTACTCACGTTTTCTCTCTTAATAGCTACTTGTTAAAAGCGACATTAATAATGCCACCACCAAGACACACTTCGTCTACATAAAATACCACTGATTGGCCTGGTGTGATTGCTCGTTGCGGTTCCAAAAAGGAGACTTCAACACGGCCATCGGCCAACTCGTTAATAGTGCAGTCTTGGTCTGCTTGGCGGTAACGGCATTTTGCTTTACATGTTAATGGAAAGCTTGGTTTTTCTCTCGCAACCCAATCGAAGTTGTCGGCAATCAAATGCGTTTTAAACAAGGACTCATGTTGGCCGCCTTGCGTAACGATCAGAACATTACGTTCTAGGTCTTTCTCAACCACATACCATGGATCGTCTGAATATTTAGCGAGGCCACCAATCCCCAAGCCTTGTCGTTGGCCAATGGTGTGATACATCAAACCATGGTGGCGAGCAATTTTGTCACCCTCAAGGGTTTCGATATCACCTGGTTGAGCAGGTAAATATTGTTCGAGAAAGTCTTTGAAACGTCGTTCTCCGATGAAGCAAATACCGGTACTGTCTTTTTTGTTGTGAGTGACTAGACCAAACTCTTCAGCCAAGCGACGTACTTCTGGCTTTTCCAGTTCACCAACAGGGAAAAGTGTTTTGGCGATTTCGTCTTTGCCAACCGCATACAAAAAGTAACTTTGGTCTTTATTACCGTCTAAGCCTTTTAGCAGTAATGGCTCACCGTTTTTTTCACCACGCCGAACATAATGTCCAGTGGCTATATAATCCGCGTTTAACGCCATCGCGTATTCTAAAAATGCTTTGAATTTGATTTCTTTGTTGCACAGAATGTCTGGGTTTGGTGTGCGTCCAGCTTTGTATTCGGCAAGGAAGTGTTCGAAAACGTTGTCCCAATATTCTGAGGCAAAGTTAGCTGTATGCAGCTTAATACCTAATTTATTGGACACAGCTTGCGCATCCGCTAGGTCGTCTTTGGCGGTGCAATATTCTGTACCATCATCTTCGTCCCAGTTTTTCATGAAAAGACCTTCAACCTGATAACCCTGTTGCATCAGAATAAGGGCTGATACAGAGGAGTCGACACCGCCGGACATGCCGACAATGACTTTTTTTGAGCTGTTTGCGTTGTTCGCAATAGGGCTGTCTTTCATGTGCTGTGATTTCTCGACTGTTATTTTCGCAAAGCGAAGAGGCATTGCCTCAGATGAATGTAATGTAGGTTATTGTATCACTTTCTGATTATTGGCATAGGCCGAAGAAATTGATTCGATACAAAAGATAAGGAGATAATGGGGTTATTAAATGAATCTTCAATGCAGGCTTTAATTAATGGGCTGCGATGAGGCAGAGCCATGATTTCTTCATACGTTAGCCAATGGCTAGAAACAATGTCGTTATCGAGCGGTTCATGAGTTTCATTCACCGCCTCGCACAAGAAGCAGAGCCGATGATAGGTGTCAGCGCCTTCGTAAGGTGTAAATGCATACATGCCAAGCAGGCCGATAGGTTCTACTAGCCAGCCTGATTCTTCTCTTGTTTCGCGAATAACGGCTTGAGTGACGCTTTCGTTATTTTCGACGTGGCCGGCTGGTTGGTTTAGTACTAGGTTTCCGTCTTGCCATTCCTTCACCATGAGAAACTTTGTTGCCTTGGGATCTTTGTTGTCCTTTCTCACTAGGGCGGCGACGGTTAGGTGAGGCAGCTTTTCTCTTTCTTTGCTCTTCAAACTGATTAACCTCTTTTAGTAAATGGTCAGTTGGCTCTATATAGTTCCATTGGCCAATTCCTGTATTTTCTAAAGTATAAGGACCAATGGCATAGCGAATTAACCTGAGTGTTGGAAAACCAACGGCAGCCGTCATTCGACGAACTTGTCGATTTTTACCTTCGCGAATTTGTAGTGATAACCAGCTGGTCGGGATGGCTTCACGATAGCGAACGGGTGGCGTTCTGTCCCAAATGGCGGGTTCTGCCATGCGTTCTGCTTGGGCGGGTTTAGTTAGCCCATCTTTTAGTTCAACACCTCGTCTTAGTTTTTCTAGCGCCTCGTCTGAAATATCACCTTCTACTTGAACCCAATAAGTCTTTGGCATTTTAAAGTCTGGAGAGGCGATAATATGTTGCAGAGCCCCTTGGTTGGTAAGTAGCAATAGGCCTTCTGAGTCAAAGTCTAGTCGCCCCGCAGGGTAAAAATCCGGTGCATCAATGTACTTTGCAAGTGTGGCTTTGTCTCCTTCGGCAGAAAATTGGCTTAGTACTCGAAAGGGTTTGTTGAATAAAATTAAGTTTGAAGGCATCAAGGTAATAGGTGCTTTAGGAGGTGTTTTAAATCTAAAGAAGAGCCGAATAATATCATCTCACTCCCCATGAAGGGAGTAAGATAACAAATTCGTCTTTGGATAGCGATGAAGCTTGGTGCTATGCAGGCTGTGTTTTTGAGTCGCTTTTTGTTGCATCCTCTTGATTTGATATGGTTGGGTTTATTTCAATAGCGTGTAACCCTCTTTCTCCTGGTTCGACATCAAATGTCACTGCTTGTCCTGCTTTTAGGGTTTTGTATCCTTCTACATTGATCGCAGAATAATGAATAAATAAATCTTCATTAAAGTCTTCCGACACAATGAACCCATATCCTTTTGCATTGTTAAACCACTTCACTGATCCGTGATGCATGAGCCACTCCTTATCCACTCAGAACATAGTTAGCCTGTCATAGCGGGCTGTTCAAATTTTAAAATATAGTCCGGATAGCCTAGATTGCTAAATAGGTGCGAATTGTTTTTGAGCAATCAATGCTAGAATTTTATTAACAAACATTGATTGCACATTTGGTCACCCCAATAAAAGCGTAGAAGCCCTTTTGGTATTTGTAAAACCCAAGTGGTAATCTGTTTTTAAGAAATGACCGTATATGAGTAGTAATGTGTCATATGTGGCATATTATGTGAAAAATTGTAGCCTCAGAGGCGTGGAATGATTGTAGATCAAGAAATTAGACTAGTATCAGAAGATGATGAACAACACGGGCATTCGAGTATTGCGATTGCCCCAGAGGAAACTGAATTAAAACCACCCTCTATGTATCAGGTGGTACTGTTCAATGATGACTTTACGCCAATGGATTTTGTCGTATTTGTGTTACAACGGTTTTTTTCTATGGATGGGGAGAAGGCTAATCAGGTAATGTTAGAAGTGCATCAAAAAGGGAAAGGTGTTTGTGGAATTTATCCCTTTGATATTGCTGAAACTAAAGTGGCAATGGTACAACAGTTCGTGGAACAAAATGAGCACCCCTTAATGTGTGACCTACAAAAGGTCGACTGATTCAGAGTGAGGGAATAGCAATGTTAGATAAAGAACTAGAGCAAACCCTGAACACAGCTTTCAAAGCGGCGCGCGACAAGCGCCATGAATTCATGACGGTTGAGCATTTATTATTAGCTCTTATTGAAAATGGCGCTGCTTCAAGCGTCCTAAAAGCATGTGGTGTGAATTTAGACATCTTAAGTAAGGAACTTGAGGAATTTGTAGATAGCACTACACCTCTAATTCCTGAAGACGACGAAGAGCGCGAAGTTCAACCTACGTTAGGTTTTCAGCGCGTGTTACAACGTGCGGTTTTCCATGTTCAATCTTCTGGTAAACGCGAAGTCACAGGCGCGAATGTGCTGGTGGCTATTTTTAGTGAGCAAGAAAGCCAAACAGTTTATCTTCTAAAACGTCATGGCGTAGCACGAATTGATGTAGTCAATTATGTGGCTCATGGAATATCTAAAACAGGAGAAGCATCTTCTCAGGACATGGATCATGATGACGAGGCGGAAGATACGAATACTGCGCCGTTGCAAAAATTTGCTACTAATTTAAATGAAGAAGCTAAAGCAGGAAAAATAGACAAGCTGATTGGCCGTGAATACGAAGTTGAGCGAGTAATACAAACACTTTCTCGTCGCCGTAAAAACAACCCTCTCTTGGTTGGTGAGTCTGGCGTTGGTAAAACAGCCATTGCTGAAGGCTTAGCAAAACGTATTGTTGATGGGCAGGTGCCTGATGTTATTGCGGACGGTGTGGTTTATTCCTTGGATTTGGGGGCTTTGCTCGCAGGTACTAAATACCGCGGAGATTTTGAAAAACGTCTTAAACAATTGCTCGGCGAACTGAAAAAGTTACCGAATGCTATTCTGTTTATTGATGAAATTCATACCATCATTGGTGCGGGTGCGGCTTCTGGTGGTGTCATGGATGCTTCCAACTTGCTCAAGCCTGTATTGAGTTCGGGTGGTTTGCGCTGTATTGGTTCAACAACATTCCAAGAGTTTCGTGGTGTGTTTGAAAAAGACCACGCGTTGGCACGTCGCTTCCAGAAAATTGATGTAAATGAGCCAAGTGTTGATGATACTTATCAAATTCTGAAAGGCATCATTGGTGCATTTGAAGAACATCATAAGGTTAAGTACGAAGAGCCAGCCTTATTGGCAGCAGCCGAGCTTGCTCAGCGCTATGTGACAGATCGTCATATGCCTGATAAAGCGATTGATGTTGTGGATGAAGCTGGTGCTTATCAGCGCCTTCAGCCGGAAGACAAACGTAAAACAGTTATTACTGTTGCCGATATTGAAGACATTGTTTCTAAAATTGCCAGAGTACCAGTTAGAGCGGTTAACTCAGACGACAGGCAAGTGCTATCTAACCTAGAGCGCAACCTGAAAATGGTGGTGTTTGGTCAGGATAACGCGATTGATTCATTATCAGCGGCGATCAAATTATCTCGTGCTGGCTTGAAGGCTGAACAAAAGCCTATTGGTTCTTTCTTGATGGCTGGTCCGACAGGGGTTGGTAAAACAGAAGTTACCAAACAGCTAGCTAAACAATTAGGGCTTGAACTTATTCGTTTCGATATGTCGGAATACATGGAACGTCATGCTGTGTCTCGATTGATTGGTGCGCCACCAGGCTATGTTGGTTTTGATCAAGGTGGCTTGCTAACAGAAGCGGTGACGAAGAATCCACACAGTGTTGTGCTATTGGATGAGATTGAAAAAGCTCACCCAGAGGTCTTTAACTTGCTTCTGCAAGTAATGGATCACGGTACCTTGACGGATAACAACGGACGCAAGGCGGATTTCCGTAATGTCATTTTAGTGATGACTTCGAATGCGGGGGCTGAAGAGTTGGCTCGTCGTTCGATTGGTTTCTCTAGTCAAGACAACTCAACTGACGGCATGGAGGTGATTAATCGCACTTTCACGCCAGAATTTAGAAACCGTCTTGATGCTGTTATTCAATTCCAGCAGCTTGATGAGCGTATTATCTTCAATGTTGTTGATAAGTTCTTGGTGGAGTTGCAGGCTCAACTTGATCCGAAAGGGGTTCTGTTGGAGGTCTCAGACACCGCAAGAGGCTGGTTAGCGAATAAGGGCTATGATCGTCAAATGGGGGCTCGGCCAATGGCGAGGGTGATTCAGGAGCATCTGAAGAAGCCTCTGGCGGATCATATCCTTTTTGGAGATCTGCATGATGGTGGTCATGTCAAAGTGGCGTTGGATGAAAAAAGCGATGAGCTTCAGTTTGAAGTGATAAAAGAGGCGGTTGTTCATTAGTCGGATGGCAGCTCTCATACCCTTTCTCTTAAATAAGGGGGAGGGAGTGATCAAGAGTAAACATAAAAAAACCGGACAATGTCCGGTTTTTTTATGTCGTTTATTTTAAGATACTTTTTGAGAGCAGCTTAAATTAACGTGCGCGATATACGATACGGCCTTTAGATAGGTCGTAAGGTGTCAGTTCCACTTTTACTTTATCGCCAGTCAAAATACGAATGTAGTTTTTGCGCATTTTTCCAGAGATATGTGCAATTACGATGTGTCCGTTTTCTAATTCAACACGGAACATGGTATTAGGCAACGTATCAATGATAGTGCCCTCCATTTCTAAGCCTTCTTCTTTTGCCACAATATGTGTCCTATGGTGTTAACTTACTATTTGTTTAGTAGACGCCGACCTTGTGAGCGCCAAGGTCTGCAGACGAAGAAAAAAGATGTTTCTCTTGGTCGGTTGAGCGCTAAATATCTAAATCATGATTGCGTATTTAGCCACGTCTGAATTTTGATCGAGCGTATTTTGCCTAAAAATGCAGCGTAAGGCAAACCTAGATGCATTCTGATGATGTCTATTTTTGTTTCAAAGGGGGCATTTCCCTGAATTTTTTCCGATGTTAATGAGTTTTGAATTCTTTTCTATCTTGGGTATGAGTTTAGTAAGTACTGCGCAAAAATCGTTGCGAGGTAATTGTTTCGCCCCTAGCGAAAGTAAATGCGCTGATTCAACTTGGCAATCTATGAGTCCAATTTGGCAATCTTTAGCGACATCACAAAATGATTTTAATGCGACTTTTGATGCATTGGGGTGCAGAGAAAACATGGATTCGCCAAAAAACATGTTACCCATAGCCACGCCATAAAAGCCACCAACCAACTTGTCATCAAGCCAAATTTCAACTGAATGGGCGTAGCCTAGTTTATGTAATTCTGTGTAGGCCGTTTTGATGTCATTGGATATCCAAGTTCCTTCCTTATCCGCCCTCAGGGTAGAGCAGTAGCCAATAACTGACTCAAAATCTTGATTGATCGAATACATCCAGTTTTCTCTTTTAGATGCTTTTTTGAGCGACTTGGATGCATGGAAATGTTCGGGAGTTAACACGCATCTCTGCTCTGGATGCCACCATAATATAGGATCTGGGTCGCTAAACCATGGAAAAAAACCTTTGCTGTAAAGGTGAAGCAAGCGTGTTGTGGTTAAGTCGCCACCAATTGCAGAGAGGCCTTCGGGGTCTTGTAGCGCTTTATTTGGGTTAGGTGTGTCATATGGAGACTCTGAAAGTAACAAGAGTTCATGTAAGTCGTTATTTTCGGAATCTGACATTTATCTGGCTAACCTAATTATCAATGTGACTTTAAGGTGCCAATTATAGTTTTTTTAGTGTGAAAAACTATCGTGAAGAAAGAAATGGCAAAAAAAACTAAAGAAAAACAATCTAACTCCGATATTTGAACTGAGGAGGAAAAAACATTCTACTTGCGACTTGTTGACACAATGTTATGCTTAAAGCGTAAGAATGTGCATGAATAATTAGAGTGTTTTGACCTTTGTTGCCTTTATTGGGTGTTTTTTACTCAATAAAGGGGGCAAAATGAAAAAAAAAAGAAAAAAAGTGCAAGGAAAGCTTGACCAGTAATGGAAAACTTGGTTTTAATCGATGCAGTTCCAAACGGTAATTCGAAAACATAATCGAATGCAGTGTTGGGGGATAGAATGCTTTGCTTTTTTGGCAATTGTCACAAAAGTGAAACTGATCGGTTTTAAGATACATGAGTCGTTGATTTAGCAACGTTTCTTGGTTAGACGAAAATCTATCAAAAGGTCTACAAGACCACACAATATAATATAAAGGGGAATCTTGAATGAAAGCGATTAAACTTGCTTCTGTGTTTGCAGTATCTGCTGTAGCGGCTGCTGTTTCTACTACTACTTTTGCTGCTGAGCCAGTATTTAAAGGTACAGCGGGTCTTGAGTATAAATCTCAAGAATCTGGTAGTGATTCTGCTGTTTCACGTGGTGAAGTGAACATCATCGGTGATACTGGCCTAGTTTACTTTGACCTAGATATGGAAGGTTCTTCAGTTAAGAAGAACTCTAAAGTCAAAAAATTAGGTGAGTCTGTTGAAAATGATCCAGGCCAAGACACTACTTTTAGTCTAGACGAAATCTATGTTAAAACTGGCGCTGTTCAGTTTGGTGACTTCGATGGAACTATCCTTGACAACGTAGCCTACAACGCTGGTGTAGAAGAAGATAATGACCATGCCAAAGATGATTTCGGTAATGACCTAGGTGTTCGTTACATGGTTAACGACAACCTTACTGTTGCATTCGAAATTGAAGAAGGCGATAACGTAGGTTCTTTGAATGCAGCATACACAACAGAATTTAGTGGTGTAACTTTGGGTGTATCTGCAGGCTACAAAATGTCTGACGACGTTGACAACCAGCTTTTAACTGTTGGTGTTAAAGCACCTCTTGGTATGGCTACATTGTCTTCATTCGTTCGTGTTGGTTCTGTAAATGATGCCGACGTTATGAACACAGGTATTGGTCTTGATTTGCCAGTTTCTGAAGAGCTTGTTCTTGCTGCTCAGTATTACACTAAAGGTGGTGAGTCATCTAAAGGTGTTGATGAAAAAGATCAAGGTCGCACTGAATTTACAGCTTACTACACTCCAGGCGACGTAACATTCTACGCTTCTTACCTAGCTTATGAAGCTGATAAATCTGACTACTCTGTAGTTGGCGCTAAAGTTTCTTTCTAAGAAATTTTCCCCTAAAGGTCTTCTCTGAAAATGGGAACACCTTTACGAGTTAAAGCGAAAGCCAACCCTTTGGGTTGGCTTTTTTTATGGTAAGCTTAGCAAACTTATGGCTCCGCTACATGGAGTGGGTTTTGTTTTGATTAGCATAAAATAGGAAGTACGTTTTGTCAGAAAAGATGAGTGAGTCGGTACGATCACCAATTTGGGATATGTTCGCTAAACAAGCAGCGTTTATTGCAGCTTTGTTATTTTTATTCTTTTTTGGTTTAGCGACCTATACTTATAATCCGGCAGATGCAGGTTGGTTTTATTCTGGTAGTGGTGCAGCGATTCAAAACTCAATGGGGCCTATTGGTGCCATTATCGCAGACTTATCGTCTGGCTTTTTCGGGTCTTTGTTTTATTCTTTACCGCCATTGTTTTTTTGGGTAGCTGTGATTATATGGCGTAACCCACACTCCTTATTGCCCCTCAATAATGCTTTGCTCTGTACAATTGGCAGCATTTTATATTTATCTTTTGGTTCTGTACTTTGCTTTTTGCATACCGTTGGTGAGACGTCTTTACAGTATGGTACTGGTGGTATTCTAGGTCGCGCACTTGGCATTTTGATGTATGGCTTCATTGGTTATGATGGTGCGACCCTAGTTAGCTTGGCTTTAGTGATTTTGTCATTCACTCTGCTTTCTCAGGTGCATTGGTTGAGTTTGATGGACCGCTTAGGCGAAAAAGCGTACAACTTTGCTATGTTTGTTCGTCAAAAATGGATTAGCAGACGAGAGCTAAAGGCCAATAAGAGGAATGAGCTTATTGATCTAGAAGCTGTTTCTGATGAAGCGGAAGAGCCAGCAATTGTCAGAAAAAGAAGAAAAGAACAGAATGTACAATCTGCAGAAGACATCTTACTCGAAGATTCTATTCCGGTAGATGAAGAGTCACATCCGAATGGTAGTAAAAAATCTAAATTTAGCTTGTCAGGTCTGTTTTCAAAAGCTCGATCTTCAAAGGAGAAGAGTGAAAGATCTGATAAAGAGCCCGTTAATCATACGGAGCCAGAGCTGGGTGGCTTTGATGATTTAGCATCGGATGGGTTATCTTTTGATGATAAAGACGTTAACTTTGGTGACACCCTTTATATAGAAGAGTCCTGGTCAGCAAATAGTGATGACGCTGCAAAAGATGCGAACATGCAACAATATAAGCAGCCAGTGAAAGAGCAATCAGTTCAAGCCGAGCCGGAAATTGTTTCATCTGGTATTTCTAAAGAACAAGCCGATGCGATGCTGTTTAATTCTGATAAATCTACTCCTGCTGACATTCCGCCAGCCCATAAACCCGCTTTTCGTACTTTGTCTGAGGCAAAGCAGTTAGACTCTTTAGGTGGCCCTTATGCTGATGAAGCAGATAGTAATAAAAAAATAGAGGCTTACTCTTTACCAGATCGTTCGGTGCTGACTAAGCCAAAACCTAAGCAGGGCGGTTACTCTGAAGATGAGTTGTTAGCTTTGTCTGAATTGTTAGAACAGCGCTTGCAGGATTTCGGTGTAAAAGCGGAAGTGGTTGAAGTTAATCCAGGTCCGGTAATTACACGGTTTGAAATTCAACCAGCGCCAGGTGTGAAGGTATCTCGAATTACCAATTTAGCCAAAGACCTTGCGCGCTCTTTAAGTGTAATGAGTGTCCGTGTGGTCGAAGTGATTGCTGGCAAGTCGACGATTGGGATTGAGATTCCCAATCAGGTTCGTGATACCGTTTACTTTTCTGAAGTGATCAATTGCGATGCGTATGAGCGATTATCTTCACCATTGACCTTGTCTCTGGGTCATGACATTTCTGGTGAACCTGTTGTTGTTGATCTCGCTAAAATGCCTCATGTGTTGGTGGCTGGTACAACAGGCTCAGGTAAATCTGTGGGCGTTAACGCCATGATCTTAAGTATGCTTCTGAAATCGACACCTGATGAAGTGCGTATGATCATGGTTGACCCGAAAATGCTCGAGTTATCGATATATGAAGGCATTCCACATCTATTAACACCTGTTATTACTGACATGAAAGATGCGGCCAATGGCTTGCGTTGGTCGGTAGATGAAATGGAGCGTCGCTACAAGCTCATGTCGAAACTTGGTGTACGAAATATTGCCGGTTATAACAAAAAGGTTCGTGATGCCATTGAAGCCGGTAAGCCAATTGAAGACCCATTGTGGCAGCCCGAGATGGCGATGTTCTCAGAAGATGGTGTAGCACGTACAGTGCCACATTTAGAGCCTTTGCCTTATATCGTTATTATAGTCGATGAGTTCGCCGATATGATGATGATCGTGGGTAAAAAAGTAGAAGAACTCATTGCTCGTATTGCTCAGAAGGCAAGGGCAGCGGGGATTCACCTAATCTTGGCGACACAACGTCCATCGGTGGATGTCATTACTGGTTTGATTAAAGCGAATATACCGACGCGGATGGCGTTTCAAGTGTCGTCAAAAATTGACTCAAGAACCATACTTGATCAGGGTGGAGCGGATCAGCTGTTGGGGATGGGCGACATGCTGTATCTTCCAGCAGGATTGCCAACCCCAATTCGCGTACACGGCGCATTTGTGTCAGATGAGGAAGTGCATGCAGTAGTAGAAGAGTGGAAACAGCGTGGGGAGCCAGAGTATATTCAGGATGTTGTTGTGAATCCTGAAGACTTAATGACCGACGGTGGTGGTGAGGACAAAGATGCACTTTATGATGAAGCTGTGAAAATTGTCATTGAAACGCGTAAAGCTTCGATATCTTCTATTCAACGTCGATTGAAAATAGGTTACAACAGAGCGGCTAACTTGGTTGAAGCAATGGAAGCCGCTGGCTTAGTTGGCCCAATGGGAACCAATGGACAAAGAGATATCTTAATTCCAGAGTAATAGTCGATGGCCCTAATTTCATTTTAGGGCTTTATGTTTATATGAGTGGAGATATATTTTGGTAAATAAATTAGTCACCTTCGCGCTTTTGGGCTTTTTAGCTATTTTTCAATCGATGTTAGTGCAGGCGGATGACAATGCGACAGCTTCTATAGAAAGCTTGCTGGAGATGAATCGAAACATCGAAGGTGAGTTTCGGCAAGTTACGTACGATGAAAAAGGTAAGCAGTTACAAGTAAGCGAAGGTGTTTTTCTTCTTGCGAAGCCTAATCAATTTGTTTGGGATAGTGTGACGCCTTTTGCACAACGTATTATCTCTGATGGTAAAAACATTACCGTCTGGGATGTGGATTTAGAACAAGCGACTAAGAAGCCATTGTCTGGTGCGGTTGGCAATTCGCCAGCGGCTCTTTTAGGGCAGCCATCAGCCGATGTGCTCCCTCATTACGATGTGAGTACATTGGGTGCAGAAAAATTTCGTTTAGCGCCAAAAGACGACCAAGACCTCTTTCAGGCATTGACCCTGTCTTTTAGAGACAAGGTGATCAGTGCCATGAGTATTTTAGATACGCTTGGGCAAACCACGGTTATCGAATTTAAAAATGTCGAAACACATGAAGGCGTAGCAAAAGAAAACTTTGTGTTGGATTTGCCGGCTAACGTGGACGTTATTGTAGAAGGTCAGTAATGAAGGATCTTTTTTCGGATGTGCCGCCAGAGGCCTATCAGCCTTTGGCGGCAAGAATGCGACCAGCAAACCTAGATGATTATATTGGCCAGTCGCATTTGGTGGGTCCGGGGAAGCCACTACGCAGAATGGTAGAAACAGGTCACTGTCATTCCTTTATTCTTTGGGGTCCTCCCGGAGTGGGTAAAACCACCTTTGCTCAGCTTTTATCTCACGCCCTTGATGCGCAATTTATTGAAATATCAGCGGTTATGTCTGGTGTTAAAGAGATTCGAGCTGCGGTAGATCAAGCCAAACAATTGCGTATGATGAACGGTACGCAGACGGTTTTATTTGTCGATGAAGTACACCGTTTTAATAAGTCACAACAAGACGCCTTTTTGCCTTTTATTGAAGACGGCACTTTTTTGTTTATTGGTGCTACCACGGAAAATCCTGCCTTTGAATTAAACTCCGCCTTGCTGTCTCGTGCTCGCGTGTATCGTTTAAAAACGCCGAGCGTAGATGAGGTGGAACTTGTTTTGTCTCGTGCCATGAAAAGTCTCGAAAATGACTTTCAGATAGATGAGTATTTTTTATCGGTATTGGCTCAAGCTGCAGATGGTGACATTCGACGCGGTCTTAACTTTTTAGAAATTTTATCTGACCTTGTTGAGCCTGGCTATAAAGTGACTCAAGAGCAGCTTGAAGATGTTCTGGGAGGAAGTCTTCGTCGCTTTGACCGTAAGGGTGATGTATTTTACGATCAAATTTCCGCCTTTCATAAATCCGTTCGCGGATCTTCACCTGATGGTGCTTTGTACTGGATGGCTAGAATGCTTGATGGTGGCTGTGATCCTTTATATATAGCGCGTCGTTTATTGGCTATTGCATCAGAAGACATTGGTAATGCCGACCCGCGAGCGTTGCAAATTGGTTTAAATGCTTGGGATGTATTTGAACGTGTTGGTCCAGGTGAGGGCAATCGTGCGATTGCGCAAGCTGCTGTCTATATGGCATGTGCACCCAAAAGTAATGCTGTTTATAAAGCGTTTGGGCAGGCAATGTCGGATGTCGCAGCGCAACCAAGTTATGAGGTGCCAGTGCATTTGCGTAATGCGCCAACGTCTTTGGCAAAAAGCATGGGACACGGTGATGAATACCGTTACGCGCATAATGAAGAGCATGCTTACGCTGCTGGTGAAAACTATATGCCAGAAGAGATAGCTGATATGCGTTATTATCAGCCGACGGATCGAGGCTTAGAGAAAAAGATCAATGATAAACTGGCTTGGTTGTCAGATTTAGATGATCAAAGCCCGTTACAGCGTTACAACTCTTTTTACCGAACTAAAGGCTTGTCTGAAGAGGACAATCTATGATGTATCTAATGATCGCCGTTGGTGGTGCGCTTGGCGCATTGAGTCGGTATGGTATGTCTAAGTGGGTTAATGCGCACTGGCAGTACCATTTTCCCTTCGCCACTATGGTAGTGAATGTTTTGGGTTGTGTGTTGATGGGCGTTGCATTTGTGCTCATTAGTGAGCGCATGCCGTCACTTGAACCATACCGTCCTTTGGTTATGGTCGGTTTTTTAGGAGCATTTACTACTTTTTCCACTTTTTCACTGGAAATTGTCTCCCTTATTAACATGCAGGCTTGGCTAACTGCGGTAAGCTATTTATTATTAAGCTGCATTTTAGGTATTGTTGGTTTGGCGATTGGAATGACGCTAGCGCGTTTGTTCTGATTCCTTAGACTATTTGAAAGTACCTTAATTTATTTTTATACACTGTTTGAAGGATATTGTTGCAGAGATGTTAGACATTAAAGCATTACGCGCTGACCCAGAAGCCATTGCGGCTCAACTTAAAAAGAAAGGCTATGAGTTGGATGTGGCGACTTTTTCTTCCTTAGAAGAGCGTCGTAAAGCCATTCAAGTAGAAACGGAGCAGCTGCAACAAGCCCGAAATTCAGTATCCAAAGAAATTGGTCAGGCGATGAAGTCTGGCGATAAAGACAAAGCGGCTGAGCTAAAAGCACAAACAGCAACGCTAGGTGATGACCTTGAAGCGGCAAAAACACAGCTGACACAAGTTCAAGACGAAATGGAAAACTTGTTGGAAGGCATTCCAAATCTTCCGCATGAATCAGTTCCAGAAGGTAAAACTGAAGACGATAACGTTGAAGTTCGTCGTTGGGGAACGCCTAAGCAATTCGACTTTGAGCCAAAAGATCACGTTGATCTTGGTGAAGCGATGGAAATGCTGGATTTCGAAGCGGCAGTTAAAATTACTGGCTCTCGCTTTGCCGTTATGCATTCTGACTTAGCACGCCTACATCGTGCTCTAACGCAATTCATGATCAATACTCATGCAGACTTACATGGTTATACTGAAGTGTATGTGCCTTACTTAGTAAACTCTCATTCCTTAAAAGGAACAGGACAGCTACCTAAGTTCGAAGCGGATTTGTTTAAAGTGCCAGTGGACAAAGACAGTGGTAATAATGACCTGTATTTGATCCCAACAGCAGAAGTGCCAGTGACAAACTTGGTACGTGATGAAATTTTAAATGACGCAGATTTGCACAAGAAGTTTGTCGCTCATACGCCTTGCTTCCGCAGCGAAGCAGGCAGCTATGGTCGTGATACTCGCGGCATGATTCGTCAGCATCAGTTTGAAAAAGTTGAGTTGGTTCATGTTTGCCGTCCAGATATTTCAGAACAAGTACTGGAAGAGTTGGTAGGTCACGCAGAAGTGATCCTACAAAAACTAGAGCTTCCTTACCGTACCGTGATTCTATGTGGCGGCGATCTTGGTTTCTCTGCGCACAAAACGTATGACATTGAAGTATGGTTGCCTGGTCAGGGTAAATACCGTGAGATCTCTTCTTGCTCTAACATGTGGGACTTCCAAGCCCGTCGTATGCAAGCACGCTGGCGCAACCCAGAAACAGGTCGTCCAGAATTGGCACATACCTTGAATGGTTCTGGTTTGGCTGTGGGTCGTACATTGGTTGCTGTCCTTGAAAACTATCAAGATGCAGAGGGTAATGTACGTGTTCCTGATGTGTTAGTGCCTTATATGGGCGGTAAGACGGTATTGAAAAAAGCGTAAGCTAAATTTTCTAATAAAAAAGCCTCAACGGAGGCTTTTTTTGTATGAGTGGATATTGGGAATTATGACGGGCAAGGTCTATTTGATTGGTGCGGGTCCAGGTGATCCAGAGTTATTGACGTTAAAAGCACATCGATTGCTAAAAATGGCGGATGTGGTTTTGTACGACCGCTTGGTTGGCAAAGAAATTATTGAGCTAATTCCTGAGTCAGCAGAGAAAATGTACGTGGGCAAAGCCAAGTCTTTGCATAGTCTTCCACAAGAAGAGATTAATAGTTTGCTTGCTGCCAAAGCAAAAGAAGGCCACATGGTGGTGCGTCTAAAAGGTGGAGATCCTTTTATCTTTGGTCGTGGTGGTGAAGAGCTTGAAGAATTAATTGAAGAAGGTGTGCCTTTTGAAGTGGTTCCAGGTGTCACGGCAGCAGCAGGCTGTGCTGCGTATGCGGGGATTCCTTTAACCCACCGTGATTATGCCCAGTCGGTTCGTTTCCTAACGGGCCATTTAAAAGACGGCACAACAGAGTTACCTTGGGAGGAATTAGTTCACCCAGCGCAAACCTTGGTTATTTATATGGGCTTAACGGGTCTAAAAGATATCACTCAATCGTTGATCCGTTTTGGTATGAGTCCATCTATGCCAGTGGCAATCGTCGAGAAAGGTACCACTCGTGAGCAGCGCGTTTTCACGTCAACTATTCAAGATGTCTATGAAGTGTCTGTGGTGAACGAGGCTAAATCGCCAGCGTTACTGATCATTGGTGAGGTTGTGACCTTGCAGAAGAAATTAGAGTGGTACGGCAAGTACTGAGTTTTTTGGTATTTAATGTGTACAAGCAAAAACGGAGCCTCATATAGGCTCCGTTTTTGTATCGATAGGTTAGGTTATTACAGGCAGTTCGCAGGTTTTGGAAGACCGGCAATTTTTGCCGCTAGCTTAGGTGGGCTGCCGGGGAAAAGCATCATTAAATAAATACTACGGCCTTTTTCTGCGCCTAGCTTTTTCGATACCGCTTTTACTAGTGGGCGCATAGCGGGAGACACTTCAAATTCTTGATAAAAATCTCGCAACAAGTGAATAATTTCCCAGTGCGCCTCCGTAAGCTCGACTTCAACCTCTTGCGCCAGTTGATTGGCAAGTTCTGGTGTCCAGTCTTGCAGGTTTAGCAAATAACCTTCTTCATCGAGAACTATAGTTTTGTTTGTCATTGTAATTACCAACTAATGTTTGCTTCAGCAGCAAAGGTTAACTCTACCCATTCTTCGTCTGTAAGTGCGATTCCGAATGTTGGCGATAAACCATAGGCAGCAGCATCACTTTGCAAATAATAAAGTGTGATCTCTTTCTCTTTTATAAGAGTTTGCATCTTCTCAGCGTACTGAATGCTTTTTAGAAAACCGTCTTCAATCAGTAGGACTTGGTCACCTGCTTGCAGGCTATTTTGCCAAGTTGTTTCTAGTGAGGCAGGGTAATCGAGTTGATTTATTTGGTGGAGTCGCATAATTAAAACCGAAAAACCTGTTGGTATTGTGAAAACATTGTCTGCCACTCGGTACTATCCAGTGGTGTGACCCCTTGCCATGAAGTGGTGCTATCCAGCCATGAATGGTTTTTTTCTATATAGACGTTTTCAATGTCATAAAACTCGAGTCCAGCGAGCAGCTTGTGTAGGTTTTTGCCATGTTCCGCTGTGGGTTGTTGAGTGTCGGATAAAAGCGCTAAAGCTGCGCCAGATAAGCATAAATCAACAGGTTGCTCGAATGTGGCCAATACGAGAGCTAGGTCTAGTCCTTCTTTACAAGCCAAGCTCGAATAGGGGCTGGTATTTAGGTGGATCAAAGTGTGTTTCATGGGGCTACCTAAACTGAATGATTTTGTTGGTTGTGTTCATTAGATCAACAAGAGTCCCCAAGCCTTCAAGCTGAAAATATTCTGCAAGGGTATGTTGTTCTAGCTCATAGCGACGGCTTTCACCTTCATTGATAATGCCACGTCTTACCGCAGCTGCAATGCACAAATACAGTGGGATATTGTGTTGTTCTGCTATTTCTTGCCATGCTTGGGTGAGGTTAATTTCATCTCTAGGCGGCTGCGCTACTTGGCTGCCTATCAATACAGCATCTTCATAAAAGAACACGCCTTTGATGCTATCGGGGGATTTATTAAGTGCCGCTCGTATGAAGCGCAGTGCAGTGTGGCAGGCTTTGCTGTGATAAGGCGAGCCCGTAATGAGCAGAGTGTATTGCATTAAAAATAACCTTGGCATGAGATACGGTAAATTTTACACACAAAAAAGGCCGCAGTCAGCGGCCTTTTTACAGTGCTAAGTAGGATTAATCGTCGTTAGCCATACCAAGCAACGACAATACGCTAAGGAACATGTTGTATAGAGAAACATACAAGTTCACTGTCGCCATTATGTAGTTAGTTTCACCACCGCGTACAATTTGGCTTGTCTGCAGTAAAATGACTGCTGCAGAGAACAAAGCAAAACCAGCAGAAATGAAGATTTGCAATGCTGGCATTTGAACGAAAAATCCGGCGATTACAGCAAACAGCAAGACAAAGAAACCGACAGTGATGAATCCATTAAGGAAGCTAAAGTCTTTCTTTGAAACAAGTGCGTAAGCTGACAAGCCTAGAAATGATAGGCCAGTTATGCCTAATGCACTCATGATCAAGCTAGAGCCATTAGACAAGCTCATATAAGCCGTTAGAATTGGACCAAGGGTCAAACCCATGAAACCAGTTAGAGCAAATACACACAAAATACCTGCAGAGCTATTTTTAAACTTGTGTGTTAGGAAAAGTAAGCCATAAAAGCCTACCAGAGTAATAATTAGTCCCGGATGTGGGAGGTTTAATGCCATGCTCATGCCCGCAGTGAAGGCGCTGAACAAAAGGGTAAGCGACAACAGCCCGTATGTATTGCGGAGCGTTTTGTTGGCCGCTTGTGACGTATGTGTCGAAAGGGCTTCTGTGTAACGCATGAGATTACTCCTTTAAGGTTTAAGACAATCAATAGACTTAATATGCGGCTGAAAGTTCCAAACTTCAAGCTAGATTATTTATTCTGTACACAATACCAAAAAAGCATCGAGATTATCGATGCTTTTTTGGTATTTAATGTCCCATCCTAAAATACGTTGACATAAAGAGGACTTCTTTATGGCGACATCAGGTATCAAGTGTATTAAGCGCACACAGCGTGACTATTCAATG